>NZ_JBVFVE010000001.1:0-1045168 GCF_055523595.1 Mycoplasma sp. 6934 | reverse complement strand
ATTTTTAAATTTTATAATATTTTTTATTTTATAAATAAAATATTTAAAAATAACTTGTTAATAAGTAATTTTAATTCACATCTTTACTAACAAGTTATTAAAATGTTGATAACTCTGTGAAATATTTGTGAATTTCTAATTATTAAAAATTATTTTATAATTTATTAAATATATGAGTAATTACCAACTAAAGACCAATGAAGAACACTATGTTGCTACACCTATTAAAGTATTAAAAAGTAGTCCTGGCCAATTATGAGCCTTGTTAATGTGTGAAACAGATAAAAAAGAAAAAATAGTCGTTTATGCTTCAAAAAATATACCAAAACTTTTTGAAAGTTACGATTTTATTGTTACAAAATCGACTAAAGGCCAAAATAATAATTATGTTTTGGTTAATTTTTATACTAGACCTAAAACAGTTGATCGCGAAACAGAATTATTTAGATACTTAAAACAAACTCCAAAAGTGGGGTTTGTTGCAATAGACAAAATTAAAACTCATATTGGTTTTATAGATTTTTATACAAAAGTAAAGAACGGTGATTTAAGCAACGAAGATTTTGCTAGTTTTTTGTCAACTAAACAAAAAGAAATGATAAAAAATATTTATGAAGAACATAAAGATAAAATAAATCAATTAATTGATGTAAATAATGTCGTTGATGAAGAGTTGTTCTTTTTTGAATTAAATAAAATTCAAAATTTATATGAAAAAATTAAGTATTTAAATTCTAATGTTAAAGATTTATTAACTCATTACAAAGTAAATAATCCTTATAATTTGTTTTTAATTAATAAATTAAATTTACATGATGTAGATACTTTTGCTTTAGCATTAGGATATCAGACTAATTCATACGAAAGATTGGAAGCATATTTAAACTACTCAATGGCCTTTTTAGAAGAAAATAATTCAACCTTTCTTTTTTCAAGCGAAGTTATTGAGTTATTACAAAAAACTTCTAATTTATATGATCATATAGTTATTGAAGAATTTTTAAAGGATATGATTAATAAAGGGATAATTTTATCTGTTGATAATTTGATTTGCCGAAAAACTACTTATGATAAAGAGAATATGGTGACCTTCTGGATTAATAAAATAAAAGATGTAAAACCACTCAAATTAAAAATTTTGCCAAAAAAAGATTTAAATTATTTATCCGACAAACAAAAAGAAGCTTATTACGAATCTTTAAATAATAATATTAGTATCATAACGGGTGCCCCAGGTACCGGGAAAAGCAATATTATTAAACATTTGCATGATACTTTAAAAAAATCTAAATTTAAACTTGGAAAAGATTTTATGATACTTGGACCCACCGGAAGAGTTTGTGCTAATTTATCGAAAAAACATGGGTTTGTTACAAAAACAATACATAGTTTTTTAAGTATTCCAACTGATGATGAAAAAGTTACAAAAAGTATTGAAGATTTCAATGATATAAAATGTTTAATAATTGATGAATTTAGTATGGTTAACTTAAATATTTTTTATTTACTTTTATCAGTATGTCAAAACTTGCAAAAACTAATCTTACTTGGAGATGTTAATCAATTGCCTGCAATTGGTCCAGGTAACATACTACATGATTTAATTGATTCGCAGAAAATTTCAGTAACTTATTTAGAAGAGAATTTTAGGGCTGAAAGCCAAGAAATCATTGATTATACAAACTTTATTAATTCTCTTGGCGATTTTGAAAAGTTAAATTCTGACACTAGTTTTAAAGATTACTTAAAAAATAATTTGAGTGTAAAAATTACTGAATTAAATCAAAAAACAAAAGAAATTATATATACAGATTTTTGTAATTATCAAGGGACTAAATTAACTAAAAATAGTGTTTCATTAAATATATATAACGATTACCTAAATGATTTAGGTGACTTATTTGTAGAAAAAGTAAATAAATATGATTTAAATAATGTGATTGTCATTTGTCCAATGTATAAAGGTTTTTTTGGTATTGATAAAATTAATGAACAAATTCAAAATGTGTATAATAGAGATTCAGAAGTAATATATAAATATAAAATAAATGAATTAGAATATAAATTTAAATTAAATGATAAAGTAATTCAATTAGTCAATAGATATGATGAAGGTATTTCAAATGGCGATATTGGATATATTGAAAAATTTATAAAAAATTCCGCAAACAACAAAGAAGAGATTCATGTTAGATATGATGAAAAAATAATTATCTATTCTAAAGATGAATTTAAAAATGAAGTTAAATTAGCTTATGCGGTTACGGCGCACAAATTCCAAGGAAGTGAAATTAATTGCTGTATTTTTGTTGTGCACCCAGCCCACAAAAAAATGCTATATAAAAAACTTGTCTATACGGCTACTTCTAGGGCTATAAAAGAATTAGTTATCTTTGCACACACAAATAAAATTTATTCAACAATTTTTTTAAAAGAATTTTTAAAGCCAAGAAATATTATTACAAACTTAAGTTGGATGTTAAAGGAGTAAGATGAAATTAATAGTTGGATTAGGAAACCCCGGAATTGAATATAAATACACAAGACATAATGCTGGATTTTTAGCAATTGATCGAATATGTGAAAAATTAGGGATTACCTTAGATATAAATAGATTTAAAGGTGAATATAAAAAAGTTGAGGATTTAATTATCGCAAGGCCTTTAACTTACATGAATTTATCAGGAGAATTTGTTCGAGACCTGGCAAATTTCTACAAAATAAATTCTGATGATATTATGGTAATTCACGATGAAAAGGATATTGAAATTGGTAAAGCAACTATAAAAGTTGGAGGAAGTGGAGGAAGTCATAACGGTGTTAAAAATATCATTCAATATCTCAATAAAGAAGATTTCAAACGCCTTAAAATTGGAATAAATTCACCTTTTAAAGGTGAACTAAAACATTTTGTTTTAGGAAAATTTACCGAGCCTGAAATAAAGGAATTAAATATGGTTTTAGAAAAAAGTGCAGATGCTGCTATATTATTTGGTTTTAATGATATTTATACTGTAATGAATAAATTTAATGCTAAAAACAAAACTAAACCTAAAAAATAACAAAATTCTTATTGCTGTAAGCGGAGGACCTGATAGTATGTTTTTATTAAATAAATATAAAAATTATAAAAACATACTAGTCGCTTGTGTTAATTATAACCAACGTCCAGATAGCAATGTTGATTATAATATTGTTAATATTTTTTGTCAAAAATATGATATTCCTTTTTTTGGTTTATCGTTAAATAAACTCGATTATAAAAAAGGAAATTTTCAAACTTGGGCACGGGACCAAAGATATGCATTTTTTGAAAAAATATATAAAGAAAAAAATTGTAATATTTTATTAACTGGCCACAATCTTGACGATTTTTTAGAAACTGCAATTTTTCAACTTTCTTCAAACCGTGATGTTGAATATTATGGAATTCGTAAGATTAACCATTATAAAGGTATGAATATCTTTAGGCCCTTGCTCTTTAAGTATTTTAAAAACACTATTCTTAAAAAAGTAATTAAAAATAAGATACCATTTCAAAAAGATTATACAAATGATGTTCCAAAATACACCAGGAATAAAATAAGAATTGAAAATAACAAAAAAAGTAAGTTAAAAAAAATAAGTTTTTTATCACAAATATTAATCAAAAACTTATTTTTGAGTTTTAAAAATAAAAAAATATTAAACGAATATAAATGTTGAGAAAATAAAAAATTCTCCCAAGATATATTTTTACATTTAAAAAACAAAAAAGACTTGGTTTATAAGTTTATAAATAGTAATTATGAAAATATAAAATTATCTAATGATAAAATAGAAAACATTGTTAGTTTTATTTTAAGTAAAAAAAGAACAAATTCATATAAATTGAATGATAATTTTTATCTCAAAAAACAAAAAGGGAATTTATTAAAAATAAAACAATAACTTTTAAATTTATTTTATAATATACTTAATATATTTGTTACAGAAAGGAAGGTATGAAAAATAAAAAAATAATAATCTGAATAACTATATTAATTTTATTAGTTTTAGGTATTGTTCTTTATTATGTATTAACTAGAAGAACAACTGGAAATGAATTAAGTATAAGTCAATTAATTCTTAGATTAGAAGCAGCTGCTAGCGACACTGAAGACAAGAATTATTTTGTATCAATTGTCTATGATCCATTTAAAAACACAATTAACACTGTTTTAACTAATGGTGATAAAACTGAAAGTGCTGTTACATATGGGAAAATAAATGAAGTTTATACTTTAATAAATAATTACCAAGATGTAATGAGAAAAGCAGTTTTATTCACTAATAATGTAAATAATTCAACACAACTTGGGCAAGTTTGGTCAGTTAAAACTCCAGAACAAAGTATTTTTACATCAATACTTATATCATTAATTCCTACAGCATTATTTTTATTTGTTATTTACTTTGTTTACAGAGGACAAAGCAAAATGATGAATGGACAAGGTGGAATGTTTGGAGAAAAATCACCGGCACAAATCATTAAATCTGATAAGAAATTTAAAGATGTTGCTGGTAATAAGGAATCAATTGAAGAAATTAAAGAAATTGTTGATTATCTTAAAAATCCAAAAAGATATGAAGAAGCAGGAGCAAGGATGCCAAGAGGTATTTTGCTTGGTGGTCCTCCTGGAACTGGTAAAACTTTATTAGCTAAAGCTACTGCGGGTGAAGCTAATGTACCATTTTACTTTGTATCAGCATCTAACTTTGTTGAGTTGTTTGTTGGTATGGGCGCAAGAAGAGTTAGAAGTGTAATTTCTGAAGCTAGAAAGAATGCACCAGCAATTGTGTTTATTGATGAGCTTGATGCAATTGGTAGAACAAGAGGTAGCGGTATTGGAGGCGGGCACGATGAAAGAGAGCAAACTTTAAACCAACTATTAGTTGAAATGGATGGTATTAAAGAAAATTCAGGTCTTTTGTTCGTTGCTGCAACTAACCGTACTGATGTCTTAGACCCTGCTTTAACAAGACCAGGTCGTTTTGACCGTGTTATTACAGTTGGATTACCCGATGTTAAAGAAAGAGAAGAAATCTTAAAATTACATGCAAAAGGAAAAAGATTTTCAAGCGATGTTCAATTCTCTAATGTTGCAAAAAGAACACCTGGTTTCTCAGGGGCTCAATTAGAAAACGTTATTAATGAATCTGTTTTATTAGGAGTTCGTGAAAGATCTGATGTTATAACATTAGAAATTATTGATGAAGCGATTGACCGTGTAATGTCAGGTCCAGCTAAAAAATCAAGAACTATTACAAAACGTGAATTAACAATGGTTGCTTATCATGAAGCAGGTCATGCAGTAGTTGGAATTAGAATTCCAGGCGGAAACAAGGTTCAAAAAATTACTATTATCCCTCGTGGTCAAGCTGGTGGATACAACTTAATGATGCCTGAAGAAGAAAAGTATAACTATTCTAAGAAAGAATTGTTAGCATCTATTGCTAGTTTCATGGGTGGTAGAGCTGCTGAAGAAATTATTTATGGTGCCGATAATGTTTCTACTGGAGCATCTGACGACATAAATAAAGCTACCTCTATTGCACGCAGAATGGTTACTGAATTTGGTATGAGTGATTTAGGTCCTATTAAATATCAAGAAGAATCTGGGTCTCCATTTTTAGGTAAAACTTTAGCCACTAGTTCATCAATTTCTAACCAAATTAGTCACGAAATTGAATTAGAAGTTCGTAAAATTATTTTAGAAGCTAAAGAAATTGCCCTTAAAGTAATTAACGAAAATAAAGAATTACTTGAATTAATTAAGACATTACTTTTAGAAAAAGAAACAATTATTTCTGAGGAAATCGAATACATTGCTAAAAACTTAAAACTTCCACCTAAACAAGAAGAAGTTAAAAAAGAAAATAAACCAATTGATTTAGATTCTTTAATTTCTCTAACTGAAGACAAACCAAAAGAAGAAATTCAAGCAGAATCGGTTGAAGAACCTAACACACAAGAACAATAAAATACTTGATAAAATCTTTTATAAACAAAAAAACTAACATTTGTGTTAGTTTTTTTTGTTTTTCTTTATTACTATTTTTAGCGGTATAAAGAGTACTCAATAACTATTAATTACGCAAGTGAACCCACAACTTTGCAAGATGTTTTATTTAGTTATTAAAAACTAAAAATCATTTCATTATCAAAAATTATAAATATTATTTTATTTTAATTATTTTATATAATATAAATAAAATTTTTATATTCAATTTATAAAGGAGGCAAGATATGTGAAATTTATTTAAAGAAGTATGAAGATCATTATTTAAAAATAAAATAATAGTTGGAGGACTGACTATTTTAATATTCCTTACATCTGGAATTTTCACATTTCTACATGGTAGTACAAAAACTATGCAGATCCAATATGAAAAATATCAAAATCAATCTAAAGCCCATGATATAACAGTAGATTTAAATTTACCTATTAATGGTAATACTTATAATAATGGATATTTTATTAATGGTTTAAGCAGGGAAGACGATTCTCCTGATTACAATAAACCAATTAAATATTTAACTAAAAATTACTTAGAAACAAGTAATATTTTAAACTTCAATAAAATAACTGAGCAATACTTGCCCTTAAGTTATTTTATTGACCAACAGGAATATCAAAACAGATATATTAGTCGTTCAGATTTTCTTGATTTATATAATAGTTCAAATGGTGATAATCAACAAGGTGAATTATTTGCACTTGATTATTCGCAAAATCAAAAATATTTTAAGTTAAAAAGACCAATTACTTTTCAAACATACGTAAAAGAAGGTAGTAGTTATAAACAAGAAATAGCTAAAACATCTGTTGCTAAAGAAAATCGTTTTAGATTTGATAAAGTATATAAATTTAAGGATATTGCATATATTTATAATAGTGAAAAGAATGATATTTATGTTTCACAATTAAGTACTTTATATATAAATCCTGAAAACAACTTAATGACTTTTGACATATTACAAGGTAGAGATTGGGAAGCTAACAAAGGTGTTGTTAAAATCTCAGGCGATCAATTAGCTAAATTATTAGGATTAACTCCATTAAATAATAATAACAATTATGTTTATGTAATTAATAAAGAAATTAAACCAGTCTTAATTAATTACACTGATGGTGATGATTTTACTGATTTATATTCAAAAGAATTATTAAGAAGCTTTGCATATGACAATTTATTTAATAATAAAGATATCGAAGTTGAATATAATGGGAAAATAACTTTTGAAAATGATAAGTTATATAATATTCCACTTAACTGGGCTTACCAAAGAAATAAAATAACTTATTTTGAACGTAAGTTATATGAAACAACTTATGTTGGGGAAACCAAAAACAAATGAAGCGGAACATATAAAAGCTTCATGGATAATTTGATTACGCAATTTGGAGATATACCCCAAGACTATGCAAAATTCTCATTTTGAGAAAAAACCATAGTTAACGAATATATTCCGTATATAAATCAAAATAACCTTTCTATTCTCGGAGAAATAGAAACTAAAAACGAAGAGAAAAATTTACTATCTTATGAAGAAGTTCAAAATACTTTGTTAAAATTAGGTGAAAATCAAATTCAACCAAGAGGCATTGATTATACTAAATTTGCATATGATGGATATCAAGGTATAGCACAAATAGAAGGATATACCTTGATAGATAATAAAAATTATTTAAATTTAACTAACCGTAATATAGCTAGTGATACTTTGCTTAAAATCAGGTCTGGTGCGCTTGAAATCACAAAACAAAATATTTACAGATATTTAGAAAGAAAAGTATCAAATGAAAATATTGGTATTAGGCAATCTATAACTGTTGATTCATTTAATGATGGAGAGGGTAAAAAAGTTTATCATTTTGTTAATGTAGGTGATCAAAATAAAACAATTTACGGAATACAAAACAATATTAATAAATTGATTAATGAAGATTTATACCCAACTTTAAATAAAGAATCAAGTGATTTAACCAATTACTTTGTGGCTAAAGAACTTAACCCATATGTCTCTAGTGCTATATTAACCCAAGCATTATCAAATATTATACCTTCAGAAGAATATATTAAATTAGATTATGAATATAATAGAGTTCAATTTACTGATTCACAATCAGGTCAGGTAACTGATATACCAAGGACAAAAATCTATAAGTTAACAAATTATAAAAATAATAAAACATTACTAGATAACGAATACAATGTTTTTGCCGATCTTGGTGTTATGTTGCTATCAAATGATAGCAAATTTGTAATTTTAAAACCTTTTTATAATGAACAAAACCAAATAGTTTCATGAAAAAATGTTGAATTAAATATTGATCGGAACGGAATAGTACCAAACGGGCAAATGTATAATTGACTTAGTTCTAATAAATTAACATTAAAATCATATTTACCTAAAAATACTTTTGTTATGGAGGTTCCTGATTTTAATCATACAGTATTTGTTCCTTTTGAATTTAGAGGACCTGATGTTGAAGTAGTTAACCAGGCTTTAAATGAAAATTCCTTAGATTATGGTATTAATAAACTATGAAAAAGCATAATTAATACCGATTTATATAAAAAAGGGTTTATCAACGAAGAACAGTTATTGGTTTTAATGAGTTCATTAAAGAAATCATTTGATAAAAATAACTTTGCACAAATTTTTTCTTCAGGATCAATAAACTATAGCGTTTTACCTAAGATTATTTTAGATGGATTATATGAAGTTTCTAACCATCCGCAAGGTGATTATATAAAGATAATAATTAACAATGTTTTTAATAAAGTATTAGGTTTATTGTCTAATTTTAATACACAAGAAGAAAAGAACAATTATTTAGCAAAAAATATTGATAACTTATTTTCATTTATTGCTTTATTATCTGGTGATAAGATGGTTAATTATGACACTTTAAGTTCGATGATGAAAGCATCTAAGAACTTAGATGAATTCTTAATTATTTTAAGAGATATATTTTCTGCAATAAACTTTAAAAAGATTTTCGGATATACAAATCATTTCTTTAATACTGATTATAATAAAGAACATGAATTAAATGGGCAAATTTATAAACGTGGTTTAAGTATTTATGATATTCTTTTAGCCGTTTTAAATGGAATTGAATATCCAATTTTAAAAGATGCTTTTATTAGGTTACTTGATAACCTGGATATAAATTATTTAACAGACTGAGATAATCCAAATAATCCATTACAAGGTATTTTAGGTATTTTGCCATTTGGAGTTAAAGAATTATTGCCACAAATTAATGCTAAAGAAAATGACACCAATAAAAAATATCAAAACCTAATTGACGGAATTAAGTTTTTAATAAATAACTTTGATCATAAAATCTTTTTAAATACTTTAAAAGAGGAAATAGAATTAGAGGCTACAACAGTTACACAAGTTTTATTTAATAAACTTTTGGGTACTGATGTTGAATCAAAGAAAAATATTTTGATAACTAATTTAGATTCTAAAAAAATAACTTATGCAATAATTAAAAGTATGTTCAGTATCTCTGGATCAGATCGACGTGTCAAGGATGAAATTATTAAGATGCTTAATTTATCATCAAAAGGAACAAATATAAAAATTTCTGATGGTCAATATTTATCAATACCTGACCAAGATCCTGATAAATTGGATTTCTTTGATTTAATTGGGTTATTAGCACCCATTGATACAACAAGTTCAAGACTTTCTTCAAATACAAATTTAAAGAATCAACTAAATGCTAGTTTGACCACTTTGCAATTGGTCAAACGCCTTGTAAATCAAATAACTGAGAATAAAGATTTATTAACAAAAGAACTTTTACAAAATGTACATAAAAATGTTTTAAAAGAATTTTTTGAATTAAATAACCTTAATGATTTAAATAATCAAAAAGAACAAGTATTACAAAAAGTAAAAGAATGAAAAATAATCCTTGATTCAATGGAAATAGTTAATGAACCAAGTGATAGCAAAGTGCGTGAATCATTTGGAAATTTAACATCATGGTTTATCAATTTACAACCTAAAAGTAGTTCAAGTTTCTTTAATATTATCATTACTAGAATATTATCACAGCTAACACCTGCTAAATATAGTGAATTTAACTATCTTACAGATGTATTGCCTTTAATTAGACTATGGTTAGAAATTTTCAATAATACTAAAGATCATGCCCGTAATTTATCTTTTGCAAATGCATTATTAGAAATTGGAAATAAACAAGAAATAATTGATTCATTTAATTCATTTGATTTATTCCAATCAGGTGTATTAAATATTGCAGGATATCAAGAAACTGGTTTTGGTGTTACCAGATCATTAGCAAACACTACTGCCATGAACGAATATTTCTTTAGAAAAGAAAATTCAGGATATGCGAATACATATTTACGAAAATTAGTAAATGATTATCCTGATTTTGAAAAATTTATTGAACAAAACAGTTATTTAATAACCCAAAACTTTTCATATATAGCAGCAACTAATAAAGATTTTGTGATACAAACTGGAGGAGTTTTCGAACATTCCAATCCTTTATCATCATATATTAGTATTTTTATAAATACATTTTTAAATAACCCAGCATTTAAAAATAACTTAAAAACATTAACTAAAACATTAATTACTGATTATAAAAGATTTTCATTAGATGCTTTAGGTATCTCAGATGTATTATTAAACAATATTTTAAGAAGAATGTTTCCGCAATTACTAGTTTGAACATTTACTAATTCAGTTGCTTCAACTGAAGATGCAACTGTTGATTCAAATATTGCATCGTTTATTTATAATAAGTTAGTTAACTTTGAAAACTTAGTTAAAAATCGTGATAATTTTATATCGTTTTTAAGTAAATTTGATTCATCGGGACGTATTTCACCATATTTAGAAAGTGACTATACTTTAAAAATAGCAATTGATAATAATATTTTCACTAAGTTATCTGATTTAGTTGCAGAGGATCCAGAAAAATATTCATTCTTTGGAATGGATTTAAGTAATATTTTATTTGCGTCCATTAATTCAATTACTGGATTAACACCAGTGAACAATGTACTAACTTTTAATAGGCCTGAATCGTACATTGCAAAAGTTAATTATGCTTTTTTAAATCAAAATAACAAAGAGATTTATAGCGGAAAAATTCCTGACGATGCTATAGAAGCAGAAGCTTTATTAAAAACTCTAGATGAAAGATATTTAATTAATATTAATGGAACTAAATTCATTATTATTGGAGAAGATATCACATTTGATTATTTTTATCCTGTTTTAGATGAAAATAATCTACAAGTTAACACAAAGGATCAAGCTGTCGTATATGTAAATAATAGTGGGTTTGATCGTATTAGACAATCATACCGTGGAACGGTTGTTAAAGAATATTTAACATTAAAACAAAATCCAACTTTTAATTCATCATCATTAAATGAATTAAAATTAGAAATTGAAAAATATGTTCAAGACCAAATAAATGATGTTGCTAGTTTACAAAGAACTTTCTTATATAATGAACTAGATCCAATTAATCCAGAACGTAGTTTAAGAATTGGAACTATAGAAAAATTAATCAACTCAGTTTCGACTACTTCAAACTTTATTTTAATTATATTAATTACTCTAGTTTCAATATCAACCACATTTATTATTAAAAGGTATATTTCTAATAAAAATAAAGTTATTGGTATTTTAATTGCACAAGGATATACACCACTGCAAATCTCGCTTTCATTATGTATTTTTGCAATTTTTACAATATTTACAGGTGGGCTACTTGGATATATTACCGGATTTTTATTAACAGGATATGGATTGCAAATTTTAAGCAATTATTTAGTTATACCAATTGAAACACTGACCTTTGAACCTGTATCATTAATCACAAGTTTAGCTTTACCACTTTTTGGAATGAGTTTATTAATCATTTTAGTTGCACTTCGTTCTTTAAGATATAAAGCTATTGATTTAATGTCAGGAATTACAAGCTTAAGTATTAGTGAGTTTTACAATAAACTATTGCATAAAACTAGAAATAAGAAAGTAACAACAAAATTTGGTATTTCTTTAATTTATAATAGTTTTTGAAAACTCTTTTCATTTGGTATTACAGTTGTTTTATCTAGTATTACCACAATAATTGGTATTTCAACATTTGGTACTTTTGAAAAAGCAGTTGAGAAAACTTATAGTAACCGAAAATATAATTACAAACTTGATTTAGTTACCCCTACAACCCAAGGAGGGTTATATAACCCTGCTTTAGCAAAGGATTTAGAAAATACATTATATGTGCCTGTAGGTGATATAAGAGAACTAAACCAATATCAACCTGATTATTTTAAACCTGGCATGTCAAGTGCGGTAAATTTAAATGATCCAGACACTGGAAAAACAAAAAATGGAAATCCTAGTGATTTCCATCCTCATGTAATCACTCAATTTTCTGTTAATATAAAAATTGAGTCAAGTGTTTCAATTGATCCATTCCAAGTTATTTATAATTCCTTACCTGATAGTCAAAAATCACGTATTTTACAATTGAGAGATAATGTTGGATTTAATTTAATGAAACACCAAGAAGGTGTTGCATTTGTAATGGAAACCGATAAAAACGGCAAACAAGTAACTACAAATACTATTGATATTAATAAAACCTTAGAAAATGGAGTAAGGGCATTCTTCCAATATATACCAAATAAAGACAATATTATTGATGGGAAGTTTTATTATGTTGTTTATAACGATGTTGAAAAACAATGAGAACATAAAATTATTACAACTACTGCATATAGAGATCAATACCGTCAATTTCTAGTTAATGGATATAAATGAATGGATATAAATACTGAAGTCAGAGATTACTTTGTGTTATTTAACGGAATAGTCTTCAATAACACAACAAATGAAACATACACATATTTAGAATCAAACTATAAAGAAAATGATATAAAGATTTATGGTTACCAAAGTAATTCAAATCAAATAAACATATATTCTGAAAGTGGAGAAAATTTGCTTAGCGCAATTGATAATCAATATAAAGCCGAAGGATCAGATAGCACAAAAGCAATACCTTTAATTATTAATAATGTAGTTAAAAGTAAATATAATTTAAGTAAGGGTGATATATTAGAATTAACTATTAAAAATAAGGTTAATCGACTAACTAAAAATATTGAAGAAAAATTGGGAAGAACTTCATACTTAGATACCGAGAATGATCTAAATAAAACTTATAAGTTTTATGTTTATGGAATTAATCCAACTTTTATTAACAATGAATTTATAATTCCAAAAGCTGCTGCTGATCAAATTATAGGTTTTGATGCTTTATATAAAGATAAATTATCTAAAACAGAGGATTCACTGCCTGAAGGGCTTAATGAACATCATTACAAGTTTAATGGTATCTTATCTAAAGATCAACTACCAATTCAATTAATGTTATCAACTGGACTATACTCACCTTCTGGCTTTTTCGGTGCTATTGAAAGTTTTAATATTGATAATACTGGTCTTAGAGAGAAAAAAGATTTCTTTGATGCTATATTTGGAAACTTTACCGTTAATCCTAACTTACCTGTTGAAGGAGTTATGAAACAACTTGGGGCAAGTAATGATGAAATAGTTAAATTTTTAAATCCTAATTACAACCCAGAAAGAGATAACTTTATAACTGTTTATAATGAAGCAAAAGAAGCACCAGATTTACATATTAAAGAATTTGCTAAATTATTCAATGAACAATTAGCAATACCAAGCTCATACACTGTTGAATCTAAAACAATTGCGATTAGTTTTGCTTTATCAATCGGAAAAACAGTTCAGATTATTCTAACGATTATTTCAGCATTTAGTTTTATATTATCAATCATTATCTTAATTATTGTTTCAACAATTTTAATTAATGAAAATGAACGAAATATAGCAATTTGAAGTATCTTAGGGTATTCTAATAAAGAAAAAATTAAAATGTTTTTTGGTATATATGTACCATTTATAATTATTTCATTAATTTTGGCGTTTCCAATTGCTTATGGTATTATTTCAATCTTTGGAATCTTTTTAGCAACTAGTGTATCCTTATCAATCCCGTTAACTATATCTTGATTCAATCTGCTTCTAACAATTACAGTTGTTTCTGGGGTATTTGGGTTAACTTCAGCTGCAGCATGAATTAATTTAAACAAAATTAAAGCTATAGATCTATTAAAGGAGAAGTAAAATGGCATTTTTTAAGAAAAAAGAACGACAAATTAATAACGATCAAACAAATGATGAACAAATTGCTATTTTAAGTAAAAACAGTGATGTAAAGATAACATATAAAAATATCTTTGATATTTTAGACGTAGATCAAGGTAGCAAAAGAGTTATAGTTGATCGCTATATAGCTAAAAAATTGTTTAAAGCAGCGAAAAATAAGCGTTTAACCGACGAAAATAAAGACCTAAAAAATAGTGAGAATGCAATAATTGAGGTTAAAGATGTAAGTAAATATTATTTATCAGGAAATATCGTTACCAGGGTTTTAAAGAATATTTCACTAACAATTAATAAGGGTGACTTTGTTATGATTTATGGTAAATCAGGTAGTGGTAAAAGTACTTTGCTAAACTTAATTTCAGCTTTAGATAGGCCATCAAAAGGGAACGTAATCGTTTGTGATACAAACTTACCTTATTTAAGTGACCTTAAATTAACTTTATTTAGACGCGAAAATGTTAGTTTTATCTTCCAAAACTACAATTTGCTACAAAATTTATCTGGTTATGATAATGTTGAAACTGGTGGATATTTACAAAAAAATAAAGAAAAAAAACTTGATTTACATGCCTTATTCACTGAGTTTGATATGGATGATGTTAAATACAAATATCCAGCACAAATGTCAGGTGGACAGCAGCAAAGAATTTCTATTTTGAGAGCAATTGCAAAAAATTCTCCTATTATCTTTGCTGACGAGCCAACAGGTGCCCTTGACGAAAAAACTACTCAATTAGTTTTAAGTTATTTATATGATATTAACAAAAAATATGGCACCACCATTGTTATGGTTACCCATAACCCAAAAATTGATAAAATAGCTTCTAAAATTATTACAGTCAAGGATGGAAAAATTCAAAACGAAAGAAATAATCCAAACCCAATTCATCCTAAAAACATAAACTGGGAAAATTAATTCAAAGCACCACAAAATATTTTGTGGTGCTTTTTACTGTAAATTATATTTTAATTTTCTTCTTTTAATTCTTTTAAAAACCATGGCATATCATAAGTGTTAGGATTATATAAATAAGCCTTGAAGAGTTGTGAGGCTAATGATCGATAATTTTGTAATGAAAGAGGATGCTCACGGTCATAATTAACACCAAAAAAATTGTAATCTCTTAAATCATAACTATAAGCTATAGAAAAAGTTGAATCACCATAATATTCACTACTTCCAGCAGTTAGAAGACCAAAATAATTAAAACTACCATTTTTAGAAATGTATAAAGCTGATCCTGAAGAACCTTGGCCTCTATAAATATGTGAATAATAATTTCTTCATCCAACTGCAAATTGGTTGTCTTTAATTCACTTTGGTCTTCGCGTAATGGAAGCAGAAAATTTATTAAAAGGAAAACCAATATTCGCAGCATCCCAAATCATAGGAACTGAAGGAATTCTAAATTTAGAAGGAATATTAATTTCTAAATTTGCTTGTTTCATAAGTCTTTTAAATCGTAATACCTGGTCCATTAACCCTTTACTTCTAGCAATTTTTATTTTTTCTAATACATCTATTGAATAAACAATAATATCATGTGGTTGCCTAATGGTTTTACCATCTTTTGATACTTGTTCGTCAGTTACTCATATTATAGATGGATTATTATAGGTAAACCCATGAGTTGTTCAAATATTTCGGCTACGTTCTAAATCATTATCATTTAGTAAATAACTAAAATGATAATGACGGTTTTTTGCTTCCTTTAGGAAGTTTTGATCGATAATATCACTTCATGACTTTGCAGCAGCAGCCTCAGGGATTATATTTTCAACATGCGAATTTGTGGCAAATAAAAAAGTAAAGTCATCAGGATCCTTATTGGCCTTAGCTAATAAGGAGACCCCCCCCTGTTCTATTAAATACATTAACTTTTACTGACCTCAAGTATGCATTTTCCATAATATCTCAGTTACGTCATTCTTCAAGTCGCATGTATTCCGCATCCATTTTGTATCCTTCATGTAATTTGAAGGATACATTTTGGTTTGGTTGATAGACATCACGGTTAGCTAAATATTCTCAATCTGAGAAAATGGTAATAGGTTGGTTGAATTGGTTGTATTCCATATGATTATAATCAAAGCGGTTTTGGTTAACTTTAAAATCTTCTAATTCTTCATCATTTGTATATTGTATTGTTGCGCTTACAGCAGCAGGTAATATTAAAAATGCCCGATGTTTTTCAAATGTTTCTTTGAAATTAATTTGTGTGTCTGGTTCATCAATAATTATTTTATATGAGTTGTCCTCCATATAGATTTTAAACTCAATACCCGTAATTTCATTTCAGGTTAGACTTAATATATATTTAAAAGTCTTGTCTGTATTGGTTTTGGCTTCTTTAATATATTTAAGTGTTTTAGAAGCAATTAAATTATCCAAATCTATATTTAAAGCTATAGTATTATCGTTATTTCTAATGCGTTGAGTTTTTTGGTTATCATTAATTAATGAATTAGCATGTATATTAAATTTAATATTTCTATTTCTAGCATTTGGTTTAAGTAAGGTTTGCTCAAGATACTTACGTTTAAAGGTTCATGATGCAATATTAGTACGAGTATTGATATCTCATAATAAATCATCTCACATTGGTTCAATTACCCGATCACGGGCAATTGAACTTAGCGAATCTTGAATTGTTCTTAAATTTGAATTTTTTCATGTAAAACTTTCGTATAAATTATTTGTTTGACTTAAAGCAAATCCTTTTATTTTGTATCACGTATTACCTTGAATTCATTTATTGCTTTTATCTTGGACCTTAAAGCTGATGTATGCTTGGTCACCAGAAATACGTTTTATAGAATTTATTTTAAATATTGAAGCTGGTAAAGAGAAGTTTTTGTATTGAATTTCATTATTTTCATTAACTTTCAATTTGATTACTTGTTCAAGGCCATTTAAATCTCTTGCTCATTCATCTGCTGTTTTAGTTTTTAAGACTTCATAATTAATATCTAAATCGCTTAGTTTTATATTATTAACCATGATTTCTGGGTAGTGGTGTTGTTGGTAGTCATTAACTAAGTTTATTAAGGTATATTCTTGCTCGTTGGTGTATCTAATTGATTGATCAGTTTTCTTAATTCATCCAAGTTTAAATGACATGCCACGCTTACCAACACGTTTTACATCATATCAAACTGGGAAATAATCTCCTCGTAATGTGCTTATATTTGTTGCATTAACCTTTATATCTTTATCATAATATTTGTTATCTAATGGAACATATGCTTTATCATCGTGATTTACACCTTTATTATCTGTTCCTGTGTTATTTATTAACATTAAATATTCCATGTTAATAAATGCTTTTTGGTCAATTAAATCTTGAACATTGATAAGTCTAAAATCAGGTTCTACTTTAGTCGATGAAGTAAGCCTTGGGGTAAAGTTCGATTCATTAACTGAGTTAATTAAATTAATAATATTTTGATCTGGCATTATTGCATCTTTAAAGTCTTCTGCAGTAAAGATTTCACCTTTAGGCTTTAAGTCAAAGAAGTTAAGTAATTTGAAATTGTTAATTTTAATAGGATTTTTATAAATATCTTGATTATTTTCGCTTGGCACTTCAACTCCATCTTTTTTGTATCAGAGAATTAATTGTGCTGTTCCATTTCAATCATCAATATTAATAACATCTTTAATAAATAATTCATATTTACCAAATTTAGGCAAAATATATGAATCATTGAATGCTTTGATTGCATCAGATGCAAGATAGATTTCATGAGTGGTTTTGGTATTTGGTTTAAATTTTAAAGAATTAAAAAATGTTGATGAAGGACCTTCAAGGATTTTAAGGATCTTTGCTTTATGTATTTCATCAAGATAAGTTTGGTATGATCCTTGATTATTTCAAAAGTCCACTTTATGCAGTGTTGGCCGTTTTATTTCTCTTATTATTTGGTTATTAAATAAAACTCTTAATGTTACATATAATTGTCCATTTTTATATTCAAAATCATCAAGAAATTGATAAGTAAAAAATTTTGAAATTCTTCTTGATTTAGGTTTAAAGTATGAAAGTTTATCTTCAAAACTTAAGCTTAGAAAATCACTTTCTTTCAATTCATTTAAACGCTCATAATTTACATTAAAATTCTCATCAATGTGTCAAAGGTTAATTTTGTCAATGTATTGAGTGACATCTCTAGCGAATGTTTTGGAGAAATTATAAGTGTAGTTTATGTCTGGATTAGGTTTTAATATTACTTTAACTTCTACATTTAAAGTATTTCAATTGCTTGGGTCTAATTCTAGGTTTGTTATTTGATAATCAATATATTCATTATCATGTACATCAAAGAATAACTTTGTATTTTCAAAAGTATATGATGCTGAATATGAATATTTTTCGAGGTCATATTTTTTACCTAATTCATCATATTCAAATTTTAGTTTCTCACCTGCTTCATCTTTGAAATAGTCTAATAGTGTTTTGGAATCTTGCTCCTTGTTTTGTTTTAGATTAGTATCAAGAGTTTGATAAGTTTGTAATAAAGTTTCAAAAGATTTAATATTTGATTGCATTGAAACTAGCGAGATTTTATCTAATAAGCCACCTGTAAATAATTTATTATATTTTGCTTTTTCTTTGTAATAATCTAAAACTAGTTTTTGTGCACCGTGGTATTCATTTTTAATATATGTTTCAATGCTCGTTAGTTTATTATTAACTTGTGCAAATATTTGGAGGAATTTAGTAAATTCTTCGTTAAAGGTATTTAATGATTTAAAACTATAAGTATTAAGTAAATCTTTTAAATTATCTTTGTTATTTTGTGTTAACTGTGCTTCTTGTATTGTTTGAATTAAAGAACTTCTTAGGTCAACAACTTGGCTTGTTTCAAGGTGATTTAGTTTTGCCTGGAATTGATAAATACCTTCTAAGTTATAAATATTTTGGATCTCAGATATTAATGACTGTTTATCCAGAGGCGAAATATTTGAAGATTCAACAGTTTTAAATAACCTATTTTTAGCATTCTTTACATCATGTGCTATTAGATTATTTTCAATAATGTAATTAGTTAATGAAGTAAAGTTATTTTCCAATCCTTTATTATAAGAAGATAGATTATTTATTGACAGGTTTTCCTCAAGAAATATTTTAACTTTATTTAATTGTGTAATTAAAGATTCGTTATTTAAACTAAATGCAAATGTAAACAACTTATTTAGTTTTGTAATATTATTATCAATTTCTTTAATCAACTCCAAAGGATTCTTAATTTCTTTATTTAAATTAAATAATTTATAAATTGCAGAATTTAAAAAGTCTTTAACAACTTTATTACTAAGATTAAGTTTCTTTGCTTGGATTACGAACTTATCTAATTCTTTGTTTTTCTCAATCACTAATTCATTGTATGCTTGAATATCAGAATGAGTTTGTTTAATTTCTTCTAGTAATTCATGAGTTAAATTATTTAAGTTTAATGAGGTTGTATTAATAATCTTGTCATATTTTTGGAGTTTTGTTTTAATTGAATTAAAGTTTTCATTGTTAATACCAATGTCTGAATAAAGACTTTCAATATTAGTATCTAAGATATTGAGATACTCAGTTGCAAAATTGATTAGAATATCAGCTTTATTAGCTGAAATAGGTTCTTTTGTTTGTGTAATATTATTTTGTAATATATTTAACTGTTTTCTATTTTGATTATTGAAAAAACTAATTATCTTTTGATAATTAGGACCTTTTTCTTTATCTTCTTTTTCAAGTCTTTGAGCACTATTACAACTCATTACTATAACTGGTAGCAATGTTACTAAAGGGCCCATTAAAACTAGCTGTTTCTTTTTATGCATAAAACCTCACATTTATTTATTGTAATTATTTTACAATAAATAAAGAAAAACCTGTATTTTATACAGGTAAGTAAAATATTATATGTAGTTTATTTTAAATAGTTTTCCTCTAAATATTTAGCTAACCCAGATTCAGCACAAGTTAGCGGTAATACTTCATCTGCTATTTCTTTTAATTCATCTGTTGAATTAGCCATAGCAATCAATTTACCAACTTTGTTTTTAGTTGAAGCATCATTTCCGCTATCACCAAAGTGGATGGCATTTTGAGGATCTATTCCCTTTAGTTTGCAATATGCTACTTCTGCATCACCTTTAGAAACATTGATTTTGGTAATTTCTAAAATATTATTTGAACCACTAAGAGTAACTTCTAATTTGCCTTTATATTTTTGGCCTCATTCAAGAGCAAGTTTTCTGATTTTTGATTTTGAAATTGACCAAACTAGTGCCTTGAAGATCTCAAAATCATTTTTATATTCTGAATATTGTTTAGCTTGTTCCTTGCCAAAGCCCATTCAAAATTTATAAAAATTATTTTTAACAAATGCATGTTCTTTTGAAGAATTAAAAACAACAAAACATTTGTTCTTTTTAATATCTTCAAAGAGTTCTTGGGCTACTTCTTGTTCGACCGGAAAACTAGCAATAACTTTACCATCTTCAACAATTTTTGCCCCATTTCAAGCTATATAACTATTATTACCAAGCAGTGATACAATGATTTGTGTCTTTTGATTTACACCTCTTCCAGTTGAAACAACAACTGGGAGTTGTTTTTGCAATTTATTTATTACATTAATTGTATATTCAGTAGGCATTCGTTCTCAGAATTTAACACCCGGTCCATCTAATGTTGTGCCGTCTAAATCAATAAAAATTATTTCAGGTTTGTTCATGTTAATATTATATATTAAAAAAGATCTTTAAAAGTTGTTTAAAGATCTTTTTGTAAATATTTTTTGATAAATTGTCCTATGGCACCGGTATTATGATCACCAATTACTTCTTTAGCGGCTGCTTTAGCATCTAAAGTAGCATTACCCATTGCAAGACCATAACCTACGTTTTGGATCATTGACACATCATTTCCACTATCTCCAAATGCTACAATATTTTGAATATCCACCTTTAATGAATTTGCTAAATATTTTAAGGTATTTCATTTTGACACATTAATTCCGTTGATATCTGAATAAATTGAATTTGTTAAATATACTTCGCAACCACTTTCTTTCAAAGCAGCGGTTAATTGATTAGTAACATCTGCTGCTTTATGAATATTGTTACGCAAAGCAATTTGCGTAATTATTGCACCTGGTTTATAAATATTGTCTCAAACTTCTTGTTTTGTAGAAGGAGCATAATATGTATCGCTTTGTAGGTGGGTTTTTGTTGCTCATTCACTCATATATTCATCATGAATTAAAGTTTGATTTTTATCTATTGTATCAACACGCAATAAGATTGATTTAGTTTCAATAAAAATATTATAAATAATTTCCATAACTTCCGGTTTAATACTTTGAATTATTTCGTTTTTTCCGGTTTTTGGGTCATGAATCATCGCACCATTTGAGCAAATCAGAAAATCAATTGAAGACAAATCATTATTTTTAAAAAGTGGCATTATATTTGACAAGCCACGCCCAGTAGCCACAACATTATAGTGACCTTGTTTTTTAACTAACTTTAAAGCTTCAATAGTTTCTGGGTGAACATAATTTCGTTTTGTTAATAATGTTCCATCTAAATCAAATGCAAATATTTTTTTCATTATTTAATTACCTCTAAGCCATTCATATATGGCACTAAAACTTTAGGAATTGTAATAGATCCATCGTGGTTTTGATAGATTTCTAAAATAGCTGCAATAAGACGGTCAACAGCCATGGCTGAACCATTCATTGTGTGAGCATATTCATTTTGCCCCTGATCATTTTTAAAACGAATCATAGCACGGCGAGCCTGAAAATCTCCCATATAGCTCACACTTGAAACCTCACGGTATTTTTGTTCAGAAGGTAATCATAGTTCTAAATCAATTGTTGTTCTTGCTGAAAAACCAAGATCACCAGTACATAATTGTAATAAACGGTGTGGTATTTCTAGTTTTGTCAATACATCTTGTGCATCTAAGACCATTTGCTCAAACTCCCTGGTCGCAGTTTGTGAATTAGTTACTTTAACTAATTCAACTTTTTTAAATTGGTGTTGGCGTAAAATTCCTTTGGTATCTCGTCCTGAACTTCCTGCTTCTGATCTAAAACATTCAGTATAAGCTGTTGCTTTAAATGGTTTTGATAAATCTACCACCTCATTGTTATAAATGTTTGTTAAAGTTACTTCTGCTGTTGGTATTAAATATTGTGAATTGTCTAATTTATATAAATCTTCTTCAAATTTGGGTAATTGACCAGTACCAAATAAAATATTACGATTAACTATAACTGGTGTTGTAAATTCTTGGTACCCTTTAGTTTCGTGTAAATCTAGCATAAAATTAATTAATGCGCGCACTAATTTAGCCCCTTGGTTTTTGTAAATAACATACCTTGAACCTGATAATTTTACAGCTCTTTCAATATCAATAATATCAAGTTTTTTAGCAATTTCGTAATGTGGCAATACACCAGAAACTAATCCCCTCCCTAATGTTGAATATTCTTTTAAAACTATATTGTTTGTTTCCTCTTCACCAACAGGAACAGATTCCAAAGGGAGATTTGGAATCTGTGCTAAAAGAGATTGTATCTCATTATTTAAATCATCAGATTTTTTAGTTAAGGCTACTTCTTGAATTTTTACATCATCAATTTGCTCTTTTAATTCAGATAGTTTATCAGGTTGATTTTTATATTGTCCAAATAACTTTGATAATTTAGTTAATTCACTTTTTTTATTTTGCGCTTGGAACATAAGATTTCCACGGCTTTGTGCT
This sequence comes from Mycoplasma sp. 6934, assembly GCF_055523595.1. Taxonomy (NCBI): domain Bacteria; kingdom Bacillati; phylum Mycoplasmatota; class Mollicutes; order Mycoplasmatales; family Mycoplasmataceae; genus Mycoplasma; species Mycoplasma sp. 6934. The sequence continues at coordinate 1,022,098 of NZ_JBVFVE010000001.1, read as the reverse complement.
TTATTTAGTAAATCATCAAATATTGCAAGGTCAAAGTTTCTGCTTTGCAAACCCGCTTTAACTTTCTCAGGATTTTTTAAAATATTTTTTAAATCTAGCATTTTTCTCGCTTTCTCTTTTAATTATAATAAATAATGTATAATTTAGTTACAAAATTTCAACGAAGGAGAAAAAATGCTAAAAATTTTATTATTAGATGGTGCACTTAATACAAGTGAAACATCATATTCAACTGCAACAATGAATCATATTGAATCATTATTTGCAAATGAAAAATATTCTGTCAAAAGAATTGATTTAAATCAAACTGAATTTGCTAAGACAATATTAACTGAACAAAACTTTAAAACATATTGAAATGATATAGAAAGCAATAAATGAATTAAAGAACTTAAGGAAACTGACTTATTAGTTATCTCAATGTCTATGATTAATTTTGCACCAAGTAATACAGTTAAAAACTTTATTGATGCTATTGCAGTTGCTGGTAAAACATTTACTTACGAAGGAGCAACATCAGCAATGCCAATTGGATTATTAAACAAACTTAATGTATTAGTAGTTGCTTCACAGGGCGCAGGCTATGGAACATATACATGAGGTGATCATATTAAATGATTAAAAGGAACTTTTGGATTTTTAGGAGCAAAAAGTGTTAATTCATTTGATATCTTAGGAACCAAAGTTACAAGCATTGCTAGTCAAAGTCCACAAGAATATGTTGAATCAGTTAAAGCACAACTTGAACATTTAGTTACAGAAATTAAAAGTAAATTATAAAAATCAAAAAACAAACCACTAGGTTTGTTTTTTATCTAAAAAGGGTTAAAATGTCGTCTTTTATAGTCGTAAAAAATACTTGACATAAAAAATATTTTTATTGTATAATATAAACACGCTTATATTACGTATATATCAATTTATTTTAATTTATAAGGAGGCAAAATGAGCAAAAGAACTTACCAACCTAATAAACGTAAACATGCAAAAGTTCATGGATTTAGAGCTAGAATGAAGTCTGTTAATGGTAGAAAAGTATTAGCTAGTCGTAGAGCTAAAGGTAGAAAAAGACTTACAGTTTCAGATAACAAATAATATTGTTAAATTATGAAAAAGAAATTCCGACTCAGCAAAAATTGAGATTTTGAAAAAATAATTAATGCTAAAAAATATATTTCCAATGATACATTAATTATTTATTATCAAAAATCAACTGAATGTAAAATTGGTATTACCATCCCAAAAAAATTTGAGGGTTCTGTTGGTCGTAATTTTTATAAACGGCAATTAAAGTCGATCTTAAGAGAACTAAACGTTTTTGACCTTAAGTATCATATAATAATTATTGCTCGTAAAAAGTTTTGTGAAATTAGCTACAATGATAAAAAGTTAGCTACACAAATACTTTTTAAAAAATTAAGGAATTATGAAAAAAACACCGCAATTTAGTTATTTTTCTAATTTAGAAAATGATCCACAAAAAAGAAGAAGTGAATTAACAAAGAAAATTTGAAAAATTGTCAAAATCATTCTTTACTTATTTGCTTTTTCTATTACTATAACAGGCTGCGTGCAGTCCTTTGTTTTAAAAACTTCATCAAATGTAGGTAATAGTATCGAGTTTTACCGCCGTCCTGAAGATATTGCACCAAAACTTAATACTTTTAAACCTAAAAATGTAACTAACACTTCAACTTACATCAATGCTAATGGTGAAACTGTTAAAGATAAAAGTATAAACTTAAGTTTGGATGTCTTACAACAAGATGCTGATGTCAACGTATTGGTTGATAATAAAGATACTTTAAAAAACCTTAGTAAACAAACTATTGACAACAAAGGTGTTTATGGAAAACACGGAATTTTCATGACTAGTATTGGAGCTGAAGGTATTAAAAGTGAAGATTTAACAAAACTAGGTTATTCAAAAATAGATAATGAATCTAATATTATTCAGAAAGATAATAAGAGTTTATTCAGAAGTGAAAGTGAACTTAAATATCAATATTTACATGATCCTAGTTTAGATGAAAATCAAATTTTAATTTTTAGTTACCTTCCTGATCAAAATTCCCCATTTTTAGCCTTAAAGCAAAAAGAAATTAAAACTACAAATTCTGCTGGTTCTGAAGTAACTAGAAGATATAATGAAGTAGATGAAAATGGGAAAGTTGCAGTTTCATTTATTTCAGGATTACAGAAAGTAGATTATGTTTCAAAAGAAGCATTAGACTCTATTACTAGCGCAACTGATCAAACAAGGAGTTTACTTAACCGTGCATTTGCAAGAGATGTTTTACAATTCTTCTATGCATATACATTTGGGAAAGATAGTAAATTATTACAAAGATTAAACACTGTAGCTCAACAAGAATATAAACAAACCTTTAATTCATTTAATGACTATTATAGATTCTTAGTATCTAGAATCGAAAATAAAGATACAAAAATACAAAATAATAATGAAGAGTTATTTAAAATAACCCAAGAAGAGTATGCAATTATAAATGCTTACCATGAAATAATTTATGCTTGATTAATGCAATTTGGTATTGTTCCAACACGTGTTTCAGGGAATGCATATAAAGCAAGAGTTTCTGAATTAATTACTTCATCTACTAATAAATATGACGAAAATAAATATACGATAGAAGAATTCATTGCAGAATATAATAAGAATGCTCCGCAAGGCGAAGCTAAATTGCAAACTAATATTTTATTAGGTGGCGATTATGCTGTTCAGCCGATTTATACATGAGGCCAAGCATGAACATATGGTCCATTTTATGGTTTACTAGTCTATCCTTTATCTGTTGTTGTTCAATCATTAAGACAAGCAATGCCGGATATGGATGGTTGGTCATCAATTATTGCTATTTTAATTGCAGTTATCTTTACTCGTTTGCTTGTTCTAGCTCTTTCGTTTAAATCCACAATTATGCAATCAGTACAAGAAGGGTTAAGAAATAAAAAAGCAGCTATTGAAGCTAAATACATGGGATTTGAAAATAATAAGGCCATGAAGATGAAAAAAAGTCAAGAGCTTCAAGCTTTATATAACAAATATAATATTAATCCACTTGATCAATTTGCTAACATCTTCCTGTCAATGCCAGTATTCCTCGCGATGTGGCGGGTAATTCAAGCTATTCCAGAACTTAAAGAAACATTCTGGCTTGGAATTAACTTCTCATCTGTATCATGACAAAAAGTAACTAGTGGTAACTTTGTGTATATATGGATTTTAGTTGCTGCTATTGTGGTACAATTAATTTCACAACTTATACCTCAATGGTTGAACCGGAAGAAAAACAACATTTCTATGACTATTACGGAAAAGCAAGCCTTGAAAAAATCAGAAAAAACCCAAAAGTATATGATGATTATTTTTACGGGTATTACAGTCTTGTTTAGTGCCGGAGTTCAAGTTTACTGATTATTTGGTGGTTTATGACAAATAGGACAAGCATTAACACTTCATAAACTAAAGCAAACCAAATGATTTAAACAAAAGTATAGCAAAAAATTAGCCAAGTAACAATCGAAAATATAAACTAAAAGTATTCATTTTTGAATACTTTTTTTGTTTTTTAATTAAAAACACAACAATATTTTTACTGGAAATAACAGTATAAAGGGCTCAAGGGTTAAATTATTTTTCTTGTATATTTAGTATAATTACTTTGGTAAAGCTTCAATTTAACTTTACCAAAAGGAGCTAAAATTATGAAAAAAAGTTTTAAAAAGGCTTTTGCTTTGTTATCTACTTCATTAGTAGCACTGCCTATTATTGGATTAAGTGCTAATACAAAGAAAAGTAATGATACTGCATATTTTGATAAAACTGTTACAGAAAATGGTAAAAAATACCATGTAGTAAATGTTAGTTTTGCATTAAAAGATAATGAAATAAATGACCTTAAATCAATGTATTCATTTATTAGTTTTATATTAGAGCACCCTAATATAAGCGGTGGAGATAATGTAATGTATTTAGGATACACAAATAAAGTTGAAGAAGTTACAACTAGTTTTAAAGCAACTGGTGCTAGGCTTGAAAATGGAAAATTTAATGAAGCTACAAAGACATATTCACTAGATGTTAAATTTGCGGGCGATTATGCTTGAACAGCAGCAAACTTTAAATTCGAAATTGGTCTTGGTGGTAGAGAAATTTCTATTAAACCAACTAGCCGCAACGTTGTAAAACAAACTGCTTTAGACAAAATGAGCCACGAAGAATTATTAAAATTAGCAGCAAGTGTAGAAACTTATAAACCAGAAGTTAAAAAACCTTTTGAATCTGCCGTAAAAGATTTTGCTTTTATCCCATTAGATGAGAAAAAAGTAAATACTAGAAATGCTTCATCAAACATACATATTAATGCTGTAACTGGTAAACCTTTTGTAACATTACAAGCTACAAAAGAATACTTAGATATTCTTCCTCATTCGCAACACTTAGGATTAGTTCCTAATTTACCTTTATACCAGGTAGTTATACCAAATAACCATAAGTTTTCAGAAGATCCAAGCAGAAAACTTTACTTAAATATGACAATTCAACAAGAAGGGCAAAGTACTGGAAACGTTTCATATGTAATTGAAAAAAATAAAGCATCTCTTATTTCGAACCTTGGATCAAATAAGAGTGATATAAGTTTATATACTAGCACATATAAGTCAGATGATGAATTAGGTTACATAACTTTCCAACTATTATTAGGAAAAAGATGAGACCCTTCAAAAACAAGAATTGTTATGTCATTTACAGGGTATAGAAATGGATCATATTTTGATGTTGCTGGTAAAAATAGAAAAACTGGTGATGTTACACTTACCAAATGACAAGAAAATGAAATTTGGAGAAGAGGAACTTGAAATAAATATGTTTCATTTGACAAAAGTGTTGTAAGTAGTACAGGTAGATCAACCAATCAAAATGATCATAATGGCAAAGAGGTAACAATCGAACTATCACACCCAGATACCCCAAAAACTACTATGAAATATAAAATCAATAATGATAAATTAGAACCAGTTAATGTAGTTGCAAACCAAGTTAAATTTAAGGCTTATGTTAAAAATGGTATGAAATTAGTTAATGGTGGTAAACTGGCATTTTACGTTGAATTTAGTAGTCTATTTGATCCTACTAAAGCAATCATTAAAGTAACTTATAATAATAAAACTCAAGAAGTTAAAATGCCAAATTTCTGGGGTTGATTTGGGGATAACCCTAGGGATACTAAATAAATTAAAATATTCGCATTAATTGCGAATATTTTTGCTTTTATAATATCTTTTATTTCGGCTAAAAATCATAAAACAGCTTTCAAAAAATAATGTATAATATTTTGAGAAAACTGATATTAAACTATCAATAATTTAGGAATATTATTAATATTTGTTTCACAAATTAGTTTTCTTAATAATTATAAATGTAAGAAAGGATGTGTTATGAAACTAAAAAAATTAATTTTATCATCCATTTTATTAGTACCTTTATCAGTATTTTCTTGTTCACAGAAAGAAATTGATTACCCACCCAATTATATTTTGGGTACTAACGAAGATGAAAAACCGTGAAATGAAAAACCTTGGACACTTAACGAGAATGATATTACTAGTATAGTTACTAAAAAAATAAACGAAGAAGAACACAAAAAAATATCTACAGAACTAGCCAAGGAAGAAGCAAACTATGTAACTGAAAGTGCTTTTCTGCCTCCAAAAACAACTAGAATTAATAGTAATAGTGAAAAATCTTCACCATCACGTATTGAGAATAAAATAAATAGCAAATTTTTTATAGACAATGATTTTGTTAGCCCGCAATTTATAAAAATAAGCACGAAAGAAAATTTTAAAAATTATATTATTGCCAATGCTAAAAAAGTACCAAGTTTTGAAAATTTCCATGATGAACTTGAGATAAAAGAACTTTTTGAGAAACTTTATTTAAAAAGCAAAGATGTTTTTAATATTCTTGAAAGTTTAGATATTTATATTTTTCCATATACCTAAGAACATAACTTAATAAAAATGGAATTGAACAACATGTTTTTTGTATTTCAAATTCGTGATATTAATAAAGAACCAGTATGGAATAGTGGATGAGGTGGGCCTGTTGTTTGAAAAGTAATTTTACTACCAAAGGATATAACTGTAACAAAGCGAATATATAATAGCTTTGAGGATATAAAAAAGTGATACAATGATGTTTATCTCCCTAATAAGAAAACATAATATTTTAAAACCTAATCTATTTAAATCAGATTAGGTTTTTTTGATTTTGTAGTTTGATTATACCTCTACAGGTTTAAAAAATTTTTTTATTGTTTAGAATTATGATAAGCAGTTAAACTAGATAAAGTGGTGCTTCTCTTTTACTAGTTACAAAATGACTTACTATTTCCTGTTTAACACCATTTTCATTAACTAAAGTATTTTTGAGTATTTGATATTTAATTATTGTGAAAAAGATAGGTTCGTATATTTACCAACATTACTTAACACTTTAAATTATGTTATAATTTATATATAGAATTTTTAAAGTTATTTAAATAATTAAATATATTTTTAGATAAATTTAATAAGGAGATTTTTATGCTAAAGAATTTAAAATGATTCTTTTGACTTTTTATAAGTTTTTCTGGGTTATCTGCTTTTTTTGTTCCTAAAACTTTAAAACAAAGTGTTATAAATGACTGATATGATAATTTAAGTACTAATAAGTTTGAGATTCGTGGACAAGGTACAACATCTGCTTTAACTGAAGATAATGAAGAAGCAAATATACCAATTAATAATAATTATGAGTTTAAATTATTATTAAATCCTGGTTTTGAAACAGAAAATGAAGATTTAATAGTTAGGTTTAATTTTAACTTTATAAATAAAGTTAAAATAAATGATGTGACATTTAAATCATTTGAAACTAGCGAAATATTCCCAATGGTCTGGTTCTATTTTGAAAGCGAAAAGCGTCGGGAAAGTTTTGTTAATTCAATAAAAAGTTGAAATGAAATTGAGAAATTTATTATTTTTGAGAATAAAGTTAATAAATTTGAAGTAAATCAACTTGATCCACCACGTGAATTTCTAGATCCAATACCATATGAATTAATGCCTCCTAACTTTGACCCAACAATTTATAAAAATAAAAATTATGAAAGTTATATTGATTTTGACTTGCAAAAATTTATTGACTCATCAAATAAAAATGCATCGATAGTTAATGTAACTAATTATTTGAATAATAGTTATATTAATAAAATTGGTGTGTTAGAAGTTTGAGCTTACCCATTTGATCAGAAATATAAAAAGTATTTTAAAAATGGGATAGAAATAAATGACCTTGAAAACAATGTCAATAAACCAAAAAACTCACATTCACTATGGTGTCAATGATAGTTGGTGGCCAGCACGGTATTGATAAAACTTCCAAAGTATATTTATATACTAGTAATTTTACCGATGGTCATTGAAATAAAACAATTCAAAAAATGGTTAAGGAAGATGGTATACGTTTAATAAACCATAGCTATGGTACTAAAATGACTATCTGAAATGGATCTGAATATGTTGATAATTCAAAATACTTTTTAGGATACAGTGAAAACTCATATTTTTTAGACTATATATCACGTAAATATGGTGTGATAAATATCTTTTCCGCAGGAAATAACGGTACTAATAGCAGGCACTTAATATCAGACGACAAATTATCTTTTAATTCTATAATTGTAGGTGCATTAGAAAATAATGCTAACAAGAAAAATTTAAGATCTAATAAAGTTGCAGATTATTCTAATTATCAATTATTAGATGAATTTAGCAATATATCTAAACCTTTAGTTGTTTCACCAGCATATTTTTATAACCCAGTTTATAACACTAATAATTATAGCAAAGGAACTAGTTATGCTGCGCCAGTTGTTACAGGATTACTTTCTAATTTAATTAAATATAATGAAAAAATTAGAAATAGTAAATATAGGGTTCCAATTGTAAAAGCAATTTTATCAGCATCAGCTGTTAGTCCTAAACTAACTGGATTAAGCTATAAAACAAGTGGTTATGAGCAAAAATTTGGAGCTGGAATACCAGATTTTAATGCAATGCTTGAAGCAGCTAATAATTACCAAGTTAAAACAATTAGTCCAACTGAAGCAAGTCAAATTGTTTTAAGAAGCGATGAACTTAAATTAAGTAAAAATCAAACTATTAAAATTTCTAGTTCATGGATGTTTAACGCTGGTATTTTAAAATCTTTAGATTCTCCACTTAATTCATATTATTCATTACAAAATAACAGCTATTGAGAAAATAAATTAAATCGTTTTAGTATTTCAAAAATAGTAACAAACGAAACTCCTTATACACCTTGAAATAAACCATATTCAACTTTACCGGATACTCATAATGATTATTTATGACTTAAACAAGAAGAAGCAAAGAAACGCCAATATGATAGATGGTTTACTGATTATGATTTAATCTTACAAAAGAAAGATGAGACTGGAGCTTGAGTTACAGTTAAAGGTGTTTATACTGTTTTAACTAATGATGAGTTAATAGAATATAAGATTACCGAATCGGGAAGTTACAGATATATAGTTACTAAAGTATCGAAAATTCTTTTGCAAATTCTGTTGATGATATTGTTGCACTAACACATGCGGTACGAAATGAAGATTATTAAGAAAATTTTGTTATTTAGCCCAATTTTAACACCTTTATTCACCTTTGCATGTAATGCAAAGAAACAAGGTACAATTAAAGAGACTACGAAACCAATAGAAATAATGCAAGACAAAGATGAACCAGTACCTAAACAAGATCCAAATTTAAATCAAAATATTGTGTCAGATAAAAAAAAGAATAATGCAAAGCAAAATATTGATAAACCAACATCAAATGATAAGATAGAAAAACCAAAAGAACCAACCGAAGAAGAACTCATTAACGAAATAAAAGAAATATACAAAGTTATTTATCCTACATATCAAAAGTTTACCAACATTGCAGTCTTTGTCCCTAAAGAATGATTACGAGAAGACGAATTATATTTAAAAAATGAATACCATTTAAAATATTTAGATACTTTTAATGAGAATTTTTTAGATAAATCATTGCAACCAAAAAATCCTCAGAATTTTTTAGCTCAAGATTCATATATAATAACTTCGAAAGAGGAATTTGACACTTATATTGTCAAAAGATTTAAAGAATTAAATCCTTTTGATGAGTTTTTTGATGATCAAAAAATTAAAAAACTTTTTGAAGAATTATATTTAGAAAATAAAGATGTTTATAATATTTTAGATAACTATAATATAGTTATAACTACTGTAAGCCCTTATAAATATTTACAAGGTGCTGGCTATATAATACCAATATACCAAAATAATAAAACATATATAACTTCAATTAGTGGTCATGAACTAATCCCTGAATCAGTTTGACATATGGACGCACTTGAAATGGAACCGATAAAGTGGGAAGTTTTCTTAGTTAATAAAAATCATGTTATAGAATATAAAACAATATGAAGAAAAGAAGATGAAACACTTCTTTCATTTAAAGATAAATTTGTTAAATGATATGAAGAAGTATTTAAAAAACAATATCCATAATTTATATTTTAAAAAAATGCTTGGAACTATAAACATGGACAGCAAAATTTAACATTTTAGTTATTTATAATTCCATAGCAAATTGCTGTGGAGTTTTTCAGTTTAAGTTTGATTGAATTCGGTCATTGTTGTACCAAATTACATATTCTTGTATCATATCATTAAGTTCATTAAATGTTATTTTTGAATAATCTAAATCATTTAATAATTCAGTTTTAATGATTCCAAACCAATATTCAATTTCTCGATTATCAAGAGAATTTCCCACTCTTGATAACGAAATAATCCCACCAAGATTTTTAACTTCTTTAATATATTGATGATGTGTATATTGAAAGCCATGATCTGAGTGAATGATAAAATTTTTGTATTTGTATTGCTTTAATGAATTTAAATTGTCTAAAACTAGTTCTAGATTATTACTTTTTGATAATTTAAAACCAACAATTTGTTTAGTTTTATGAGACAAAATTGCAGACAAATAAACGTGTGATTCTAACACATCTTTTGGCGCTTTTATATATGAAACATCAGTTGCATAAATATTTCGATTGTTTTGATCATTATAATCACGATTTACGAAGTTATCAATCTGAGTAGATAGATTTTTAATTTCTTTTCGTTTTGATTTTTGTCTAAGCTTACATTTTAGGCCTAAAAGGTTCATATATCTCCCTAATGAACGTTCGTTTATATCTATTTTGTATTTTTTAGATATGTAAACACTTAGTTTTAACCTTCCATATCTTGACTTTGTTTCTGCGAACGATTTTTCGATTACATCACTATATTTAGGGAGTTTTTGTGCAATTTTAATATTTTGAGTTTTAGAAATTGTTTGTCTAGAAATGCCAAAAACTTCTGCAAGCTTAACATAACTTATACTAAAACTTTTAGATTCAATAACTTTCTTACTTTTAGGTAATTCGTTGGTAATTTCATAATATCTTTTAGCTATTTGTAACAAATCATCACGATCAAAAATATCTCAATTTGGTTCTCTTTTCGTCTTAGGTTTGCCGCTTCCTTTTTTGCGGCTTTCCCCTTTCTTTGTCTGTAATAAGTCTTCCATACCTAAATTATAATACTTAATTATTTTATTAATTCTAACTTTTACACTATTTCTTTGTAAGTTTTTTGTTTCTGGTGATATTTGGTAAATAGCTTGGAAAGCACCTGGGAAACCTGATTTTTGATATTCTTCATATATTTTTGCAAATTCTTCTTTCTTTAAATGTCTTGACATAATTTATCCTTTCAAAAAAATTCTTCGTTGGTACCAACGAATGGTAACAGAAAAGCTAACATTTACATGTTAACTTTTCTGTCCGGCTTTACTACCCCAGCATTTTTTATATGGATTATTCTCTGCACTAGAGCTAAAGAATTTGACTTCGACAAAGTTATGGACTAAATTACCTGTTACTTTTATTTTTTCTCTTTTTGGGCATCTGATTTAAAGCATGATTTTGATTTCTCTGTTCCAAATGTAATAATATCATTTCCTCCAATTTAATATAAATTTTGGTGCCTATTTGAACTAACTGTATCCCTTGTTAACTCATTTCTCGCACAAACCGATTGAATTTTCATATATTTAGCTTTCACTGCTTTAAATTCAATGGCAAAAGCTGTATGTTGTTTGTTGCCCTAATTATATTTCTATCTTTTGAATTTTGGAAGGCAATTAAAGTTTATAGTAAACCCCTAAGTTTTGCAAATTGATTTAGTACAACTTATGGGGTTTACTATAAATACTGCCGTGTTTTTCTGTTTTCTCATGCATTTTTTATGTAAAATTTATGTTAAAATTAAAACGCAATTATTTTGTTAATATCTCGCAAGTGACTTTTCTAAAAAACAAAAATAAAAAAATATTTTGACTTTTATTTTTTTGTGTTATACTATTATCAGTGGTTAAAGCAAGAGGGATCACCTGATACCATTCCGAACTCAGTAGTTAAGCCTCTTTACGCCGACGATAGCCAAAAGGTGAAAATAGGAAGCCACTGTTTTTTTATATTTTTTTTCATTCTTCAATGTATGGAAATTGCTTACCAGCAACTTCGATAACTGAATAATAATCTGGATTAACATTTATAACTTTTTTTATTTTTGTTAATCCTTCATTTGAATCAAAATATAAAAGAATTAATAAATCAGGATTTGGTGAATATAACTTATTAATTACTTTAAATAAGTTATATTCAATTTTTTTGTTATACTTTGTGTTAACAACCAAGTTATAATTAGATTTGGTTGTTTTTATTAATAAATTTAAATAAATTTTTTCGTTATTTAAGGCAATATAGGGCATGGTGTTTTCAGCCGCATAACTGCGGTTTCCAATTAAAACATTATTTTCTAGAAATAATAGTGTAGTTAAGGTTTCTAGATTTATAACTACTTCATATGGCTGTGAAGTACTTTGGTTTAAAGCCAAACTATTAATAGTTTTAGAAAAAAGCGAGTAAACAAATTTATGTTTTTTAGCTAATAAATCAAAGGCACCAAGAGTGTCTAAAAAATTTCTTGTTTTCATGTTTATAATTATAATTATAAACGTACACTTTTATAATTATTTTTTGTTATAATTTATAAAAAAAGTGGCTTAATAATAAAATGCCAAATTTTAAGATAGGAGAACAAATGGCAAAAAGACAAAGATCATTTTTTGAACGTTTATCAGAGTTAAATGATAATTTTGATGAAAAAAATAAAAAATTAAGCAGAAAGACAAAACGTAATTGAATCAATTATACAATTTTGGGTTCTTTAGCAACTATGATTATAACTGGTATTACAGTTCCCTTAGTTATCAATACTACTAAAGTAAATTATATTGAACCAAAAAAAGATAGTGAGAATGCTTTTGTTTTTAATAATAATTTAAATATTTCAATTGGTGATTTAACAAAAAAATTACAAACAAACGACACAGACTATTCAAAACAATTTGATGATACTTATAAAAAAGTTATTTTCTACATGTATGAAAAGGAAGTTTTAGCTTCAAAACAATACCAAGAAATTGTTAATAGTTCACTTAGCAATAATGAAAATGCAAATTTATCAATTGAACTTAGTTCACTAGACAAAATTAAAGAAAATCAGAAAAAGAAAATTAACGATCTTAAAAATAATTTAAAAACAACGTATGGATATTCAACATGAGAAAATGTTTATAAAGAAAGATTGTTAACTGATGAGTATGGGAAGAGCACTAGTGAAGAAGATGCAATTGAATATTTAACATTTAAAGAAATTGAATCAACTGCGCTTAGATCTTCCGAAGTAGAAGTAAAAACCGTAAGTTTAGATTTTATTAATAAAACAGCTAAGAAAACAATTTATAAAATTGATGCTAATGGAAATCCTGTAAAAGACGCAAATAACCAAGCAGTTGTTTTATTTAACCAAGGTGATAAAGTATTTCCACACTTCAAAGAAGGTGTAAATTACTTTATTCAACCCAGCAATCCAACTCAAGCGACACTTTTTCAAACTAAATCATATATTACTGATTTAATCCCTGCGGATAATGTAATTAGAAATTACTTTAACAATAACAATGTTTTAATCCCAACTTCAGTTTTATTACCTGGTGTTGTTAATTCTGATTCTCGATTTGGTTTTAGCTTAACAGATACAACTGCTCGTCAAAAATATATTAATAATCTAAAATATTCAGTTTTAAAGGATGGTAATTCTAATATAAAAGTAAGTCAAAATATTGATTTATTACTTAATTTTAAAAAACCAAGTGAATATGGACTTTATACCAATAAAGATCAAACACTAGATGCTTTTAAAGAAGAAACTTCAAGATATAAAACGTATTTAAGTGCATTAACTCTAACTTCTGATAGTTCTTTAGGTTTCCTAGGAACTTCAAGTATGAGTGACTTAATCAACAATAATATTGATCTTTCATTTGGAACAATTGCAAATAATTTACTTAAAAACTCAAATAATTTTAAAGAAATTGATTTAAAACAAGTATTTAGTATGCCTAGTGGTTTTAACCCTAATGTTGAACAAGAAATTGCTAATTTGATTAAAGAAGCACAGGATTTAGCAACAAATGCAACTGAAGGTAATCAAAATGATAGGTTCAACTTAATTTCTAATAAATTGGAAGAAGCAAACTTATTAATTGATCGTTACTTTGCACAATTAACTAGCGAACAATTTAATGATGTTATTAAAACAAAATATAGTGATGTTTTTGCTATTAAAGTTAATAGCAATACATATAATTCTTTAGTTTATAAAATTAAAGATAAACAAGAACAATCTTTAATTTTAACTCCTGGGGGAATAGCAATCTTTACAAATGAACATCTTGATACAATTGAGAAGTTTAAAGAATATATTACTAATGATTTAGTTAATATTGCTGGCGGAAATGCTTCATACTTCAAATTTGATGAAAAATTAAATGCATACAAATCAAAAGAATTATTAGTATTGGATAAATTAAATGACCTTGAATTTGTAAGTTGGTTATTAACACAGAAAAATCACGATAATAATATATATACCAATGAATTGATTAGTAAATTTAAAGATGAAGTATCATCAGTTAGAAATGGTCTTAAATTAAAAAATGAATTAACTTTATATGAAAAAATTGATACATATATTAAAGACAAAGTTAATTCACTTACAAATCTTAACTTTAAAAATGTAGATGGAGTAATTAGAGTTGCTTATTTAGGATCTGACAAAGCATCAGTAGAACTAAACAACTCTAAAAATGCTTTTGAGTTAGCTGAACAAGAATTTCAAAAGTATTTTGAGAAAGGAAATAACTAATGAAAGCACTTAAAAAATTATTAACTTTTTCAACTCTTGGATTTATTCCTGTTGTAGCTGTGGCTTGTGGTCGGGATGTTAATACTGATAAAAAAATAGCTCAAGATAAATTATTTTCAGGTGAGAATGTTAAAGATGTTGTGCAATCTTTATGGCTAGATAACACCTTAAAATCTTTATATAGTGTTTCAGAATCTGAAAATATTAATAATCCTAAATATAAAGAAGATGCCTTCCAAGCTTATAAAACATTTTTAAAAAATCAATTCCAAAAAGATACTAAATATCTCCCAAAACAAATTAGTGATTTATTATCTAAAGGTTTAATTAATCAAACTCAATATAATGATTTAAAAAGTTTGCTTAATTCATATTATCCAAATATAACAATGGAACAATTCTTGATTCTTTATAATATTAAAGAATCAAAGGTTAAATTAACTGTTGAACAAAATTTATTAGTTAATAAATATCTAACAATTTCTAAAAAAGAAGATTTAGAAAAAGTGTATGCAAGCCAGTATCAATCAAGAAAAGATGATTATGATCTAAATAACTTCATTTTAATTGATTATTTAGTAAATAAAAGACTTACCCAAACTTGAACACATTCAAGTACTAGTGAAAATGATTTATTTACTTCATCTGTAAAAACAATCAATAAAATTGCCGATTATACTGCTATATCTCTTAAATCATTTGATGCAAAAGAAGTAGCTAATGATGATGTTTTATTTTCTAATAGGGAATATGAACGTAAAATTGGCGGTTATAAAGGCTTAGAGGCTTCTTCATTAAATTTTAATTTTGAATTAAATGCATTAAAGAATAATACAACTGAAACACTAGCTAACGGATTTTATGATTATTCTAAAAAAACCTTAATTAAAGTTAATGATGATGAAACATTAGTTGAAGCTTTACCAATTACTAGTGGGAGTAACTCTATTTTAGTAACCTATGTTAGTTGGTTGTTGCCTCTAGGCAAGGATTATGAAATTGAAAATCCTAAGCAAGAAGAACGTAGTGAAAAACCAATGATTAATGTTAAAAAATTAACCTTAGAAGGCACCTATTTAATTAAAGATTTAATTAAATTAACTACCGCATTATATGATTATGATAATAATTTATTTGAACAAGCTGTAGACGCTTTTGTCAGGCTTGGAAATAAAATTAAATTAACAGTTGAAGATGAAAATCTTAAAAAAGCCATTCAAGGATTAAAATATGCAGAATAAGAGTATTTTTACTCAAATTATTGAAAGAAAAATACCTGCGAATATTGTTTATGAAGATGAAAGAATAATTGCTTTTTATGATATTAATCCTGTGCAACCAGGTCACTTTCTAGTTGTTCCTAAGGTAACTGATGAGAATATTTTAAAAAATAATGAAGAAGATTATGTATATCTAATGTTAATGGCTCGTAAATTAGCTAATAACTATATTCAAGAATACAATTGTTCAGGCTTTAAATTACAAGTAAATACTGGAAAAAGTGCTGGGCAAGTAGTTTTCCATACCCATGTGCATATTATTCCCTATAAATAACAAAACCAGCTTTTTAATAAGCTGGGTTTGTTAAAAAGTATATTGTACTAAATTAAAGAAATAAGTTAATATTTACATGTGAACCTCACTACTTTGCTTTAAAAATATTATTTATGTATTAAATATTAAAATTTAAATTAAAATAATTCAAACAAAATATAAGAATTAATTAAAATAGCAACAACAATTAGTTTGTTGCTATTTTGATTCTTTAAAACCTAACAATCTATCTCTATAATATTCATATTGTTTTTTTCTAAGATTTATTTCAGCTGGCAAGCCAATTTTGAGATCATGACAAATTTTCTCAAAATTGTCTAAGACTTCTGCAATACGGTTTTGGACTGGAAGAGGAGGAAGGGGGATTGAAAAACCTTGCAAAATTGGCAAAGTTATATTAGGTATTACTGAATTAATTGTAAATTTATAAACATAATCTCTTAAATATGTTTTTAAATAATGCATTAAGAATAATGAATTAACGTCTTTAAATCCTTGTAAAACATATGTTCGTTGATTAGCATTAAATTTACCCTTATAGTAATGTACATGTGCAAGCTGGCTGCCACTACCAGCAATTATTATTGCTTCGGCATCAAAGGCAAATTTGTCTATTTTATATGGAGTAATATTACATGTATAAAATGGATATAATCCATCTTCAACTTTTTCTTTTGTATCTAATTTACCTGTTGTTATTGAACATAATTCTTTTAGTGGTTTATACTCAACATTAACTTTTGAATCATCAAAAGTTAATAATTTATCTCTGTAATACTCATATTGTTGCTTACGGTATTTAAGTTCTGTGGTAAGTTCTGTGAAATTATCAAGAATTTTCACAATTTCATCCTGGATCGCGCGGGGAGGAAGGGGAATATTTATATTTGCCATTAGTTTTTTAGAAACATTATATCTTGTTACTCCAGAAGCTGTTTTTGACAATTGTCTTCTTAAATTGTCTGATCTAAACAAATGTTTTAAAAAATGAGGGTTAAAGATTGTTTTGTTTTCAATTCTTCAAATAAAACAAAAACTATTTAAATAATAATTTGTATTTGGCTCTTCAGTAACTACTGACGACATAGCACACTCATCAGGATTTTCTGAAGAACCAGTAAATATAACATCCATATATTCTAATTTTCTTTGTTTTTCATTTGGGAATATTTTTACTTTATCGGGTAAATCTAGCCGCACAGAAGGATTTTTAAAAACATTCATATATGTTATAAAATTACAATTCCCATCAGTAAAATCATTTTTAGATTTACCTGTTAATCCGCCAAAGAATTGGCCCAAATTAGAAAGTTTTTTATATTCAACACCACCTGAACACAATTCATTAATTAACTTTTCAACTTTATTCATATTGTTTCCTTTAATATATAATAATTAATTTTAGCAGAAAATATTCCACCGCCTATTATCAATATTATTTAATTAGATTTATATAAAATAACTAGTTTTATTGTATAATTGAGCAAATCAAACAATAATATATAAATACACTAAATATAAGCAAGGAGAAAAATGTCAGCAATTAAAAAAATTCATGCACGTGAAGTGTTAGACTCACGTGGAAATCCTACTGTGCAAGTAGAGGTTTATACACAATTAGGTGGATACGGATCTGCTATGGTTCCTTCAGGAGCATCAACAGGATCTAGGGAAGCTCTTGAATTAAGAGATAAAGGATCAAAATACGAAAACAACTGATTTGGTGGTAAAGGTGTTATGTTAGCAGTTGACAATGTTAATAACATTATTGCACCAGCAGTTGTTGGGTATGAAGTTACTCAACAACGTAAAATTGACCAATTAATGATCTCATTAGATGGGACACCTACAAAATCTAAATTAGGTGCTAATGCTATTTTAGGAGTTTCATTAGCTGTAGCTCGTGCAGCAGCTAATGAATTAGATTTACCATTATACAAATACTTAGGTGGGTTTAATGCACACCAATTACCAGTTCCAATGTTAAATGTTATCAATGGTGGAGAACATGCTTCAAACACAATTGATTTTCAAGAATTCATGATTATGCCAGTTGGAGCTAAATCACTTAGAGAATCATTACAAATGGCTAACTTTGTATTCCACAATTTAGCTAAATTACTTAAAAAGAATGGACACGGTGTTCAAGTTGGTGATGAAGGTGGGTTTGCTCCAAACTTCAAATCACATGAAGAAGCTTTAGATTTCTTAGTTGAAGCTATTAAAGTATCTGGTTATGTACCAGCTACTTCAGGTGAAAAAGCTGTTGCAATTGCAATGGACTGTGCATCAAGTGAATTATATGAAAATGGTGTTTATACTTTTGGTAAATTAAAGAAAGCTATCGAAACTAAACAACCAGGATTTGAATCACTTAAAGATGTTAAACTATCTTACACTACTGACGAAATGATTACATACCTTAAAGGATTAATCAATAAATACCCAATTATTTCAATCGAAGATGGTTTTGCAGAAAGTGATTGAGAAGGGTTTAAAAAATTCACAAAAGAAGTTGGTCACAAGGTTCAAATCGTTGGTGATGATTTAACAGTTACAAATACAGCAATCTTAAAACGTGCTATTGAAGAAAAATCAATGAACTCAATTTTAATTAAAGTAAACCAAATTGGTTCATTAACTGAAACCTTTGATGCAATCCAAATGGCTCAAAAAGCAAACATGACAGCGGTTGTTTCACACCGTTCAGGAGAAACAGAAGACACTACTATTGCAGATATTGCAGTAGCTATGAATGCTGGTCAAATTAAGACTGGTTCAATGTCGAGAACAGACCGTATTGCTAAATACAACCGTTTATTAGCAATTGAGCAAGAATTATGCTCATCAGCAGAATTCCAAGGTGCGAAATCATTTTATAACTTAGAAAAATAGTTAATATTTAAAACATCTTGCTTAAAGCAAGATGTTTTTTAATGAATTGTGTTGAATAGTCCAAATATTTATTCATAATTATAACTATTCACAAAGTTATTTTATTTTTTTATTATAATATTAGTATGAATTGAACAAGTGAAAGTAAAAAAAAATTAATTAACACTCGCATTATTCCTGCGATTATAATGGTTATTTTCTTAATCTTTTTATTAGGGTTTAACCATTATGTATTTTATTTGGCTGGGAACAGTTTACAGGATAATATATATATTCCTCTATATATACTTGCAATTTTACTAATAACAAGTGTGGGCTATTGAATTTGTTATGAACTTGCCAATGGTTTTATACAAGATAAAAAAGCAGCATTACTTCAAGCTTTATTTATGGCAATTGCATTGCCTATTTGAGGCGTTCATTATTATGCCGCAAAAGGAGAAGGCAAGATTATTGGAGAATATATTGCAATAGATTTTTTACCTTATTTGTTTTTCCTTGATTTTAGATTTTTTCCATTACTTGTTTTGATTTTGTTATTACCATTATTTTCATATCCACTAATAAAAATATTAGTATTAAAAAGAACACCAAACCAAATATTATATAAAAACTATTTTAAGAATATTTTATTATTTATAGCAAGTTATTTAGTTATATGGATATTATTTAGAACTTACCTATTATTACATCTTATACCAGATGGACTTTATTATATTTTACTTTGTATTATAGTGCCAGCTGCTCATGATATAGGAGGTTTTTTTGGCGGCATGTTCTTTGGAAGAAAATTCTTTGTTAAAAAACTTGCTCCAGCAATTAGCCCAAATAAAACAATTGAAGGGGCAATTGCTGGAATCCTATCAGGGATATTTACCATTTTTGCATTTTCAATTTTTTACTATTTTATCTTCAAAAATAATGAAAATACTTCTTCAAATGATTTAATTAGTAGAATAATATTTATTTATAAAACAACTGGATTTCATCTTAAAATTCTCGGAATTGCAAACTTTATAATCTTTGCACCAGCTTTTGCATTAACTGGTGATTTATATTTTTCATACTTAAAACGTCGCTTAGATCTTAAAGATTTTTCTAAGATTTTAAAAGGACATGGCGGAATGTTAGATCGAATTGATAGTATCGCATTTGTATTTGTACTGTTATTTATTTTAGCAGCGATTTTATAGGAGGTTTTATGAATTATAGTGATAGAGCATTTGATAAATTGGCCAAAGGTATTAAATTACCTTTTTTAATAACTTTAGAAGATGTCTCAATTATTGATGCTAGAAATGATAATGGATTAATAGCCGGTAAGATTTTACTGAAAAGAGTTCCTGATATACGTGAGTTCTTGCAATTTGTTTATCATATTGAACAAAACAGACATTTATTTTCGTCTCTAACATATGAAGTTCAAAACTACTATCAAGAGCAAGAGATTTTTCGTGATTATATTTATCATTTTCTTGGTGCTTTTGCCAATTTTAAAAATATTCATCCATTAATTAATAAACAAAATGATATTTATTATAGTCATGATAAAAGTAAATGAGTTTTAAAATATACCAATCGTGAATATGAATTGGAATATAAAAATGCTGTTAGTTTTTTAAATAATAATTTTCCACGTTTTGGTCTGGGCAACGTGCAAGTAGAAATTTTATTTGACAAATTTGATTTAAAACTAAATATTCAAACTAATCAAGATTATATTAATTCACAATTTGATTTATTTGTGAAACAAGGTACAAATATACAAGAATTTCAAAAAAATGCCCGAAATAAATTTAGTAACAATTTTAATCGCTCTTACAGATTAATTGAGTTAGATCAACTTAAAGACTATAATGATTTTGATAATTTACCAGTTACATTTACTGGAACTATTTATAAAAATGAGTTATACGAAAGAAATGGAACTAGAATCCACAAATATAAAATTACTAATGAAAAGGATGCTACTTCATTAGTTCACTTTATAACTAATGAAGAAAATCCTGAATTAATAAGTGTGGGAAATAATGTAAAAGTACAGGGAATTTATAATTTAAAAAACCATAATTCAAATTCATTTCAAAAATCAAAAAATGTTAGAGTTGATAAAATTGAAGTAATTGAAAAGAATCAAGAAAATTTCAAAGAAGATTTAGATGTTGAAAAGCGAATTGAATTCAATACTAAAAGCAAAATGAATGCAATGGATGGACTTTTAGATGCTGAACAAATTGTACAAATTGCTAAAAAATATGGACATAAATCAGTTGCAATTTTAGATTCAACAAGCTGTCAAGCTTATCCAAAGTTTGCATTAGCCGCAAAAAAAGCAGGGATTAAGCCAATTTATGGTGTTTCTTTTGATGTCATTTCTAAAAACAATATGATATTTTTAACTGAATTTGATAATAAAAATATTATGGATGAAACATATGTTGTTTTTGATATTGAAACAACAAACCTTTCCCCAAAATTAGGAGAAATAATTGAATTTGGTGCAACTATTATAGAAAAAGGTAGCATTGTTGAAGAGATTCAATTCTTTATTAAAGCAAAACAAAAACTTAGTGAATTTACTATTGAATTAACTAAGATCACTGATGAGATTTTAAAGAAACAAGGTTTAGAACTGGATGGAGCTCTTGCAAAAATTTATAAAATTTTGAATAATAGAACAGCAATTGCACACAATGCAAAATTTGATATGAATTTTATTGTTCAAAAATTCATTGAGTCTAATATTGAGCCGCCTCAAACTGTGTATCTTGATTCATTAATGATTTCAAGATGTGTGTCACCTGATAATAAAAAGCACCGCCTTGGAGATTTTGCAAGTGCCATGGGTATTGATTATGACTCAGATGTGGCCCACCGCGCCGATTATGATGCATATGTATTAGCTAATTCTTTAATAAAAGCTTTTGAAAAACTAAAAAATCAAGGTATTTATGATTTTGTGTCCTTAAATAATTATTTACCAAATGGCTTTGAATATTTTAAAAAAATAAATACGAGTAATAGCCAGATAAGTGTAATAGCGAAAAATCAAGCGGGTTTAAAAGAATTATTTAAACTTGTTTCACTTGCTTCAACTGAAAGGCACTTTAATGGTCCTAAATTATTTTGAGACGACTTGCCTAGAACAAATAATTTACTATATGGATCTGGGGGTCTAAAAAGCCCTTTAATTGATTCTTTATTATATTCATCAGATTCAGAAATAAATAAATTAATTGAAAAATTTGATTATATTGAATTGCCACATCCTGATGCTTTTTTACATAAAACTTCAATTGGCGGATATTCAAAAGATGATATTAATTTCTTACTGAAAGATTTGGTTAATAAAACAAAAGCAAAAAATAAAACATTAATTGCAATAGGTGACGTTAGATTTGAAAATACAGAAGATAAAACTTTTTACAAATCATTAGTTTATTCTAAAGGTATTGGAGGAACCCCACACTTTTTATTTAGTTATAAAGATGCATATAAACTGGAAATACCAGATCTAAGCTATTTAACTACTGAAGAAATGAAAGATAAATTTGCTTTTTTAGAAAATGTAAACTTAATTGATGAAATAGTAGTTAAAAATACTAATTACTTAAATTCATTAATTGAGGATAATATTCAAGTAATTAAAAATAAGTTATATACTCCTACATTTGATAATTCAAAAGAAAAATTACCAGAGTTAGTATTTCAAACTGCTAAAGAAAAATACGGTGAAGATTTGCCAGAGGTCATTTTACAAAGAATTAATAAGGAATTAGATCCAATTATTAAATATGGATTTCATGTTATTTATTGAATATCACATATTTTAGTAAAGAAATCAAACGATGATGGGTATTTAGTTGGAAGTCGAGGTTCAGTTGGGTCTTCGCTAGTTGCTACTTTATCAGGTATAACTGAGATTAATCCCCTTGAACCTCACTATATTTGTGCTAATTGCAAATATTTTGAAATGGTAGATAATCCACTTACATCATCTGGATTTGATTTAGATGATAAGAATTGCCCTAATTGTAATACTTTATTAGGTAAAGATGGCCATTCAATACCTTTTGAAACATTTTTAGGCTTTAATGCTGATAAAGTTCCTGATATTGATTTAAACTTTTCAGGAGATTATCAACCTATTATCCATGCTGAAGTAAGAAATTTATTTGGCAAAAATAGTACTTTTAGAGCTGGAACTATTTCAAGTATTCAAGAAAAAACTGCCTATGGATATGTTAAGGCTGCAGTTGAGGATTATAATTGAAATTATACACCTGATTACATCGATTATGTTTCTTCAAAAATAATCGATGTAAAACGAACAACAGGTCAACACCCTGGCGGGATTATTATTATTCCTAAAGAGTTAGATGTTGAAGATTTTACCCCTATTAACTTTCCGGCTAATGATGAAGATAGCGATTGGAAAACGACGCATTTTGATTTCCATGCAATTCATGATAATGTTTTAAAATTGGATTTACTTGGCCATGTTGATCCTACTGCAATTCGAATGCTTGAAAGATTAACCGGTTTAGATGTTAAAAAAGATATTCCATCAAAAGATCCAAAAGTTATGTCATTATTTACATCACCAAAGGAATTAAATATTGGACCTGAAGATATTGGAGGCGAGAAAACTGGAGCACATGGAATTCCAGAATTTGGTACTGATTTTGTGCGTAGAATGTTAACACAAGCTAAGCCACAAAGTTTTGCTGATTTAATTGCTATTTCTGGCCTGTCACACGGTACAGATGTTTGAAGTAGTAATGCGGAAGAATTAATTACAAAAGAGAAAATGAAACTTTCAGATGTTATTTCATGTCGTGACGATATTATGTATTTTTTAATCAAAAACGGTGTTTCAAACTTAGATTCATTTAATATTATGGAAAATGTACGTAAAGGTAAGGGGTTAAGTAGCGCAGACGAAGAATTATTGCGAAGTAAAAATATTCCTGAATGATCTATTAAAAGTATGAATTTAATTAAATATATGTTCCCAAGAGCACATGCAACTGCCTATGTTTTGATGGCTTGGAGAATAGCATGGTTTAAACTTTATAAACCATTAGAATATTATGCAACATTCTTTACAACGAGACTTAGTGAATTTGATATTGAAATTTTAGGCGAACAATATAAAGTGCTTCACAAAATTGATGAATTAAGAGGCAAAAAAGAAAAAACAGTTAATGAGCGCAACCTATACGCTACTCTTGAAATAGCAAGGGAAATGTATGCAAGAGGATACGGATTTTTAAATATTGATTTAAATAAATCTTTAGAATCCGAATGAGTAATTGATTATGAAAAAAATTCCTTAATTGCACCTTTTAGTGCAATTAAGGGCTTAGGAGAATCAGTAGCTAAAAAAATAGTGCAAGCTAGAGATCAAATGCAATTCCAAACCAAGGAAGATTTTAAAAAGCGTAGTGGAGTTAATGCAACGTTATTTGCCGAGATTGATCGTCTAGGGGTTTTAGAGGGACTAAGCGAAAGAGATCAAATGTCGCTTTTTTAAGTTTAACTAAATGTTATTTAACTATAAAACGCAGAGTCAATGCTTAATGCAGTTGGATTTTATTTTTTTATATATTATGCTATAATATAGCAAACACCTTATTGCTTAATTGTGATGGGTGGTTATTTATCTTTGGAGAAAATTATGCAAAAAGAAAAATATTTATTTGCCATAGATTTAGATGGCACAACACTTTTTTCAAGTGCTACTGGGGAAATACATGACTTAACAATGGCTGCTATTAAAAGAGCTAAAAATGAAGGTCATATTGTATGTATTTTAACCGGAAGACCATGAAGAAGTACACAATGTATCTATGAAACTTTAGGGCTGGACACTGTTGTTTCTAACTTTAATGGAGCTCACATCCATAATCCTTGTGATAAATCTTTTATTCCACATATTAAATATTTAAACCTAAATGAAGCTTTATATATTTTAGGTGATGAAAAAGTCCAAAAAGAAATTACTAATATTGCAATTGAAGGACCTGACTGAGTGCAGCTAGAAAAACGTGATGAAGATTTAGAGAAAGTTTTTGGTTTTTCATCAGCACCAAAATTAAAGTTTGGTTTAGATTTTTATAAAATTCCTTTAATGCCTACAGGTATTTTATTTGATGTACGAAAAGACACTGATGTTGAAGCTTTAAGATGTTATCTTAAAGCAAGATATGGTGATTTAGCTGAATTTTCATATTGATCAAAAGGAGAAGGTTTAAGCCCAGTCTTTGATATTACTAATATTGTGGCTAATAAAGGAAAGGCATTAAGTGTTCTAACTAGGTATTATGATATAAAAACAGAAAATATTGTTGCTCTTGGAGATGGATTTAATGATGTTCCGATGTTTAAAATAGCCAATGTCTCAGTCGCTATGGGAAATGCATCAAAAGATGTTAAAAGATATGCGAATGTTAGAATTAATAAAACAAATAAAGATGGTGGGGTTGGGTGATACATCAACAAGTTTTTAGATAACCCAGAAGCAGAAATTCAAAAAGCAACAGAAAAAAGAAAAAGAATTAGACAATTTGAGGAAGAGTAGTGAAATTTCTTCAATTAAATGAAGAAATTTTATCTTCTAATATTTTAGGTATTGATGAAACGGGAGTAGGGGATTACTTTACTCCTTTAGTTGCTTGCTGTGCTTTTTTACCACAGGAAATGCATCAATGAGCAAAAGAACTTGGAGTTAAAGATTCCAAGTTACTAACAAATAGAAAAATAAAAGAAATAGGCAAGGAGTTAAAATTAAAAGTACCACACTCTTTCTATGTCTTATCACAACAAGGTTATAACACAATGGTTACTAAAAAATTTAATGCTAATGAACTTAAATTTTTTATTCATACCAATGCAATTTTAAATTTTGAAAAAAAATATCAAATTGTAAATAAAGAAATTGTGGTTGATCAATACTCGACAACTAAATCAATTCATCGTTATGCTCACAGATTTAGTTTTATTGATGATTTTAATAACTTATATAATAAATATAATCAGATATATTTAACTCAAAAAGCTGAGCAAAAATATTTATCAGTGGCCTGTGCATCTATTTTGGCTCGCTATTACCTTTTAGAATATATGGAAAAGCAAAATAAGGATTGAAATTTTGCTTTTCCCTTTGGAGCGAGCAAAGCGGTGAAAGAAAAAGTATTAGAGTTTAAAAAAAAGCATGGGGATCTTACCCTATGAAAAGTTGCTAAAACAAATTTTAAAATTTAATTTGTTCTTTTTTGGTTTTACGTAATACATAAATTTAACGATACTTCGGAGGAAAAATGGCCGAAGAAACAACAAACTTAAACAAATCAATTATAAAAACAGCAATTACACAAATTGAAAAGAAATTTGGAAAAGAATCAATTATGCTTCTTGGTGATGTCAACGATATTACTGTTGATACATTCCATAGTGGTAGTTACATCCTTGATAAAATTTTAGGAATTGGTGGTTATCCTAAAGGGAGAATTATTGAAATTTATGGACCAGAAGGTTCGGGAAAAACTACTTTATCATTACATGCAATTGCAGAGGTGCAAAAGCGTGGTGGAATTGCTGCCTTCATTGATGCAGAACATTCAATTGATGCAGTGTTTGCGAGTAAACTTGGTGTAAATACTGATAATTTAATTTTATCCCAACCCGATTCCGGTGAACAAGCCTTAGAAATTGTTGATATTTTAGCAAGGCTTGGAAATATAGATCTTATAGTCGTTGATAGTGTTGCGGCTTTAGTCCCACTTGCTGAATTAAATGGGGAAATGAATGATCAACAAATTGGTGCACAAGCCCGTTTAATGTCTAAAGCATTGCGAAAAATTACTGGTAATTTAAACAAAAATAAAACAACAATTATTTTTATCAATCAACTTAGAGAAAAAGTAGGTGTAATTTTTGGAAATCCAGAAACCACACCAGGCGGAAGAGCATTAAAGTTTTATGCAAGCATTCGAATTGAAGTACGTAAAGGAACACAAATTTCAGGAGACAAAGAAATCTCAGGTAATGAAGTGAAGTTTAAAATTATTAAAAATAAATTAGCTCCACCATATAAAAGTGCTCAAACAGAACTTTCCTTTAATGAGGGAATTGATAAATATGGTGAATTAGTAGATATTGCTGTTGATAATAAAATTTTGGATAAAAAAGGTGCTTGATATAGTTATGAAGGAAATAACGTGGCCCAAGGTAAGAAAAATGCTAAAGACTATATTAAAGAAAATCAAGAAATAATGGATAAAATACTTGCTTCTTTAGAACAAATCAAAGCAGATAAATAAAAAAGAGAAATTCTCTTTTTTATTTTTATTTAATTGTATTATGATTATTAACATGAAAAAAAAGAAAAGTCTTAAGGTCTTATTTATTGGGGATATTTTTGGTTTGCCAGGAATTGTTACCGTTGAAAAATATTTACATAAAATAAAAAAACAACATAATGTGGATTATGTTATTGCGCAAGGAGAGAATATCACAGGTCGCAAAGGACTTAACGAAAATGACTATAACCGCCTTTGTAAAACTGGTGTTGATTTTTTTACTATGGGTAATCATGTTTGAGCTAATTTAGATATATATAATATTATAAATAATAGCAATATAGTTAGGCCGTATAATGTGATTAGCAAATATCCAGGACTTGGCAGCCAAATAGTAAATGTAAAAGGATTTACTTTAAGAATTACTTCAATGATGGGGCAGACTTTTAACGAACTAAGACATCCATGGCTTGAAAATAGTGCCAGTAATTTTATTACTGCTGTGGATGAATTATTATATGAAGCACAACCATCAGATTTTCATATAATTGATTTCCACGGCGAAACCACAAGTGAAAAATACATTTTTGGATTACATGTTGATGGTAAGGCAGATGCAGTTTTAGGAACCCATACACACGTTCAAACAAATGATGATCATTTACTTCCACACGGAACACTTTATATAACAGATGCAGGAATGACAGGGCCAATTGATAGTGCAATTGGTGCTAGAGTTGAAGAAGTAAAAAATAAGATTATTAATCCTGATTCAAGAGATAAGTTTTATGTTAGTTCCAACAACACACAATTTAATGCTGTTTTATTAACTTTGTATAAAAAAGGATTAATAAATAAACAAAACAAAATTAAAAAAGTAAATTTATTTAATTTAAAGATTTATTAAATTATTATTCATAATTAATTATCTTAATGAATAAAACAATATATATAGTTTGATTATATTAAAAATTTTTTGGTTTTTATAACAATTCAAAGAATTATTATATTTTCTAAATATCATTACTAAAAAACAACCAACAAAAAAATATTAAATGGAAATGTCACATGCAAGATTTTTTGCATGTGACATTGTTTTTGTCTGCCTTGTAATAAAATAGTTGTATTAATAATTTTTAAAAAATGAAAGGAGACTTTAAAATTATATGAAAAATTTAGAAAAATATATTTGTGTTTTTGACAAATATCGAAAAGAAAATAAATATCAACATTTTAAAATCGAAGAGAATCATAATACTATCTTGAAAATGCAAGGTACTCTTGGGACACAACGAAAATTACGATCAGATCAAATCGATCTAGAGCAACTTTATAATATTTTACAAGAACTTTCTGAAGGCTTCTCAATCCAAGAAGTAGCCAATATTTTTGGTAGAGACATTCGAAGTATAAAAAGCAAAATCCAAATTATTACAAATCGCAGACCACTTAGTTTAGATAAACAAAATCGCTATGTTTGTCCTAAGTGCTCAAAAAGAGTAATGCGTGTTAAAACCCTTAATTTTGCAAAGCTATACGAACATTTATTAGGTTATTCATTTTCGCGACTCTTTTTTTGTAAGTGATGCAATTAAAGAGAAATGAAAGACCTACAGAAAATATTGGTATAGTGAGCTTAATACATACAATAAAAATAGAAATAAAAAGAATTTGCAGCAAAAAGAAGTTAAGAAATCAGTTACCTATCTTGTTAATTCTTTTAAAAAAATATCACCTGATGAATTTGCTCCTTCGCCTAGTACAATTTATAAAATAATCAAAAAATACCCTTATTTCCTTGAATTTGACCATATTGTTAAAAAATCTGAAGGCAAATATGGCATAAGGAAGAAGAAGCAAACCAAACCTAAAACATTAAAATATGCTACAGAAATTTCGAAACGTCCAGCTTATATTAATGATCGCTCTGAACACGGCCACTTTGAATTAGACACCGTTATTGGTAAAATCAATGATACATATTGTATTGTGACCATAATTGAACGGCAAACCAGAATGTCTTATGCTATGCTCTCAAAACGCAACTCCAAAGCTATAAAACAAACTCTTCTAAAACTAATCAAGAAACATAACTTAGACATTAAAACTTTAACAGTTGATAATGGTAGTGAAAATGTCTTATTGCACCAGGTAATTCCAACTGAAAGATTATTTAAATGCCAACCATATAGTTCATGACAAAAAGGTTCAATAGAAAATATGCACCGCTTAATTAGGTATTACATTCCCAAAGGAAAAAGTCTAGATAAATACTCTCAGCAAGAAATTGATTATATGATGGATAAAATAAATAACTATCGGCAAGTTGTCCGGCAATATAAGATAACCTAAGATTTTTTTTTAATCCCCCGCCTTTGATTTCAATCAAAGGGGCCTTACTTTTGGCAAAAGTAAGCAAAACCCACGAGAAAACACTGCCGTGTTTTCTGTTTTCCCATACATTTTTTATGTAAAATTTATGTTAAAATTAAAAGACAATTATTTTGTTAATATCTCGCATGTGACTTTTCCAAAAAACAACTTCAGAAAAAAATAAAAAAATATTTTGGTTTTTATTTTTTTGTATTATAATTATCTTGCGCTTTTTTGAAAAAGCAGCATGAAGTTCTTTGAAAACTAGATATACACACAAAACATGACAGTCAATTTTTTCGAGAGTTTGATCCTGGCTCAGGATGAACGCTGGCTGTGTGCCTAATACATGCATGTCGAGCGGAGTTCTTTTAGAACTTAGCGGCGAATGGGTGAGTAACACGTACTTAACATACCTCTTAGATTGGGATAACGGTGAGAAATTATCGCTAATACCGGATACTTATATAGTTCGCATGAACTATATATAAAAGGAGCCTTAAAGCTTCACTAAGAGATTGGGGTGCGGAACATTAGCTAGTTGGTAAGGTAATGGCTTACCAAGGCGATGATGTTTAGCGGGGTTGAGAGACTGATCCGCCACACTGGGACTGAGATACGGCCCAGACTCCTACGGGAGGCAGCAGTAGGGAATTTTCCACAATGGACGAAAGTCTGATGGAGCGACACAGCGTGCAGGATGACGGCCTTCGGGTTGTAAACTGCTGTTATAAGGGAAGAAAAAGCATTAGAGGAAATGCTAGTGCCTTGACGGTACCTTGTCAGAAAGCAACGGCTAACTATGTGCCAGCAGCCGCGGTAATACATAGGTTGCAAGCGTTATCCGGAATTATTGGGTGTAAAGCGTCTGTAGGTTGTATGTTAAGTCTGGCGTGAAAACTTGGGGCTCAACCCCAAATTGCGTTGGATACTGGCATGCTAGAATTGTGTAGAGGTTAGCGGAATTCCTAGTGAAGCGGTGAAATGCGTAGATATTAGGAAGAACACCAATTTGGCGAAGGCAGCTAACTGGGCACATATTGACACTGAGAGACGAAAGCGTGGGGAGCAAACAGGATTAGATACCCTGGTAGTCCACGCTGTAAACGATGATGATTAGCTGATAGAAAATCTATTGGCGCAGCTAACGCATTAAATCATCCGCCTGAGTAGTATGCTCGCAAGAGTGAAACTTAAAGGAATTGACGGGGATCCGCACAAGCGGTGGAGCATGTGGTTTAATTTGAAGATACGCGTAGAACCTTACCCACTCTTGACATCTTCTGCAAAGCTATAGAGATATAGTGGAGGCTAACAGAATGACAGATGGTGCATGGTTGTCGTCAGCTCGTGTCGTGAGATGTTCGGTTAAGTCCTGCAACGAGCGCAACCCTTGTCCTTAGTTAATTTTCTAGGGAGACTGCCCGAGTAATTGGGAGGAAGGTGGGGACGACGTCAAATCATCATGCCTCTTACGAGTGGGGCAACACACGTGCTACAATGGATAGTACAAAGAGACGCAAAATGGTGACATCAAGCAAATCTCAAAAAACTATTCTCAGTTCGGATTGTAGTCTGCAACTCGACTACATGAAGTCGGAATCGCTAGTAATCGTAGATCAGCTACGCTACGGTGAATACGTTCTCGGGTCTTGTACACACCGCCCGTCACACCATGGGAGCTGGTAATGCCCGAAGTCGGTTTTGTTAACTACGGAGACAACTGCCTAAGGCAGGGCCGGTGACTGGGGTGAAGTCGTAACAAGGTATCCCTACGAGAACGTGGGGATGGATTACCTCCTTTCTACGGAGTACATTAAGTTACAATTCATTTTAGTAACAATTACCAATTTATAATATGGTTATCATTTCTTATTTAATGTCATGGTTGAGATAACCCAACATGTATATCTAGTTTTGAGAGAACTTCTCTCTTTTTGTTCTTTGAAAACTGAATAGTAAAGATAAATTAATATAACAACGACATCAAAAAATAAATTAGTCAATTTGTTTTGGATAACCGAGTAATTATTTTATAAATAATTTATTAAAATGTCTTTGAATACATCAACAACAATAGGTAAATATTGAACTTTTAAATAAGTAAGAGTGAGTGGTGGATGCCTTGGGTCTGGAAGTCGATGAAGGACGTGATTACCTGCGATAAGCCTCGTGGAGCTGGATATGAGCTACGATACGGGGATTTCCGAATGGGGAAACCTAGTTAGAGTAATGTCTAACTGCTTCAAGATGAATAAAATAGTCTTGATTGCGAGACACGTTGTGAACTGAAACATCTTAGTAGCAACAGGAAAAGAAAATAAAATATGATTCCATTAGTAGCGGCGAGCGAAAGTGGAAGAGCCCAAACCATCTTAGGGTGGGGTTGTAGGACTATCTACATAAAGTTACAAATTTTTGTTATAGCAGAAAAAGTTGGGAAACTTTAGCATAGAGGGTGATACTCCCGTATGTGAAATAGCAAAAACTTTTGATAGTATCCTGAGTAGGGCGGGGCACGTGAAACCCTGTCTGAATCTGCCGGGACCATCCGGTAAGGCTAAATACTAACCAGACACCGATAGTGAACTAGTACCGTGAGGGAAAGGTGAAAAGAACCCCGGGAGGGGAGTGAAATAGATTCTGAAACCACTTACTTACAATTAGTCAGAGGCCGTTAATGGCTGATGGCGTACATCTTGCAGTATGGACCGGCGAGTTATGTTAACATGCGAGGTTAAGCAGAAAAAAGCGGAGCCGCAGAGAAATCGAGTCTTAATAGGGCGTTTAGTATGTTGACATATACCCGAAACCAGGTGATCTATTCATGAGCAGGCTGAAGCTTGGGTAATACCAAGTGGAGGGCCGAACCGTAGTACGCTGAAAAGTGCCCGGATGACTTGTGAATAGCGGAGAAATTCCAATCGAACTTGGAGATAGCTGGTTCTCCTCGAAATAGCTTTAGGGCTAGCGTGTGATGTTAAACTTTGGTGGTAGAGCACTGAATATGGAATGGCCGCGCCTAGCGGTACTGACTATAATCAAACTCCGAATACCATTGTGTATTGTCATGCAGTCGGAACCGGGGTGCTAACGTCCCGGCTCGCGAGGGCAACAACCCAGATCGTCGGCTAAGGTCCCAAAATTATGTTAAGTCAGAAAGGTTGTGAGATTTCATAAACAACTAGGAGGTTGGCTTAGAAGCAGCCACCCTTTAAAGAGTGCGTAATAGCTCACTAGTCAAGAGATCTTGCGCCAATAATGTAACGGGAGTAAAACATAATACCGAAGCCACGGGTACGAAAGTACGTTAGAGGAGCGTTCTTAATGCAATGAAGTCAGACCGTGAGGACTGGTGGAGCTTTAAGAAGTGAGAATGCCGGTATGAGTAACGATTCGTAGTGAGAATCTACGACGCCTATTGGGAAAGGTTTCCTGGGGAAGGTTCGTCCACCCAGGGTTAGTCAGGACCTAAGGAGAGGCTGAAAAGCGTATCTGATGGATAACAGGTTAATATTCCTGTACTGCCTTGTTATAGTGATGGAGTGACGGAGAAGGATAACACTACCTATTAATGGATTTAGGGGTAAGTAGTAACTGGTGAATATAGTTAAATGCGTATTCTACAACCGGGAGCTACGATGCATAAGGCTTTGGCCTGAATTGTGTGATTTCATACTTCCAAGAAAAGCTTCTAAACGTTTAAATAACAGGGTACCTGTACCGAGAACGGACACACGTTCCCAAGATGAGTATTCTAAGGCGAGCGAGAAAACCAATGTTAAGGAACTCTGCAAATTAACCCCGTAAGTTCGCGATAAGGGGTGCCAACATTAAACCGTTGGCCACAGTAAATTGTGAGGGGCAACTGTTTATCAAAAACACAGCTCTCTGCTAAACCGCAAGGTGATGTATAGGGGGTGAAGCCTGCCCAGTGCCCGAAGGTTAAGTGGATGCGTTAGCTTAATGCGAAGCGTTGAAATGAAGCCCGGGTGAACGGCGGCCGTAACTATAACGGTCCTAAGGTAGCGAAATTCCTTGTCGGCTAAATACTGACCTGCACGAAAGGCGCAATGATCTCTCAACTGTCTCAACATTGGACTCGGTGAAATTATGGTCCCAGTGAAAACGCTGGGTACCCGCATCAAGACGAAAAGACCCCATGGAGCTTTACTACAACTTCGTATTGAAACTTGGCCTAACATGTGTAGGATAGGTGGGAGACAGTGAGATCAAGGCGCTAGCCTTGAAGGAGTCAACCTTGAAATACCACCCTTGGTATGTTGAGTTTCTAACCTGCCGCCGTTATCCGGCGGGGAGACAGTGCGTGGTGGGTAGTTTGACTGGGGCGGTCGCCTCCTAAAAGGTAACGGAGGCGTTCAAAGGTACACTCAATACGGTCAGAAACCGTATGTAGAGCGCAAAGGTAGAAGTGTGCTTGACTGCGAGACCTACAAGTCGAGCAGGTGCGAAAGCAGGACTTAGTGATCCGGCTGTACGTCATGGAACGGCAGTCGCTCAACGGATAAAAGTTACCCTGGGGATAACAGGCTTATCTTGCCCAAGAGATCACATCGACGGCAAGGTTTGGCACCTCGATGTCGGCTCATCGCATCCTGGAGCTGGAGTCGGTTCCAAGGGTTTGGCTGTTCGCCAATTAAAGCGGTACGCGAGCTGGGTTCAGAACGTCGTGAGACAGTTCGGTCCCTATCTGATGTGGGCGTTGGAATATTGATGAGAGCTGCTCTTAGTACGAGAGGACCGGAGTGGACGTACCGCTGGTGTTCCAGTTGTTCCGCCAGGAGCATAGCTGGGTAGCTAAGTACGGAAGGGATAACCGCTGAAAGCATCTAAGTGGGAAGCCTCCTCAAAGATAAGTATTCCCTTGAAATTCCTTGTAGACTACGAGGTTGATAGGATGGAAGTGTAAGTGTAGTAATACATTCAGCTGACCATTACTAATAAATTGATAGGTTTAAAAGTTAAATGTATTCATGACATTTTAATAAATTACTTTACTGTTCAGTTTTCAGAGAATAAGTAAAAACTCCCCCGAGGGGAGGTTTTGTTTAAGGGTAATTTTTGAAGTTGTATATTGGACAAGTAATGAAAACAAATTAATTTATTAAATGTTAAACTTTTTTCAGTGTTTAAGAAAACTAAAAAATATTTTCAGTTTTTTTTTTTTTTTTAAGTTATAATTTTAATGTCCTATTAAAATAAAAATAAAATTAGGGCAAATTAGCTAATTAATAATATAAAAAGGAAAAAACTGTGAATTTTTCAAAGAAAAAGAAACATTTTATTAAAAAAATATTAGGAATTGTTTCCTTATTTTGTGTTGCATCCACGGTTTACTTATCACCACATCAAAATAGTAAAAATTTAGCTTATTGATATGAAAATTTAAAAACAGACAGGTTTGAAGTTCGGGAACAACTAACAACTTTGCATTCTAGTTCCAATACAACTACTACTGAATATATAGACAATAAATATGAACTAAAAATATTATTAAATATAGAATTTGATGCCTATAATATGGATCAAGTAAATGACTTTAATAAAAATTTTATAACTAAAATTAAAAATACAGGTTTAAATTATTTATCAACAATTACAAGCCTTATAATGCCTACTGTTTGAATTTACTTCAAAGATGAAAAGGATCGTGAAAACTTGGTAAATAAAGTAAAGGAATGACCCAAATATTTAAGTTTATAATTTATAAAAATGAATATAAATCTTACAAGGTATCTGATGATATTTTAGAATGGATCTATAAGCCAACACCAGAGGAAAAAGATTATATGCGCAAATATATGGCTAATGAAAGAAATGTTCATAAATACATAAATTCAGTTCATAATAATTTAGATATGGTTAATGGTTTAGGTTATGATAATAAAAAAGTTCTCAACAGTAAAATTGGTATAATGGAACTTTACCACAAAAATTTTGACAATAATTACACAAACTTTTTTGCAAACAGAATTAATATAAGTGAATCAGAACTAGGAATTGCCAAAAATAAAAAAGAGTATCATTCTACTTTTGTTTCATTAATTGCCGGCGGTAGACATGGTGTAGATAAAACCTCAACTATATATTTATCAACATTTTCAACACAAGGTGAATGACAAGTTCAACTTGAGAAGATGGTAATTGAAGATGGAGTTAGACTTATAAACCATAGCAATGGTGATGGTAAGTTTACTTATTCAGATGTTTCGCATACCTTAGATTACTTGTCACGTAAATATGGTGTAATTAATGTTATAGCAGCCGGAAATATAAACGACAAAAACCAATATATAAATTCAAATGCATTATCATTTAACTCAATTGTGGTCGGAGCATTAGACGATGGTTCTGCTAAAGAAAATATAAAAACAAATTCAGTGGCTTATTATTCAAAATATTCGATTGTAAATAAACATAAAGATTTAGCAAAACCATTGGTTGTGGCTCCTGGTTATTTTTATCAAGTGGGGCATAACTCAAATAAATATGGAAATGGAACAAGTTATTCTTCTCCGTTTGTTACTGGACTAATTTCTAATTTACTAAAAAATAAACCAGAAATTAATAATTCAGAATTTAGAGTTCCACTAGTGAAAGTGATTTTATCATCCTCAGCAATAACTCCAAAACTAAAGAATTTAACCTATAAAAGTAATGGCTATGAAGAAAAATATGGCGCTGGGACAGTCCACTTTACATCAATGTTGGAAGCAGCAAATAATTATTCAATCGCAAAGATAAATCCAGCAAGCACTCAAGAACTTATTCTTACAAGTAAATCATTAAAACTAACCGCAGGACAGAATTTAAAAATTGCGGCTTCTTGAACATCTAATGCGGATATTTTTAAAAATTCTGAACAACGCATTAAATATGATCATAATAAAAATTATTTATTTACAAACTATGATTTAATTCTTCAAAAACAAGATAATTGAGGTCGTTGGTACACAATTAAGTCTCACAGTGTAGTAAAAAGCAATGATGAACTTATTGACTATTCTGTTTTAAATACTGGTGTGTACAGATATCAAATTTATAAAAGAAATGCTACTTGAAAAACTAATTTTGTTGATGATTTAATTGCAGCAACACACGTGGTGAGAAATGACTAAACTTAAAAAATTGTTAATTTTTTCATCATCATTATTTATACCAACTTCTTTATTGTCATGCAATAATAACTCTGATCCAGATATTAAAAAACCGGATGAGGATCCATATGCGGATGGTATGTTAGAATATTTTCGTGAAAGAGCTAAAAAGCGTGATGCTGATAATTTATTTCATGAAAAAATATCTGAAGACACAAAAAAAGAACAACTGAAATATGTTGTTGAGAAAGATTTTACAACAGATGAATTAAGAATTTTAAGTGCAACAGAACAGAATCGACGCTGAACTGAAAAACCTTATAACTGGCACTTTTTTGGTGAACCAAAATATTGGGGAGATCCGGTAATTGTAAAAATTAGAACTCTTGAAGATTTTAATAATTTAATAATAAATAATGCAAAGAAATCAAAAACATTTCAAAATTATCAAGATGAAAACAAAATAAAAGAACTTTTTGAAACAACGTATTTGGGTGGTGAATCAGTAGATGAGATTTTAAGCAAATCCGATATTTACATTTTTGAACTGGGATCTGATTACAATCTTATAAGAATTAAACACAATGATATATTTTTTGTATATGGTATTAAAAATAGTAGTGAACCTAAATGAAATGTGGGTGTAACGTATTATGATTATTCAGAAATTTGGAAAGTTACGAAGGCACCGAAATATAGTCACATGGAATTTAAAAAATATGACGACTTAGATGATATTATATATTGGTATAATGATGTATTTTTACCAGAAACAAAAAAACAGGGACAGAATAATTCCCTGTTTTTTTAAGATAAATATAATGAATATGGCAATTGAAAAATTATTAAAACGTGTTATTGATTTATTATTGCACAAGAGCGACCTAAAATTATTGGTGCTTAATTGACATAAAGAGTCAAAAGCAATGTTAATAGATGTATTAGTATAAACTTTTTGCTTTATAGTATAATATTGTTTAAAATATGTTTTACAGTATAATAAATAATATAAATAGGAGGCAATATTGCGTGGAATAAGCGGATTTGTTAATTTTGGTGATTTTAATAAATTTAAATTGGACCCTACAGTAAACTGGGAATTTTTTTTCGGACGGTTTTACCTTCCCTAACCATACCATTTGGCTAAGCCAAACGGAATGCTTTGGGAAGGTTTTTTTATCTTATTCTTTTATAATTATATCAGTTTATAAATTCTTTGATTTTTTGTGATAATTCAATAAAAGTAAGTGTCCAATGACAACTATTTAGGCCCATATATAAATCCCACCCAAAGTGAACTAATTTAATTAAAATATGGTATAAATTATTTATGATATTTAAACATAACATAGATAAGTACAAAAACTTAACAAACTACGAACTAAAAAAGCAGCAATCTCTCATATTAATTGCTGCTAATATTGAAAAATCTTTATCTCAACTTAGTTTAATTACAAACCTTAGTGTATCAACTGTAAAAAGATATAAAAAAATAATAAAAAGTAATCAAGAAATTGACATCAGCCATAAAAATAAAAATCAACAAAGAAGTTGCAAAGTTACAGATTCAGAAATTGAATTAGTGTTTAAAGATTATTTAAAAATATGTGAAGTCATTTTAAATAGCGTTCTAACAAATAACCAACTTTCGTTTAAAAGTTATTATTATTCAGAATATGGTTCTTTTATAAGGCAAAAAATTTCTTACAAAACTCTGGTAAGAAGATTCAACCAATTAGGATTATTTAATATACATACAACCAAAAGAGGAAGAAAAATAGCAAAATTATCAAAGAAGAAAACTTCACAAGAGACAACATTGCTATTAAAAAAATATTATAAACAAATTAAACAAAATGAAAAACAAAGACAAGTTTTGGGTCTAAAGAAAAATTTAGAATTTGGTGAAATTGTTGAAATCGATGCTCAGCTTGAACCATATTTAAAAAATAATAAACCATTCTATCTTTATCATGCAATTGATGTTGCCACTGGAACATTATTAGCAGCATGATTTGAAGAACAAGAAACAACATTAGGATATCAAAGACTGTTAGAAATAGTATTTAAGAAATATGGATTTCCAAAGAAAATTTATACTGATAAAAGAAGAACTTTTTGGGGAAATGAAAACACACAAACAATTTTTGAAAAAGATTTAAATAAAAAAGGAATAGAAGTACTCAGTTCATCTAATCCCAAACATAAACCTCACGTTGAGAGATCTTTTAGAACATCATTAGATCAATACCCATTATTAATTCATGAAAACGGATATAAAGATATTAATGATTTAAAACAAAATAACGAAGTATTTCAAAATTATTACAACACAAGGAATAAAAAAATAATTTCTAAACATAATGTCTTTCAAAAAGAAGGAAAGAAAAACGGCAATTGAGCCGTTGATTTAGAGATTAATAGAAAAGTTTTAAATGGCGTTGTTAGATATCAAGGTCAAAACCTTGCAGCCTTCGATATGCATGACAAAAGGATTATATTTCCTTATAATTCTGATGTTGTGTTAGTACATTCTTCTGATGATAATTTGTATTTTAAATATAATGGAAAAAAATACTTTGCCAAAGAACCTACTGGAAAATATCTAAGCTTTACAGAAATGTGAGCTCTTGAAAAAGGTTTAGATTATTCTATACCTGCCGTTGGAAAACTAGCATTTATCCACAAGAAAACAAACTCATTTTTTAAAACTCTTGAATTATATATCTCAAAGTTTAATAGTGTCTCTGTGAATGCACAAGGAAATAACCTTGAAGCCAATAAGATTATGGCTGAGTATTTAGAGATACTTAGAGCATTACACAGAAGCATCAATGATGAAATAAAAATTGATGCATATTAATTTTAATATTTTTTATTAAAAAAGAAAATAATAAAAATAGAAAACACGGGCACGTGTTTTCTGGAAGTTTTGCTTACTTTTTCAAAAGTAAGGCGCCCTTGATTGCAATCAAGGGCGGGGGGGCGGGGGTTTAAAAATCTTTTTGCTGCATTTTGAAATTTTGTAGTTAATGTAATGATATAAATAATTATGTTCTGGTTTTTTAAACAGTAAAAACATCAAAAAATATATAAATTTTCCAATTTAATTGCCAAAGAAGAAAAAATTTTTTTGGTTTGTTTTTTCATTATCTTTTTTTTGTAACAAAAGCATCATAATATAAATTAAAAAATAAAAAAAGATTAACCCCCAACAGCCTGGGCAAAAAATTAAAAAAGTAGTGCAAAAAGGTAGTTATTCTACAAATTCTTTGATTTTTTGTGATAATTCAATAAAAGTAAGCCTTTTACAGGTTTGATCAAAATTTGGAAAAATCTCGCTTTTAAGAATTGAAAAGAAATATTCAATTTCACGGTTGTCTAGACTATTGCCAATTCTTGACATTGATATTTTACCTTTTAGCAATTCTATTTTTTTAGTATATTCAAGCGAAGAATAAGCAGATCCATGGTCAGAATGTAAAATAAAATTTTTTTTGAATTTTGTATTACTGATATTATTTAAAATTAGTTCAGTATCATTTCTAAGTGATAATTCATAGGTCACAAACTTAGTTTTATGGTCGATAATTGCGGATAAATAAATATGATTTTGCTCAATGTCTTTTGGTGCTGGTATGTAGGTCACGTCTGTTGCATATATATTATTGTTGATTGAATTATAATCTCGTTTTACTAAATCAGGCACTTTAACACAAGTATTTTTAGATTCTTTGTTTTTACGTTTTTGTCTAACAAATGTTTTTAAATTAAGCTTTTTCATATAATTCCCAAGGGTTCTAGGATTTATTTGAATATTATATTCTTGGAAAATATATTTAGCAAGCCTCCTTCGTCCATACCTTTCTTTATTTTCGACAAAACTTTTAAAAATTATTTCTTTGTGTTTGACATTTATCTCTTTAGCTTTGTTGTTATCTTTCAATTTCTCATAATATGTTGATCTTGCTATTAAAAAAATTTTTGCCTTGTATTTTGATGAAAGATTTTCAATTTCTTTAATATTTTTAATATCTGCATCAATATTATTTTCATTAAAAATTCGATAGTAGTATTTTATAACTGCATCTTTTTCATCATCTTTAAGAGTATTAATTCATGTATAATCGAGAACTTTCTTTTTCTTTCTCCCAACACCTTTATCTTTCTTGGGTGATTTACCGCTTTGCGATTCTATGTTCATATTTAAATTATACAGTTTTCTTTTCTTTAACATATTTTTCATTGATTCTTTATTTCAGTATGCTTTTCTGATGTCAAAACAGAAATTTTCAAATTCTGCTTTGGTTATTCCCAGGTTCAAGTATTTATCATATATGTCAAAAATTTTGATTCATTCTTTAGTCTTTAAATGTCTCATAACTACCTCTTTTTCTTTATATTAAAAATATTCGGATTTTGTCCGAATATTTCTTCCCTGTCTACAGAGTGTGGTATAGTGTATTTTTTTATAAATATTTTTATATTATTGCAATGCTTATGATTGGAATTCATATAATTATCCAGTTTTGTTATATTAGAGAAAACCATTTAAAACGAAAAAGTTATCAAATACCATTTTTTAATATTTTTGCTTTATTAAATGGATCTACTAAAGATTTTTTTGTGAGAAATAAATTAAAATTAAATGAAGAATATTTTAAGATTATGATGTTGTTTATATCAAGGTATGATAAATATCTAAAAGATTGTATCTACACAGATAAATCTACAAAGTGGAACAAAATTCTTAAAATTTATACTTTTTTATCTGGTTTTAGTGGTTTTGTGTTTCTTGGGTTAATGTATGAAGAATATTATATATTTATTATTATATTTACAATCATAAACTGTATTTTTGTATTTATAAGTTTCTTTATTATTTACAAAGTTGGAAATAATAAATTAATTATTCCAAACTATAAATCAACTGAATTACTTCAAGAATGGTGATTATTTAATCGTGAGTTACCTGATGAAAATTATTTTCATACCAAATATTCAAATTTTTTTATTAATTTCAACAATAAAAATGGTAAATTTTTCCTAAAAGACAAAGAATTTAAAAATAAGAGAATAAAAATAGAATTAAATATTAATAATTATGACAAAAAAATTTTTACATCATTAGATGATTATAAAAATTTTTTACTTATACTCCCATTAGACAAACTTTATAAAAGCAAAAAAGAAAAGGATCCCCTATGAAAATAAAAAAACATTTCATTAGTTCATTTAGACAGGGAAGAAATATTCGGACAAAATCCGAATATTTTTAATATAAAGAAAAAGAGGTAGTTATGAGACATTTAAAGACTAAAGAATGAGTTAAAATTTTTGACTTATACGATAAATACTTGAACCTGGTAATAACCAAAGCAGAATTTGAAAATTTCTGTTTTGACATCAGAAAAGCATACTGAAATAAAGAATCAATGAAAAATATGTTAAAGA
Source organism: Mycoplasma sp. 6934 (assembly GCF_055523595.1). Taxonomy (NCBI): domain Bacteria; kingdom Bacillati; phylum Mycoplasmatota; class Mollicutes; order Mycoplasmatales; family Mycoplasmataceae; genus Mycoplasma; species Mycoplasma sp. 6934. The sequence continues at coordinate 979,942 of NZ_JBVFVE010000001.1, read as the reverse complement.
AAAGAAAACTGTATAATTTAAATATGAACATAGAATCACAAAGCGGTAAATCACCCAAGAAAGATAAAGGTGTTGGGAGAAAGAAAAAGAAAGTTCTCGATTATACATGAATTAATACTCTTAAAGATGATGAAAAAGATGCAGTTATAAAATACTACTATCGAATTTTTAATGAAAATAATATTGATGCAGATATTAAAAATATTAAAGAAATTGAAAATCTTTCATCAAAATACAAGGCAAAAATTTTTTTAATAGCAAGATCCACATATTATGAGAAATTGAAAGATAACAACAAAGCTAAAGAGATAAATGTCAAACACAAAGAAATAATTTTTAAAAGTTTTGTCGAAAATAAAGAAAGGTATGGACGAAGGAGGCTTGCTAAATATATTTTCCAAGAATATAATATTCAAATAAATCCTAGAACCCTTGGGAATTATATGAAAAAACTTAATTTAAAAACATTTGTTAGACAAAAACGTAAAAACAAAGAATCTAAAAATACTTGTGTTAAAGTGCCTGATTTAGTAAAACGAGATTATAATTCAATCAACAATAATATATATGCAACAGACGTGACCTACATACCAGCACCAAAAGACATTGAGCAAAATCATATTTATTTATCCGCAATTATCGACCATAAAACTAAGTTTGTGACCTATGAATTATCACTTAGAAATGATACCGAACTAATTTTGAATAATATCAGTAATACAAAATTCAAAAAAAATTTTATTTTACATTCTGACCATGGATCTGCTTATTCGTCGGTTGAATATACTAAAAAAATAGAATTGCTAAAAGGTAAAATATCAATGTCAAGAATTGGCAATAGTCTAGACAACCGTGAAATTGAATATTTCTTTTCAATTCTTAAAAGCGAGATTTTTCCAAATTTTGATCAAACCTGTAAAAGGCTTACTTTTATTGAATTATCACAAAAAATCAAAGAATTTATAAACTGATATAATTATAAAAGAATAAGATAAAAAAAACCTTCCCAAAGCATTCCGTTTGGCTTAGCCAAATGGTATGGTTGGGGAAGGTAAAACCGTCCGAAAAAAATTTCCCAGTTTAATTAGATATTGTACAAGTAGCAAGTGCATCAGGTGTTATAAATAATGTGAGTCAGCAACATTTAAAAACTACAAATACTCAACAAAATGATATTAATAAAGCAAAAGAATATTTATCACAAGTTAAGGCTTCTGATATAAAAGCAAAGCTTAAAAATCCGACTGAATTAAACAAAATTTTAGAAAAAAATACCCACGATAAATTCGATAAATACCGTAATAAAGCTATTACAGATGTTTTGTCTAAGGTGGTGGTTACTAACGAAAAACAAAATTTAAAGTATATAAATGAAAGAATTTTTAGCATAGATCAAAACCCTATACTATCCTATGCACATTTATACTCTGTAATTACAACACCATTAAAAAAGACTGAACAAGAAAACCTTAAAAATAGCGCTCCTGAAGTTATTAAAACTGAACTAAATTGGTATGTTAACAATGATATTAATAATAAAGATTCAGAATCTTCGAAAATATTGCATATTATGTTACAAAAAACAAAACAAGAACTAATACAAAAAGATGATTTATTAAAAAAATTACAGTACTCGATGCAAACTATTAAAGATATAGATACTGCTATTTTAGTTTTATCATTTGCAGCTCTTGGTGCTAGCCTGGTTGCTTTTTTATGACCGCCTGCAGGAGCCCTTAGTATCTCATTAAGTATCATAATAATTATTCTTAATTATATTAAATCGGTTAATATTACAAAATCTAATTCTATTAAAAAAACACTTGGTATGTTAGATTCTTTGCGGGATGATGGTTTGTTATCAATTAGTAAAGATACGGGAAAGGCTGCTTTTGATAGTTTTCTACTTCATGATGAATTAAAAGCCTTAAAACAAGAATCTGCCAGAGTTTTATCAAAATCAACAGCAACCATGTTATCTGTTGTAAGTTTTATTTATGATGTAAATTCTATGATGGTATCATATGGTGAGTTAAAAAAAGACTTGAATGAATTAATGAATATTCATTTTAATATCTGAGAGACTAATGAATTAAAACAGAAAAATAAACAAAAATGAGAAGAATTTAAAAGGTTAAATAAAATTGTTGTTATTTCTGAATCCCCACAAGATAAAGCGTATAAATATGGAGGAACTGGGGGTACAAACAGACTGTTTAAGCGCTTAATTGATGGTAAGATTTTTACTCGTAAGGAAATGCTTAGTATGAGTAAATCTGAACTTGCAAGCTATAAGCTTATAAAAGTTAAACGAACGGTTACTAAAAATAACAAAACATATACATATGAATATATACGCAGCAAATACAGTAACAAAAGCTTAAAGGATAATTTAGGTTAAATTATATGCTGCATATCGCTATTATTGTGGGATTTGCATTACTTTCTTTGCTTTGGTTTTTATATGCTATCTTGATTTTCGTACTTAATAAAAAAACTAAAAACCTTGGTTTAATAAATGCTACATTATATTTTTTGGGCTTTGGTGCCACACAAAAATATTTTATGGAAAATAGTATAAAAATTGATGACTGGTTTTTCGAAGCACTGAAGGACCTTTATGATAAATATAGTTTATACTTTCAAAAGAGATCTAAGTTATTTAATGATGCTTCAATATTATCACATATCATAATGATTTCAACAAAAATATTTTCGATTTACATACCAATGCTTTTCTTATTAATAGATACAACCCCATATCCTGGAATTCCATTTTTTCTTCTGTCTTCTATATCTTTTTTTATATTTTTGGCTTATATTATACATCTTCATTTAAAGAATTATGCTATTGCTAAAATTGATTGGGACAAAATAGAAGAATGAAGATCGTATAATAATGGTCTATCAGATGAAAATTTTCTTAACCTTAGTGAATTAAAAAATCTATATCAGGAAAAATTTTTAAAACCAAAAAGAATTAGTATTTTATTTACTAAAAAATCAAGAGTTTTATTTATCAATAAAGTAAACTATGATTTAACTGATAAGGAAATTTTTGATACTCCGGAAAAATATTTATATTTTGCACTTGTTTTACCTTATGAGAAAATATTGATAAATTTTAAAAAGAAAACACATAATTTTATTAAAGATATTTAAAAAATCAAGCAATTAATATTGTTTGGTTTTTAGTTATTAAATTTAAATTGTGAATATTCTTTATTAACACCTTCCTTAAAAACATGTGTTTTCATATTAGGGTTAATTTTAGCAAGTGCTTCGCGGTATGAATTACCTTCTGCTTGGTCTTTACCTCCTCCGTATATTAAATCGTATTGAGGTAAGTTATATTTGCCATATAATCCTTGGTAATTATATCCTTCAGATCTAAAGGCAGATGACATACCAAGTAATGTATCAGGACCCACAGAGTGGAAGATGGAAACTAATTCATTTTTATCATTGCGAACTGACGATCCTGAAGCTCCACCAGGAGCTTCATAGTTTGCTAAAGCATATCCCAAGCCCATTTGGATGAGGCTTGTTGTTTTATCATTATAAACAGTTTTTAATGGGTTTGTATCAGTATCCACTAGTGGTCAAGCCAAAAATGCATCATAAACCCCTGGTTTATTTTTAAAAGTAGTTACAGCTGGATTATTAGTTAGGCGATTTCCTATTATATTAGTGTTAGGATTCATATCGAGTTGACCAGTTGTTTGATTTAAATTAATAAACTTAGGATTTTTAGAAACTTGATTTGTTCACAAGTTTCTAAAATTAAAATCAAAATTATATCTTTCTTCAACATAATTTACAATATCTTTTTCTGTAGTTAAATTCCTTGGCCATGATAAATTATTGGCACTAAATTCTTTTGGAAACCCTAGAGCTAGTAAGGTATCTTTTTGAGATCAATCACTATTGGCAAGTGGTTGATCTATTTTGTTATAGTTTGATAAATAAGATTCATTTAAGAATTTAATTTCCCGTTTATTAGCAAAATCATTAGTAAGTTTTTTTAAAAAATCAGCTGGATTTTCAAAGTAATTATTATTTTTAGGATTTTTAATTTCTAAACCAACCTTAGAATCCAGGTTGCTAAAATCTATTTCAATAACCACAAAATCAGCATACTCTTTGAATTCAGAAAAGCGGGCTTTTTGTTCTTGTGACAAATAATCCTTTGGATCTGCTTTTAAGAAATCAACAGCACGATAGACTATTTTAACACGATCTTTGAGGCTTGGAACTTCTAAGTTAATATTAAAAGTTGTGAAATATTCATTTAAAGGTTTATTATCATTATTATTTCGATCACGCATTGTTAAATTAGTATTTAAAGGAGCTTCTGGATCTAATCTTGTTAAATTAAAGTAAGTTGTATCTTTGGTAAATTCATTTGCAACATGCAAATTGGTTGCAATATACCATTTAGTTGGATATTGATTATTTTCAGAAAGTTCATAATCAATAATTCAAGCGGTTCCAAAGTATGAACTATTAATACCTTTGTAAAGGTTAAGTGAATAAGTTTGCATAGCAATTTCTTTATAACTTTGATTGTTTAAAATGCGACCTAAACCTTTACCAGGATTATCATTTAATTTAGCATAGTTCTCTTCAGTTTTATTACTTAAAAAATCTCATTTAACCTGGATATTTAATCCGTCTATTTCCCCATTTTCTTTATAACTTGGAATTGTATTTGATTTATATCTTTGATTGTCAAAAGTATCATGGTTTAAGGTTTTAGCTAAAGTATCAAATTTTTGGGCATTTTCTGGTGATGTAGCTAATTTATTTTGGTTACGATAAACAACACCATCTTGGTATTGCGAATTTTGCTTTTGTTTGTTTAATAGTTTTAATTGGTCAACCATGTTTTTATTTTCGAGGTCAAAATGGCCCGCATTATTTTGATTTAAATAAAAATCAATATTATCTTTTTGTTCCTGAGTCAATTGTGGTGTTGGGGTGGGTGCTGGATTAACAGGTCCAGGTTCAATTCTTGGTGTGGGGTCTTGTGGCTTGGTTTGGCAACTTACCAAAGCAAAAGGTAAGGCTAAAGCACCTATGTTAAAAATTCATTGTATTTTTTTCTTCATAATTCTCCAATTATTAGTTTATTTATTATGCCTAAAAATCCAACATATTATGTTGGATTAAAAGTATTAATTGTTAAATTTAAATTCAGGGTATTCTGCACTTACTCCGTTTTTAAATAAGCGAGTTTTTATATTTGGATATAACTTGGCAAGTGATTCTTTATATGAATTTTGTTGGTCTTTGCCTCCTCCGTATATTAAATCATATTGAGGTAAATTATAATCACCAAATAATCCTTGGTAATTAAATCCTTCAGATCTAAAAGCGGCGGCCATCCCAAAAAGTGTATTATTAGCAATTGAGTGGAAGATTCCTACTAATTCATTTTTTTGGTTTCGTACTGATGAACCTGAAGCTCCTCCAGGAGCTTCATAGTTAGCAAGTGCATACCCAAGTCCCATTTGAATTAGTTTAGTTGATTTATTATTGTAAGTAACAGTTAAAGGTGCTTCAATATTATTAACAAGAGGCCAAGTTAAAAACGAATCAAAAACACCAGGTTTATCTTTAAAGGTAGTTACTGAAACATGGTTTGTTAAACGATTACCTACAATTTCAGGTATTTTAGTTAATGAATCATAAGAAGTAACTTTATCAATTAATAAGTAACTAGGATCTTTAGCAACATTATTAGTTCAAAGATTCATTTGACCTAAATCAATATTATAAGTTTCTTCAATATATTTTTGGGCTGCTTGAGGGTTATTTGCTTGGTTTTGAGGTATTGGGATACCATGACCAAAATTTGAAGGATAACCTAGGGCAAGTAAGTAATCTTTTGAATTTGCAGTGCTTGCATTATTGTTTGCCAAAGGTGTATCAATAGGTTCATAATTTTTTAAATACGAATCTTTTAGGAAGGTAGTTTGTTTATCTTCTGTTTTAGTAGCATAATTGTTAGTTAAACGCTTTAAAAAATCTTCAGTATTTAAAAATGCATTTGAATTGGGTTTTGGACTATAAATTGCCAAAGCACTTTTATCATTTACATTAGAAAAATCAATTTCAAAAACTGCTAAATCTGCATACTCTTTATATTCAGCAAATTCTGATTGCTGTTTTTCTGATAAATAATCTTTAGGGTCTTTTTTAAGAAAGTCCACACCTGTATAAACAAGCTTAATTTTATTTCTTAATTCAGGTTTTGTTAAATCAATTTTAAATTTAGTAAATCATTGATTAAATACGCCTTGTGAATCTTTTTCAGATTCAATTCTATCTTTAGTGGAAATAGTTTGGTTTAATGGTGTATCTTCATCAACACGCCCAATTCAAAAGGTTTTGGTATCTTGACCAAGGTATGAAACTACATGCAAGTTGCTTGCTAAATATCATTTAGTTGGGTATTTACCATCTTCAGATAGTTCATAATCTAATATTCATGCTGTACCTGAATATTGTCTTCCAGCATAGGGGTCATTTGGATTAGCTGAATTATTGCCTGAATTATCAATAGTAATTGCAAAAGTTTCTAGTGCAACGTCTTTGTATTTTTCATGGGTTAAAGTTCTTCCTAGTCCTTTACCATGGGCTTTATTTGCACCAACTAATAAATTTTCAATATCACTTGGAGGGATAACTACTTTCTTTTGAATATTTAATCCATTAATTATTCCAGATTCATTATAACTTGGCAAAGTAAATGATTTGTAACGCGAATTATCAAAATTGTCTAGTCCCAGCTTTTTAGCAAGATCATCATATTTATCTTTGTATGATTGATTTGTATCAAGATTATGTTGTAATTGTAATACATCGCGCTGCGCTTGCTGAATTTGCTGATTATTTCGGTGTACTTCATTAATTTGTCTTAGTTGATCCACTACAAACTTATTGTCAAAATCAAACCTTTGTGCATTATCATAGTTAACAAAGTAATCCAAACGAGTTTGGTCTACATCATTTAACTCTTGATTAGGATTTTGAGTTGTATTATTGCCTTGGTTTGGTGGTGTATTTGTTTGAGTATTATTTTGATTTGGGTTATTTACCTTTGCGGGCGGGTTTGGATCTGCTGGTTTTGTATCTTGTGGTGGATTAGGGTCATTTGGAACTTGACCAGTAGAGTTTCCAGGGTTGGTAGAATTACCATTACCAGGATTTGGGTTAATAGGGACTGGGTTTGGCTGCACCGGTGCAGGTTTTACTGGAGCTGGGCTTACCGGTGCAGGCTCTACTGGTTTGGTAGGTTCTTGGGTATTAGTGCAACTTACAATTGCAAGAGGCAAAACTAAAGAGGAAGTTGTAAGTAATAAATATCATTTTTTCTTCATAATTAATATCTTTCTTATTTAAATTTAAATTCTTCAGGTATATTATTAAACCCTTGAGGGAATAACATTGTTTTAAGATTTGATCTTTCTTTTATCATAGTTTCACGGTATGAGGTATTTTGATCTTTACCTCCACCATATACTAAATCATATTGAGGTAAGTTATAATCACCATATAAACCTTGATAGTCAAAACCTTCAGATCTAAAGGCAGCTGCCATCCCAAAAAGGTTTTGACTTGCAATTGAGTGGAAGATTGCAACTAATTCATTTTTTTGGTTTCGCACTGATGAACCTGAAGCTCCTCCAGGAGCTTCATAGTTAGCTAAACCATATAACAGCCCCATTTGCATCATATTAGTTGTTTGACCATTATAAACAGTAGTTAATGGATCACCAGTTTGCCGAATTAATCCTCAAGCTAAAAAAGCATCTGAAAGACCAGGTTTATCACTAAAGGTAGTAGCACCAATATGCTGAGTTAATCTATTACCAGTAATAGATTTATTTTCTTTAAATTCAAAACCTTCTTTATCAGTATGAACATGTAAGTATTTAGGGTTTAATGACAGTTCATTAGTTCATAAATTCTTGTTACCTAAATCTAGATTATAGGTTTTTTCTACATAGTTTAAAATACCATATGGATTAGTACCATCATCAGCTTGTTGTTGTACAGTTTGTGGTCAAGTAACAGAACGATATCCAAAAGATTGTGGATATCCTAATGCATATAAGCGATCAGTTGTCAGTTCCGTAAAGTTAGCTAATTTAGTATTAATTTTTTCATAATCTTTTAAATATGAAGTACTTAAAAACTTAACTTTATTTTCTTCTTTACTTGCAAAATTATTAGTTAATTTTTGCAAGTAATCCTGTGCATCTTTAAAGTTCTCATTTGCTTCCTTACCTGCAGGAGCATTAATGCTCAATCCTTCATTACTAGTTACATCAGATAAATCAATTTCAATAACAGCAAAATCTGCATATTCTTTATAATTAGCATATTCTTGTTTTTGAGATTCGACTAAATAATCTTTAGGATCAGCTTTTAAAAAGTCAATTGCTTTATATATGACTTTTGCTTTGTTTTTTAAATTTTCTTTAGTTAAATCTAGATTAAACTGAGTAAAGTATTCATTATAATGAATTTCATCAGAAGCTTCTGGCCATCCATTAGCCTTGTTCTTAGCTGATAATGTTTTATTAAGCGGAGCATCAGCATCTAACCTAAGTAATTCTAATTTAGTAGTTTTTTCACTTAAATGAGTTGCTACGTGTAAGTTAGTGGCTAAATATCATTTGGTAGGGTATTTTCCATTTTCCGCTAATTCATAATCCATAATTCAAGCGGTTCCATGGTGTTCTTGACTTGAACTATTAGTTGAATTATCAATGTTAATTGAAAAGGTTTGTAAGCCTATATTTTTATAAATATCATTAGTTAAAGTACGACCAAAACCAATTCCACGAGAGTTATTTAATTGTGCATTTTCGGATTCTAATTTACTTGGTGGTAGGATAAGTTTCTTTTGCACGTTTAAACCTAAAAATTTACCATTAGCATCATAACTTGGAACAGTAAAAGATTTAAGCTTTTGATTTTCTCATGTGTCTAAGCCCAATTGGTTTGCTTTTTGGTCAAACTCAGCAATTTTTTCTTGGGGGGCAGTGATTGATTTTTGATAATCAATAACTGCTTTTTCTTTTTCGTTTAAATTATTATAAGCACTTTTATGATATGCTTCAATTTGATTTAAAAAATCACCATTATCTAATTCAAATCTACGTCTATTGGTAGCATTTACATAATAATCTAAAAGTTTTTGTTGGTTTTCTGAAATAGTGGTTTTAGGTTCGTTTCCTGGGTTTCCTGGGTTTCCTGGGTTTCCTGGGTTTCCTGGGTTTCCTGGGTTTCCTGGGTTTCCTGGGTTTCCTGGGTTTCCTGGGTTTCCTGGGTTTCCTGGGTTTCCTGGGTTTCCTGGGTTTCCTGGGTTTCCTGGGTTTCCTGGGTTTCCTGGGTTTCCTGGGTTTTGAATAATTGGGGCGGGCGATGGGCCAGGTTTAACCGGCTCAGGTTTGTTTTGTGCTTGACAACTTACTGCAGCAATTGGAATAATGCTTAAAGTAGTTAGCAAGCTAAATATAGTTTTCTTTTTCATTATTTATTTACTCCTTATTGATACTTATATTTTACTACTTTAACAAGAATTTTATATTTATAAAATAAATATATAATTTATTAATATGATTTACAAATTAAATTCTGACTTTAAGCCTGGTGGAGATCAACCAAAGGTAATTGACTTTATCAGCAAAGGAATAGAAAAAGGCCATGAACACCAAGTCATACTTGGTGTTACGGGATCTGGAAAAACATTCACTATTGCCAATATTATTCAAAATTTTGATCGTCCTGTATTGATCTTATCACACAATAAAACATTGGCTAGTCAACTATATAGTGAATTAAAAGGTTTTTTTCCTGAAAATTGTGTTGAATATTATATTTCGTATTTTGATTATTATCGACCTGAAGCATATATCTCAAGCACAGATACTTATATTGAAAAAGATTCAAAAACTAATGAGCAAATTGAAATAATGCGGATGAAAACTGTGAATTCACTTTTAACTCGTAAGGATGTTATTGTGATTGCTTCAGTTAGTGCAATATATGGGGCATTAAACCCGGCTATTTATTCGCAAAGTTTTTTAAATGTATATGTTGAACAAGAAATATCAATCCAAGACTTTGCTCGTAAATTAATAAATATTAAATATGAACGTAATGATGTAAGTGATTTAAGTCCAGGCCAATTTTCTGTTAAAGGAGATATTGTAATTATTAGGCCTGCCGATTCAGAAACTAATGCTTTGCAAATTAGTTTCTGGGGAGATAATATTGAAGAAATATCATTAGTTGAGCATTTAACCAAAGATATTATTAAATCAGTAACTATTTATAATTTATCACCTGGTGATGCATATGCAGCGGAAAATTCAATTTATGATCAAATTATTCCTAAAATAGAACAAGAATTAGCAAGTCAATTAACTTACTTTACTAATGAAAATAAGTTAATTGAAAAAGAAAGAATTAATCAAAGGGTAAAAAATGATATTAATGATTTAAAAGAATTTAGAATGTGTAAAGGGATTGAAAATTATTCAATGTATTTAGATGGTAGGGATTTTGGCCAAAGGCCATATACCTTACTTGATTATTTTCCTAAAGATTCATTAATTTTTATTGATGAATCTCATATTACGGTTCCGCAAATTAATGCCATGATTAGTGGGGATCAATCTCGTAAACGTAGTTTAGTAGAGTATGGATTTCGTTTACCATCTGCTTTAGAAAATCGACCATTATCATTAAAAGAATTTGAAGAAGAATTTGAGTTTAAAAAAATTTATGTTTCGGCTACGCCAAGCCAATATGAACTCAATAAAGCAAATGGACTAGTTGCTAAAATGTATGTTAGGCCTACTGGCTTAATAGACCCTGAGATTATTGTCAAACCCACTAAAAACCAAATTGAAGATATTTTCGAAATATTAGAAGTTCAAAAACAAAACAATGAGCGGACAATTATTTTAACAACTACCAAAGAATCAAGCGAAAAGTTATCTGAATATATGCAGCAAAGAAATGTCAAAGCTGCATATATTCACTCCGAACATACTATTTTTGAACGTAATGAAATAATTAGAAAGTTAAGACTTGGTACCTATGATGTAATTATTGGTATTAATTTATTACGTGAAGGAGTTGATATCCCTGAAGTTTCTAAAGTGCTTATTTTAGATGCTGATAAAGGGGGATTTATGCGCAGCGAAACTAATTTAATCCAAATTGTAGGTAGAGCTTCACGAAATGTTAACGGCCAAGCCATTTTATATGCTGATACTATTTCTGAAGCAATGCATAAATGTATCGCCGATAATCAAGAAAAGCGGAAAATTCAATTAAATTTTAACGAAAAATACAATATAATTCCTAAGTCAGTTGTTAAAAAGATTCCTACTTTACTTGAAGATAAGCAACTTAGTGCTTCAGTAAATAAGATAATGCAAACTAAAACAAAAGGTAAAAAAGCAAGTAAAAAACACCTTATTGAACAATTGACTAAGGAGATGCTAAAAGAAGCATCTAACCGCAATTATGTAAAAGCTCAAGAACTAAAGGATTTAATTCTTGAGCTTGAAACTGAAGGAGAATAAAATGTATAAATACCAAGATTTAATTGAGAATAAGGATTCAATTACTTCATGAAGCATTGATGTAGTATCAATTTATGATGTTTTTCGAAAAATCTTTTTATTAGTTGTGGATAAAGAGGATAAATTATTCCATGAATTAACATGAAATAATTTTGTCAGAAATTCAAACTTTTCATCTGTTGTAAATAAATATATCTTTTATTTATTTAAATATTTAAAAGGTGATTATATTGGCAAAGATCAAGATATTAAAGATAAATTATCCAAAATAAATCACTATTATGATTTAGATAATAGTGATTATCCAAATCATAAATATCAAGATGAAATTTTAACGATCGCTAAAGATATCTTTAAATTAGCTAAATTAGATGGCGATGTTAAAGATATTATTTTGTTAGTTGAGAATTTTAAAATATTCCAAAACCAAGATTTTAAGGACAAATTATCTAAAGCTAACTTCGAATTCGAACCATTTAATGGTTGTGATATTCCTTGATAGTAAAAACTCCAACGAAAGTTGGAGTTTTTAATAGTTTTATTTTATTTAAGGTATTGTTCTTTGTATATGTTTTGGGGAAGGATTATCAACAGAATTTTTTAGTTTATACATTATTACTTATACTTAAATCAATTATTTCAATTTTTTTATCATCAAGCGATGTAAGTTTATCAACAACAACAAAATGAGTTGTCCTTGATATACTAGTATTTGTGGCTTCAATAGAACTATTAGATCTCACTGGAATATATTTATATATATATTTAATAATCATTTTCTTATTAGTAATTTCAATGTTGTCAATTCAGTATCCTGAGCCTTTAGCATGTCCACCAGAACTATAATGATAAGTATCTAATCCGTTTATAATTAAAATGGTTTGCCTATTAAAATCAACGTTTTTAAATTTATTCTTTATCTCTTTATAGTCTTCTGGAAAATCATCAAGATTGTTTATAAGAGTAAAAATTCTATCTTTTCAGATGTAGGGTGATTTTCCAGTCAATTAGCAACTATTTTATCAGTTATTAAGTCGCTTTCTTGCGAAAGTTTATCCAGTTCATCCGGTGTGAACCTATCTTTTTTTCTATACTCTTTGTTTATTTCATCCAAACGATTAAATAATTCATTATTTAATGTTTTAAAGTTATCATCAATTAATTTATAAACACCTATACCTATAAAGGAAAATGTGACGTTTTCTCTTGATCAAAGGCGTGTATTATTTTCTAAAACATTTTCTCCGTCCCCTCCTCTTGGATAATGTTTTCTAATTCCTGAATATCCATTTTGTGTTTTGAAATCAGAATAATAGGGCTCGGTAACTTCATTTGAACACGAACTTAAAACTAAAGGAATTGTTGCTACTACACATAAACCTAAAGAATTAATTAGTTTTTTAGTACGTTTTACTCTTAACATATGTGAATGCCACATCTCTTGCAATATGATTTTTATCACTACGATAAATTAAAAAATCATAATAGCCAGCCTTTTAAGTTGTAAACTCTACTGTTTCAGTGTTATATTGCTTATGTGTAGAATTTGTTATTAAGTTATTTTTTGAATTAAAATTTAGATAAAAACAACGGAAATACTAACAAAACCTGTTATCATTCTAAACAAAAACTTAATTTTATTATTAAATATTGACATATTATCCCTTTCATAATTTGATATTAATTTTTTACCCATTTTTATTATTAAACAATATCACTGGGATATCAAAATTATAACATAAATTATTAAACTTAACTTCCCGGTGTTTTAAGAACTATTTGATTGGATTATCTCAAACAAGATAAACCATTTTTTCCTTTATAAAACTTACTTTTAGATTATTACAAAATTATAGATAATAAAAAAGTTGACATATATAGTCAACTTTTTGTACTCCTTTATAGGTTGGAGACTTTTATATATTAATCATTAACGTTTTATTATTCAACTGAAACTTCAGCACCAGCTTCAGCTAAAGTAGCACGGATAGATTCTGCTTCTTCTGGTTTAATGTTTTCTTTAATAACTGCTGGTAAAGCATCTACAACTTTTTTAGCATCCATTAATGAAAGACCAAGAACTGCTTGAACCGCTTTAATAACTGGAATTTTCTTACCGTTATCTGCTTTTAAAACAACTTTAACACTTGTTTTTTCTTCAGCTCCACCTTCAGCAGGAGCAGCAGCAACTGCCATAGCAGCCATTGGGTCAATACCAAATTCTTCTTTCATTGCTTCTACTAATTCCATTACTTCTTTAATTGACATTTCTTTTAATGATTCGATAAATGTTTCTTTTGTTAATTTAGCCATAATTAAATTTCCCTTCTATATATTTAAAATAATTATTCTGATTGTGCTTCACTATACATTTTAAGTGATAAACCTAATTGTTGTAAAGGAGACATCATTGAACGCGCAAGAATTGCAAGTGCTTCTTCATAAGTAGGAAGAGCTGCGACATCTTTAACACCTTGAGCATCAATAACTTTACCTTCAAATGTTCCAGCTTTTACAACCATTAGTTTGTGCTTTTTAGCAAATGATACTAATAGTTTTGCAGCTGACATACCATCATTGTTTGAAAACAAGAAGATATTAGGACCAACTAAATGTTGTTCTAGATCTGCTAGACCATTATTAGCAGCAGCAATTTTGAATAAACGGTTTTTGTATACTTTTACATCAACGCCTACTTTAGCTGCTTCAACTCTAAATTTCTCTAATTCGGCAACTGTAAGGCCACGGTATTCAGCAAAAGCTACAGCAACTGAATTTTTAATTTTATTTGAAATTTCAAGAACAACTTCTTTTTTAGTTTCTTTAAATTTTGATTCTGCCATTTAAGCCCCCTTTCAAAATATTTATATTTGCAATACTAGAAATGAAGACATACATTAGGCAACATATTAAGCTTTAAGATTATTAATAAAGCAGTTGCTGTCTTTATGCATTGCTGCTTTATTATATAATAATTTTTAAAAATTACTAAATAAAAATTTTTTGTTTTGGTAATTATTTTTTGGAAATGAATCATGTACTGGCTTTCTTTTGAATTTTAATAATTTTTAACATTTTATATATTTTTCCCAAAGTTATTTTAAAAATTTAATAAATATTATGTCTAAAATAAGCATAAAAATTCCCATATTATTGAATTATATGGAAACGTTTCCAGATTGTATATTTTATATGCTATAACTATATACTATACATTAATATATTCTTTTATTTGCTGATAAAGTATTAAAAATTCTATATAAAATGCACAAAATCTTATGAATGTCATTAATTTTTATCTTGAACAGTCCATACCACCACCAACATATTGACTTTCTACTCATATATATATATATATATTAAAATTAAATTAAGGAGATATTTAATTTTAAACAAGTATATATATTTTTATTAAATAAATCCTTAATTTAAATTAACAAAAACATATAAATATAATATTGAGGACATATAGCTTATGAAATTACGAAAATTTTTATTAATAACAACTAATTTAATATCTATAACCACATTTACCGCTGTATCATGTACACCAGGTAAAGATGGTCAAGATATTAGTAAGTACTCAATAAAAAGTTTCAGAGTACTTAAAACAACTGAAAATTCTGCTGAATTAGCAGTTAAAATTACTGGCTTAACAGCTACTGATAAATTAGATGTTAAAATCGGTGATAAAGATTATACCTTTACAGTATCAAATTTAACTAAATTAGGAGAAGACGAATACAAAATAGTTATTACAGGTTTAACTAAGAATAAAGAATATGAAGTTGACGAAATTGAAGTTAACGATAATATAGACTTCAATATTGATCAAAAATTCAGAACATCAAATGGCGAGCAAGCGCAAAACACTGCCCCTGCTCCAAAAGATCCTACTAATAGTAATGCTAACCAAGAACTACCTAAAGAAGGAAATATACCTCCTAACCCAGGTCCTACTGATCCAACGCCAAAAGACCCAGCCAAAGAGCCTACCAATGATAAAGGCACACAAGAACCTCCTAAGACCGACCCAAATCCTGCGCCTGCTCCAAAAGATCCAGCCAAAGAGCCTACCAATGATAATGGCGACCAAGAACCTCCAAAGACTGACCCAAATCCTGGCCCCGCTCCAAAAGATCCAGTAACAGAAGATCCTGGAACTGGTGCAAACCAACAGGATGAGGAAAAGACAAACAATGGTACTGATAATGGATCAACTGGCGCAGATAACCCCGAAAAACCTGCTCTTCCAGAACCTACACCACCTACTAATGATGGAACTAACAATCAAGATAGTAGTCCAACAAAACCGGATGAATCAGAAACTGAAAAAAATAATAGTAGTGAGAATTCTGGAACAATTAGTACTGAACAAGACAAACAACAAGAAACACAAAAACCTGATAATGTAGACTCTACTAGTGGCACAAGAAATACTGATGCTTCAAATAACAGCGGACAAGCAAACTCTGAAATTGACCAAACTTCCTCAGGTAATTCTCAAAATGGATCTACAAGTGATAGAGAATCAGGTAAAGCAACAAAACCAGGTTCTACAGGACCTAGCACTGGAGACACAGTTTCACAGCCTGACAGTACCATTTCAAACGGAGAAACTGGATCACCAGGTTCAAATAGTGAAACAACTAGCCAATCTCCAACAACCCAAGATGGTGCTCAAACCAACGAGCAAGAAAACACTAAAAAAGTAACTTCAACTTGAAGTACTGATAATGATAAAACTAATGCGGCATCAGAGAAAAACTATTATAAATTTGAAGATCAAAAACAAGAAATTTATAAAGAAACATTACTAAGATCAGATATTTATACAGACCTAAAACTAGGTGATATTTTACCATTACGTAACTTTATGGCTGCTATCTTAGGGATAAGTAATATTAATGATTTATATGGAAATAATCAAGATCATAAACACCTTATAAAAGCGGATTTATTAAAACCTAATGCAACTGGCTATGACAATGAAAAAGAAAATGGTGAATTACATGTTCGAAAACTTGAACATCATTTCTTTGGTGCAAATGGTGACACTGTAAATGAAATAACTTCTTTAATTACTAAGTTAGAAAGTGCACTTAAGCATGATATTAAAAATAAAAAAGATGCTAGTGACACTCAAGTGGTCTCTAGTGCTTCTAATGGGTCTACAACAACTGAAGGAATGCAAAAGATTAGAGATGATATAAATGAAAAAGTGAAAAACTTTGTCAATGTTTACCGTAAAGAGGGTACTTTAAGTGATGAAGATCGTAAAAAATATGTTGATTCATATTTAAATGTTTATTTAAATGTGGCTCGTGTGCGTGTAATTTTCAGTGAATTAAAAGATCATTATACAACTAATAATTCTTCAAATACACAAGAACCTAAATGAGATGATATTTTCCAGAAAATCTTCCCATACAAGAAGGATTCTTCTTCTTCTTCTTCTTCTTCTTCTTCTTATGAAGGTAAGGGAGTTGTAGATAGTTTTTGAACAAAAGGCGGGGCAAATACTTCTGGTAATACTGACACAGATCCTAAAGCAGACGCAAACTATATTAAAGTAACTGATCGCCAAGGTATTTTAGATAATCTTTATAAACATATTGATGATCAATTTAATAAAATAACTGAGTCAAACTTAAAAGATATCTTACCTTTAAGAAATACTGTTGCATCCCTTTTAGGTATTGCAGATGTCTCTAATTTAAAAGGAAAAGAAAATAATGGTAGTGGTGCTCAAGATGATAAAGATTGATTAGTTGCTAAAGAACTTTTAAAAGAAGTAGTTAGTGATTCTACCACCGACCCATCTTATAATAGTATGAAACATACTAGTGGTGAGGCATTGCATGTTCGTAAAATCGAAAAAGAAATTTTTGGGATAAATGGTGATGGCGAAAATAATAATAAAGAACAAACTATTAGAAACTTTATTAAAGAATTAGCCAATAAATTACCTAGTGTAACTCAAAATACTACACAAACACATTCTGAAACTGCGCAAGCACAAACTCCAACAACTGAACCAGAAAAAACATTGCATGATATTAAAGAAAAAGCTAAGAAATTTGTTAATGCTTATGCAAAAGAAACAAGCTCTGGTGATGATACTAATCTAAAATTTACTAAAATCAATGATACTGACATTGATAAAGTTGTTAAACTATACTTTAATACATACTTAAATAAAGCTCGTGTTGTTAAGTGAACTTTAGATTGAATTAAACAAGATGCAAATATTAAACCAACAACAAATACTGGTTCTTCAGGAAGTACAACATAATAATATTAATATAATTAAATAATCTATTTTTAAATAGATTATTTGTTATTTTAATTTATATATAAGAGGTAATATTGTAAATGAAAAAACAACTAAAAAAGATATTTAATTTAGCCTTAATTTCAACTCCACTAATTATTAGTGTTGCTTGTACTATGACTCCTGAAACAATAACAAAACCTGATCCAAAACCTGCGCCTGATCCAGGTATAAGGGAGACAACACCACCTGAAAATCCTGGTGGTTCAAATAATCAACAGCCTACTCCCCCCACTATTACATTACCAGGCAATCCCAATAAATTAAATGAAACTAAAGTTAAAGAACTTAAAGAATTACAAAACTCTAAAACCTTATTAAATTGAGGTGATGAAAGTTTTGCTCAAAAAGTAAGATCAAAAAATTTAACTAATCTTACTTATAGTGATGAAGCAACTAATGTTGCTTCAATTGCTCCATTTAATAAAGAAGCTAAAAGATCAAATGTTATGTACCAATTAACAGTATATTCATTTGCTGATGGAAATAACGATGGAATTGGTGACTTTATTGGTTTAAAAAATAACCTAGATTACTTTGTTAATCTAGGTATTGATACTTTATACCTTTCGCCTATTCACCCAGCTTCATCATACCATGGGTATGATGTAATAGATTATACTGACGTTGCTCCTGAACTTGGGGGGATGCAAGCTTTTGATGAATTTTTAACAGCGGCCCATGCCAAAGGAATTAGGGTGGTCATCGACGTAGTTATTAACCATACTTCGTACGAACACCCTTGATTCCAAAAGGCATTGCAAGGTGATCCAAAATATAAAAATTATTACTATATGTATGATAAAAATTCTGATGGTCATGCTAAAGAAGGAACCGACGATATACGTCAAAACTTTATTTATGTAAATGAGCCTGGTAAAAATATTCCAAATACTGACTATAAATGAGTGGCAGAATTTTGATCTGGTATGCCAGATCTAAATTTAAAGAATCCTGAATTATTACAAGAGATGTTAAATGTACATAAGTTTTGAGCTGCTAAAGGTGTAGATGGGTTTAGATATGATGCATTTTACCATTTCTTTGATTCAGAAAATATTTATAAAAATACTTCTAATAAAGGTTTAGAGGTTGATTTAATGGCTGAATTTAGAAAAGTTATTGAACAAGAATATCTTAAAGCAAGTCAAAATAATATTTCAAGATCATCTGAAACTGCCTTTATGTTTGGTGAATGATGAGGAAGTTCATCTGATGATAAAGCCAAAGGAAATTGGTTTAGTAAAACTGGGCAAAAAGCACTTAGTTCCTTAATTGATGGAACTAAGTGAAAAGATGATGTTAATAATGTTTGAATTCATCCAGGGGATGAATTAAACTTAATTAAATCATTAACTGATTATAAAGGGCAAAAACGTGAATGAATTCCATTTTTAGATAATCACGACGTTGAAAGATGGATTAACAAATTTAAGTGACAATTACGTGAAACTGAAGTTAATGATGAGCCGCACAAACTAACTGATAAAGAAAGATATCGTTACATTGCCGCAATTTTCTCATTATTATCTCGTGGTGGACTACCTACCTTATATAATGGAAATGAAATTTTAATGCAAGGTGGCCCAAAAAGTGAGGATGACACTAAAGTAAGGGAAGCATATTACTGAAATGATCCTAAGAAAACAGTTTATTTTAAAGAAGCTAAAAATGATGCTGTAGTAGTGCAAACTGGAGCTTCAGTAGGTGAAGGATCAATTGAAAGCATTACTAGTGATCAATCTTCAGCTTATAACTTAATATCTAAATTAATTCAACTTCGGCAAAATTATATTTCACTGCGTGAAATGGATGAAAAATATATTTGGTGGGATTTAGACAAAGTATTAGAGTTTTCCGGTAATGATAATGATTTTAAAGGGCACAATACAACCCTGAGATTAAATGAAGATGGTACTTTGATTTTAATTCTTTATTCTGATTCACTGGAAAATGAATCAAGAATATCTCTTAATTCAAATTACTATGTTAAGGAAAAATTATTAGGAGATAATTTTAGGCATACAACTGAAAATAATAAAGATAGTATTATAGCAACTGGGAAAGGAAAATTTGGAGCTTATTTAATAGCTCCAAGATAATAAATAAATTATGAAGTTTAAGAAATTTTTATTAACTAGTTCAAGTATTATATCCCTTAGTTCTTTAATGCTTGCTTCATGTACTAATGAAAAACCCGGTGCTCCTGATAAACCAAAGCCACCAGTTAATGCGAACCCCGACCCAACTAAACCTAATGATCCTGAACCTGGGAATGGCGATGGTAAAAATAAAACTAGCCAAATCAATGAAATCAACCAAAATAAAGAAATTGTTATTGCAATTGATGGTAGTTTAAGACCTTTTTATAATCACGTCATTGATGCTTATAATAAAACTGAAATAGGTAAAAATTATAAGGTTAAAACTGTTTCAAAAGATCTTTGGGGAGCTTTGCAGTTAGCCTTTGATTCAAGTGATCAAGATAAAGATTCACTGGATATTGTCTATATGCCTTCAGATTATATAACACTCTTAACCCAAGCTAAAAAACTTACTTTCCTTGATGAATATATGCCTGAATTATTTAATGAAATAACCAGCCAAATCAAAGCAAGTCCAACTGAAAAAAATATTATGCAACAATTTGGAAGTGTTAATTTCAAATTAAATAATAATAACACTTCTAAATTACTTGGTATTGTGCATAATACCGAAGGATTAACCTTAGCTTCTAATTTACCTGAAAATGAAGCTAAAGAAATTTTAATGGATAGTTCAACTGATACTTTAGTTGAACTAATCAAAGAAGGAAAGATGCTAGTTAGATTCCAGGATTTTTGGTATTCAAATGGAGTTTTTGCTGGTGTTTTTGAGAAAATCAAACAAGATAATCCTGAGCTTAGTGATGTTAATTTAATGACTAAGATCTTATATACAAATCCAGAAACTAACAAAGTTTCTTCAGGATTTATCAACACTGATAAATATAATGTTTATTTTAAAGAGGCAATTAAAGTATTTACCTCGTTATTTTTCCCAATTTATGAGGCTGCTTATATAAAAACTGAACAAGAATTTCAAGAAACTCCATGAGCAACAAAAGGAATTAGTCAAAATGATTTAAAAGCAACTTTATCAAATAATGCAAGTGTTGCCAATGATCGTATTTTTAGTTTACTAAAAAATAATAAAATTAATTTTACGGTAATTGGTTCATGAGATGCTAAATTATCGCAAAGCCAAGCTAATGCTCAAAGTTTTTTCTCTATTGTTAAAACTGACGAAGATCATGAATTTATCCAGGCTCCAGGAGCTTGAAGCTTTGGAATTAGTTCTAAAAATAAAGACGCTTCGCCTGAACGTAAAAATGCCTTAAAGCAATTTATTAAAACTATCTTTGACGTTTCGTCTTATTATGAATTATTTAAAAATGGAACTAATATTCCATTTGTTAAAGAAGTTTATCAAGATTTAAAAACGGCAATTAAAAATGAAAACCTAGAAGAATACAATAAATTAACTGACTTAGCTAAATCACAAGGTTACCAAACCTACGAAGAATTAAAAGAATTTTACTTCCAAAAACAAGAACAAACCACTGAACTTTCAATACTTTACGAACAAGCAACTTGAGGCGAGTCTTGATCATTAGATCTTGATAAAACTAGCCCAAGTTCAGAGCAAAATATGGTTTTAGTTTCATCTTTAAAAGAAGAATTAATTAAAAAAGAACCTAATTTAACCGATCAGCAATTTAACGAAATGAAATTGCAAAATATTTTACCATTACGTAACACTGTAGCTTCCTTATTAGGTATTGAAAATATTGATAATTTAAAAGGTAAAAAATTTCCTGAATGAAGTGATGAGCATACTGACAATTGATTAGTTGGTAAAGATTTACTTAAAGAAGGTGTAAAAGAAAGCCAAATGCGCTATGAGGAAAATGGTCGTTATTCTGAAGAATCATTACATATCCGTAAAATTGAAGAATATATCTTTGGAGTCTATGGTGATAATGAAGCTCAAAAACTGGACTTTATTGATAAATTAACTAAACTACTTTGGGAAGATTATAAAAATAATTCTTCTAAGGTAGAAGAATTAAAAACTTCAATTATTAACAAAGCTCAAAGCTTTGTTAATGAATTTAGTAAAAAAGAATTAACTTTAGAAGAAATTACTAAAATAGTGCAAGGGTATTTAGCTGTATACCTTAATCCAGCATTAGTGCGATTTTTCTATGTTAAAGACTTTACTTCATTTCCAAATACAATTTATAATGAAGCGCAAATTGCTGAATTAAAGAATTGAACAAATTATAATACTTGAGGAGAATCTTGATCTAAGAATACTAATACTACTAAAGCAAATGCACAAGAGAATTTTGTTAGTGCACAAGAATTAAAAGATCAAGTTAAAAAACTTAATTCATTGCAAGAACGTGATTATGAAACATTAGAAATTGAGAGTATCTTACCATTACGTAATACCATAGCTTCATTATTAGGTCTTGAAAATGTTAATCTTTTAGTAGGTAAAGAAGAAAACCAAGATAAAGAATGGTTGGTATCGCAAGATTTACTTAAAGAAGATAGCATTAATCATCCTTTTAGCTCATTACTTCGCTATAATACTGAAGCTTTGCATATGCGAAAAATTGAAGAATTTATTTTCAGTGTTAATGGTGATAATCAAGCATCGAAAAATGCTCTTTTACAAAATTTAACTGAAGCGTTAGTTAAAGACATAAAGGCTCGCAATAGCAACAATATTGATGAAATTAAAACTTATGCTTATAGCAGGGCTGAATTATTTGTTGAAACTTATAGCAAAGTAGCAGTTAAGCAAGAAACCATAAAACAAGCAATAGATGGATATTTAAATGCTTATTTAAATCCTGCGAAAATAAGGGCTTTAGTTCTAAATATTATTCGTCGTCAATCAAAAAACCAAAGTAATGTAAGTGTTTCAGACGAAGTTTTAGAAACTATCTTAGCTTTTGAAGATAAATTTAAAACCAATAAAACAATGAATGTTTTTGGTTCAACTACTAGCATTGCTGATGGGGGGTTAGGTATTACAAGATTACAACCAATTCGTCCAGATAATTCTAATCCACTTTTTGAACAAGTATGGAATATTATGAATAAAGAGGTTTTTGGTAATAGAGCAATATATGAAAATATGGCGCGTTATAATATTAAAACCCAGGGTGCTTTTAATTCTGAACTAGGTCGAGAATTACTAATTGCCTTTAATAAATATATTACAACCTTAAATGAAGAAAATAAGAATACAAATTTAGTAATTGATAATTAACTATACAAAAATTAAAACAACAATTATTAATTTTATTAAGATTGTTGTTTTTTCTCATTTTAGCAATGCTTTACCAATTGTTGTCAAACAGTTACTCAACTATCCTTAAATTCCGATTAATTTGGACTATAACAGTGTTAAATATAACTTATTTGTTTTTAAATACAACTCAAAGGAAGATTTTCTTGTCCAGAATTATTTTGTAGTATACAATTTAGACTTTTATAAAATATATTTTATTAATTGACATTTTTCATATATAATAGTTTTATTATTATAAAATATCATATATAGCAAAGGAGTAGATTATGGCAAGAGAAGGATATACATTAGCATGTCAAGATTGCAAAATGGAAAACTATATTTCTAAGAAAAATAAGAAAAATCATCCTGAAAAAGTAGAATTATCAAAATACTGCTCAAAATGCAATTCTCATACTAATCACAAAGAAAAAAAATAATATATAACTTATTAGACAGGGAAGAAATATTCGGACAAAATCCGAATATTTTTAATATAAAGAAAAAGAGGTAGTTATGAGACATTTAAAGACTAAAGAATGAGTTAAAATTTTTGACTTATACGATAAATACTTGAACCTGGTAATAACCAAAGCAGAATTTGAAAATTTCTGTTTTGACATCAGAAAAGCATACTGAAATAAAGAATCAATGAAAAATATGTTAAAGAAAAGAAAACTGTATAATTTAAATATGAACATAGAATCACAAAGCGGTAAATCACCCAAGAAAGATAAAGGTGTTGGGAGAAAGAAAAAGAAAGTTCTCGATTATACATGAATTAATACTCTTAAAGATGATGAAAAAGATGCAGTTATAAAATACTACTATCGAATTTTTAATGAAAATAATATTGATGCAGATATTAAAAATATTAAAGAAATTGAAAATCTTTCATCAAAATACAAGGCAAAAATTTTTTTAATAGCAAGATCCACATATTATGAGAAATTGAAAGATAACAACAAAGCTAAAGAGATAAATGTCAAACACAAAGAAATAATTTTTAAAAGTTTTGTCGAAAATAAAGAAAGGTATGGACGAAGGAGGCTTGCTAAATATATTTTCCAAGAATATAATATTCAAATAAATCCTAGAACCCTTGGGAATTATATGAAAAAACTTAATTTAAAAACATTTGTTAGACAAAAACGTAAAAACAAAGAATCTAAAAATACTTGTGTTAAAGTGCCTGATTTAGTAAAACGAGATTATAATTCAATCAACAATAATATATATGCAACAGACGTGACCTACATACCAGCACCAAAAGACATTGAGCAAAATCATATTTATTTATCCGCAATTATCGACCATAAAACTAAGTTTGTGACCTATGAATTATCACTTAGAAATGATACCGAACTAATTTTGAATAATATCAGTAATACAAAATTCAAAAAAAATTTTATTTTACATTCTGACCATGGATCTGCTTATTCGTCGGTTGAATATACTAAAAAAATAGAATTGCTAAAAGGTAAAATATCAATGTCAAGAATTGGCAATAGTCTAGACAACCGTGAAATTGAATATTTCTTTTCAATTCTTAAAAGCGAGATTTTTCCAAATTTTGATCAAACCTGTAAAAGGCTTACTTTTATTGAATTATCACAAAAAATCAAAGAATTTATAAACTGATATAATTATAAAAGAATAAGATAAAAAAAAACCTTCCCAAAGCATTCCGTAGACAGGGAAAAAATATTCGGACAAAATCCGAATATTTTTAATATAAAGAAAAGGAGGTAGTTATGAGACATTTAAAGACTAAGGAATGGGTCAAAATTTTTGACTTATACGATAAATATTTGAACCTGGGAATAACCAAGGCAGAATTTGAAAATTTATGTTTTGATATCAGAAAAGTATACTGAAATAAAGAATCAATGAGAAATATGTTAAAGAAAAGAAAACTGTATAATTTAAATATGAACATAGAATCACAAAGTGGTAAATCACCTAAGAAAGATAAAGGTGTTGGGAGAAAGAAAAAGAAAGTTCTCGATTATACATGAATTGATACTCTTAAAGACGATGAAAAAGATGCAGTTATAAAATACTACTATCGAATTTTTAATGAAAATAATATTGATGCAGATATCTCAAAGATAAAGAAAATCAAGAATCTTTCACATACTAAAAAATCTAAAATGATATGTGTTTCAAGATCTACATATTACGAGAAATTGAAAGATAACAACAAGACTAAAGAACTAAAGGTTAAACACAAAGAAATAATTTTTCAAAGTTTTGTCGAAAATAAAGAAAGGTATGGACGAAGGAGACTTGCTAAATATATTTTCCAAGAATATAATATTCAAATAAATCCTAGAACCCTAGGAAATTATATGAAAAAACTGAATTTGAAAACATTTGTTAGACAAAAACATAAAACTAAAGAATCTAAAAATACTAGTGTTAAAGTACCTGATTTAGTAAAAAGAGATTATAATTCAAGCAACAATAATATATATGCAACAGACGTGACCTATATACCAGCACCAAAAGATATTGAACAGAATCATATTTATTTATCTGCAATTATTGATCATAAAACTAAGTTTGTGACCTATGAATTATCACTTAGAAATGATACTGAACTAATTTTGAATAATATCACCAATACAAAATTCAAAAATAATTTTATTTTACATTCTGACCATGGATCTACTTATTCTTCGCTTGAATATACTAAAAAAATAAAATCACTAAAAGGTAAAATATCAATGTCAAGAATTGGTAATAGTCTTGACAATCGTGAAATTGAGTATTTCTTTTCAATTCTTAAAAGTGAAATTTTCCCAAATTTTGTTCAAACCTGTAAAAGACTTACTTTTATTGAATTATCACAAAAAATCAAAGAATTTATAAACTGATATAATTATAAAAGAATAAGATAAAAAAAACCTTCCCAAAGCATTCCGTTTGGCTTAGCCAAATGGTATGGTTGGGGAAGGTAAAACCGTCCGAAAAAAATTTCCCAGTTTATATATAAAAAAAGAAACTGATTTTATTCAGTTTCTTTTTTCTTATTATGTAATCTTAATATAAATTCGACTAAGGTTGCTACTAATGGGCCTTGTGGCCGTTGATTAGCATCAGCAGTTCCAGCAATATCACAATGAATAAAATCAATGCCTTTAGTGAATTCTTTTAAAAACATTGCAGCTTGCGAAGAGTCTTGCCTTACTATTTTTGATCAACTGGCTAAATCTGCTACCTTTGAACTTTTATTACCTTTATGAAAATCTTCATGTAGTGGCATACGTCAAACCTTTTCTTGTGCTTCGCTCGCTGCCTCATTAAAGATTTCTCATTTTGAATTATTGGTTGACCAAATTCCGCTATAAACATTAGATAAACTCGTTAAGATAGTACCAGTTAAGGTAGCAACATCTATAATAGTTGTTGGCTTTAATTTTTCTGCTGCATAATAAATTCCATCTGCTAAGACTAGTCTCCCTTCAGCATCTGTATCTACAACTTCAACTCATTTACCACTCATAGATTGGTAAACATTTTCAGGTAATGAAGCATCATTATTAATACGATTATCCGTGATGCACATAATAGCACTAACGTTAACTTTAGCTTTAAGTAAAGCTAAAGTTTTAACTGTATAAGCTGCAACTACTGATCCTGACATATCATATTTCATTCCTTCCATATGATATCCTTTAGTATTAACTCCACCTGTATCAAAAGTAATTCCTTTACCTACAATGCTAGTATGCTCAGTATCTTTTGGATTACCTTTATAAGTGATAATTACAACACGTGGTTCATGGGTAC
Source organism: Mycoplasma sp. 6934 (assembly GCF_055523595.1). Lineage (NCBI taxonomy): Bacteria > Bacillati > Mycoplasmatota > Mollicutes > Mycoplasmatales > Mycoplasmataceae > Mycoplasma > Mycoplasma sp. 6934. Next base: position 952,855 of record NZ_JBVFVE010000001.1, on the reverse strand, counting down.
TTCCTTGGTTAACAGAAAGAAGTAAATTCATGTTTAAATCTTGAATTTCTTTTTTAGTTAAAATCTCAACTTTTAAATTATCAATTCCTGAAAAGTCGCTTGAAATGATTGAAGCAAGCATTTCAGAGTTTAAGAAATTTTCAGGAGTAATTTGTAAGTTTCTTACTTGGTTTACAGATTTTGCAATTAAAGTTACTTTATTAATTAATTGCTTTTGCTCTAAAGAAGGCTGTTCAATTAGCAAGCTTAAAGATTCTTCTTTAGTTTTTGCTTCTTTTTGATATGTTTTTTTGAATAGTTTTGCTTTTGCAAAAATTGCCCCAAAGACAAATAACCGAATTAATTTATTTGTCTCAAAATGATTACTAAAAGCTTTTAAATCTAATACATAACTTCTTTGTAAATTACTTGCAAAATTATTAAATCATTGTGAAAATTCATATCAAGATTGCTTTTCCTTACTAAAATATACATATGATTCTTTTGCGTTTAATTCATCACTAATTGTAAAATTACTTTTTCCGACAAAATTTGGAAATTCAAAACCTTCAAAAGCAGGTTTTAATAATTGTGTATTTGCATCATGTTTATTGATTATTTTTATCATTATTATTCCTTTTCTAAATATTGTTCAATGGCTAATTTAGCACTTTGGCGGTATGCTTTTTGTAAACCGCCAAAACCTAGTAAAGTACCTCCAAAATACCTTACTACAATTACTAGGATATTTGGCAATTTTTTAATTCTAATTAAATCATAAATAACTTTACCAGCGGAATTAGAAGGTTCGCCATCATCACTAAAACCTCCATTTTCGATATTATTATTTAAGATTAAATATCCATAGCAAATATGCCTTGCTTTCTTATGCTCTTTTTTGAGCAAATTAATTATTTCTTTTATATTACCTTTATCAGTTATGTTATAAACATACGAGATAAAGGTAGATTTTTTAAAAATAACCTCTATACCTTGTTTAGTCAAAAGTTATTCCTTTTAAATTTCTAACCATTTGTACAAAATGGTTATAAGCTTTAGGTAAATCGAGTTTTCCCTGACTTTTAAAGAAGTTGAATTTTTTAGCATAATCGCTTAAAAGCCCATAAACTTCAATTTCATCTAGTGAAGGTTTGAGCCCTAGTTTTTCGAGTTTCTCAGGATAATATTTACTCAGTAAAACATAGAATTTAGTTGCTAAAAATTGTGGCGAGAAATTTTCGTATTTAATTGATCCTATTGCTAATAATTTGACCGCTGGTTCTTGGTCATCGAATTTTGGCAATAAAATACCAGGAGTATCTAAAAATAAAAATTCTTTATTTGCTACCCATTTTTTTTCCTTAGTAACACCAGGGAAATTTTCCACTTTTAAGGATGCTTTTTCAGTTACTAAATTAATTAAGGTACTTTTACCACAGTTTGGAACCCCAACAACAAACGATTTAATTTTAGTTTTAATTATTCCTTTTTCAAAATTTCTTGATATTTTTTCTTTATTTATTTCTGTTAATTTACGTAATATTTTATTTTTAGAACTTTGATTACGTAAATCTAGCCATAATAAATGTTCGCCGCTAAATTTCTCATTAATTTGATTTTTCTTGTTTTTATCCATTAAATCAATTTTGGTAAAAATAAATAAGCGTGGTTTATGCGGAGCTATTTTGTCAAAATCTTCATTATATGAACTAATTGGAGCTCTTGCATCTAAGACAACTATAAAAACATCGGCAAGGGCAGCACTGTTTTGAATTTCTTTAAAACCCTTGGCCATATGTCCAGGGTATCATTGAACTAGTGTTTCGTGGGTAGTTTCTTTTGGCTCAGTATACATTTTTAACTCCTTTTATTATAAATTTTATCTAAGATTATTCCAGCAGCAACTGCAACATTTAAACTTTCAAAAGCAATTGGTATATATAAACTATGATCTGCGAGGTTTTTTATTGCCTGCGATATTCCATTTCCTTCATTACCTAAAATTACAATAATTTTATCTTCCGAAAATTTAATATCGTTAAGTTTTTGGGCTTTTAAATCAAGGAGCGAAGCATATAGAGTAAATCCTTGATTTTTATAATCTTGTAATTCGTTAGCCAAATTTTTGGTTTGGATAATATTTAAATTAAAGATCGATCCTTGGCTAGCTCTAATTACTTTATCGTTAAAAGGATCTAAATTTTCTATGATAATAGTATCAAATCCAAAAGCAACGGCTAAACGCATGATAGTTCCAACGTTACCTGGATCTTGTAAATCATTTAAAGCAATAACTTTATTAACTTTTGCAGTTTTTAACTTGCTTTTATCGCATAAAGCAAGGCAGCTTTGGGGACTAGTAGTTTTTGCTAAATATTGAATGATGTCATAACTAACTTTTGTTGAATTAGGGTAAATTTTTGAATCTTCTGTTTCAAAAATTTCTAAAACTAAATTATGTTTTAAAGCTTCATTAATTAAATGTTTACCAGAAACCAAAAACTTTTGTTCTAAAGTACGGTACTTTTTTTGTTCTAATTTTTTTAAATATTTAATTTTAGGATTTTGCTTACTTGTTAAAATCATGTTTCAAAAAATCTTTCCCTTTTTCTACTTCGTATAAAGATAATGATTCAAAATTTAATTGGCGCATGATTTCAAAAGCGACAATGCAAACTGAGTTTGCTAAATTAATCGAACGCATGGCAGACACCATTGGTATTCTTAAACAATTATCTAAATTATTTTGCAAAATACTTTTATCAATACCTGTTGATTCGCGTCCAAACATGATTCAAATTTCTTGATTTTGATCATGAATTTTTTGATACTCAATATCACTATATGTTTTTAATCCATAGCGAGTAATATAAAAAATATTTTTATCATGATATTTATTATAAAAACTTTGATATGAATCATGGACTTCGTGGCGAATATCTGAAAGCATGCGTCCAGCTCCCGCTCTTTTTAAGTATTTAGGATGTAAGTCAAAACTTATTGGTTTAATGATATGTAATTTAGCGCCTAAAGCATAACAGGTTCGAATAATATTTCCTGTATTTGGTGAAATTTCAGGTTGGTATAAAACTATATTGATCATAATGTTCCTTTTCCTTATAATAATATTATATTACCTTCATTAAATATACTTTTTAATTTTACTAAATTAACCGCTTGAGTAAAATTAAAAATTAATATTTGGTATAATAATTAAAGTAATGAAGAAAAATAATAAAAGAATGAAATTATTCCTCACTTTCATGAATTTATCAATTTTACCTGCTGTGGTAATTTCATGTACTAGTAAGGAAGATAACCCAAAACCTGATGACAAAAAGCCTGGGAATGGTAAAGAATCTGCTAAACCAGTAATCCCAGCACCAGTGCAGCCAGATCCAGCCCCTATCAACACAAATCCTGGTAATGGCAAACCAGGAAATTCTACAGGCCCAGTTTTAAATAACCCTAACCCGTCACAAGATCCACAACCAAAAGATCAAAATCCTGGATCAAGTAATCAAACTAAACCTACTGATCCAGTTAATTCTACAGATTCAGGAAACCAAACAATTGAGCCAAAGCAACCAAATGAAGGTTCAGATGCAAAGACACCTTCTCAAGAACCAAGGGAACCAGAAAACCCTGGGGTTTCTAATGATTCCGCAAATCCCCAATTACGTGAAGAAGTATCTAAATTAATTGATAAAGTTCAAGATCCTGATAAAAAGAACTTTTATACATTTAGATTGCAATTTTCAAGTGATGCTGCATTAAATAACCTTAAAACTGAAGTGCAGCAAACTCTTGCCCAAGAGGAAGAATGATCTAAAGATACTTCGCCTGCCGAAAAAAGGCAATTTAGTTTTCCTAAATTAACAGAACGTGAGGCAATTGAAAAAATTAAAAATAAGACTTTTTCAATTGGTTACGGTTGAACATTTGAGACTGAAACTACTCCTTTAGCACACCCACATAACGGAACCGGTTGGTTGCTAGATTATGCTTGGGATGCTAACAAAGAAAATTTAATGCTTTTTATTGCAACAAATTTACATGTACACAAATATGCCTTTAATAGTTTTGATAAAGATTTAAAAAATGATTTTCCAGAGTATTTCACTGAAGCAAAACGAGAAACACTTTATGGCTTTTTAGGTGTTGCACGAGATGATATAAATCTTGACCCAATTCCAAATAACACCAAGCCAAATACCGCTACTAATAGGCCAAGCATTTTCACAAATGAGCCTAAAGAACGAGCGGAGCTTAAAGGAGCAACTTCATTAGGTGATATAATGAAAGCTCCGCAAACTATATTTGCTGCAATGGATTTTTATAATGAAGAAGGTAATAAAAAGATGCTTGATAATGTGTCTTGATACAAAGATACAACTTACCCAGATCGTCGTCCAGGGTTAGATTTTGCTGTTTTCGGAGTCGAAATAAATTATAAAAAACTAACAGAAAATCAAAATCAATATGCATTATTTAAAAAGCATATTGATAGAGCAATTGCCACTTTTGATAATGATGTTAAAACCATTAAATATGAAGATGATGCATTATACATCCCATTTGATTATGTTGCATCATATTTAAGACCAGGTGCTAATAAACTTAAATCATTGCGTCCTGAACGTTTGTATGTGGCAGGATACCCACAAGTTTCTAATACTGGATTATTTATGTCTAATACTTCTAGTGATTTAGATCATTCAGTTTTAATTGATAGAACTACTTTTACAAATAATATTAGTAATGAAGGAGTCTTAGACGATGCAAGGATTGCAATTGGAATTGGCTATTCATTTGCTTTAACTAATTCATCTTTAGCCGGTGGAACAAGTGGATCAGTGGTAACTAATGAATATGGGGTTCCAGTTGGTATTTATAATACTTCATCAAATACCAATGGTACTGATTTATCACAGCGATCTGGTTTTGTTCCACTAATTCAAGGTGAAGATTTAGATTCATCATATGCTTATAACTTAATTGATGGAAGCGATAAAACTAAATACCCAATGCAAGAAAAATCTTATCGCCAAAATTTAGCTAAACTTGATAAAATATTAGCTAAATATCCAAAAACAGCATTATTCCCTAATGGTGTGAAACAAACTAACTAAGAGGAGAAAAATTATGAATAACAAAAGATTATTAAAAATGTTCGAACGAACAGGGGCTGAAGTTTTAATTTCTGAAGCGCCACAAACTAGATTATGGTATGCTAATGTGCAAACTACTGATGGTTTTATTGCCATTGAAAAAGATAAAGCAACATTGTTTGTAGATGGACGCTATATTGAATATGCACAGAAGCATGCAAAAAATGTTGAGATTGTTCTAATTCAAGGAACCAATATGCAAGATTGGTTTAAAGCAAGAAACTTTAAAAAAGTTGCTTTAGAAAAAGATTACTTAATTAAAGATGTCCAAGAAAGAATTATTAATATTGTTAACCCAGAAGAATTACTTTGAGTAAATGGGCAAGAATTAAGAATTGTTAAATCTCAAGAAGAACTTAAATTAATGCAAAAAGTTGTTGATATTTCTTTAGCAGCTTTAGATGAATTTAAAACTTGAGTTAAACCAGGTATTACTGAAAAAGAAGCAGCAGCTATGTTAAACTTTTTACTTAAAAAACACGGAGCTGATAAAGAAGGTTTTGATGAAATTATTGCTTCAGGTCCAAGCAGCGCCGAGCCACATCACCACCCTACAGATAAATTAATTGAAAATAATAATTTATTAAAAGTTGATTTTGGTGCTAAATATAAAGGGTATACTGCTGATATTACTAGAACTTTTGTAATTGGAGATCAAAGTAAAGTTAATCCAGAAGCTTTAAAAATCCTAGAAATTGTTAAAGAAGCAGCGGCTTTAGGTCGTAAGGCAGTGCGCCCTGGTATTAAAGTTTCAGAAATTGATAAAATTTGCCGTGACTATATTACCCAAAAAGGATATGGGCAATACTTTACCCATTCAACTGGCCATGGTTTAGGTATTGATGTACATGAACTTCCGAATGTTTCAACTCGTTCAAACACTATTTTAGAACCAGGTATGATTATTACTGTTGAACCAGGTATTTATATTGAAGGCTTAGGCGGTGCTAGAATTGAAGATGATGTTTTAGTAACTGAAGATGGTTACTACGTATTTTCTAGACCATATGAAACAAAACAAAACTAAGCAAAATAACTTACTTGAAGCAAATTATCTTCAAGTAAGTGGAGGGCACTCTATCTATTACCAAATATATGGAAATCCGCAAGGATTTCCTATCTTTATAATTCATGGAGGACCAGGCGGAGGCTCAACTCCGATCTTAAATAAATTATTTAATTTAAATGTTTTTAAGCTAATTTATATTGACCAAAGAGGCTGTGGCAAATCTAAACCTCGTTTAGAGCTAAAAAATAATACTACTCAAGCCTTAATTGAAGATATTGAAGCTGTAAGACTTCATTTAAATTTAAATAAAATAGCTTTATTTGGCGGAAGCTGAGGAACAACACTTGCTTTAGCATATGCAATTAAATATCCGCGCAATGTTGAGCGGATATTACTAAGAGCAGTTTTTTTAGGACGCCAAGAAGATATAGATTTTTTATATGAAGCAAATGGAGCAAGTGATTATTATCCTGATTATTTTGAAACTTATAGCAAGCTAGTTAAGGATATTCCAGGGAATAGTATTTTAGAAAAATACTATAATGTATTTACCAGCCATGATTGAGAATTTAAAAACTTAGCAGCACAAACTTTTTATAATTGAGAAGCATGCTTAGTTTCCGTTAATCAATTTAGGGCTAAGTTAAATCCAAGCAAACAAGAACTAAAGTCATACTTAGATGTTGCATTATTAGAAACTCATTATTTTGTTAATAAATGTTTTTTTGATGATGACAATTACATCCTTAAGCATGTTAAAATTCTTAAGGATATTCCAGTTGATATTGTGCATGGGCGACAAGATGTGGATTGCCGGCCAATTGGGGCTTATTTATTACATAAAGAATTAAATAATTCAAAACTGTATTTAGTTGATGGAGCAGGTCACACTTCACTTGATAAAAACCTTTGGAATGCTTTAAAAACTGTAACAAAAAACTGAGAAAATATTTATGCTATACAAACCAAGAATTAAGTTTCTTGGTTTTTTATATTTGACTTGTCAAGTGCTTTGAGTATTATTGACAAACTATTGTAATTTTTAATAAAATTTAAATATGAAGAAATATTTTAAATTACTATTGAATATAAGTGCTTTGCCAATTTTTGCATGTACTTTGGTAGCTTGTTCAACTCAAGAATTAAAATATGATCAAGCTCGTGAATTTAAAAAATTGCAAGATACCAAAACCTTATTAAATTGAGGTGATGAAAGTTTTGCTCAAAAAATAAGATCAAAAAATTTAACTAATCTTACTTATAGTGATGAAGCAACTAATGTTGCTTCAATTGCTCCTTTTAATAAAGAAGCTAAAAGATCTAATGTTATGTACCAATTAACAGTATATTCATTTGCTGATGGAAATAACGATGGAATTGGTGACTTTATTGGTTTAAAAAATAACCTAGATTACTTTGTTAATCTAGGTATTGATACTTTATACCTTTCTCCTATTCACCCAGCTTCATCATACCATGGGTATGATGTAATTGATTACACTGACGTTGCTCCTGAACTGGGTGGGATGCAAGCTTTTGATGAATTTTTAACAGCGGCACATGCCAAAGGTATTAGGGTGGTTATTGACGTAGTTATTAACCATACTTCGTACGAACACCCTTGGTTCCAAAAGGCTTTGCAAGGTGATCCTAAATATAAAAATTATTACTATATGTATGATAAAAGTCAAAATAGTAATGAGCAACAAGGAACTGATGATATTAGACATTTATTTAAAGTAGTTAATACCCCTGGTTCAAATCCGCCGCAATCTAATTATAAATGGGCAGCGGCCTTTTGATCAGGAATGCCAGATTTAAATTTATCAAATCCTGAAGTGATCCAAGAAATTAAGAATATGCATAAGTTTTGAGCAACTAAAGGAATTGACGGGTTTAGATATGATGCATTCTACCATTTCTTTGATTCTCCTAATATTTATAAAGGAAGAAGTAAAAAAGGCCATGAAGTAGAATTATTTAGTGAGTTTCGTAAAGTAATTAACGAAGCATATAAAGAAGCTGCAAATAATGGAATTGTTCGTTCTTCTAATGATGCATTTATGTTTGGAGAATGATGAGGTGATTCAAGTGATGCAAATGCTCAAAAAAATTGGTTTAACAAACAAGGAGATGTTTCACTTAGTTCATTAATTGATGGAGTAAGGTGGAAGAATTCAACAGATGTAAGATTAAATTCATATGAGGAACTCAAGTTAATTGAAGGTTTAACTGATAAAAATGGTGTAATTAGGGAATGAATTCCATTTTTAGACAATCATGATGTTGAAAGATGAATTACCAGAATTAAACAAGGAGTAGGGGGTGCTCCTGCGACTAATGAACCATATAAATTATCATTAGATCAACGCAACCGGTATATTACAGGGATCTTTGGACTTTTATCTCGTGGTGGTTTACCAACTTTATATAATGGAAATGAGATTTTGATGCAAGGAGGGCCTAAAAAGCGGGATGTAAATGTTCGTGAAGCTTTTTGGTGAGAAGATACAACTAAGAATGTTGATTTTTACGAACTTAAAAGCCCTGATGATCGGATCTCACCAAAAGCTTCACCAGGCGAAGGAAGCGTTGAATCAATAATTAAAAATCCTAATTCATCATATAATGTAATTGCTCAGTTAATTAACCTACGTAAAGAATATATTTCACTACGTGAAATGAATTCTAAATATGTAGTAAGTAATTGAAGGGATATTTTGGACTTTGAAGATGTCCAAAATGGCTTTAGCGTCAATAACACAACATTGAGAAAAAATGATGATGGAACTTATTTATTAATTGTATATAACCCACTTGGTAATAATGAAGCAAAAATTACTTTAAAAAATAATTTGGTGGTCAAAGAAAAATTATTAGGAAGTAATTTTACAATCAAAAATATAGACAATAATGCAACTATTATTGGGAGTGGCCAAGGTAAGTTTGGAGCCTTTCTAATTGGTCCTAAATAGTTTGATATTGCAAGGTAAATTATCAACACTATATTTTAAGTATATTATAAGTGAACAAATAATATTTAATATTTTGCTATAATATTTATAGAAAAATGAAAAAAAAATACAAATTTAAGCGAATTCCGCTCAAAACTAAGTTAAGATATTTGATTTTTGGTAAATATCCACTTGAAAGACGGTATAAACCAAAGATTTTAGAGTACTTATTTATGATTTTTTCAAACATTGTTGCTTTTGTAATCACAATTTTATTGTTTTTTATTATAAAAAAGGCTATAAACGAAGGTACAGAAGGAACAATATATGGAAACGTTTCCACAAGGTTAAATGCATATGAAAGTCGTATCTTTATTTCAATTCTTTTACTAACTTATATAGTTAATTTGATACTTTCAATCCATGTGCTTTATATTTTGAAAAAAACGGAATTTAATAAAATATTCGCTGTGCTTGGAGTTATTTCTTCATTAACTTTTTTAACTCCACTTGCAATCATTTTTCTAATTATTGCTTATCAAAAAAATGAATTGGCTTTTGAATAAGCCATAGATTGAAAATAGATATTTAAGGAATTATTATGAAAATACGTAAATTTATATTATCAGCAACAAGCTTATTATCCGTAGGTACATTTGCAGCTGTTTCATGTACTGGTGGTGGTAATGCCAAACAAGAAGAAATTGTTGTTGCAGTCGACGGGGTTCAAAGAGCCTTTTATGAAAAAGCTATTGAAGCTTACAACAAAACAGAATCAGCTAAAAAATACAAAATTCGTACAATTGAAAAAGATGTTTGAGGTGCTTTAGACTTCAGTCTTCAAGGAATTACATCACCTGAAGTAGCTGACATTTTCTATTTACCTGGAGATAGAGTTACTGACTTAACTCAACAAAATGCACTTAGTTATATTGACGAATTTATTCCTAGTTTAATTGATGAATTATCAACATCAACAGGTGCTACTGCTGCAGAAAAAGAACTTCTTAGAGCATTTGGAACAATTCGTACCCGTGTAAAAAATGGGCAAAATATTACTAATGTTACAAAATTAATGGCTATTAGACATAACACTGAAGCAATTTTAATGGCTTCAAGACTTCCAGAAGCAGATGCTCGTCGTGACTTAAGTAATGCAAACACAGATACTTTAGTTGAACTAGTTAAAGAAGGAAAACTTCTTTTAAGATTCCAAGACTTCTGATATGGTAATGGAGTTTTAGCCGGAGCTTTAGAAAAAATTAAAACTCAAAATTCACTTGATCCAAAATTAAACTTAATGTCAAGAATCTTATACACCGATGAAACTCGTGGTCAAATTACTTCTGGATTTATTGACGGAAACCAATACAATGCTTACTTTAAAGAAGCATTAAAAGTATACTCTTCATTATTCTTCCCAATTTATGAAGCTGCTTTCTTAAAGAGTGAATCAGATTTTGGTCAAACTGTTTGAGGTAAAAAAGGTATTTCTCAATCAGACTTAAGACAAACTTTGGTTAAAGAAGTTGGTGAAGCTCAAGCTACAATCTTTAGTTTAATGAACCAAGGAAAAATTGACTATGCTGTTATTGGTTCATGAGATACACAAAATTCAGAAAAATCAGCTGGCGCTCAATCATTCTTTAACGTAGTTAAAACAGATGATAACACCGAATACTTACAAAGCCCAGGTTCTTGATCATTTGCTATTAACTCAAGAAACAATAGCGCTAGTGAAGAAAGAAAAACTGCTATTAAAGAATGATTTAAAGCAATTTATTCTGTAGCAGCTTACAAAGAATACTTTAAAAATGATTCAAAAGTTCCATTTGTTAATGGAATTCAAAAAACCTTAATTGATGACATTAAAGCTGAAAATTCAGCTCAATTTACTGAAGTTGAACAATTTGCTAAAGACCTTGGATTTGCTTCATATGATGAACTTAAAACTGAAAGAAATTCAAAAACTGCTAAAATCTCAGTATTAGCAAACCAAAAAGTATGAGGAAATACTTGAAGTGCTGACAAAGATCAAACTAGCCCTTCTGCTGAAGCAAACCTACTTAAAGCAGCTGATCATAAAGCATCAATTGAAAAACCTGAAGTGCTTACTGATGCAGACTTTAATGCAATTACTTTAGGAGATATTTTACCGCTTAGAAACCTTGTTGCATCATTATTATCAATTAGCGATGTTAAAACTTTAGTTGGAGTTCAAAATTCAGATAACCCAGGAAACGAAGAATGATTAGTTGGAAAAGCTTTACTTAAAGATGGATCATTTAATATTCCACAAGCTGAAACCTTGAAGCATGGAGATTCTTCATTCCACATGCGTAAAGTTGAAAAAGAAATCTTTGATGTAAATGGTGATAATGAAGATGAAAAAGAAAAAATTATCAAAACATTAACAGAAGCTTTAACGAAAGATAAAACAAACAACAATACAGCAGAACTAGACAAATTAGTTACAAAATACCTAAATAAAGCAAAAAGTTTTGTTTACAACTTTGCAAAATCATCACTAGATGATGCTAAGGTAAAAGAATTTGTTACTTTATACTTAAATACATACTTAAACCCTGCTCGTGTTAGACTATCAGTTGGAGATATTTTCAACAATAAAAAATTTATTGAAGGGAAAGATGCAACTTATAAACAAGTTGATGAAAAAGTTTCTGGATATGAATCTAAATTAACCTTTAATAAATTACTTAACGTTATCTCATCAACACAAGCAATTAGCGAAGGGGGACTTGGTGTTCTAAAAACCCAATTAACTCGTGCTGATAACTCTAATCCACAATTTACAACAGTTTGAGGATTTATGAATGATCGTACATTTGGTAATGCTGAATTATACAGAGAATTTGCCAATAAAAACATAGATACTCTTGATAAATTTACCAATGAAATGGCCAAAACATTATCTAAAGTATTTGACGAGCAAGCTGGTAAATTGAATGCAAGTAACTCAGATACATATGTAACTATTTCTAACTAATGGTTAAATATAAATCAAACATAAATAAAATTAGTTTCTATACCCTTTTAGTACAAATAGCACTACTTACAGCAGTGCTCTTTGTTTGACTGTTAATCCCTTTTGGTATGGGGATTAGTGCTGAACAATATCAGCATTTAACCAGAGATTTAACTGATGAACAAATAAGTGATTTAGGACAACAAATTGCAATGCGCAGCTTAATGTCATATTTAGCAAACACTTTTGTAATCTTATTTTTCTTAGGATATTTAGTAATGCTTAGACATAAATTAAAACATGGATATATTTTTTTATATTCATGAATGATTGTCTTCTTGACGTTAGCTTTTTCTCCATTTTTTAATGGCACGGAGCTTTTGTCAACCTTACAAATTGTTATAGGAAGCTTAATATCTATTTTAAATATCAGCTTAATTATCACTTTAATTTATCTCTTGGTGCAATACCACATTAAACGTAAATTTTATTATTATGAATGGTTTAAAATACATAGAGGAGGAAGCAAGTAGTTGTGAAAGAATTAAAACTTTATAATTGATACGGCGAAGAATTCGACAGTATCCTACCGTCTTCCGTTGGTAATTTAAAAGCATATAAAAAACAAGTCAAAAATATTTTCTTGCGTAATAATGACAAAATTAAAGCGCAAGAAAGAGTTGACCGTGACTTATATTTGCGGGCAAGAAATAAATTAAGTGATAATTTAAAACGTGAACTTGCCAGCCATAGAGTTGCATACAAAAATAAAATTGGTGTCCTAAAAGACTCAATTAAAAAGTTAAAACATTTTGATTCAATGCCTTCATTATTACGTTTTGAAATCAAAAAATTAGCTAAAAGCAAAAAAACTATACAAAATTATGCACAAGACTTTGTTTATTCTTTAACAAAGTCTGCTGATGAACTTAATTATAAAATCTCCATTATTGAAGATTTAAAGAAAAAAACATATCTTGATGAAAAAGAAATCTTTAAAAAATATACTATTTTCAATATTATTTTGTTATATATTGAAAATAACCAAGATTTAACTTTTGATATTGAGAAAATTAAAGATCGTTTATTACCGCTTGAAATAGCATGAATAGATAAATTAGCTAAAACTCATAATGTTGGTGAATATTTTTTAGATATTTATAATAAACTCGAAGTTCAAAGAGTGAGTTTAGTAGCTAAAAAGACTGAATTATTACGTCAATATAATGAAACGCACCAATTACAAAAAGAGTTATATTTAAAAGAAAAAAGCAATATTCAATTAGAAACTAAACAAAAGATTTTAACTTTAGAATATGAATATAATGCTAATTTAAAAGAACAACGAGAAAAAGTTAAAGTTAATAAGCAAAAAACCCTTGAAAAAATCGAGACCCAAAAAGAGCAAATTTTAGCTGTAGAACATAAAAACCAGGAACTTACTAATCAAATAATTCAAGAAGCTAAATCAAAAATTAAAGAAATTGATTTTGAATATAAAAAACAACTTGTAAGTTCCAAAATTCGTTCAAAAATCCAAGTTTATAAAGATTTATATAAATTTTTATACAAAAATGAAGTTGACTTAGCACAATTTGATTTTACGTTAAATAATCTTTCAGACCAAGAATTAACCCAAAAAGTAACTGAATTACAAGGTTACTTCAACTCATTTCAAACTAACAATGTTTTAGCTAAAATCGCATTAAAAGAATATTTAACGAAACTTAATTTCTTTAAATCATGTCGCGAATTTAAATTATTAGTTAAATCACAATACAAAGAAAAAGTTGGGCAAATTCTAAAAACTTATAGTTATGAAGGATTTTATAACCTTGAAGAAGCAAAGGCTTTAAAAGAATCATTTATTGATTATCGTTTAACTCGCCTTAAATTCTTAGGCGAAAAGATTGAAGCTAAAACTAATTTAGCACAACTTAAAGAACAAGGTGTTTACGATCAAGAGCAAAATGATTTTAAAACTGCTAAGGCAAAAATTATTGAACAATTTAAACTCCAAAAATTAGAAGCTAAAAACCGTATTAAAAATAAAGAAATAACTAAATCAGCATTTAAAAACAAAAATATTGAACTTAATATTTTCAAAAAAGAATCAATTAACGAAGAAAAATTAAAGTCAAAAGTTCAATCAAATAAACAAGTTTTAAAAACTTTATTTTGACGTGAATGAGCCGAAAATAAAATTAACAAAAAACTCTATGAAAGTAAGGTGACTGAGGCTCAAAAATCAATTCCAGTTGAAACTATGAAAAACTTACGTTGAATTAGTTTATTTATGAACTTTGTTTTCCCAGGTTTTGCTGAACTAGTTTTCTTTAAGCAACGTCTTAAAGGAAGCATTATGGCAGCTGTTTCATTTATAACGATTGCTTTAATTATCCCATTTGCTTTTGGAGCATATTGAAAAGCAATGGGCGGGATACCTGGATTTAGTGACTTAGGAGCAGCTGGTCACAGTTTTACTAAGGGATTGTTCCCAGATGCTAGGGTCTATTTATTTGGTGGTGTGATCTCTGTGATAGTTTTGGTCTTTGCACTGATTTATCACACGGTTTCAGCCTTAGGAGCTTATCGGGTAGCCAAATTGCTCGAATATGGTTCTCGTCCAAGTAAATGAGCCCAAACTAAGCGATGATTAAATACCAGTGGATTCCCTTGAATGATTTCCTTACTTGGGTGAATCTTAATGGTCTTTATTGTGGCAACTCCAGTTATTACTTCGATTTTAGTATCCTTTACTAACTATGGATTTAAACACGAAGCACCAGCTCGTACTGTGGATTGAGTTGGCCTTAAACAATGAGGAAAATGATGAGTTTTCAGAGAACAAAGATTATTTTTATCATTAAGTAGAGTTATTTTATGAACGGCAATTTGAACAGTTTCTTCAACTCTTATTCCTATTTCGCTTGGTATTTTAATCGCTGTATTAACTAATAACCAAAGAATCCGGTTCAAAAAGATCTTTAGACTAATTTATATTTTACCTTGAGCAATTCCGGCCTTTGTTACCCTAACATTTATCCGGAGCCTCTTCAGAGGTGGTGATGATGGGGTAATGAACGTAATTCTCGTGTCAATGGGTCTTTTAAGTAGTTCGAAAAACTGGCTTACTGAAATTGGAACAGCTCGTGTTTTAGTTATCTTAGTACAAACATGGATTGGTTATGCTTGAATCTTCATGCTTGTGACTGGTAATTTACAATCAATACCAAGAGATATTTATGAAGCGGGATCAATTGACGGAGCCAAAGGTCGCCAACTATTTTGATACTTGACGTTGCCTTCATTGCTAATTTCAATTGCCCCAATGTTAATAGGACAATTTGTTGGAGCCTTTAACAACTTTACCACTATTTCGATTTTCACAGGTGGTGGACCTGCTTATGCTAATTCAACTTCATTTGGAGAAGCATCAACAGATATTATTATTTCATGAGTTTATAAATTAACCACAAGTTCAGGACAATTCGAAGGTAATCAAGCCTTTGCTGCAGCCTTAACTACATTAGCTGGTTCATTCAGTATTGCAATTAGTGCAAGAGGATTTATTAAATCAATGTCAAGGAGAGATTAAGAATGTTAAGTAGATTTAAAAGACAAATATTTTATAAACATAAGTTTGATTCGCTTACAATTTCAGAACAAAAACTATCTCCAAAGCGTTTAAAATTTAATGAATCAGACTCAAAGCCACCTACAGCACTTGAGATTATTTGACTGTTCTTTAATTACATAATCTTACTATTTTGAGCAATAATCATTTTATTCCCAATTGTCTCACTGATAACAGCAGCCTTTAACGTTGCTAACATTCGTGTCGTTGGACTTTCGCCATTTTCATTTGGTTGAGATAACTTTGCTTACTTATTTACTAATGAGCGTAGTTTATTCTTAACTTGATATGGAAATACATTAGTTATAGCCGGGCTTACTTCTTTAGTATCAACAGTGGCTGTTGCACTAAATGGATATGCCTATTCGCGTTTTAAGTTTACAGGATCAAGGCATTCATTAACAATCGTTATGATGCTACAAATGATTCCGGCAACTTCATCACTAATTTCGCTATATATCTTAGTAAAATTAGGAGAAACCTTACTTGGATTTTCAGCTATTATGATGTTAATCTTGATTTATTCAGGTGGTGCCATTGCTGGAAATACCTTTATGCTTAAAAGTTATTTAGATACTGTTTCATCAGAGTTAGATGACTCAGGAAAAATTGATGGATGTAATAACTGGGGATTATTTTTCAAAATTTTACTTCCAGTTATTAAACCGGCACTGATTATGGTTGCCTTATGATCATTTTTAACTCCTTTTACCGATGTTATCTTGCCAAGGTTCGTCTTAATTGAGAATGACAAAAAAACCTTAGCCATAGGGCTTGATACCTTCATTAATGCTGAACAAAAACATATTAACTATGGTGCTTATTCTGCTGGTTCAATTTTAGCTTCGCTACCAGCATTTGCCTTATTTATGTACTTGCAAAGGTATATTGTTGGCGGACTTAGTGATGGAGCTGTTAAAGGATAATATATGATGAAATATGATAAACATACTGAACAAGAAATACTAACAAATGATGAATTAGATTTAGATACTTCAGGATTTGAAACAATTGATATTGATCAAATGATTTCTGAAGTTGGGGAATTTTATAATTCAAATAGCGGTGCACACATAAACTTAGTAAACATCTCTAAAAAATATGAAGGAAATGAAAACTATACACTAGAAAATATTAACCTTGAAATTAAACCTGGAACATTCTGTATTTTTCTTGGCCCTTCAGGTTGTGGAAAAACAACCTTGTTAAGAATGATTGCAGGACTTAATTCCATAACTAAAGGAGACTTGTTATTTAATAACAAGAGATATAATAACTTATTACCAAATGAAAGAAATATTGCAATGGTATTTCAGTCATATGCACTTTATCCACATATGAATGTTTATAATAATATTTCATTTGGATTAAGAATTGCTAAAGAAAGAAAAGACATTATTGATAAACGCGTCAAAGACGTTGCGAAAATTCTTAAAATTGATAATTACTTATATCGAAAACCACGTGATCTTTCAGGGGGACAAAGGCAACGTGTTGCAATTGGCCGTGCTATTGCACGTAAACCGCTTGTATTCTTAATGGATGAGCCTTTATCAAACTTAGATGCAAAATTACGTGAAAACATGAGACGTGAAATTGTTAATATTCACCGTATGCTTAATACTACAAGTATTTATGTTACTCATGACCAACTTGAAGCAATGACCATGGGGGACCAAATTGTTGTCTTTAACGATGGTAAAATTCAACAAAATGGAAAAAGTAAAGAACTTTACTTTAAACCTGCAAATATTTTCGTAGCTAAATTTATTGGTTCGCCAACTATGAATACTTTTGATGCAACTTATCAAGATGGACTCATTTGAGATAAAGCCAAAAAAGTTGCTATTGAAGTAGACCAAGAAACTAAAGATAAATTAAAAGCTAATCAAGAATTAGTGGTTGGTTTTAGAAGTGAAGATTTAAGAATTCACCATGGTGAAAAAACTGGAAATAACTTTATTTCAGGTAAAATTTCAAATGTGGAATTAATTGGTAAAGATCAATTAGTTTTAGTTAAAGTAAGCGATGATTTAGAATTTATCGTTAATGCTTCAAATAGTGAAGAATTTGAATTATTCTCATATATCACAATTGAATTCATTACTTCAAGAATTCATATCTTTGATAAAGAAACCGAAAACAGAATTAACTAATGCAAAAATTTGAAACAAATTATTTAAAGCGCAAAATTCTTTTAATTAGTTTACTAGTTTTATTAAGCTTAATCTTTATTTTTCAACTAGTAATGATTAAAAAATTCTTTGCTTGGATTGAATATGAGTATCAATGGATTCAAGCTGGTGAATTAAGCAAAACATGAAAAATAGATCAAGTTGAAAATAATGCTCCAGCATTCCAACTTAAAACATTATTTTTATCACTAAATAGCATTTTTCTAGTGCTTACTTTTAGTGCAATAGTACTTGTTTCGCTAGTAATTTATACCTTATTTAAAAATACATATAATGGTGATCTTTATTTAAAAATTGTGAATTACCTTGTCCCAATTGTCTTTGTATTACTCTTTTTTATTCTTTCATTGCAACCAACTGAAGTATATCAAGAAAACATTATTCAAGCTGAAGATGATGCTGGCGAAATTAGAAACACTCCCTTTAAAAAAAGTGGAGGTCAATTAAGTTACTTACTAACTTGGCTAGCGCTTGGTTTTAGTTTTATTAACATTTTCTTGATTGTAATTGCTCGTAAATCATTTGGTTTTTTAACCAAAGACCAAATCTTAGCAAAACAATTAATTCCAACTGATGAATTAAAAATCAAAATACAAACTATTCTAGATAATAATTAACCTAAAACTCCTTGTAAAAAACAAGGAGTTTTTCATTAAAATATATTTAATATATCAACTTGCATAAGTAGATAAAAATAGTATAATATTACTATGAGCAAGTTATACGAGAAATGAAAGCTAGAAAGAATATTTAAAGGTTATTTAAAAAAGCAAATTAGAACTAAGGCTGCAACTTGAGATGATCCAAGCTTCCAAATGCCTAAATATCATTTAGATTACACTGATTTATGAAAAAAAGCCCCTAAAGCTAAGTTATTCAAAAAGTTACGTAATACAAATGTTATTTACCAATTATTAGTTTATAATTTTGCTGATGGTAATAATGATGCTCTAGGTGATTTTATTGGACTTAAAAATAAAATTCCTTATTTAGTAAATTTAGGAATCGATCAATTATGGTTAAGTCCAATTCACCCTGCTTCTTCGTACCATGGGTATTCTGTAATTGATTATTGCAACGTTGCTCCCCAACTTGGTGGCATGGATGCTTTTATTGAGTTTTTATCATGTGCCCATGACAACGGAATTAAAGTTTACTTAGATTTAGTGTTTAACCATACATCCTATGAACATCCTTGGTTTCAAAAAGCCTTATATAAAGATCCTTTATATGAACAATTTTATCGCTTTGAACCAACTTATAAAGATTCAGATGTAAAGACAGATACCAAATACATTAGAGCTAAATATCATCGCCTGGATCAAAAGATTCAGGCAACTAATCGTGATTATTTAGGCCGTTTTACTTATGGTATGCCTGATTTGAATTTAGATAATGAATTAGTAATTAAACAACTGCTTGAAATTCAAAAATTTTGAACGGCTGTTGGAGTTGATGGTTTTCGCTATGATGCAATTGCCGAATTTTATTCCAGTGAACAAGAAACTAAAGATAACTTTAATGAAGCCAAGATTTTTAGTTTGCTGCGCGAAGCAAGCGACTCAATAACTAATTTAGAACCTGGCCGCGAGGAAGTTTTTATGATGGGTGAATGAGTCTTTAGCGATCCATTAAAAGGGTTAGAGTATACCATGTACCAAGGTAAACAAGCTTTAGATACAGTTTATGATGGCTTTAAGTTTTTTAGACATAATCCTGATGTTAGAATTAGTTACCAAGAATTAGTGAATGTGGCAAGCAAGTATGCACTTGCTTCTTCTAAAACTAAATGAGTACCTTTTTTAGATAATCATGATGTTTTTAGATGGCTAGATTATTACCGTCAGAATGTTACTAAGTTAAAAAAAACAGAGCATCATAAACCTTTAAGTCTTGATGAATATGAAGCACAAAGAATTGCACTAATGCAGCTTTTAGCCTTACCAGCTACACCAATTATTTATTATGGTAATGAACTTGGTTATTATGGAACAAGGATTTATGGAGATCCAACCTTGCGTGAACCAATGAAATGGTTAACGCATGCTGAAAATTGTTATATTTTTGATAATAAAGTTAAAGAATCACGTAAAGATTATGTTTTATTAACTTCTGCTTTGTCTAGGCCTTATGTTGAAGAGGCGATTGAAGATCCAAATTCCCTATTTAACTTTATTAAATTTATGTTAAAGCTCAGAAATGATTATCCATTTCTGAGCCACAGAGAACCAAGAACAATTATCGATCCATATCAAGTAATTGACAGCGAGGATTATTCATCATTTATGGTCCGTGCTCAAGACCACAATGCTAAAAAGCTGTTATTATTTGGATTTTGCAATTACCAAAATAAATTCTTAGCAGTAGCTAAGATTTCTCGTAACTATCATTTTAAACCTTTATATTTATATAAAGCTAAAAATAATAGTTGAAATATTGAAATAGAAAGAGGAGGATTGATTATTTTTGAATTAACTCAAAAATAATTAGAAAAATTATGAGACCAAAATATAAATTTACATATAAAGATACTTTTCAATTAGATGATCCAGATGTTACTAAAACAAGTGAGATTATTTTATATTTAATTGACTTAATTAAAACCAAGAAAGTACCAGTTAACAAAATTATGCCTTCAGAACATGCTTTAATGGAACGTTTCAAATGTTCTCGTAGTGTTATTGTTACAGCTTACCAAAAACTACGTACTATCGGTGCAGTTTACTCAATTAAAAAAAGAGGACACTTTGTTTCTGAAAACTTTCATAACTTAATTAAACCAGTTAGTTATTTAATTAAAGCTGACCGTCAAATGGGGCATGAAGTGTTTGACTTTGTAGAACCTGAATGATTTGCAGATAAAAACATTATCTTTACAGACGGAGCCAGATTTTTCCAAAAGAAAATTTATAAGAAAAATAAAGTGATTGGTGAAGCTGAAGTTTGATTATCTGCAAAATGGCTTGGTAAAAACGAACCAATTGATTTGACTGTACCATTAATTGACACTATTAACAACAAAAAGAAAGTTGAAAATGTAGTTTACCATCTTGAATATGAAAAAGATGTTAATCGTTTAGGGCACCAAAATATGATGGTTTTAACAATGTTTGGTTATGATGATGAAGCAATTTGTATTGCTGGTAAATATTATATTGACCCAGAACACCTTAAATTTTATCACCAAGAAATATCTTTATTATAAAAGAGACAAAAGCACCCTTAATAGGGTGCTTTTTTACTCCTTTTTATGATTTATTCTCTAATTTTATATACTATAGATTGACTGGTCAAGTTGTATTAGTAGTTTTTAAAAAATTTAATAATAATCATTATAATTATTGCATATGAAATTAGTCAAAAAAGATTCGCAATTTTTTAAAGAATTTGATCAAAAATTTGCTTATAAGGAAAATGATTTAGGAGCCATAATTTTAGAGAATAAAATTCAAATAAAATTATGGCAACCTTTAGCAAAGGAAGTCTTTCTTTTGCTTTACAAAAAAAATGATTTAGAAAATCCATATTTAAAGTTGTCAATGCAAAAAGTTTATGCACAAACAAGCAATGATATTTTTGTTTGAGATATAACAATTAACAAACAAAAATATCAAACTAGTTATTATAATTTTGAAATTATTCATCAAGGTAATAAAGTAACTAGGGCATTAGATCCTTATGCTAAATCTATGGCTCCATTTAATTGACAAGGGATGGAGGATAAAGTTGGCTTAGGTGCCTTTATTGATTTTAAATCACCAAGAGTAGGAGATAAACCAAGAGATCTAGTTACTAACTTAAATAATTCAGTAGATGCAAATATTTATGAACTGCATGTACGTGATTTTACAAGTTTAAAACCTAACAGACCAAAATACCAAAAAGTAGGTAAATTTAATAATTTACTAAAACATGATTTATTTGGATATTTAAAAAATTTAGGTTTTACCCACTTGCAACTTTTACCAATTCATGCTGCATATACTGTAAATGATTTAGATAAAACAATTTATTTAAAAGGAACTGGGAAAGGGTGAACTACTAATTATAACTGAGGTTATGATCCACATAACTATTTTACAATTAATGGTCTTTATGCATCTAACCCTAAAGATCCATATACCAGAATTAAGGAATTTAGAAATTTAGTTGATAAAGCACATGAGCAAAATATTGGCGTGATTGTTGATGTGGTTTATAATCACATGATGACAAACAATATTTTTGATAATATTTTACCTGGCTATTATTATCGTGATAAAGCAATTAAACGTCCGGTAAATTATCCACCATTAGCTGATGAAAGATTTATGGTGCAAAAATTAATGATTGATTCATTAAAATATTATGTTGAAGTATTTAATGTGGATGGTTTTCGCTTTGATCTTTCATGTTTTCACCACCAAGAAACTTTGGATTTAATTGCAAGAGAACTTAGAAAACTAAATCCAAAGATAATCTTGCATGGAGAAGCATGGCCTTTTAGTGACCTTGAATTTAGTAGTTCATACATTAAAGGATCAAGTAATAATACAATTAAATTTGGATATTTTAATGATACTTTACGAGATTCAATTAAAGGAACTGAGCATGAAAAGTATGGAACTGGCTTAATTCATAAATATTCGAAAACTCAGTATAAACAATATGTAACTAGTGTTGTTGGAGGTTTGAAAGATTATGATTTTGGCAATATTCCACATTCGAAAACTAAATATGACTTATATAATGATGATATTGCAATTAACCTAAGTTATAGTGCATGCCATGATGGTATGACTTTATGGGATAAAATTAATATTTTAAGTCCTAAAAAGAGTTTTAAACAGCGTCTTGAAGCCTACCGCCAAGGTTTATTAATGTCATATTTAACCCAAGGGAGACATTTAACTTTAGCAGGCACTGAATTATTGCAAAGCAAACCTTGTGATTTAAGTGGTGAAGAAGGCTTTAAATGCCAAGCTAGCTTACATGATGATTTTAATGAAAAACCTGACAATAATGCTTTTATGCCTAATTCATATAAAACTACTGATTATACTAATGGGCTAAAATGAAAACATTTAGAAAATCCTGAGGTTAAAGAATATATTTTTGATTTTCAAGCCAAAATCAATCATTTTAGATTAGCTAATGATTATTTGAGGCTTGATACAAATCAAAAAGTGTTTGAAAGATTAAAATTTGAATATAGCGATCTAGAATCTGGAATTTTAATTTATAGCATTGCAAATCAAGAAGGAACTAAAGAACTTTTAGCCTTGCATAATTTTGGTGATCGAGATTTTGATCTAAGTTTGTATCAAGGTAATTTAATCTTTGATTCAAAAATAGATCACACACCAGGAGTTTTAAAAGCTCATTCAACACAAGTAACAGAAAGGAATAAATAAAAGTGAAAACAATTAAATTAGAAGATAAAATCTTTTATCAAATTTTCCCTCGTTCATTTTATGATGCAAATAATGATGGCGATGGAGATTTAAAAGGAATTACAAAAAAATTAGGATACTTAAAAAATCTAGGTATCAATGGGATTTGGCTTTGTCCAACATATGAAACTCAGTTTGTTGATGCTGGATATGATGTTTTAGACTATAAATCAGTATGAAAACAATTTGGTACTTTAGATGATTTTAAAAAAATGGCAGCTAAGGCTAAAGAATATGGCATAGACATTATTATGGATATTGTTTTAAACCATGTGTCTAACGAGCATTCATGGTTCTTAAAAGCCTTAGAATCACCTTCAAATAAAGAACATAATTACTTTATTTGAAGGGATGAATTAACCCAAGAAGAACAAAAAGCTAAAAGTATTTTTGGTGGATCAGCTTGAGAATATGTGCCATCATTAAATAAATACTATTTCCACTTATTTTCAAAAGAACAAGTGGATTTAAACTGAGCTCATCCTGATACTATTAAAGCTATGGTGGACGTTATTGATTTTTGATATGATTTAGGAGTACGTGGTTTTAGACTTGATGCTATTAAACATGTTGCTAAAACGTTCGATGAAGTTGATAAAAACCCATATTTTGCTTGAAATAAAGGAGCCGTTGAATATCTTAAAGAATTTAGTAAATTAGCTTTTGCTAACAAACCTGATGCTTATACATTAGGAGAAGCAAGTGGTATTAGTGCACAAGAATTATTACAATATGGAGCAGGGGAAAACAAAGTATCTGATAATTACTTTAATTTTGCGTGGTGATGAATTGGGTGAGGAAAAGAAACTGGGCGCAATGGCTTAGATACAAATTGAGACTATAAAGAATTTGCTTACCAACAAGCTCCATTTCAAGAAAATCCTCATATTACATCAGATATGTTTACTAACTTTCTATCAAATCATGATACATCTCGTAGCATTTCGCGTTGAGGAGATGAAACTTTTTACCGTAAAGAAGCAGCTAAAACTCATGCTTTAATGCTCTTAACTTTAAAAGGAATTCCATGCATTTACTACGGAGAAGAAATTGGAATGGTTAACGTTACTTTTAATGACCGTAGTGAATTTAGAGATGTTGATATTAAAAATGGATTTAGGGACTTAGTTGACCAAAATCCAATTTATAGCGAACAAGAATTTATTAAATATTTAAATATTAATTCACGTGATGCAGGGCGCGCTTTAATGCAATGAAATAAATCTATAAATGCTGGATTTAATAGAGGGCATAAACCTTGAATTAAAAATGGGCGTAATAAAGATGAAATTAATGTTTATGCTGCTTTAAAAGATCCAGATAGTATTTTTTACTTTTACAAAGATTTAATTGCATTACGTAAAGATAAATATCATGATATTTTAATCTATGGATTATCAAAAATTTATGTTGACCAAAACGGTGTTTTGGTAATAAAACGTAGCTACCAAAACCAAAAATTAGTTGTTTATTTAAATCCAACTAAATATCAGCTTAATTTAGAAGCAAAACTAGGAACTTTGATCATGTCTAGTTATAGCGATCAAAAAATGCCACAAACTGTTTTAAGACCATTTGAATCAATACTTATTGAATTATAAAAGGAGGAATATGAATTACTTAAAATATGATTTAGAAAATAAAACAATTTCACAAATTAAATTTGACAAAAATGTGGTTGCCAAAACTGAGAGTATTTTTGCACTTGGAAATGGACATATTGGAATAAGAAGTGCTGATGAAGAAAATACTTCTTATAACAAAGAAAACTTCTTTGTTAATGGTATCTTTAACAAAGATACCAGAGAAGAAGTATCAGAATTAGCTAATTTAGCTGATTTAATGACAACACCTATTTATTTTAATAATGAACAATTTGAAGTGAGTTGCTGTGATCAATATAATAAAACCTTATATATTAAAGATGGATTTTTAAAAAGAACTATTATTGCAACACGTAAAAGTGGTAAATATGAATTAACCTTTGAAAGATTTGTGTCACGAGATGATGCTAATTTATATGCTCAAAAAATCCAAGTTAAAGTTTTAGAATTAAATGATTTAGGAAAAGTAAATTTACTTATTAAACCAAGAATCAATGGGCAAGTAACCAACTCAGGAACACAGCATTTTAGCGAAGGTCATAAGCGTCGTTTAACTAAAGAATCATTACAAATGTCACAAACTACGACCATTTCAAAACGTTTTATTGTTCATAACTTGATTACTAAGGCATACCTAAATGATCAATTAATCACTGGTGGAACTGATGATTACATCGTGGAAATGAAGCGCCGCTATATTGGATTTAAAATTAATGTCCCATTAAAAGTAGGTGATGTCTTTACTTTAGAAAAAATTATGTCAGTGCATACACCTGTTGATGCTAAAAAATTGCTTAAACAAGATGAAATACAAGATTTAGCAAATCAAAAACATACTTATTTATTATCTGCTAATTATGAGCAATTAAAGCAAGCTTCAATTGCTAAAATGCATTCAAATGTTTGAAATGAATTTTCAGTGCAAATCGAAGGGAATGAGCAAGCTAAATATGATGCATTAGCACTGGATTTTGGAATTTTCCACCTTAATGGATTTGTGCCAAGACATACTACTAATATGAATGTTGGAGCTAAAGGACTTTCTGGTGAGGGATACCAAGGACATACTTTTTGGGATACTGAATTCTTTATTAATCCAATTTATTTATTTAATCAACCTCGAATTGTAAGAAACCTTTTAACATATAGATATAAAGGCCTAGAAGGGGCCAGAGCTAAAGCATTTGAGAAAAAAGAACGTGATGCTGAAAGTAACTTACAAGGAGCCCAATATCCTTGAGAAATGGCTTGACCTACTGAAGGTGAAGTTTGTCCATATTGAGGTCAAGCTGATGTAGTGAGCGGACAGCAAGTTCCAATTGCATCACGTCGTCAAGAAATTCACGTTTCTGCTGATGTTGCCTATGCTGTTGATCAATATTTCCAAGTTACTAAAGATTATAAATTCATGGAAACCATGGGATATGAAATGATCATTGATACTGCAATTTTCTATGCCAATCGTGCTGAATTACAAAGTAATGGGACTTATGAAATTAAAGATGTTATGGGGCCAAACGAATATAAGGGGAATATTGATAATAATGCTTATATCAATATGTTTGCTAAATATAACATTGATTTAGCTCTTAAGTATATTGATTATTTAAAAGTAAATAAAAAAAATGTATGAAATGCACTACAAGACAGAATTCCATACCCAATTGATTATCAAAAAATGCAAGATGTATCAGCTAAATTAAAACAACAATTACCAAATGAAAATTTAATTATTGCAGAAAATGATACTTTCTTACAACTACCATTAGTAGATGTTTTACCATTCCAAATGCTTGGTGATGCTGGTAAAAAATTATTTAATACTAAAGAAGGCCACCTTCGCCTTGAATCACAACTTGTCAAACAAGCTGATGTTGTATTATTATTAAATATCTTGCCACATTTATATTCTAAAGAAGTGCGTAAAGCCAACTTTGATTATTATGAACCTATTACAACCCATGATTCATCATTAAGCCCGGCTACTTATGCTATTGAAGCGGCAAGGCTTAAAAATATTGTAAAAGCATATTCAATTTTTAAATATGGAATTAATATTGATTTAGGTCCTGCTATGCATACATCAAATGCTGGAATTCATGCTGGAGCATTAGCTGCAATTTACCAAATGATTGTATTTGGATTTGGAGGTTTAGATTGACATAATGGTAAGTTACACTTAGACCCAATCTTACCTGATAATTGAACTAGTTTAAAATACAAATTTAAATACCAGGGCTCACATTTCGAGGTTAATGTCGGCAAACAAATTTTCAGTGTTAAATTGCAATCAGAAGACTTCAAAGGAAAATTATTTATTAATGTCCAAGGTAAATATGTACCTTTTAACAAAGATAACTTTATGCAAAAAAATAATGTTTTAGAATTTGGTATTAACCGTGATTAAAGGTTTTGTTTTTGACCTAGATGGTGTAATTACTGACACAGCTATTTTACACTTTCAATCTTGAGCACATAAAGTTAAAGATCTTGGCATTGAGTATACTTTAACTGATAATGAACAATTAAAAGGGATTCCGCGTCTTGAAACATTAAAAGAAATAATTCGCTTAAAAAAACCTGAATTAAAGCTAAGCGAAGCAGAATTATTCCAAATTGCTAATGATAAAAATGAATATTATAAAGAATTATTAAAAACTCAGATCAATGAAGCTTCAATATTACCAGGACTATTAAATTTTCTAAAAGAAGCAAAAGCTAATAAAATTAAATTAGCAATTGCTTCAAGTAGTTTTAACGCACCACTTATTTTAACTAAACTGGGCATTCTAGAATTATTTGATTTTATTGTTTACCCTGGCGATGTAAAAGCAGGTAAACCTGCTCCTGATATCTTCTTACAAGCTGCAAAAGGAATTAATTTAGATCCAAGTGAATGCATTGGGTTTGAAGATGCCCCTGCGGGCCTTGCCGGAATTAGAGATGCCAAAATGCATTCAGTAGTAATTACTCATAATTCTCATGAAGATTTTTCTGGTGCAAATTTAATTTTAACTAATACTAGTGAATTAAATTATCAAAAAATTATCAATTATTTTAATCAAAAAACTAAGCTATAATAAACTGGGAAATTTTTTTCGGACGGTTTTACCTTCCCCAACCATACCATTTGTCTAAGCCAAACGGAATGCTTTGGGAAGGTTTTTTTATCTTATTCTTTTATAATTATATCAGCTTATAAATTCTTTGATTTTTTGTGATAATTCAATAAAAGTAAGTCTTTTACAGGTTTGATCAAAATTTGGGAAAATTTCACTTTTAAGAATTGAAAAGAAATACTCAATTTCACGATTGTCAAGACTATTACCAATTCTTGACATTGATATTTTACCTTTTAGTGATTTTATTTTTTTAGTATATTCAAGCGAAGAATAAGCAGATCCATGGTCAGAATGTAAAATAAAATTATTTTTGAATTTTGTATTGGTGATATTATTCAAAATTAGTTCAGTATCATTTCTAAGTGATAATTCATAGGTCACAAACTTAGTTTTATGATCAATAATTGCAGATAAATAAATATGATTCTGTTCAATATCTTTTGGTGCTGGTATATAGGTCACGTCTGTTGCATATATATTATTGTTGCTTGAATTATAATCTCTTTTTACTAAATCAGGTACTTTAACACTAGTATTTTTAGATTCTTTAGTTTTATGTTTTTGTCTAACAAATGTTTTCAAATTCAGTTTTTTCATATAATTTCCTAGGGTTCTAGGATTTATTTGAATATTATATTCTTGGAAAATATATTTAGCAAGTCTCCTTCGTCCATACCTTTCTTTATTTTCGACAAAACTTTGAAAAATTATTTCTTTGTGTTTAACCTTTAGTTCTTTAGTCTTGTTGTTATCTTTCAATTTCTCGTAATATGTAGATCTTGAAACACATATCATTTTAGATTTTTTAGTATGTGAAAGATTCTTGATTTTCTTTATCTTTGAGATATCTGCATCAATATTATTTTCATTAAAAATTCGATAGTAGTATTTTATAACTGCATCTTTTTCATCATCTTTAAGAGTATCAATTCATGTATAATCGAGAACTTTCTTTTTCTTTCTCCCAACACCTTTATCTTTCTTAGGTGATTTACCGCTTTGTGATTCTATGTTCATATTTAAATTATACAGTTTTCTTTTCTTTAACATATTTCTCATTGATTCTTTATTTCAGTATACTTTTCTGATATCAAAACAGAAATTATCAAATTCTGCCTTGGTTATTCCCAGGTTCAAATATTTATGGTATAAGTCAAAAATTTTGATTCATTCTTTAGTCTTTAAATGTCTCATAACTACCTCTTTTTCTTTATATTAAAAATATTCGGATTTTGTCCGAATATTTTTTCCCTGTCTATAAGCTTAGTTTTTTATTTGAATAATTTTTTATATTCTGCATATCCTTCTTGTTCTAAATCTTTATAAGCTATGAATCTCAAAGAACCTGAATTAATACAATATCTTAAACCACCTTTATCTTTTGGTCCATCATTAAAAACATGTCCTAAATGCGAATTTGCACTAGTGCTTTTAACTTCAGTGCGAACCATATTATGTGATAAATCAAGGTGTTTTGAAACAACAGAATGATCAATTGGTTTACTAAATGCAGGCCAACCACAACCCGAATCAAATTTATCACTAGAAATAAATAGCGGCTTTCCATCTACGATGTCAACATAAATTCCTTTTTCAAAATGTTGGTCATATTCATTTTCAAAAGGTCTTTCGGTGTACCCTTCTTGGGTAATTTTATATTGTAAGTCAGTTAAATGACTGAGATCTTTTCTTTTTTCCATAGTGTTATTATAACAAATTAAAATTAAAGCAACAAACTTACAATAATATATTAAAATATATGCATGGGATTTTTTAAGAATTTAATTAACAAGGTTTTCAAGAAAGAAGCCAAAGATGTTGAAACTTTAAAACTAGAATTAAAACAAGAAGAACAAAAAGCAATTATAAATAGTGAGAAATTTAAAAAATATGAGGCAGGTCTAGAAAATAGCTCGAGTCTTGGTAAAAAAATCTTAGAGATACAAAATAAATATAATAAAATTGATGAAGATTTTTTTGAAGAATTAGAAGAACTCTTAATTATGTCTGACATTAACTTAAAATTAGTTAATGTCATTATTGAAAAAATAAAGTCAGAAGTAAGAACGAATAATATTGATGATCCGAAATTAATTGGGGAATTAATTGCGGATCAATTATTTGTGATTTATACCGGGAGCACCATTACCAATACTAATTTAAATTTCCAAAATGATCGTTTAAATGTTTTTATCTTTGTGGGAGTTAATGGTTCTGGTAAAACTACTTCAATAGCTAAAATGGCTCATAAATATATTATGCAAGGCAAAAAGGTTTTAATTGCTGCTGGTGATACCTTTAGAGCTGGGGCAGTCAACCAATTAGGCATTTGAGCTCAGCGAGTAGGAGCGGATATTATTAAACCACAAAAAGAAGGGGGCGATCCATCTTCAGTAGTTTTCCAAGCTTTAGAAAAAGCAACTAGCGAGCAATATGATTTATTAATCATTGATACAGCAGGCAGATTACAAAATAAAGTTAATTTAATGAGTGAATTATCAAAGATGGTTGGAATTATAAAGCGCTTTATTCCTGATGCACCACATGAATCATTATTAGTTTTAGATGCAACTACTGGACAAAATGGTCTTTCACAAGCTAAAAGCTTTAAAGAAATAGCCAATTTAACAGGGGTTATTTTAACAAAATTAGACGGTACATCTAAAGGTGGGATTGTTTTATCAATTAAAGATGAATATAATTTAGATGTTAAATATATTGGCTTAGGCGAGCAAATCAATGATTTTCAAGAATTTGACCTTGAACTCTTTATCTACCAGCTAACAAAGGATTTAATACATGCTTCATAAAGACTTGGATAAAATACAGTTTTATACATTACTTTACGAAAAATACAAGAATTTATTAACTCAAACTCAGCGGCAAGTGTTTGAGCTTTATTTTTATCAAGATCTCTCTTATGGTGAAATTGCAAAAATAATGGCAACATCTCGTGCAGCTGCTTATGATGCTGCCAAGAAATCATTAGCTAAATTAATAAAACTTAGTGAACAAGTTTATAATAAATAATCAAAAACAGGCATTTATTTGCCTGTTTTTGTATACTATTTTTTCTATATTCTTATTTACTGCAAAGTTTAGAAAACATTTATTAAAATTGCCAATATTCTCTAATATTAAATTAGTCTTATAATTTTGATTTCAATTCTTATAAAATAAAGATTTTGTTCCCTTTTAGAATATAATTATTCTATATTATAGGAGGTTTTAAGAAATGACTTTTTTAAGTGCTAAAATTGTAATAACCAAAAGTGAATATGTTAATTTTAATTCTTTTATAGATAAATTTCGAAGTAGTTTACTAATCAAAAAAGGTGATAAATATTTTTTAAATAGTAAATTTTCTTCTAAACATCAAGAAATAAAACTAATTCCATTAGTTATAAATTTACAAGATAAATATGATAATGAATATATTATGAAATTGATAGAATCTACATTAACTACAACCTTTAATTATGCAAAAAAATATTTTAAAAACGAAGGTGCAAATGATTATGATTATGTTAATGATAATGATACTTTTAATTCATTAATTTCAAATATGTTATATTACATACGACTAGGTTATATAGAAATAAATGATATTTTTGATTTCTTTGCTACTATTTTAATTCAAATGCTTGTCCCTCATAAACTTAAAAATGGAAATAAACGTTTTTGCTTTTTATTTTTAATCAACTTATTAAGAAATTTTGGATTTTATTTTAAATGATCTTCTGATTTAACAATGAAAAATAGTTATCAAGTAGCACAAGAACGAGAAATGTTTTGCTTTGTATCAAGACTGTCAAATAGGTCATATGAAGATTTTATTGAATTATTAGATGATGGAGAACTAATAGTTAATAATGATAAAAACGCAATTTATAAATGATGCTATAATTTTATTATTAAAAATGACAAAGGAACCAGCACTAAAGAAAGACAAGAAAAAGTTAAAAAAGAGATAAAAGAGTGAATTATAAAAAATACATTAATTAATTCGAATCCAGAAAATATGGTATAATAAATACAATATTAAATAGGAGGATATCATGACATTAAAAGAATATGTAGAAAATCTTGATAAATATGTTGAACCTCTTGATGTGCAAATGAAGAGGAATGGAGACTGGGAAAAGCTTGTCAGAGTTATGAAAGCTTTAGCCGAACTATAATTACTTTTTATAATATAAAAGCAACACTTAACTATAAGTGTTGCTTTTACTTAACCTTTATATTCTATTAGTTTTGGATTATAACGATAATAACGCCCTTCTTTAGCTTGATTATGTCCATTTAACATGGTAGCATCAGCTGAGAAAGTATTAGTCATTTTAAAAATACTTTGTCCAACTCCATAATAATCAACTGGAACTTTAAGATCTTCAAATCATTTTATTTTAGAATGATTAAAGCCAGATGAAACAATTATTTTATAATTAGTAGCTCCGGCTTGATCTAATGCTTTACGCAGGCGAATCACTTGCTCAGGAACTACACCGTATTTAGGAGTTTCTTGATCAAACATATGATCTGATAAACTTTTTGAAGTATCAATTCTAACACCTCAAACTTTATCGCCTAAGGCAGTTCATAGTTTTAAACTTTCTTGAATCACGTTATTGTGGTAGTCAACTAAAGCAATTAATTTACGTTTTGGATATAATTTTATATATGCCTCAGCGGCTTTGACAATATCCCCATTAAAACCTTGAACTAAAACGTGTGGCATGCTACCAAAGAGATTTTCATTATGAATATCATCTTGACTAGATTTTTGGGCTAAAGTTGAAACTAGTTTAATTCCACCAAGAGCAACGGCTTTTCCATCAATTTCTTGGGTTATGTAATGATCAGCTCGATCACCCATGAAAATAACTTGTTTATTTCTTGCGGCCCTAACGCATTTTGCTGCATTTGTTGCTATAGAAGAATAACGAGTTAAAATACCATCAATTAACCCTTCTCACTGTCCAAAATCTTGGTAATGACCTTCCAGTTCTAAAACTATATCTAATTCATTGACTATGGTTCCTTCTGGTAGATATTTAATTGTATATTTTGCAGTATCAGTCTTGGCTTTTAAAAAAGCTAAGACTTCATTTATACCACCTAAAATACAATTATTTTTTCGTTGGAAAAATTGCATAACAATAACGTTATCGGGCTTTTCACTTGCTAAAATTTCTTTTGTTGTTTCAAAATAAGCGGCTGTATATTTTTCGTAATTCATCTTCATTCCTATCTAAAGTATTAAAGATTATTATACCATAAAACAAGAAAATTAAAAGAAGTGGAAACATTTCCAGGTTTTTTCATCTTATATATACGTATATCAAAGAGAATGATCTATAATTTAATTAGATAACAACGAAAGGAACTATGAAGATTAGATCATTATTTAACAACAAAGATACAATTTACTTGGATAAAAACTTTGCTTCAAAAGATGAAGTTTTAAAGTTTTTTGCTAGTGAGCTTGTATCAAAAAACTATGGATTAGATACCCAAAAAATTTACGATCTTTTTAAAGAAAGAGAAAATCAAAATTCAACAGGGATTGGTGATCATATTGCAATGCCACATTTAGGTGATGATACTATAACAATGAGCACTTTGCTCTTTGCTAGAGTAAATAACCTTGATTGGCAAGCATTAGATA
This sequence comes from Mycoplasma sp. 6934, assembly GCF_055523595.1. Lineage (NCBI taxonomy): Bacteria > Bacillati > Mycoplasmatota > Mollicutes > Mycoplasmatales > Mycoplasmataceae > Mycoplasma > Mycoplasma sp. 6934. The sequence goes on along the minus strand of NZ_JBVFVE010000001.1, from coordinate 919,098 downwards.
ATCAACCTGTAAAATATATCTTTGGAATTGCTTTATCAAAAGACCAAAGAGAATCAGGACATATTGAAGTAATGCAAAAATTATCGTCTTTATTACTTAAAGAACAATTTATTAAGGCATTAGACAAAGTTCAAAGTGCTGATGAATTTTTAGCATTATTTGATGCTTTTGAACCACAAGATGAACTTGAGGAATTACTAGATCAAGAAGGAACTTATGACATTGTCGCAGTTACTGCTTGTCCTACTGGTATTGCCCACACTTTCTTAGCTAAAGAAAAATTAGTTGAGCAAGCTAAGAAAATGAATTTAAGAATTAAAGTTGAAACCCAAGGTGCAGAAGGGGTTAAAAATACTTTAACTGAAAAAGATATTGCTAATGCTAAAGGTGTTATTTTAGCAACTGATCGCGAGATTGAAAAATCTAAATTTAGTAATGCAACTAATGTTTTAGAAATCTCAACCCAAAAAGCAATCTATAAGACTAGAGAGCAAATTCAAGAAATTTTAGATCAAAAAGGAAAGAAAATAAAAGGTGCTAAAACTAGTGAAGAATCATTTGCTGAAATGACTTTTGATGGCTTTAGTGGAAAACTACGTCGTTCTTTAATGTCTGGAATTTCTCACATGTTACCATTTATTGTCTTTGGTGGAATTTTATTAGCAATTGGATTTTTACTAGACATTATTATTGGTGGACTTAATAAAACAGACATTAATTCAAGTGCTTTTTTAAGTAACTTTGGATTTAATGCTCCATTATCAAAAGTTATCTTTGATATTGGAAAAATTGGACTTAACCTTGCTGTTCCTGTGCTGGCTGCTTATATTACTTACTCATTAGTAGGGCGCCAAGGGTTATTACCTGGATTTGTCGTTGGGGCTATTGCTTCTGGGCAAGTTTCTGGGACATATGCTTTTTTAAGACCTTCAATTGTCAATTCTGGAGTAGCCAACCCCGATTCATTTTTAGGGACTGGTTCAGGTTTTATTGGCGGAATCCTTGGAGCATTCTTTGCCGCAGCCATGGTAATTGTTTTTTCAAAATATATTTTTGGTAAATTACCAAAAACTATGCAAGGAATTAAAAATATTTTATTTATTCCATTATTTGGAACTTTAACAATTGCTTTATTATTCTGAGTTGCTAATATTGTCTTAATTTACATTAACTTAGCATTAGTGTTATTCTTAGGATTATTTGAAAACCGTCCTCAATTAGCTTGAATCTTAGGATTAATTTTAGGTGCTATGATGGCTATTGATCTTGGGGGACCAATTAATAAAGCAGCATACATCTTTGGAACTTTAACTATTGCAAACGGAACATCAAGTGTTTCAATGGCGGCTGTTATGGCTGCAGGTATGGTACCTCCACTTGGAATTGCATTATCAATGTTTATTAGCAAAAAACTATGAACTAAAGATGAAATCAACTCAGGAAAATATTCGAATATTTTATTTGGAATGAGCTTTATTTCAGAAGGTGCAATTCCATATACTTCTAAAAACCCAAAAGTATTAGTACCATCTAACGTGATTGGTGGAGCAGTAGCTGGTATTTTATCAGCTTCATTAGGTGTTAACATCATTGCACCTCACGGTGGAATCTTTGTTGGATTTTTAGCAAGAACTAACTTATTTAGTGATTTTGCTGCTTCAGCTGGTTTAGGGATTGTGTTTTGAATTGCTTCAATTTTAGCTGGAGCTTTAGCCCAAGCTGGAGCAATTATCCTCTTTACAAAATTAAACCAAAAATACCCAAATTGAATTTTTGTTAAAAAATAACAAGGCTATGATTTATACCCTTACTTTATCACCATCTTCAGATTTATTAATTAAATCTGAAGATTTCTCTTTAGAAACTGTCAATAGATATCAAGATTCCAAGCTTTTGCCTGGAGGCAAAGGCATTAATGCTTCGCTAATATTAAAGCGTCATAACTTTGATAATATCGCCTTTAGCTTATTTGACCAACATACCTTTAATTCGTTCCAAGATTTATTTAAACATGAATCTTTAGAAATTATTAATATTAATCATCCAAAGCTAACCAGGATTAATATTAAATATTATGGAACTAAAGATTCCTTTGAGTTAAATGGACCAAAAACAATTTTAACATCTGAAATTAAAGCAAAAGTTTTAGAGCAAATTGCAAAGTTAACAAGCCAAGATATGTTAATGATCATGGGCTTAAGTGATGATGCATTTTTAAAAGAAATTTTAGAAATTTTAAAACAAAACAAAGTTAACTTTGTTTTGGATATTGATTCACCAAATCTTAAGGAATTTTTAAGTTTCCATCCTTATTTAATTAAACCCAACCTTGATGAATTAAAACGTAACTTTAAGTTTAAAATTAATCATGAGCAAGACTTGCTTAGTGCAATGAAGCAATTGCAAACTTATGGGGCTCAAAATATTATTGTTTCAATGGATAAAGATGGTTCATGTGCTTTAACAAAGGATGGACAAATCCTTAAAGCATCCATTATTAAACCAATTAAGGTAGTTTCTGCTACTGGGGCAGGCGATAGCATGATTGCATTATTTTGTGCTAAATATTTAGAAACTAGTGATGCAGCAAGCTCGCTTTTATTTGCCAGTGCTGGCGCAATGGGAACGGTAGCTAGTGAGCACGTTGGAACCTTGGAGCAAACCAAAAAATACCTATCACATGTTAAAGTAGAAGTGCTTAATTAACAAAATAAAATATCACTTTGTAAAAAAGTGATATTTTTAAATAGCAAAATAAATGCTAAGTGCTATTGCAATAAAGAAGATAACTAAGCCACCAATAAAATATCATTTAAGTTTATCAAAAGTTTGCTCACGCTTAATTTTTTCATAAGCTAATTTATTTAATTTTAATTCTTGGTTTGAAATTTCAAAACTTTCTAATTGGTTTTTTAACTTTATTAATAAATTTTGATATTTTTGGTTTTTTTTATTCAAAACTTTCTTTTTAGAAAGTTTTGTTAATTCTTGTTTGATATCTTCTAAAAATAATAATCTTAATATTGCATAGTCTTGGGGCATGTTGGGATTTTGCACTAAAAGATTCCTAACATGACAACTTGAATATTTTTTGGTTTTTTGATAATTAGTTTTTTGATTTGGGTATTGAGTTCTGTGACAAGTGAATTGATTAACTTGGCTTGATCATTAAGATTATTTTTATTAATTTTTAAATCTAAAAAAACTTGCAAATCACTATGATCTGGTTCAATTTTAATATGCGATGAAGGCATAAGTTTAAAATGCTTTTGCTCTTTAAAAGCATTTTTAATCACATCTTCAATAGCTTCTTTATCAACCATATAAATTTGGTTGAAAAGATATTTTACATTAATTCAATCTTGCATTGTTTATTTACTTTTTCCAACGTATTTACCAGTTTCAGTTGAGACAATAATTAAATCTCCATCTTTAATAAACATTGGGGTTTCAAGTTCAAAACCAGTTTCTAAAATTACTTTCTTTTGTGGGTTAGTTGTGGTATTACCTTTTACGGCATCTGGCGCATTAGTAACTAATAAAGATATATTAGTTTGCAATTCAATATCCAAGACTTCGTCTTGGAATTTACGAATTTGTACTTCCATTCCTTCTTTCAGAAAATTAATTTCTCATTCTAAACGATTTAATGGGATTTCAATTTGTTCATAAGTTTCTTTATCCATTAAAATAACGTTTTCACCATCATTATATAAATAATCCATCTTACGTTTATCAATATGCGCTGGTTTAACTTTATCGCCCCCAGTATAAGATTTAATTGTAGTTGAACCAGTACGTAAATTTTTTACCTTTGCTTTAACGTTAGCTTGTCCCCTACCTTGTTTAGAATGTTGTGCTTCAAGCACAACATAGATTTCACCTTCGTCTTGGAATGTGATTCCTGGTTTAAATTCATTAACATTAATCATAATTTAAAACTCCTTTTTAATAATAGTTAATATTATTATACTATAATATGTGTTTTTTGCTTTAGTTCACTTTTAGTTCTTTAATAAAAAATATTTTAATTTATTAATGAATGGAGCAACAGAGAAATGCACAAGATTGAGATGTTTAAAATTTATAAACCTAAACGTAATTTAAAAGAAGGAATTGAAATATTTGCCAAGCGCCCTTGTGAATTATTAATTACTTTAGTAGATTTAAAAGACGAAGTGATTTTTGGGACATTGTGCCAAAATCCAGGCAGAGCTTATTTATTTAGTGCTTTTAAAGAACCTTATTATAAAATTCATTTAGATCGTTTTTATAAAATTTCTAAAATAAATTTAGCCAGGCATATTAACTTATATAAATATAATAAAAAACCATTAAGTTTACCAACTGATAAGCAAGTTAAAATCTTGCAAAGAATGCAAAAAATCTTTGAAAATCGTAATTCAAAATTTAGTTTAACGTATATTTATAAAAAGAATCAAAAGCCTCGATTATTCTTTTAATATGTTAATTCAACATAAAGAGATATTTTTTAATAAACAAAAGTGGATAAAGTATAAATATAAACAAAGCGGACATTAATATGCCCGCTTTATTGTTTTATATAAGTATATTACTATTTTATTAAATTAATGTGTTGAAACACCTAATATATCATCAATAATTTTATATATTTTTTCACTTATATCAGTTCCCAGATTTTTTTAATATTACATCATTAAATATTTCATAACTACATTCTTGTTTATTTTTATATATTTTAAATATATATTTAGTTATTAAGTCCGCAAAGCAATAAGAAGTAATTATGCAAGTGTTAGTTCCTTTTATATCCTCAACAGCACTTGGGATATATCCTGGTGTGACAACAATTGTGTATTTTGCATTATATAAGTTTCTATGTTGTTTTAATCTTCCATCATTTATACTTGTTAGTTTTTATTTGTTGATTTACCACCGTCACAAAATAAAAAATCATCTTTAAGATAATGACATAGTGAATCTGGCTGACTTGGCCCGCCTATTGTTTGTGCTTTTACATCGCTAAATAAGTTAAATGCTTTAGTAATATATTCTTCAAATAAAGACCATTTAGTTGAGTCAATTGCAGTTTCCACAAGTAATTTTGGAATTTGTAAAAACTCTTTGTACATTTGGTCTTTTTCGCCAATTTCTTCAAGCAAAAACCCTGGAACACTGTTATAAATATCTCTAATTCAATTACTTCTTAAACCTTGTGGCTGTTTAATATTTTCATAAGGTGTTTTATTTTGTAAATACATATCAACAAAGTTGTTATATACTTGATTTAAACTTAGATATTTTGTTGTTATAATTGTTGGCATTTTTCTAAATTGAGATTGTAATTTAAAATTTGTTTTATCCTTAACTTGATTAGTTATTGTAAGCTTTGAAAGCATATTAAATAAGTAATTACAACTAACATAATTTTTAATAAATTGAGATGCATTATGTGTCAAATTTTGTATTTTATCCCCATTGTTTAATAACCTGAAATTTATAATTCTATGTACAATATCATTATAATCTTTTGGCGAATTCAAACTCTTCATATAATATAAAATATGTGCAACTTTAGATTACTTAGCTTATATTCAATTCTTACTTCGGTTAATAATTTGAATATAAGTCTTAATGGATAGATATTAAAACCATCTAATTTTTTATATGGATTAATGAATTGTATGCTAAAAAGCATCCAAATAAACACTTTATTTCTTGCTTCAATATCTTCTTGGTATTTTAACAGTAATTCACCATATGTACTAAGGTGAATTTTTTTGTTTGATGTTTCATAAATAGCACCGTAAAATCTTGGTTCATCTATTTTATGATTTGCAGAATAATAATAATAGTCTAGATATCAAAAAATCTTGTTTTTTGATACATTGTAATAATTTATGATATAATGTATCTAATTATTGTGTAAAAATCAAAATTAAGTCTATTATTTAATTAAGTAAAAATCACACAGTTAAATATAATGAAATTGAATTTAAGGAACAGATATGTATAAAACCAATATAACTAAACATTTAGAATGAGAATTTCAAAATGAAATTACCAAAGCAATTGAAGTAGTTAATAATTACTGAATGAAAAAAATTAATCACCCCTTTGGTTATGTTGAATGAGAAGCATTTAGATTTAATCAAAGTGTTAAACTTAAAAAACCAATGAGCGAAGAAGTGTTTAGAGAAATGTTATTAGTTAATATGGGAATAAATGTGATCATTAAGTTAATTTATGATTTAAAACAAAGCGAATTAATTAAATTACAAAACGCTAATAAGATTTTAAATACTACTCTTTTTACAGATTTATATTTCGATATTATTAATGAAATTGAAAAATTAATAAACGGAGATAAAAACATCTTATGAAAGCAACGGAATCAAATTTATTAAAATTTGAAGATTATTCAAAGCAACTTGTTGATATTATCCAAGCGCAAGTCTATTTTGAAAATTTAATTATTACCAAACTTGAAACGCAAAATATTATTAACAATAAATATTTTGAAAATAATACTGATGCTTTTAAAATAGCAATTAATTTAAAAGATGCGTGAAGATTTATTTTTGAAACATATGATTTGCCTTTAAGTACTAATTATATTTTACAATTACATAAAATCTTAATGGATGGATTAGTTGATGGTAATGGTTATTATCGTACAAGAAATATTTATGTTTCTGGCTCTAAATATGTTCCGCCTTTATTGTCGCAATATCAATATAAAGAAATGTTAGAAGAAACAATCAAACAAGATGATTTGTTAGCATCACCAAGTTTAATTGCTAGAGAACAATTATTTAATGATGGGAATAAACGTACTGCAACAATGTTAATTCAAAAAGCATTATTACAAGAAAATAAATTATTTAACCTTACTTTATCAAACAATAATGATTATAAAATGGCATTATTAAATTATTACCAAACAAAAGACAGAAAGTTATTAGAGCAATTTGTTAAGTTAAATACAATTGATTTATCTTGTAAAAGCACCAAATCAATAAAAAAAGAGATAAAAATTTAAACCCAGGGAAAATCTAAACATACCACAACTTACAAATTAATTGATATAATATTACAAAATTCAGTTGCCAAAAATTGACATAGTGCCATTAGAGATTGAAAGATTAAACTGGGAAATTTTTTTCGGACAGTTTTACCTTCCCCAACCATACCATTTGGCTAAGCCAAACGGAATGCTTTGGGAAGGTTTTTTTTATCTTATTCTTTTATAATTATATCAGTTTATAAATTCTTTGATTTTTTGTGATAATTCAATAAAAGTAAGCCTTTTACAGGTTTGATCAAAATTTGGAAAAATCTCGCTTTTAAGAATTGAAAAGAAATATTCAATTTCACGGTTGTCTAGACTATTTCCAATTCTTGACATTGATATTTTACCTTTTAGCAATTCTATTTTTTTAGTATATTCAACCGACGAATAAGCGATCCATGGTCAGAATGTAAAATAAAATTTTTTTTGAATTTTGTATTACTGATATTATTCAAAATTAGTTCGGTATCATTTCTAAGTGATAATTCATAGGTCACAAACTTAGTTTTATGGTCGATAATTGCGGATAAATAAATATGATTTTGCTCAATGTCTTTTGGTGCTGGTATGTAGGTCACGTCTGTTGCATATATATTATTGTTGATTGAATTATAATCTCGTTTTACTAAATCAGGCACTTTAACACAAGTATTTTTAGATTCTTTGTTTTTACGTTTTTGTCTAACAAATGTTTTTAAATTAAGTTTTTTCATATAATTCCCAAGGGTTCTAGGATTTATTTGAATATTATATTCTTGGAAAATATATTTAGCAAGCCTCCTTCGTCCATACCTTTCTTTATTTTCGACAAAACTTTTAAAAATTATTTCTTTGTGTTTGACATTTATCTCTTTAGCATTATGATTGTCTTTCAATTTCTTTAATATTTTTAATGTCTGCATCAATATTATTTTCATTAAAAATTCGATAGTAGTATTTTATAACTGCATCTTTTTAATCATCTTTAAGCGTATCAATTCATGTATAATCAAGAACTTTCTTTTTCTTTCTCCCAACACATTTATCTTTCTTAGGTGATTTACCGCTTTGTGATTCTATGTTCATATTTAAATTATATAATTTTCTTTTCTTTAACATATTTCTCATTGCTTCTTTATTTCAGTATTCTTTTCTAATATCAAAACAGTAATTTTCAAATTCTGCTTTAGTTATAGTCAAGTTCAAATATTTATTGTATAAGTCAAAAATTTGGACTCATTCTTTAGTCTTTAAATGTCTCATAAATACCTCTTTTTCTCTATATTAAAAATATTCGGATTTTATCCGAATATTTTTTCCATGTCTAAAAACTTCGTTTATTCTTTTAACAAATGCAATATAAGGGCAAAATCTTCTTGTTTTAAAGCTTTTTATAATAAAATAATTTTTAGATAAAAAGACACAAAAGTAAACATAAATGGGATAACTTTTGTGTCTTTTTTAATAGTTTACTTAAATTCATGTATAGAAACACCTAATATATCATCAATAATTTTATATATTTTTTCACTTAAGTCTGTGCCAAGATTTTTAAGGATCAAATCATTAAATATTTCATAACTACATTCTTGTTTATTTTTATATATATTAAATATATATTTAGTTATTAAATCTGCAAAGCAATATGAAGTAATTATGCAAGTTTTAGTTCCTTTTATATCTTCAACAGCACTTGGCACATAACCAGGAGTAATGACAATTGTATATTTAGCATTATATAGTTTTCTATGTTGTTTTAATCGTCCATCATTTATACTAGTTAGTTTTTTATTTGTTGATTTACCATCGGCACAAAATACAATATTTTCTTTTAAATAATGACATAATGAATCTGGTTGCCCTGGTCCAGATATTGTTTCTGCTTTAACATCAGTAAACAAGTTAAAAGATTTTGTGATATATTCTTCAAATAATAATCATTTAGTGGAGTCTACAGAGGCTTCAACCAGTAATTTAGGAATTTGTAAAAATTCTTTATACATTTGATCTTTTTCTTGAATTTCTTCAAGCAAGATTGGTCGAACACTATTATAGATATCTCTAATTCAATCACTTCTTAAACCTTGAGGTTGTTTAATATTTGCATAAATTGATTCATTTTTCAAATACCTGTTTAGGAAAGCTCCGTATATTGAATCTAATTTTAAGAATTTTGTCGTTATTGCGGTTGGTAATTTTCTGAATTGTGATTGTAATGTAAAGTTTATTTTCTCCTTAACTTGATTGGTTATTGTAAGTTCACAAAGCATATTAAAAAGATAATTACAACTAACATAATTTCTGATAAATTGAGATGCATTAGGTAGTAATTTTTGTAACTTATTTTTATTGTCTAATTTTCGAAATTTTATTATTTTTTTAATAAGATTAATATAATCTTTTGGTGTGGATAGTTTTTTTACATAATATAAAATGTGTGCAACTTCTATATTACTTAATTTATAATCAATTCTAGGTTCAGTTAATAATTTAAATATAAGCCTCATTGGATATATATTAAAATCATTTAATTTTTTATATGGATTGTTAAATTGTATTGTAAAAAGCATTCCTATAAATACTTTATTTCTTGTTTTTATATCTTCTTTGTATTTTAACAATAATTCACCATATGAACTATAGTGAACCCATAAAATTGGACTAAAATTAATTTAAGGATTGATGCCTATATCCTAAAGGTGTCAGTCCTTTTAATTTTGTGATAATTCGTTTTTTGTTGTAATAATTTATATACTTGCGCATCGCTTTTTCTAAGTCTTCTAGAGTTTTGAATTCTTTTTCATGACCATAAAACATTTCGTTTTTCATGGTTCCAAAAAATATTTCAATAACACAATTATCATAGCAATTTCCCTTTCGCGACATACTTTGTTTAATACCTCTTTTACTTAATTTGTCACGATATTGTTTCATTTGATATTGCCATCCCTGGTCAGAATGCAAAATTAAACCATTAAGATTTTTATACTTTTTAAAAGCTTTATTTAGCATTTGATTCACTTGTTCAAAATTAGCACTTTTTGAAATTGTGTATGAAACAACTTCGCGGTTATGTACATCTATAATTGGTGATAAATATAGTTTTCCACTTGCTATTTTGAATTCAGAAACATCAGTGCTTCAAGTTTGATTCAATTTTGTGGTTTTGAAATTTCGTTCGTAATAAGTATTATGATTCTTTTTGTCAACAATCCTTGTAAGGAGTAAGTTATTACAAATTTTTCCAATTTCACCTTTATATGATTTATATTTTGATTTTGGCTGTAAACCAAATAAATTAAGTAATTTCATCAATCTTTTAACCCTTTTATGGTTAATAATATAACCTCTATTTCTTAGTTCTAAACAAATTCTTCGATATCCATAACGGGATTTATTCTCATTAAAAATATTCGTTATTACTTGTTTTAAATCAAAATCTTTATCATTTTTTGAAAAACTTCTAACAATATAAAAGTATGTTGACTTTGCTAATTGGAAAAAGTCTAGCATTAATCTTAATTTATATTTATGCCTTGATTCAAATATTACTTTTGCTTTTTCTTGTTTGGTTGCTCTGTCCTTTGTTGAACCAAGGCTCTCAATTTTTTTAAGAGGTCTACCTCCATTTCAAGCTGGGCATTTCTTTCTTCGAGTTCTTTAATTCTAGATAATGTTTTATCTTGTTTTGGGTTATTATTCTTTGGCATGGTCATTGGCATTTTACCTTTCTTTTTATTTATAAGACCATTATACCCAAATAATTTAAATTTTTTCACTCATGAATTAATTATTCCAGAATTAATTAATAGTTTTGCTTCCAAAGAGCGGATTGATTTACCATTTAATACTTGCTTAATAATTTCTAATTTAAAACTAGGACTGAAGTTTCGTCGTTTATTTCTTTCTGTAAATATTTCTAATCCGCGGAGGTTGTACAAATGCTTTATAAACTGAATTGTACGCATATTTACATTAAAAATTTCGGCAATTTGTTTGCTACTCTTACCAGTTTTATATAGTTTTATAATCTTTAGTTTATCTTCTAATTTTAACTTCATAATAAAAACCCCCTAAGTTTTACCAATTGATTTGGTCCAACTTGTGGGGTTCACTATAAACTAAGGTGAATTTTTCTATTAGAAGTTTCATAAATAGCCCCGTAAAATCTTGGTTCATCTATTTTATGATTGGCCGAAGATAAATCGTAATGGTCTTTTTTAATATATGGTTTATAAGTTCCTTTTAATGAGTGCTCTTTCATTAAAAGTTGTTGAATATTATTATTTCTTTTTATTCCATTTAGTTTGCTAAACAAATTTAAAGTAATAAAAAATTGATTAATATTACATGAATTTTGGGGAAAGAGCCATACATTTTTATTTTGCATCATTATCCTCCACATGAATATTTTTAACAATTTTTTCAATTAATAAAGGTGGAACTCCTTCACCGATTACGTTTCTAATAAAGTTATCACTTGCTCAATTTGGAATATCTCAATCATCTTTTATAGTAAATAATTTCATGATTTCATAAATTGTTAAAACTCTGGCATCGCTATAAGTTCCATCGTGTTTTAATCTCCCAGGATGAACATTGCATTGAGATGAAATAGATCCATTAGCCATTGTAATTGTTGGGGCAGGTTTATTCCAATCCATTCTTTTGTATGTGGTGTTATATCCCTTAATTCTAGTACCATCTGGTTTTTTAGGGTAATAAAATAAGTTTTGAAAAGCAGAACGACCTGTAGGGGTATACATCATTGCCTCTACGTGTCTATATAAATGATTTTTTGGAACATGCCATTTGTTAATTTCTTGGCATTTTTTTATTTTTAAACTATTATCTTTAAAAAAGTTTGTATTTCCTTCAACAATTGCTTCTACTGAAGGTAAATTTCCAATTGCTTCTTTAACAGTTATTAACTTTGCCTCCTTATTAGGGAAGTTTCATGGTTTTATTTTGCTTAATAAAATAACTGCTCTTTTTCTGTTTTGTGGTACACCATAATCTTGAGCATTAATTAATTTTTCTTTATTTATATAATATTTTTGCCCGAATTCTCTTTCAATTGTTTTTTCCACTGTATCAATAATATTGTTATATTTAATTTTTAATTTTAATAACTGTGGAACATTTTCTATTATTACATAATCTGGATTTAAATCATTTATAGCATTTAAAACAGGTATTATTAATGTGTTTCTTTTGTCGCTGTAATCTCTTTTTCCTGCAACACTCATTCCTTGGCATGGTGGAGTTGCAATTAGAAAGTTACAATTTTCTTTTCTTGCTTGCGAAATTATTTGATTATATTTATCATAAATATCACCCACAATCATTTTACAATCAGGGAAAATATGTTGATAAAATTTAGCCCTATCTTTTTTTAATTCGTTTGCTATAACTATATCTACACCAACTTTTTTTAAATTTAATTCACCAATGCCAACGTTTGAAAATAATGATAAACCTTTAATCATTTTCTTCCTCCTCATATATATTTCTAAAAATATTTTCCAATACGTTAACAACAATTGAGTTACCACATAACCTTATTATGGTGTTATCTGATAACTTTCCTTGTTTCATATTATGGTAGTCTTGATCATTATATCCCATTAATCTACAACATTCTAGTGCGCTTAATTTTCTTTCATATAAAGTACCATTTTCACATTTAATTAATTTAAGGCCAGATCTTCCGGCTCTTTGAGTAGAAGATACTTTATCAATCATAACACCATTTATTTTTCAATCTCGATCATCTAAAAAAAGTACTTCACCTTCTTTTACTTCTCCTTTGACCTTAGTTTTTGGATTAAATATTGTTCATTTTTTTTCTTTATCATCAATAATATCATTAAGACTTTTATGGATAAATTGGTTATCTTTGATTAAGTTTATTTTACTTTTGCCTAATTTTGAAACAACAATCACCCTTGGGCGCCGTTGTGGAATGCCATAATGCTGAGCATCAAAGATTTTCCAATAATTTTCATAGCCCAAAGATTCTAGATATCTTAATCATGTTTCAAAGTTTTGCTTGTTTTTGCCAGTAGTAAGGCTTTTTACATTTTCTAAAACTAAATATTTTGGTTTTTTATTTTCGATGATTTTTTTACATTCTCAAAGCAAAGAACTTCTCGTTCCGCTATTTTGATCTAAGCCTTTTTTTGTCCCGATTGATGAGATATCTTGACAAGGAAAAGAATATGTAAATAAATTATGCTCTGGAATATTTTCAATACTTATTTTAGTTATATCGCCAAGATTATTTGTTTTAACACATGCTATATATAACTCAGTAAGTTTTTCATTGCTCAATTTTTTGAGATCTTTTTCAGATTTAATAAGTATCTTTGATAAATAATTAATTATTTCTTGTTTTGGTATTATATTATAACTATTATCATTTTTTTTATGTATATAGTAATAAGCCAAAGTGGCAGCGGGATCAATATCTGATGTTGCAACAATTTTAAACTTTTTATTAATATTTCTTAATGCCATATGTTGTGAACCAACACCGGAAAAAGCCTCAAAGACATTTAATTTTACATCTTGATTCATTAATTACTCCTAAATTACAAACCTATATTTTTTTATTTATTACAATATTAATATAAAATATTATCTTTAATTAATTATATAAGAATCTATTATTCTGCACAAAAATTGTATAAATAATTATTTTAAACTTAGAAATTTTCCAGAATATTTTACCTTCCCCAACCATACCATTTGGCTAAGCCAAATGGTATGGTTGGGGAAGGTTTTTATCTTATTTTTTTATAGTTATATCAGTTTATAAATTCTTTAATTTTTTGTGATACTTCAATAAAACCAAGTCTTTTGCTTGTTTTTCAAAATTTGGTAAAAGCTTGCTTTTAAGAATTAAAAGAAATATATAATTTCACAATTATCAAGACTATTACCAATTCTTGACATTGATATTCTACCTTTTAGTAATTATATTTTTTAGTATATTGAATCGATCTCTTTTTATTATAGTAGTGGATAATTTTCTTAAATGTTATCTCCATTTTAAATACCTTTTTGTTTTATTTGTGTAGTTTTTTTAAATTAAATAAGCAATTACTAATAATATAATTTTTAATATATTAACTGAATTTAAGTTTAATTTATTTTAACTCTTGTCTTAGTTAGTAATTTAAAGATTAACCTTAATATATAAAAACTGAAATCTTTCATTTTTTATATGTATTATAAGAACCTTGCTTGGAATAAACATCAATTAATAATTGCTATTATTGGATAAATAATAACATCAGAAAAATTATTTTGTTGTTTTTCATTATTTATTTTATAATTAATTAAAGTTATGATTAAAGTTAATAATATTGTATTTAGTTATAAACCAGGTGTGCAAAAACCAGCACTAAATAATGTTAGTTTTGAAATCAATAAAGGAGAATATATAGCGATCCTAGGGCATAATGGAAGTGGCAAAAGCACTTTGTCCAAAGTGCTTGTTGCCTTATTAAAACCACAAGCAGGTTCTTTATCTGTTGATGGTATAGTTTATAATCGTCAAAATTTATATCAAATTCGCAAGAAAATTGGTATTATCTTTCAAAACCCTGATAACCAATTTATTGGTTCATCAGTTGAAGATGATATTGCATTTGGTCTTGAAAACCGCAAGATTCCTCATGAAGCTATGCAAGGCATTATTCATAAAGTAGCAGCTAAAGTTGATATGTTAGACCATTTATCCAGGGAACCAGAGAATTTATCTGGAGGTCAAAAACAACGGGTTGCCATTGCCTCAATTTTAGCTTTAGATCCTGATGTAATTATTTTTGATGAAATTACCAGTATGCTTGATCCTAAAGGTAAAAGCAGTGTTTTAGAAATTATCAAGGAATTAAAAGATAATAAAGAAAAAACCTTAATATCTATTACCCATGATATGGATGAGGCTATTTTAGCAGATAGGTGCCTTGTTTTTTCGCAAGGGCAATTAATTGCCCAAGGGAATCCTAAGGAGATTTTAAATAATCAAGATATTTTAGAAATAGCTAAAATAGATTCGCCATTTATTTATAAATTAAGTAGTTTACTGCATAACCTTGAACCCACATATGACAGAGAGGAATTGATTAATCAAATATGCAAATCAAAATTCAAAATGTAATACAAATTTTTAATAAAAAATCTCCTTGAGAATTTGTAGCATTAAATGATGTTTCTTTAAAAATTAATGATGGTGAATATCTTGGAATTATTGGATCAACTGGTTCTGGTAAGACAACTTTAATTGAACATTTTAATGGTTTATTAAAACCAACTAATGGATATGTGCACTGGCAAATAAACGATAATAATAATATTACTGACTGGTTTTATGGTGATAAAACCAGTAAGTTTAAATTTAAAGATTTGCGAAAAAAAATTGGAATAGTGTTTCAATTTGCTGAATATCAATTATTTAAAAATACTATTAAAGAAGATATTGCTTTTGCTCCCATTGCTTTTGGGATGCCTAAAGAAAAAGCATATCAAGTCGCCGCTCAATGTTTAGAGGAAGTTGGCCTTGGTGAAGAATATTTAGAAAGAAGCCCTTTTGAATTATCTGGTGGGCAAAAGCGCCGGGTTGCAATTGCTGGTGTTTTAGCTATGAACCCAGATTTCTTAGTTTTTGATGAACCAACTGCAGGATTAGATCCAGTTGGGACAATTGAAATTTTAGATATTTTAAGCAAATTACACCAAAAAGGAAAAACAATTATTAATGTAACACACGATTTAGATCGTGTGTTAGAACGAACAACGCGAACTGTTATGCTGCGCCAAGGAAAAATAGTTGCTGATGGACAAACTTATGATGTTTTAAATGATATTAATTTACTTAGAGAAAATTATTTAGAACCTCCCAAACTTTTAGCTTTTATTTATGAGCTTAAAGCAAAAGGAATTAATGTTCCAAAAGTAAAGAACATAAAAGAGTTAGCTGATTATTTAAATCAAAGTATTTTTGATAAGGAGGATATTTAATGCAACAAAGTGCATTTGGACGTTATATTCCTGGCAGTGGGTTTGTCTATAAAATTGACCCTCGTATCAAAGTTTTATTAAGTATTTTATTTATTGTTTTACTTTTTATCGCTTCAAATTTTATTGAATTATTGCTTTTAGCTTCATTTATTACAATTATTTCAATTGTTACTACTAAACGTATCAGGCCAGTTTTAAAAACTTTAAAACTGCCCTTAATCATTTCGGTTTTTTTATTTGTGGTTAATTTATATACTGTTAATAACGAAACAGTATATAAAAATAATTATTATGTTTCATACTTTTGGCCGATCTTTACATCTGGATCTAAAGACTTAGAAATTGATGGTAAAAAGATTTTATGAAGTGAATTTTATAATGCTAAAGTTGTTGGACAAGATACCATTGATTATTACATAAAAACATATGGTAATTATGTTAAGATACAATATGGGGTTTCGATTAATTCTATTAATCGAATCATTACCTTAGTGTTTCGTTTATATGTGATGGTATTAGTTACTAGTTTATTAACTAATACCACTAGGCCAATTTTATTAAATAAATCAATTGAAAGTTTATTATATCCTTTAAAATTTATTTTTATCCCAACTCATATTATCGCCATGATCATTTCAATTGCCTTAAGGTTTATCCCAACATTAGTAAATGAAATTTTTCGCATTATTAAGGCTCAGTCTTCCCGGGGAGTTGATTTTAAACATGGTAATACCAAAGATAAAATAATTGCCTTTAGTACTTTAATTATTCCATTGTTTGTATCATCATTTCAAAAAGCTGAAGATTTAGCTAATGCAATGGAAACAAGGGGCTATGATCCATATGAAGAGCGCACTAAATATCGTGTCTTTAAATTAAAAGTTAGTGATTTCTTAATTGTTTTATTATTTATGGGAATTTTAAGTATTTTCATATTAAATAACATAATAGTAAAACATTCATATTTTGATTCTGCTGACGGGGTTTATAAAATTCATAATATTGGACATTATAGCTTAGTTAACTGAATTTTAATGATAAGAGTAGTTTCATAAAAGCAAGGATATCCTTGCTTTTATGTTTTTTATATATTTCTCATAGCCTTAAAAGGATTTTGTCAACAAGCATAAAAACCATATTAAGTTTTAAAATATGTATTATAATATTAATGTATGTTTTTAACTATCTAGTTAAATCAACATACAAATAAAATATTATTACATTTTTATAGGAGAAACTTATGAAAAAGAAATTATTATCTTTACTTAGCGTAAGTACTGTGTTAGTTCCTTTTGTAGCTGTTTCATGTGGCACAACTCAAGAACCTAAACCAGTTGACCCAACCGCTACTGAAGTTAATGTTTTTAAACAAACACATGCTACAGTTTTAGCTAAGACTGAAAGTAATGTGACCGCTGGTGATGAAGCTAGCGTTAATAGAGCTCTAGGTGACTATAATAACCTTAGTGCTGGAGCTAAAGGGCAATTAACAACCCAAAAAAGTAATTTAGATAAATTAAGTGCTAAAATTACTCAATTAAAAGCAGGACAAACTAAAGATAAAGTTGGAACAGGTGACCCTGCTCCTGGTCCAGCACCTAAACCTGAGAGACCTGGTGAAACTACTGGTAATCAAGCAGTTGCTGCTTTAAAAACTGAAATAAGAACTCTGCTTAGTGAACTTCCTTCACGTAATCCACGTAAGCTAGAAGTTGAATTAGATTTAAATTCTAATAATGATCAAACTAACTTAGCAAGTATTAAAAGTGAATTAGAAACTCTAAAAAATGCTTTAAATACTGCTTATGCAAAATTAAAAACTGCATTAGAAACTAAACTACCTACTGGTAATAAATTTAAAACAAGAGTTTTAAATTACGTTACTACCCGTAGCTCTGATGCTGATGAAATTACTGAGTTAACAAAATTTGAAAATCAATTAACTCAAGAAGAAACTAAATTAAAAGATGGGATTGAAACTTTAAAATCAGAACTAGGATACTTTAGTTCTGAAAGTCAATTCAGAAAAGAAAAAGAAGCTGAATTTGCCAAAGCATTAAATGAGCAAACTTACTTCACAGATATCAGCCAATATTCAGAAAAAGAAACTGAAATTCGTGCAAAATATGTCGAGGAAAATAAGAGCAAAGTTCAAGAGTACTTTGGAGAAGCTCCAGAAGACGCAAAATACCAAAAAAATAATTTGGTCAAAGAAAATGACCAAATGTCGGCTGTTAAACAATGATTTGTGATGGGCCAAAAAGGTGGCAATTTGTTCAGATACCTCCCCGAGGATTTCCCACCCGATACCACTCAGTGGCTAACAACAAACGACGGATTGAACGAAAGCTCCAAACGAACAACAAACGCAAACTGGAAGGTAGACCCACAGTGAAATGACTTGGGAACACAGAGGGGGAGAGCCGAAACCAGCGAGAAAAATGCAACTGTAATATTATATGCAATACCAGGAGATAGCAGTAGTGAGGGGAAGCAAAACCATAACACGCGGAATTCAGAACCCCTTAAAATAAAAAGAGTATTCGAAGAGGGCGTTCACAAAACTGTCAAGGACCTCCCAGAATACCAGTTACAAAAAAGTTTCCTTGATAAGGGAGGGGAAACAAAAACTGGGGCAAAAACCCAAAAACCAGGCAGTATGTACGAAGTAGTCGGAAAGGAATTCACTCAACAGTGGGCGTGGGAAATTGAAACTTAGGACCCGAAATCCAGCGAAGGTGCAGAAAACTCGAAGGTCCAACTAGAACTGCAATTAACAAACAATAACAAAAACATGAAACCCGCTTGAGGAGGGAATGACTGGTACACGTGGCCCAAAGAAATAATAATAACAACATCCTCAGACGGGAGTACTTGAACACAAGTAAATAACCAAAGCCACAAAAAAGCGGCCGATTGGCTAGGTGCGAATTATGAAAACCACTACAAAACTCCCCAAACGAAAGAAGGTAAACAAGGGAGGGTGAACATCCCTGATTGGAATCCCGGGTACTGAACAAACGGAGCGGAGTTCCATAAAAAGTTAACAAACGATACCGGCAAACTAGTAATAGAGTTCGAGCCAGTGAAAGCAAAATACGTTCAAGTAACAATAGTACCGCGAGAAAATGAATTGGTAGCACCTACTGATAATCAAACTCTGAACGAAAACAACTGGTTTATAAAAGGAACACACAGCGGTTTCGAAGAGGCACCAGGAACCACAGAATGGATAAACGATAATAAAACAACTGGAAAATTAGACACCCCCATTTACCGTGTAGGATTCTGGGGACCAAGTGGCACGAATCCCTACAAAATAGCACAGAAAACTAATACCGCCGGAGGCCTAACCAAAACTCCTGGTACTATCCTAGTAGAAAAGAAAGTAAAACCAGAATCTGCAAGTGGTTCTTCTAGTGAAGCAACCACCCAAACAACTCCACAAACGGTTGAAGTTAATAACGGTGCAACTGTAACTATTGAAGATTATGATTTAACTTCTTGAAAGGTTAGCGACTTTTGAATTAAATTTAGAGATGAAGATAAATTAACTATTATCTCACCTAAAATGGCATTTAATATTAAAGAAGTTAAAAAATATTATAAAAAGCAAGAAACAACATCAACTTCTAGTGTGTCAACTACAAGTAGTGATACTGAACAACAAACAACCAATAATGACCCAGTAGCTGTTGAATTAGAAATTAGACCTGAAGATCAACCTAATAATGTCTTTAGAGTTATCTTAGGTAAAGTTCCTAAACATGATACTTTTAAAGGAACAGAACAAAAACAAGTTGATAGTTTAAATAAAGATAACAAGCTACTTAAATATCTATTGAAAATAGATATTGATAGATGAGAAAAAGTCGAAGTAGAATCTCATTATAAAACAGAAATTACTAACTTATTTAAAGTACTTAAAACTAAATTAGAAGGTAAAGATAGTGTAGTTAATACCGAACATCTTAAAGATTGAGCAGATCTTAAGAATAAGATCTTAGACTACAAAGTATACCCTAAACCAGAAGTAACAGCTGAAGAAGGGCAAACTACAACTGGGGGGGGACAGTAGTACTAGTTCAACAGGTGATGCATCTTCTACCCAAACCCAAACGACAAGTGCGGGGGGTCTAGCTCATCATCTACTGAAGCAAGTAGTGCTGGAACACCTCAAACAACAACAAGTTCTTAATAAAAAAATCAAAGCTTAGTTGCTTTGATTTTTTCTTTATTCTTGGTCAATTAATTTCTTAGCTTGAGCAAGTTCAACACTAAAAAAGTTTGTTACCCCACGCCGTTGCATCGTTGCTCCAAATAACGCATCAACACGGGTCATTGTGCCAGTTCTATGAGTTATAACTAAAAACTGTGTTTTATGCTTTAATTCTTGTAAATATTGAGCGTAGCGCACAACATTTGATTCATCTAAAGCTGCTTCAACTTCATCTAAGATACATAAGGGCAAGGGCCTTGCTCTTAGAATTGCAAAGAGCAAGGAAATAGCAATTAATGCTTTTTCGCCACCTGAGAAAAGTTTCAGGTTTTTAACTTTTTTACCAGGGGGTTGAGCATAAATACTTATTCCACTTTCAAGCACGTTATTTGGATCTAAGAACTGAACTTTTGCAGTTCCTCCACCAAATAACGAAGAAAATACTTTATGCATTTCATCGTTAACATCGTTAACGATGCTTGAAAGTCTTAAAATGATTTTTTTATCTAATTCTGTTATTGCGGCTAAACATAGGTTGCGTGCCTCAATTATTTCTTGTTCAGTAGCTGAATCTTTTGTAAAACGTTCATTTAATTCTTCATATTCCGCAATTGAATCTAAATTAACATTACCTAAAGCTTTTATATCGCTCCTTAAACTATCAATACTCTCTTTAGCTGCATTAGCAGCTAAAGAGAGGTCAAAATTGTTTTTAGCATAGTCTAAGGTCATATTGTAATGTTCATTAAGTCTTTGCAGATCAATATCTAATTGGTTTTTTGCATTTGTTAAATTGCTATTTTTTTTCTTAAAAGAATCTCATAATTTTTCTAACAAACTATGTAATTCTTTTATTTTTTGGTTATTAGATTCAATATCAACAGATATTGAATCTTTTTCTTGCAGCGCAATTTGTAAGTTATATTCATTTTGACTGATTTCTTGTTGTAACTTAAGAATATTAGTTTGAGCTTGGTTTAAGGCTTCAAAACTATTATCCTTAAGTTCTAAATCAGTAATTGATAGTTTACTTTTTAATTTATCAATTTGATTTTGTTTTTCTTTAATTTGGTATTGCAAGGAATTAAGTTGAGTTATATTAAACTGCATATTATTTTGCATTGACCTTAAATTATCATTTAAGGTTTGTAAATCAAAAGCAAGCTTTTGATTAATAAGTTGGTTACCATCATGTTCATCTTGCAAGGTTTTAATTTTATCTTCTAAACCAAAGCTATGATCACTTTGCTCCTTGCTTCCTCCAACTAAGATTCCTCCAACTCTAACTAAATCTCCTTGTAATGAAACTACTGGATATTTTTTTTCAGTTATTTTTGAGATAAAGGTAGCTGATTCAATATCCTTAGCGACAATTACATTACCTAATAAAAAATTATTAAGTTTTTGGTATTGCTGATCAACAATAGTTAAATTGCTAGCTAAATTAATATAACCTTTTTGGTTTTTTAAAGCAAATAAATAATCATCTCGCACGTGTTTTGGATCAATTGTAGCAAGGGGGATAAAAGTAGCTCTACCGCCATTGTTTTTTTTCAAAAAATCAATGGCTTTTATCGCTGTATCATTTTGATCTACAACTAAATGTTGTAAGGAAGGTTTTAAAATTGTTTCTAAAGCAGTTGTGTATTCACTAGGGGCTTTAATTAAATCGCCGACAATGCCCTTTAAACCTTTAAAAAACGATTTATTTTCTAAAATGGTCTTAGTACCTTGGAAGAGGTTATTACGTGATTTTAAGATGTTTTTAAGGTGGTTTAATTGAGCTTTTAATTCTGCATTGCGTGATTCTTTAGCTTTATATTTCAAAGTTAACTCATTAATCTCTTGAGTTAACTTTGATATCTTTGTATCTAGGTCTAATTTTGTCTTAAAAATTTCATCATATGTTTGTTTAAAAGCATTAAGGTTACTTTCTAAGTCTTGAACTTCAGATATAATAGCTGCTTTTTGTTCTTTAACATCTGTAGCTAAAGTACCCTGAGCCAATAATTTACGTTTAGTTTTTGCTTCTTGAATACTAGATTCTAACCCATCAATACGAACTTTTAATGTTTCTTTAATATTAGAATATTGAGCAATTTTAGTTTTTAAATCTTTTAAAAGTTCTGATTTGCTAGTATTTTGTGTTTCAAGATCTTTGATATCTTGTTTATAAGAACTTTCGGTTTCTTCAAAACCTTCAAGTTCTTGCGAGAGAGTATCAACAAGATTTTGGTTTTTATCAATATTAAAAGCTAAATATGGCACTTCAATTTCTTGGAGTACTTTACTTAGTTCTTTATATTTATAAGCTTTTTCAGCTTGTATTTTCAAACCTTCAAGACGTTTTTGCATTTCAGATAATTTTGCTTGGATAATTTTTAAAGATTGTTGAGCTTGATCTAATTTTTTTAATGATTCTTCTTTACGGAATTTATATTTTGAAACTCCCGCAGCTTCTTCAAAGATTTTACGGCGTTGTTCGTCTGAAGATTGGGCAATATCAGAAACTGTTCCTTGGGAAATAATTGCTAAAGAGCTTTTCCCAATTCCAGTTTCCATGGCTAGCATCTTAATTTCTTTTAAACGGGCTTTTTCGCCATTGATGTAATATTCATTAATGCCTTTATCCCTTTCAATTACCCGAGAGATGCTGATTGTATCAGCATCAATAGAACTTAATCTTTCTTTATTATCAAAAGTTAAGGTTACTTGGGCTTTGTTCATGGGCTGGGCTGTTTTAGAGCCAGCGAAAATAACATCAGCCATGGAATCGCCACGGAGTTCTTTGGAACTTTGTTCTCCTAAAACTCACCTGATGGCATCATTGATATTGCTTTTCCCTGAACCATTAGGTCCAACAATGCCAACAATTCCTCCGTCAAAACGGAGCACTACTGGGTCCGCAAATGATTTAAAGCCATGGGCTTCTAATTTAATTAATTTCATTTGTAATTAACCTTTTAATTTTTGCAATTTTTCTAAAGCAGCTTGGGCTGCTTGGCTTTCTGCTTCTTTTTTTGATCTTCCTTTTCCTGATCCATAAACATTTTTTTCATGAATTGCTTTAGCTTCAAATTCTTGATGTCCTAATTCTTGAGTTTGGTAAGTCACATTTTCTTTACTCATACTTTGGAATAATTCTTGTAATTTAGTTTTTGGATCTTTTAAATCAGTTAAATTAATTAGGTTTTTATCCTTTACTTCAACTAAAATGAATTTTTTAATAAACATGATAGCATCACTAAGACCATGGTCTAGGTAAATTGCACCAATTAAAGCTTCAAGTACATCAGCTTGCACCTTTGGTGAATTAATTACATCTTGATGCATTTTACCAGGACCTGTACGTAATAATTCTGGTAAACCTAATTTTTGACTAATCATTGATAACATTTTAGTTTCAACAATTACAGCACGGTAACGAGTTAATAATCCTTGGCTAATTTTTGGATTTGTTTTTAAAATGTATGATGAGACTACAAAACCTAAAGTTGAATCTCCTAAGAATTCTAAGTTTTCATAGTTGACATCACTA
The DNA here is from genome assembly GCF_055523595.1 of Mycoplasma sp. 6934. Classification (NCBI taxonomy): domain Bacteria; kingdom Bacillati; phylum Mycoplasmatota; class Mollicutes; order Mycoplasmatales; family Mycoplasmataceae; genus Mycoplasma; species Mycoplasma sp. 6934. Next base: position 895,281 of record NZ_JBVFVE010000001.1, on the reverse strand, counting down.
GGTTGATCATCTTGGTTGCTAAATGATTTATGGGTTGTAGCTTTAATATATAAAGTTATATCAGCTGGTTTAATATTGATTGTTTCTAAAAATTTTTCTAGTTTAATTTGGTATTCTTGATTGTTAGTTTGCATTAGTTTCTCCTTTGAATTCGTTGATTAAATTATTATCAATTGCTTGGTACATTTGGTCTAGTGCATATAAAATGGCAATTTTATCACTTGAACCATGGATTTTTAAAGCGGGTTTTTGTAAGCCTATGATTCAAGCTGCTCCAGAATTACGATAATCTAATTTTTTCATAATATCTTTGAAAACTGGTTTTAATAATAATGCACCAAGTTTAGTTCTGAGCCTATTTAAAGCTCCTTCTTTAATTGCATCTTTGAAGGATAAAATCGCTCCTTCAAAGCTTTTTAGGATTAAATTTCCACCATAGCCATCAATGATGGCTATGTCGTAATTGCCTTTTAATAAATCTCTTGGTTCGCTAAAACCAATGTAATTTAGCTCAGGATCCTCTTGCAGCAATTTTGCTGCTTGGATCGTTGTTTCAAATCCTTTATAATCCTCAGTACCGATATTTAATAAGGTGATTTGAGGATTTTTGACCTGAAACATTTTTTGGCTAAAAATTTGTGCTAATTTAGCTCATTGGTGTAAGTATTCAGGCTTAACTTGTAAATTAGCACCAACATCTAAAAATAAGATTTTACGCTGATTTAAAGCGCTGAGTATGGGCATAAAGGCGGGGCGATCAATTTCAGGTAAGCGACCAACTTTAAAGGTTAATGCCGTAATATAATTGCCACTTTCACCACCTGAGATAATGCCTTGAGCCTGGTTTTCTTGCAGCATTGTAATAGCCTGGTTCATGGACGTTGGTTCTTTTAAATTTTGCCTCAGGTTTTTTGGATCACTATTTTTATGGTTATTATCAATTAAAGATATTTGCGGATTAATTTCTTTAATTGATAACTTAGATAAATCACCAATTAAAGTGAGTTTTAAATCTTGGTGATTTATCAAAAATTCTTGGCAAGCTTCTAAATAGGCTTGTGGTCCATGATCTAAGCCATTAATATCAATTACAATATGTTTCATCTTATTCAACTCCTATTAAATAGTGATAATTAGGTTGATTTCCTTCGGTAATTTGCACGTCAATTTCGTACCGCGTTTCTAAATAATTAGCTAAATCTTGGGTACTAGTGGCTGAGCCATCTTCGCCATAATAAATACTGATTATTTCACTTGATCCTTTAATCATTTTAGTGCTTAAAATCCTTAAGGCTTCTTTTTCTGTTTTGCTAGCTGCAATTATCTTACCATTTAAAATTGATAAATAATTACCACTTTGAATATTAATACCATTAATAGTTGTATTACGAACTGCAACTGTAATTTCTCCCCAGGCTACATCGTTAATTGCATCACTAATTAATTCATTATTATCCTCAAAATCAAGTTCAGGGCTAAAATTGATAATGGCACTTAAACCTTGAATTTGGCTTTTAGTAGGAATCACAATGACATTTTTATCATCCACAACTTGGGCAGCTTGCTGGGCTACTAAAATAGCATTTGAAGAATTTGGGAACACAAATACTGTTTCAGCATTAACATTGTCAATTGCATTAATAATTTCTTGTGCTGATGGGTTTTTGGTTTCGCCAGCTTCCACGACAAAATTAGCTCCTAGTTCATACATTTTGTCAATAATTCCTTGACCAATATTACATGAAACTACCCCACATTTTTGGCGATCTTCTGATTCTTTTGCATTTTGAAGTTTTTCACTATTTGCTTTTGAATTATTAGCTTGCAAGGTCATGTTTTCAGATTTAATTTTAATAAATTCGCCATACTTTTGTAAAAGTGTTAGAAATTCACCAGGTACTTTTGTATGACCATGGACTTTGAGAATTTCATCATCGCTCACAATCACTAAAGAATTAGCTAATTTTTCTATTTCTTTAGTTAAAGCATCTTTATTAAAGTTTTGCCAATCATCTAATTGGATTAAAACTTCAGTACAATATCCAAATTCACCTTCATAAACTTCACTATCACTAACAAAGGCTGAAATATCTTCAATTTGTGAAGATATTTCAACTGGGCGATTATTTAAATATTCATTAATGCCTCAAAAGATTTTGTATAATCCTTCGCCCCCTGAATCTGTTACTCCAACTTCACGTAAGATCTTAAGCTTATTTGGTGTTTCATCGCAGCTTTGGCGGCAATATTTTAATAATTTACCAAAAACTTCTTGTAAGGTAATATTTGGATCATTAGTATCTTGATATTCTTTAACAATTCCTTCAACGGTTTCCCTTATCACAGTTAAGATAGTTCCTTCAACTGGTTTAAAAACTGATTTATAAGCTCTTTCAACTGCTGCTTGCAGGGCCTTTAAAAATTCAGATAAACTTAAAGAATCTTTACCTTCAGAGCCTAATGCAAAACCCTTAAAGATTTGGCTTAAAATAACTCCTGAATTACCACGAGCTTCATAAATCATGGCTGTTGAGACTAATTTAGTTGCTTCTGAAATAGGTGTAGTTGCATCAACTGTTTTAAGTTTTGAAACAATTGAACTAAAAGTTGAAGACATGTTGGTTCCAGTATCACCATCAGGGACTGGAAAGACATTTAAAGCATCAATTTTATTTTTTGAATTTTGTAATGAATAGGCTCCTGAAATCATCATATTGGCAAAAGTTAGTGAATCAAGAAAAATTGGTTTATTCATAAATTACTCCTTTAATAGTAATTGTTAAGTTTTTCAGTTTTTGTTTTGTTAATTTAAATTCATAACTAAGTTTTTGGTTTATCTCCATAATTAATTCATTGGCTTGTACCCCAGCTAAAATTGAGATTGAAGCTTTGAAACTTCAAATATTATCTAATTGAAAAACTTCAATTAAATCTTCGTAATTAACTTGTGCCACCACATTCATGGTTTGGGAAACTGGATGAATTTCCTTAATTCCTGGTGTGGAGGTTAAGATGTTAATAAATAGTTCTTTGACTTGATTTATGTTCATAAATCCCCTTTGTATAATTTATAAAATAAAAACTTATTATTTATATTTTTATATTATAAATTATAATTATAATTTAACAAATAATATTGTTGATTATTAGGAGACTTTTTATGGCAAATATTGTGGCCAAAGCAATTGTATTAGAAATTGAATTACGTAATGATAATAACCACGTAGTTAGTTTTTTTACTAACTACGGGGTTTTAAGACTAGTAGCTAGCGGTATTGATAAGCCTTTATCGAAAAATCGTGCTAATTTACAACTTGGTAGCCTTGTAGAAATTGAATATTTTTCGGCAAGATTAAAAGGAAAAACTGGGCGGTTAAAAAAAGCATATTTATTAAAAATGTATGATCTTACCGAAGTGCAAAGAGTGTATTTTTTTAAAAAAATTAAAAAAGTTTTAATGTATATTAGAGAAGTGAATCACTTATATGATTTATATTTAAAAGTATTTGATTATTTAACTAAAGGGTATACTCTCAAGATTTTGACGTTTTTTTATGCTCAAAGTTTATATTATTTTGGAATAAATCCAAGTTTTGAATCATGTTGAGAATGTGGAGAAAACCGCAATTTAGTTTCATTTGACTTTTATGAAGCTGGTTTTGTGTGTAAAGAGCATTGTAATCCTCGAAAACTAATGAGCGTGGAATATTTAAATGCAATTTGGGCTTCATATCATAATTTAAAAAAATATTTATTATTAGTTGATTATAATTTAGATATGAATTTAAGAGCATTATATAAAAATCTATTAGTAGAAGCTGGTTATTATATTTAAAAACAGATCAAATTACTTTGATCTGTTTTATTTTGGAAAAGTTTTTTTCTTATAATTTCGCAATACTTGCAACATTTGTGATTCTTCAAAATAACTGTGCTCTTTATTGTGCTTATATTCATTATATTGCTTTTGGGTTAATAATTTATCTTTAAACATGATATCTAGATAATAATCAATGATATTACTACTAAAGAAATATGAATCGTTATTATACATTCAAATGATGTTTTGAATTTCGTTTAAAATTGCTTCTTTGATTAATGGACCATAATTGAACTTACGGGCATTTTCTTCAAATTCTTCTTTATCCACAATTTGTAATTCTTTATTTGGATAATGTTTGATATCCAAATCATAATCAATAAATTTAATAGTATTATCTTCATAAATTGGGTATGAGGCTAAATTAATATAATAACATTTAGCTCCATCACGAAACATCATAATTGAATTATAAAAACTGGCTTTTGGGATGAATCATAAAGCATCATCTTTATATGATCATCCTTTGCGACCTTTAATATTTTCAATAACCCTTGCACCTTTTAAGGATAAAACAATATGACGCGAGTTATGAAATAAGATTTTAGCATTAGTTCACTGGCGGTATAAAAAACCATTATGTTTGTAAGCTTGCACATTTACAATTGAGCCCACTTTAATATCATTAAAATCTCATGACATTATGGCTTAAGCTTTCTTATCGTTGCTTGGTTATTGTTATTGTCAACAATAAATTTTTCAAAGTTGCTGGTTGTTACATTAGTTGATCTTTGGGTTGAAACAGCTCTTTGAGTTGGTAAGGTAATATTGTATGTTAGTAATTCATCATCAGTTGCTTTGCCATCTTGATTGGTATCGTACCATAAATGAATTGTTGAATTATCTTTAACATCCATGAAGTTTTTGGTGATATAACTCACAAAGTTTTGGCTATATCCTGCATCAGCAGGATATAAACGATTCTGAATTTGTTTTTGACGATCTGTTGAAGGATTTTGACCATCTTCAGACATTTTAGCTCCTTCGTCAATATCTTTATGACCAAAGAAATTAAATGTTTTAGTAGTTTCAAATAAGCTTTGTTCATAAATTTTGCTAGTTTGATCTTTTAAGACTAAACCTGTTGCCTTAGTATTTTCTGCTAAATAACCAGAGAATTTTATTAAGGTTGGATAACTAGTGTTAGTATTTTCAATACCTCTATCATTATTTCTTAATTCATTTTTGGTAAAGATTTGACTAATTGTTTTGCCATATCCCATAGTTTCTAAAAATACTTTGTAAAAATCAACTGACCGGTTTTTAGTTTTAGTTTCGGGTAATTTGCCAGGTACTTCAACACTTCGAGTAATTGTTTGAGGTCGTCCAAAGATTGTTTGAACTCTTTCTTGTTTTTGCTCTGTTTTATCCACGACACGATATTTATTGATATCAAAGACTGAGTTTGGTAAAACAGTGGCATTAAACTTAGGACTATTATCATATTTATTATGACCTTCACCATTTTGAAATCACCCTTGGCGACGCAATGAATCAAAGTTATTTAAATATGTATATGATCAATCCTCGGCATTACCAGAAGGTGAAAAGATTCTAACCCCTTGATATTCACCTTCTGAATTAGTAAAGTATCTTGATCCAAATCAGTTAATGGTGCTTTTTCTCGCGGCCTCATTATCATAACTTTCATTTTCTTTATCAATTGAAAAATATGATTCATAGGCATATTTAGTATATTCACGAGGCACTAATTCAGTTAAAGAAAAGTTGTATTTAATTCTTGATTTAGTTGTTTGGAATGAGCCACTTGGACTAACACTCATTACTTGGCTAATATTATCATTACCCACTAAATGAGCAGGAGTAGTTAGTTCATTAGCTAAGCGTCAGATATCATTTAATGATAAATTACGGTAGATCAAGGTTTCTTTAACACGAGAATTAACGCCTAGTTTTTCTAAGACTTCATCTTCAATATAGGTTTTTTTGGTAACATCATAATTTAATAAACTATAAAAATTAGCGGTAAAATATGAGTTTCAAAACTGTCTTGCTCCATGTGAATGATCAACATTTTCTTGGGTAGTTCCTGGGTTATAATAAACTTCAGTTAACTGACGTTTATTAATATCTTTAGATTTATCTTCAGTCACTTGTGCTTTAGGATCTTCAATTAATCCTGTCTCAGCATACACCGTAACTCAGTGGTGCATATATTCATGGAAAATTGTTGGCATTAAATTACCAATAATTTGATAAGTATCAAAGCCTTTTTCTTGAGCATTTAGACCATTAACAAACATTCTCCGTGAATCAGGCATATAAAGTCCATTTACTTTTTCATTAATGATTGCTAAATCATTAATTGAAATAGATTTCAGATCATGAATTTCTGGCCCATAAGGAATTTTACGTTTAAATTCATGGACTAATTGCAATAATCCTTCTTTACCAAGTAAATATTTAGTTTCTCCATTTGCTTGGTAACTAAAATCTCTGAAAATTAAACCAATTTCAGGGTCTACATATTCTAAATATGGTTCATTATTACGCATTTTCACTTGTACTTGATCAAGGGAAGTATATAAAGTAGAATTAAGTATTTTGATTTCTTGTTCTTTTTCTTGAGGTGTTAAAGTACCAATAAAGCCGACTTCTTGCTCTGAAATTGGTAAAAAGTTTTGTACTTTATTTGTATAAATTTCTTTTTTTGGTTGTTGATTTGGTGTTTCTTTTTGCGTTTGACCATTATCTGGATTTATATCTTGCGGTGGATTTTTTACATTGCCTTGGTTTGGATCTTGTTCCTCATCTTTTTTAGGTGGCGTTCCAATGATGCTTATTTCAATTGGATCACTTTGTTTTGGTTCTTGGGGCCCTGTAATTTCTCTTTGGTTACCAGCAGCTGGATCTGCTGGTTCTTTATCATCTTTTTTATCTCTAAAAATACCTGCAATTGAACCAATTCCAGTTAAAAGATTTTCAGTAAAACTACATGATGCTGTAACTGTAGTAATTGATAAGAGTGAAAAAACAGAGATTTTTTTAATTAATTTCTTAAATTTCATAGTTAAATTATACTCCTTTATATTCAATATTTATTAATGTATAATATTATAACAAAATCAAAGAAAATTATTATTCAAACCAAAAATTAGATCTTATAAGATTTTTTACCAAACTTAGCATAAAAATGCTATAATATTATCAGATATACGGAGGTTAATTATGTATAAATATAAGGCTAGACTATTATCAAATGGCGAAATTGTTGCCAAATCAAATACATTAGAAGAATTAGAAGGATTAATCAAAGGCTTTCGCCGTGGTCAAAAACATGGTGAACATACCCAAGGTAACGTAAAAATTGAAATTATTCATATTGAGCGTGACCACCTTAGAGGTGAAAATTACTCTAGGGAAGTACTTATTAAAGTAGTTTAAAAAGTTTTCTTACCAAGATTTTTGTAAAAATCTTGGTTTTTTACATTTAAGGAGATTATTATGCGAAAAGTTTTAGTTATTAATGCAGGAAGTAGCTCAATTAAAATGAGTTTATTTAAGAAAGATTCGCTTGATTTAATTGCAAGTGGATTAGTTGAAAGAATCACATTGCCTATAGGTAATTTAAGTTTGAAATATAATGGTCAAAAATTTGAAAAAGAAGCACAGATGCCAAATCACCATAAGGCTGTTGAATTATTATATGAATTAATGCAAGAAGCTAATTTAATTAAAGATAAAAGTGAAATTGAGTTTATTGGGTTTCGGATTGTGCAAGGTGGTGATGAAGTTAAAACAACTGCTAAGGTCGATGAGAATTTAATTAAAATTATTGATAAATATGCAAGCTATGCACCATTACATAACCCTGGTGCTTTGCAAGCTATTTATGCTTTTAAAGATATTTTTCCAAATGCAAAACTATCAGCTGATTTTGATACCGCCTTCCATACCACAATTGATCCAGTGAATTACACTTACCCAATTAAAAAAGAATTAGCAAAAGAATTAAATATTAAAAAATATGGTGCTCATGGAATTAGCCATGAATATATTACCCAAAAATTACAAGATATTTTAGGTAAACCAAAGGTGACTTTTATTAACTTACACCTTGGTAATGGTGCAAGTTTATGTGCAATTAAAGATTCACAATCCTTTGATACCAGCATGGGACTTACTCCGCTAGCTGGTATTATGATGGGAACTCGTAGTGGTGATATTGATCCTTCAATTCACCAATATGTGATGAAATCAAAAGGAATTTGTATTGATACATTTACCAATATTTTAAATAAAGAATCAGGTCTTTTAGGAGTATCTGGAGTTTCAAGCGATATGCGTGATATTAGATCTGCTGCCGAGCAAGGTAATCAAGATGCAATTTTTGCACTTGATTTATATGCTCAAAAAATTGCGGATTATTGTGCTATTTACTTCAATAAACTTGGTGGCAGCATTGATGGCATAGTTTTTACCGCTGGAATTGGTGAAAATGTGGCTATGATTCGTGAGAAAATTATTAATAAATTACATTTTAAAACCTTAGAATTATGTAGCAAGGTAAATAATGGAAATATTGAAGATTTTGCCTTAATTTCAACAAAATTAAGTCAAATTCCAATTTATGTAATTAGAACTAATGAAGAATTAGTTATTGCACAAAATGCTTTAAAAATTTATAGTAAATAAAATGGGAGTTAAAAAAGCATTATATGCTGGCAGTTTTAATCCTTTTCATCAGGGACATAAAGAAATACTACAAAAAGCTTTAAAACTTTTTGATCAAGTATTTCTTTTAGTTGCTCAAAATCCAAAAAAAGAGAAAAATGATATAATAAAGAATATCAACTATATTAAATCCCAAACTAAAGAGTTTAAAAATTTAGTTGTTTTAAACCCTTATCCCCAAATCTTAAGTGCACAACTTGCCCAAGATTTGGGAATTAAATATTTAATTAGATCAGCACGGCAAAATTTAGACTATAATTATGAAATTGAATTAGCCAGTCAAAATAAATCTATTAATCCAGAATTAGAAACAATTTTAATTATTCCAGATGATGAATACATAAAATATTCATCAAGTGAACTAAAATTAATTAAGGAGCAAAATGTTTAAATTTGTTAAATCAGCAACAAGTCCTAGTAATTATTATGAGCATCAAAACTATGAAATAGCTTTTTGGGGCCGCTCTAATGTAGGTAAAAGTAGTTTAATTAATGCAATTGTTTTTAATAAAAAGATGGCTAGGGTGTCTAAAACTCCAGGTCGTACACAATTAATTAATTTTTTTGAAAATAATCATGGGGCTGTGCTAGTGGATTTACCTGGCTATGGGTATGCTAAAATTTCAATTGAGCAATCAAAACAAATGATGCTAATGGTGGAAAATTATTTAGAAACTAGGCAAAATTTAAAATGTGTTTATTTATTAATTGATTCGCGCCATGGAATTTTAAAAAATGATGCACAAGTAATTAAATATTTATTAAATATTAATATGCCTTTTGTGCTTGTTTATACTAAAAGCGATAAATTAAGACAAAAGGATTATCAAAACTTACTTAAATCAATTAAGCAAGTTAACTTAGAATATGGTAATTTTACTTATTTCATTGTCTCAGCTGAAAAACACAAAGGAATTAATGAATTAATTGAAAATATTAATCAAACATTATTAGGAGTATAAGATGGCAAAATTAAATTATCGTAAAGTAATATTATTTGGATCAGGACTATTTGTGCTTTTTAGTTCAATCCCAGTCTTAGCCACCAAACTAAAAGATACGAAAGTTTTTAAACAAGTAACATATGATGATCAAGTTACTTTATTAAAAGAAGAATTAGGGCAATTTAAATTAGAGGTTGGTAACTTTGATAAAACAATTGTTTATGCTAGTAAGTATGCAAGTAGCCCAATGTATTTACAATCTTCTGTTAATACCCCACGAGGAGATACAAACTTTTGAGCCAATCAATTGGTTCTAAAAAAACAATTAATTACTACTGATTTAAACCAAGAGAAATTATTTGGTTTAAATCATGCTAAAGGTCGCTTACTTAATTTCTATCAAGATAAATATAATTTATCATTTTATTCATATGCTAATGATTTAACTGGTACTTTATATTTAAAACTCATTTTAAATCCAAAAGATAGTAAAACATTAAATACCCAAGTTGAATATATTTATAAATTGGATGGTTTTAAACCTTATGATGAAGTTTCATATAGCCAAGGTATGTTTATTAAAGAAGTGTTACTAAAAGAAGATGTGTTGCAAAGTGAATATCCTACTTTAGCTGATTTTGAAGCAGCTTATAATAATGTTAAAGCAAATGCCGCTGAAAAAATAAGTTTTTATACTAAAGTATTTAGTTACTATGGTTCATCAAGTTCATCTATGGTTATTCCTAGTTCAATTGAACTTAGTTTTGATCATGAAAAAAATACTATCTTATTTACTTCAAAACTTAGAGCCATTATTAATGAAGCTAAAGAAGATGACTTAAGTTATTTAAATACCAAAGATACCAATATTAGTGCTTCATATACTTTAAAATATCCAACTAAAGCTCAAGAATAAGATAAAACCTGCCTTAAAGGCAGGTTTTTGCTAAGCTTTAATTAACGAATAAAGTTTAATACTTGAATCAAAATTTTGAGATGCTTTAAGATTTGTTAATTCAATTAAAACAACAATTTTAGTAACGCTTGCACCTTGTGATTCAACTAATTTAATCATTGCATCAATGGTTCCACCAGTTGCTAACACATCGTCGATAATCGCGATTTTTTGGCCTGGTTTTAGGAGGTTGGCTTGGATTTGTAATGTATTTTGTCCATATTCTAAATCATACTTTTGGGAAATCACTTCTCCAGGTAATTTATTTGGTTTACGGACCATTAAAAATGGTTTATTTGCAGCATATGCAGCGGGGGTTCCAAATAAAAAACCACGAGCATCAGGCGAGATAATTACATCAACATCATCAAGATAACTAGCCATTAAATCAATGCTTGCTTTAAAAGCCTTAGCATTTGCTAATAATGGGGCTACATCTTTAAAAATAATGCCAGGTTTTGGGAAATTTGGAACATCTTTAATATATTTTTCTAAATTCATTTTATGTCTTAATTAATACGTACGTCTTCAAAAAATTCAAGCACATCATCTTCCGCAATGTCATTGAAATTTTTAATATGAGTACCAAAATCTTTTCCTTTAATTACTTCTTTAACATCATTTAATTCACGGCGTAAACTCTCAATTACCCCTTCGTGAATTAAATTACCTTTGCGGTATACTTTAACTTTTGCATTCATTTTTACTGTACCTGAGTCTACTAAACAACCAGCAATATGTCCCACTTTTGAATAGTAAAAGACTTTAATAATGTGAGCACTAGCAATTTTACGTTCTTCATAAATTGGAGCTCTTTGTCCTTCTAATAAACTTTGGCAATCTTCAATAATTTTGTAAATAACATTATGTTCAATTAAACTAATCCCTTGCGAAGCAGCATTTTGCTTAACTGTGGTTGGGGTTTTTAAGTTAAAGACAAAAATAATTGCATTTGAGGCTTGGGCAAGTAGAAGATCATTTCCATTAACGTGCCCAGCACTAGCTGAAATAACTTTAATAATGGCATCATCATTTTCAAGTGAGTTAACTTGTCCTTTTAAAGCTTCGGCAGTTCCGTGCACATCACTTTTAATTAAAATATTAATAACTTTTTTACCTTCGGCATTGGTTGCTGCTATGCTTTTATCATGTAAAAAGTTCATTTTATCAGCGAAGGCCTTTTCGTTGGCTAGTTTCTTGGCAAATTTTTCATCGTTAAAACCGACAAATTTATCACCAGCATCAGGAGCATAATTTAGACCTGTAATAATAGCTGGAGAACCAGGAACTACTTTGTCAAGTGGTTCGCCCTGAGCGTCTGCTAAAGTTCGAATTCTTCCGTATTTTGAACCAGCAACGATGAAGTCTCCTTTGATTAAGGTTCCATTTTCGACAATAATAGTTGAAACAACACCAGAACCTTTATCAATTCTTGATTCAATAATAGTTCCAATTGGATAACGATTTGGATTAGCTTTTAAATCCATAATATCAGCTAAGAGCATAATTGCATCAAATAAATCAGTGATTCCATCTCCATTTAAAGCCGATCCATAGACAATTTGGGTATCCCCACCATATTCTTCAATTACTACATCATTTTCAGCTAACTCACCTTTTAAACGATCTAAATCTTTATTAGGTTTATCCATTTTGTTAACAAAGACAATGATTGGAACATTTGCGGCTTTTGCATGGATAATAGCTTCTTTGGTTTGGTGCATTACTCCATCATCAGCTGCTACAACTAAAATAATAATATCAGTTACTTTGGCACCTCTTGCTCTCATCTTGGTAAAAGCTTCATGACCAGGAGTATCTAAAAAGGTTATTTTGCTATTTTTATGTGAAATTTGGTAAGCACCAGTATGTTGGGTAATACCACTAGATTCAGTAGAAACAATATTTGAATTTCTAATTTTATCAATTAATGTTGTTTTACCATGGTCAACATGCCCCATGATGGTAATAATTGGGTATCTTTTTTCAAGATCATCTTGGTGATCTTGAAATAATACTTCATCAAGGAAATTAGTTCCATCGATATTAGTTGCTTTTTGGAAGTCAAAGCCATTGTCAATACACAATTCAGCAATTTCATCTTCATCAAGGATTTGGTTTAAATTATACATTTTACCTTTTAGGAAGAATTTTTTAATAATATCATTAGCATTAAGTTTGGTACTTTGGGCAAAGTCTATAATTGACATTTTTCCGGTAAATACAAAAACACCATCTTTAAGCTCAGTTTTTGTATTTTGTAATTGTTCTTTAATGTCACTGACATTACTTATTCTGGTTTGTTTTTTGCTCATATTAACTCCTTTAACTGGGTTTCTAAAACTTGATATTGATCTATTGATATGTTAGACCTTAAAGAGCGATTAAAGGCTCTTTTTTTGATAATTAATTTCCAATTTTCTTGCGTTGGAAGAAAATAGCAGCCTCGTCCCTTAAGATTTTTATTTCAATCAATTACAAGTGTATTAGTGGTTTTTTGATAATCAAATCTTACAAGATCTTGTACTGGAAGAATTTGATTTGTTGCAATACATTTTCTCGTTAATATTTTATCAATTTTCATCTTCTAAATCACCAAAGTCAAGATTTTCAGATAATCCATAACTAGCTAAATCACTATCAACTTTGAAATCTTTAATTCCTTTATAAACTTGCACAAGGTTTTTTGATTTTTTATGATTTTCATTAACAGTTTCTGAAGTTGTTTTTGATTCATTATTTTCAAAGTTTTCATCATCAAAAACTTCATTTTCATCTGCAAATGAAGGGTTGAAAATGTAACCTCATTGCTCTTCATCGCTTGAAGACATTAAATCTTCATATGACTCAATACTTTGGTCTGAATCTTTCATTTCATTAGTTAGATTATAAAACAGATTGTTTATATCATCGTTTTTAGGGCTTTGAGTTTTTGTTTTTCTGGTAGGTTTATCTTGTTCAGGGGTGTTTAGAGTATTATCAATAAATGATTGTAAATCATCACTAAAATTACTCAAGGCAAGTTTCATTTCTTTAACATCCAATAATTCTTGAGCTTGTGAACGTTTGCCAAGTTTTGGCTTTGTTGCTTTAAATAATTGTTTATCTAATAATTTATTTGATTGTGTTTCTTTAAGTTTTTCTTTATTATATGGTAAATTAAGTTCGTTGGCTTGTTGAATACTTTTTACTTTAATTTTAATACCGGTTAATTTTGAGGCTAATTCAATATTAATTCCATCTTTACCAATTGCTCTAGTTATATCTTCATCTTTAACAATTGCAAATGCTGCCCTATGATCCTTGGTTACTAAAATATCAACTGGGACAACAGGCGAAAGCGAATTAGAAATAAATTCTTTTTTATTATTTGAATAACGAATAATGTCAATTGATTCACCAATTGCCTTTGAAGCATCATTGATTCTTTGGGCATTTTGCCCAAAGATTGAACCAATAATATCAAAATCAAACTTACGTTCTGGATTTACACGCACGGCTACTTTTGATCTAATTCCGTATTTTCGTCTGATTCTAACAATTTCTAGATCACCACGTTGTATTTCAACAATTGCTTTAGTTAAAGTGTCTTTAATTTCATTTTTATCAAGCATAGTTACTTCAAGCGGAGTAGCAGTTTTTTCTAAGTTAACTTTTTCTAAGATAACTCTGATATCAGCTCCAGGGTTTAAAGTTTTACGTGGTGGTGTTTTTTTCTTTGGTAATAAAGCTCGAAATGCTTCATTATTGTAGAAGATATCAATATCGTATTCATGTTTTAAAGTGGTATTAACTTTAGCAAAGAATTTTTCACCAATTTTATTGCCAAATAATTCTTTTACGCGTGATCTTTCTAATAAACGAGATTCTTGTTTAAAACCACTTAAAATAGCTTTACGTGATCTTTCTCCAAGATCATCAAACTTAAATTCAATTTCTATTTCACTACCTGGTTGATAATTAGCACGTTTGTCTTCAGGAACTAGCGAAAGCAAAAAATCAATAAAGTAAATATTTTTATCTTCATCTTGTTCAAAATTTGGATTAGTAAGATCATCAATAACTTTACCTTTTAAATTAATAATTCTGGCAATTGAATTCTCATGATCTACTCTGATCTCAATTTGTGCATCAGGATCATATGATTTATTAATGGCACGTTGAATTTCAGTTTGGAAGATTTGCACAATATCTTCAAATGGCAGTTTTTTATGTGCTGAACTCACTTTTAAAAGTTCATAAAAAACTCCTTGATGGCTTTTATTTACTGGGGCTCCTTTAGTATCTTTTTTAATTCTAGGCATAATATCTCCTTTAAAATTTTATATATTTTTCAATTTTACTAATTTGATTTACGTTAATTTGGATTTTACGAATATTACCTTTTTGGTTTCATTGCAATTTCAGAATATCTTGATTAATTTCTAATAATTTTACAATTAAAATATCATGATCAGCAAAAGGTTTTTTTAAGAAGATTTTAAGATCTTGATTTATATAATTAGGCAATTTTGCAAAATCAAGCTCAATTGCTTCACCTTTAGATAAAACTTCAAGATAATAATTATCACTGAATCAGTTTTGTGTATCTAAATATTCACTGATTGCTTTGGATATTTCTTGAACTTTATCTAAATCATTATAATCAACGGTTACTTCTAATGTTTGGCCAAATGTATTTGTGATTTTAGCACCTAAAATAACTTCTCCAAATTGCTCTGTTAAGATTTTTTTATAATCCATGTTACCTCCTTTTAATAGAAAGAGTTGCTAGCGCAACTCTTTCAAAAATATATCTTGATTTAGTTACTTATATTATAACATTTCGAAATGAAATTTAAATTAAATTTACATTATTCTTTGTGTTTTTTGGAAAAGTCACTTGCGAGATATTAACAAAATAATTGTCTTTTAATTTTAACATAATTTTTAGATAAAAAAATGTATGAGAAAACAGAAAACACGGCAGTGTTTTCTCGTCGGTTTTGCTTACTTTTGCCAAAAGTAAGGCCCCTTTGATTGCAATCAAAGGCGGGGGATTAAAAAAATTTTAAGTTATCTTATATTTCCGGACAACTTGCCGATAGTTATTTATTTTTTTCATCATATAATCAATTTCTTGCTGAGAGTATTTATCTAAGCTTTTTCCTTTGGGAATGTAATACCTAATTAAGCGGTGCATATTTTCTATTGAACCTTTTTGTCATGAACTATATGGTTGGCATTTAAATAATCTTTCAGTTGGAATTACCTGGTGCAATAAGACATTTTCACTACCATTATCAACTGTTAAAGTTTTAATGTCTAAGTTATGTTTCTTGATTAGTTTTAGAAGAGTCTGTTTTATAGCTTTGGAGTTGCGTTTTGAGAGCATAGCATAAGACATTCTGGTTTGCCGTTCAATTATCGTCACAATACAATATGTATCATTGATTTTACCAATAACGGTGTCTAATTCAAAATGGCCGTGTTCAGAGCGATCATTAATATAAGCTGGACGTTTCGAAATTTCCGTAGCATATTTTAATGTTTTAGGTTTGGTTTGTTTTTTCTTCCTTATGCCATATTTGCCTTCAGATTTTTTAACAATGTGGTCAAAATCAAGAAAATAAGGGTATTTTTTAATTATTTTATAAATTGTACTAGGTGAGGGAGCAAATTCATCAGGGGATAATTTTTTAAAAGAATTTACAAGATAGGTAACTGATTTCTTAACTTCTTTTTGCTGCAAATTCTTTTTATTTCTATTTTTAGTATATGTATTAAGCTCACTATACCAATATTTTCTGTAGGCCTTTCATTTATCTTTAATTGTATCACTTACAAAAAAGAGCCTCGCAAATGAATAGCCTAATAAATGTTCGTATAGTTTAGTAAAATTAAGAGTTTTAACACGCATTACTCTTTTTGAACACTTAGGACAAACATAGCGATTTTGTTTATCTAAACTAAGTGGTCTGCGATTTGTAATAATTTTAATTTTGCTTTTTATACTTCGAATGTCTCTGTTAAAAATCTTAGCTACTTCTTGGATTGAGAAGCCTTCAGAAAGTTCTTGTAAAATATTATAAAGTTGTTCTAGATCGATTTGATCTGATCGTAATTTTCGTTGCGACTCAAGTGCTCCTTGCATTTTCAAGATAGTGTTGTAATTCTCTTCAATTTTAAAATGTTGATATTTATTTTCTTTTCGATATTTGTCAAAAACACAAATATATTTTTCTAAATTTTTCATATAATTTTAAAGTCTCCTTTCATTTTTTAAAAATTATTAATACAACTATTTTATTACAAGGCAGACAAAAACAATGTCACATGCAAAAAAACTTGCATGTGACATTTCCAATTAATAACATTATTCTTTGTTAGCAAATTTACCTAAGATACTGTTAATACGTTCACTAGTTGGCATAGCTACTAAATAAGTTCCAGCTACAATAGCATCAGCTCCTGCTTTTAAACATAATGGACCAGTTTCTGAGTTAATTCCCCCATCCACTTGAATTAAATAATCATAAGAATGTTGAATTCTTAATAAACGTAATTCTTTAATTTTATCTACAGAACTTTCGATAAATTTCTGACCACCTTTACCTGGTTCTACTGACATAACTAAAACTAATGATAATTTTTTTAAAAATGGTTTAATTTGCTCAACAGTAGTATTTGGTTTAATTGCTAAACCAATTTTTAATTCTTGGTTGTTTTTATTTAAAAATGCTTGAAATTTATCTAGATCATTTTGAATTGCTTCAAAATGAAAGGTGAAGATATCAACTTGGTCTTTGAGGTATTCTAAATAATCATAAGGATTTAAAACCATTAAATGAGCATCCTTAAAATGTTTTAAACCTTGCTGGTTAATTTGTTTAATTTCATCTACTGAAATAGCAGTATTTGGTACAAATTTTCCATCCATTATGTCATAATGGATTCATTTAATACCATTATTAATTAAAGTATTAGCCATATTTAATCTTTGGTCAATTTCTACATTTAATAAACTTGGGGTAACATATTTTTTCATTTTAGCTCCTATTTTTGATTTGTTAATTCATCTTGTAATTTAAGATAATTTTGGTAACGAAAGAAAGGAATTATTTTCTGCAAAGCAGCTAGTTTAATTGCACAGCTATCTTCTGGTTCATTAACGTGCAAGCATGAGCGATATTTACAAGTTTTAGCTAAAGACTGAAATAATTCAAAGCTTTTTGCTAATTGATATTTATCTAAATCTAGTTTTAAAGCAGAAAAACCAGGAGTATCAATTAAAAAGCCATCTTGAAAATTAATGATTTGAATTTGTCTTGTGGTATGCTTACCTCTGCCTAAAGCCTTGGAAATACTTTGGGTTTCAAAATTAAGGTTAGTTAACTTGTTTAAAGTTGTGGTTTTACCAACCCCACTTTGGCCCATGAAAGCACTAAATTTATCTTTAAAAATAAATTTATAAGAATTATCTATCTCTTGCGTATTGTCAATTAAATATACTTCATAGCCCATTTGTTGATATTGCATTTGTCATTCTTTTGCTTTGTGAATATCAAGATCCGCTTTAGTAATAAAAATAACTGGCTTAATATTTTTAAATTCTAAAATACTTAAATATTTATCAAGCAAAAAAGAACTAAATTCTGGCTCGTATACTGACATACAAATAATCATTTGGTCAATATTAGCAATATTCGGGCGAATCAAATAATTTTTACGCGGTAAAATTTCGGTGATTAAACCGCCTGAAATTTCGATATAATCACCAACTAATGGCGACAAATTTAAATACCTTAATTTACCAGCTGCCTTGATGTTTTGACTGTGCATTGTGTCTAAGTTTACAACTTTGTAAACTCCAGCTACTAAGGAAAAGATTTTTAATTTAGGAATCATAAATTGCAAAAGAAATTTATACTTGGTTTAAAACCAAATATAAATTTCATAATTTTGTTTTTATTTAATACCTAATTCTAAATATAAGATTTGTTTAATTTCATTAGCGGCACGTTCTGGTGTATCATTAATTACTTTATATTTAAAAATATTAGCTTCTGCAAGTTCGATTTCAGCTTTTTTCAAACGATATTTTAAAGTATCTTTATTTTCTGAACCACGTTTAACAATACGTTTTTTTAAATCATCTACTGAAGGAGGTAAAATAAAAATAGTTATTAAGTTATACTTTGAATTTCATTCCTCTTTTTCAAATTTATTAATAATTTTTTTTACTCCATTAGTTTCAATTTCTAACAAGGGAACCATGTTTTTATCGTGAATTTTTGTTAATTCAGAATTTAAAGTTCCGTAGTAGTTATTTAAGTGGTATGAAAATTCGACAAATTTGCGTCTTTTTAATAAATCACGAAATCGATCAACATCAATAAAATGGTAATGAATTCCATCAAGTTCACCTGGGCGGCGCTTTCTTGTTGTTGCCGAACAAGAAAGTGAAAGGTTTAATTCTTCAAATTCAAATAACAATCTCTCGATTGTACCCTTGCCTACCCCACTAGGCCCTGATAGAATAATTATTGGTTTTTTCCTTGAATTCTTTTTTACCATCATATAGAAATTTTAACACAAGAATGAAATTTTGCCAAATATTTGTGTCATACTTAAAAAATAATATGTGTTAAAATATAAAAACAAGAAAGATAGATAAATATGTTTTTTAAATTTTACAAACCAAAAGGTGATTATTCGAATAAACGAATTAGACAATTAGCAAAGGAATTAAATGTCAAAAAAATTGGACATTTAGGTATTTTGGATCCATTAGCCCAAGGCTTAATGATTGTGGCTACTAATGAAGATACACGGTTATTAGAATATATTCAAAATAAAGATAAGGTATATATTGCAAGAGCAAAATTATTTTGAGAAAGTGATACTTTAGATATAACCGGCAATTTAGTTCGAAAGCCAAGTAAAAATATTAGCGAAGAAGATTTAATTAAAGCAATAAACAAAGTAAGTAAATTTACAAGCCAAATTCCGCCTGTTTATAGTGCTAAAAAAATAAATGGCAAAAAAGCTTATGAATATGCAAGGGAAAATAAAGAAATAACATTGAAACCCCAACAAATTAATATTAATGAGCTTAAATTGATTTGATATTCAAAAGAGAACTGTGAATTTGAAATACTTGCTGATGTTTCACATGGCACATATATCCGTACTTTACTTTGTGATATTGCAAGTTTATTAAATACAACATGTGTTATGAGTGAATTAAAACGACTTAGCATTGGTAAAATTCAACTAAATAATTTGCTTCCAAATAAATATGAGCAAGTGAAAAATGATGTATTATTTAATTTACCGATTTATGAAGCAAACGAACCAGAATTAAAACTTTTATTAAATGGAGCTTGTTTTAAAGTAAATTTAGAAAATAAGAGTGAAATTTTTATTGTAAATCCTACAACAAACGAGATTTGTGCTGTAGGCTTAGTTAAAGAACAAGTGTTTTATCCTAAAAAAGTATTTTTAAAGAGGTGTATATGAAAAATTTAAAAGAAATTATTAAAGTTGCGGCTTTTGACATTGATGGAACATTATTGCCTAATGGTGATATTGTGTTTCCTGACAAAATTAAAAAAATGTTTCAAGAACTTAATGATAATAATGTAGTCAGTGTTGTTGCTACGGCACGAGAATTTGCAACAATTGGTGATTTTTTAGAACAATTAGCACCAGTTGATTATTTTATTGGTGCTAATGGCTCATTTATTTGAGATGTTAAAGCCCAAAAATTTATTTATAAATCAACTATTGATAAAAAAGTTGTGCTAGATATTTATGACAAATTCCAAGATCAAGATGTGCAAATTTCGGTTACTGATTTTGATAAAGTTTACAAAAGTCCAAATATGAATTTAGATACATGGTTTATTAAGCCATTTAAAGATAATTATTTAGATTATCAAGATTGAATGTTGCAAAATACTGATTTATATGTAATTACTTTTGGAACTAATGAACCAGCTAAAGTTTCAAAGCAAGTTCAAGAATATATTGACCAAAATAATTTAGATGTTGAAATTGAATCAAGATGATCAAGAGGCTTTTGGGTAAGCCCGAAAAATGTAACTAAAAGTAATGCATTAAGAATTTTATGTGAGCATTTAGGTTTTAGCATGGATAATTTAATTGCCTTTGGTGATAGTTCAAATGACTATGAAATGCTCCGCGATGCTTTTTATGGTGTTGCGATGCAACGAGCTAATGAGAGACTTAAAAGTGTCGCAAATGATATAGCTTTAGATTGCGAATATGATGGGGCATATTTAAAATTAAAAGAATTAAAAATTATATAAATGAATGATTTAGAAATTTATACTTTAGATAATTTTGAAACAAAAGAATCAGATAATTTTTTGCTTGGAAGTTTTGAATCTTTTCACTTAGGCCATTATCAACTTTATCAAGAAGCTTTAAAACATCCTGGCCGGATCATTTTAGTTACTTTTCAGCAAGATAATTTTGACTTTAAAAATAAAGGGAAATATTTTCAAAGTAATCATGCTAACTATTTTAATTTGGCACAATTAAACATAGATTGTGTAATTGAACTAGATTTTGCAAAAGTTAGAAGTTATGCAGCTTTAGAATTTTTAAATAAATTAAGTAATAAAAAGTCAATCAAAGTATTTGTTGGGCAAGATTTTGTTTTTGGTAGTGACCGACTTCGCGCAGCTGAATTAGATTTAAGCAATAATTCATTAATTGATTTGCAGATTGTTGAAATTTTTAAATTTAAAAATCAAAAAATTTCAACAAGTTTATTAAAAGAATCTTTAGAATTTGGTGATTTAGATTTAATTAATGATTTATTAGTTTATAACTTTACCATTGATACAATTTATCATGAAACTAAGTTATTAGTTAATCAAAAACAACTTTTAATGCATCCAGGTATTTATTTAACGATTTTATATTTAGATGATTTAGCCTATTTATCTTTAACACATGTGTCATTGCAAAAAGAATTATTTTGTTATTTATTATCATCTGAACTTAATTTACTCAAAGATTTAAAAGAGAAAAAATGCTATGTGGAATTTTTATCTAAGCAAAGATTAATTATTTCTAGTTCACAAGATCAACTTACCGAAGAAGACTACCAAGTTGCAAAAAATTATTTAGTCAATTTGAAAAATGCTTAAGTTATGATATAATAAGCAAGCTTAGTATAAGCAAAACAATAATTTTATTCTTGGCTATAACAGCAAAATAGAGTTATAACTAGGTTTAAAACATAATAGATTTATTTAATATATAAGGAGATATTATGGTTTCAAAAGATAAAAAAGCTGAATTAGTTAAAAAATTCGGTAAAAATAATAAGGATACAGGTAATGTTTTAGTACAAATTGCAATCCTTACAGAAGATATTGAATTACTAAAACCACACTTTTCAAAAAATCCTAAGGACAATCACTCTCGTCGAGGGTTCTTAGCTAAAATTGCACAACGTAAAGTATTATTAAAACACCTTAAAGAAGCAAACTTAGAAGAATACAACAAAATTACCGACGCATTAAATATCCGTAAATAATTTATTAGTTAGGAGAATTACAATATGGCAAGAAGATGTCAATTATCAGGTGTTGGACCTTTATCAGGAAATACTCGTTCACATGCTATGAATGCTTCAAAAAGAAAATTCAATGTTAACTTACAAAGAGTAAGAGTAACAATTGATGGTAGAAGAATGACTTTACGTGTTAGTGCAAAAACCCTTAAAACCTTAAAAACCAAAGGTTTAGTATAATTAATAAACCAGCAAATTAACATTTGCTGGTTATTTTATAATTTATATTTGTGTAGTGCATTGGAACATTCATTTTTGTGAATTTTAAAATAAGAAAATTTTTTCAAAAAAAGTTACAAAAAAAAAAAAAAAAAAAGAAAGTATAATTTTAGTAGGTAGAAAATTATAGTTATTTTTTAAAACATAAATAACGATTATCAACTTAATAGCAATTAAATTGAAAGGATTTTTGAAAAAAGATTATGAAGAGAATAAATACAAAGAAATTATTGTTTTTTAGCGGTAGTTTAATAACAGTAGCAGGTGCAACTAGTGCAATTGTTTACTCTAACATGCAAAAACCAAAGGCCTTGCTTCCTTTAGTAGGTGCGTTAGGTATTACCCTTGGTATTGGGTGAATGTTTAATAATGGTTATAAATTATTCGAAAGAGAAGGACATAAACATGTTCAAAAGGAAATTGATATAAATACTGCAGACCTAAAAAACTATAAATCAGATTTTGAAACTGTGAAAGCAACAGCACATTTAAAGCTAGATTATAAATATACACCGACTAAAAGAGGCTTATTTTGGCAAGATTATGTGGATTGAAGTGCTAAAGCTGAGTCCTATATCGAATTACCAGGGAAAGTGTATGCTGAAATAAATGAGATAGATCAAAATTTATCTACTTGAATTGGTGGTATAGGTTCTCCAAGTATAGATGTAGTTATATCTCCAAAAAGTGGTGTAAATTTTGGACTTTCATTTGGTATAAACGGACATACAATTAATGAAGGTTTATCATTACAAAATGCCCAAAAATTAACATCATTTTCAGAAAATAAAGCATGAATATGATCATATTGAAGTTTTTATCAAAATTTAAGATCATCTTTTAAAATAAAGAATACGCTTTATACATTCATAACTAAAAATAACTAGGTATGGAGAAAAGAAAAAAGTGAAAGCTTTGGGCGGCTTTATTTTTACTTGGGACAATTTTTAGTGCGGGATTAACAATAACTATTATTTACCTGCCTTATATAAATAAGCATATTATAAGAAATAAATATATCAAATATCTTAATAACGATAATGAATTCAAAAATTATAATATAAACAATGATGAATTAGAAACTAAGATCCACAAAGAATTAGACAATAAAATTTATAAAACAAAAAATAATGAAATGTTGTATACGTATAATAGCACTAGTTTTGTACATTATGGCGTATATACTGACTATTTACAATATTTTTCATTGATACAAGATCAAGAGTCAATTGCTGATATACACAGTCAAATTAAATCACTGCCAGAATTATCAAGTGTTAGCCATAATAAATTAGGTGATTGGTTGATTTTGCAATTTTTATATAAAAATGATGTTGATATAAATATAATAAATCAATATTTACAAAGTTATTGGGACCCCAATCGCAAAATTATAAACATGGTTCCATATCAGTATTTAAATATGCATAGCGAAAAATCATTATACTCATCAAATGTCCACACATTATTACATATTAATAGTGCATATAGACTTAAAGGATATAATCTTAGTGATTTTTTTGATTTAAAACCTCTTGTTAAGAATGTAGTTAATAATTTTAATTTTAAATATCCAATTAATTCTGCTGCCAATAGTAGTAAGGTAAGGTCGCACGTCGTTGATGGGTTTTATTATTTAATGTATACCAATATGCTCCCTGAAAATGAGGCAAAAGAAATCCTTATGTCTCGAAAAGATGAACTAATAAAATGACATAACGATTTAAAAATGCATTATTTTCCCTTTGATGATGTGCAAACTGGTGTAGTAACTGCCGATAAAATTTTGCTTTACTATATTATGAAAAAATTCTTTAATATTCATGATATGGAATATTATGAATATATAAAAACTAATTGAAGATATCAATTATCTACAAGCCCACCAACATGATTTTATTATCTTAATCTTTTGATAGAAATCTTTGGCAAAGACTTTGTAATTAAAGATCAACAGTTTAAAAACATAATGAAAAATGACTATAACAAAGATCGGGAAAATAATTTTATAACTTCGCGTGAAGTTGAAAATAGTATTCAATATCTAACACAGTTTTATTTAATGTTTAAAGATAATCAAGATGTAAAAAGAGATTGAAGCGAATTTAAAAAAGCAATTGATCATACATATGATGAAATTTATGTTAGCTATCGGACAAATGACAATTTCCTTGATATTTATGCAATAGAATTGTATTGATATATTATTTTTTACAAAGGGTATGATCCTCAAGTAATTGAACATAAAAAATCTGAATTACAAAATTTATTTGCAAAGCTTTCTCGAAGAGGTATTAATGGTATTGAATGAATTCATCTTATCAAAGTTCAAGGTTATTTATATGAAAAAGAAAATACAAAAATAAGCGTACCGTATTTAATGCTTTATGAATATAGTGACAAAAAACAATTAATAGACAAAAAAATAACAAGTATTGAAGCATCTATGGAAATATTGTTTTTCAATAAAATTTTTAATGATATTGATATAATGACTATTAATTCATTAAATAAAAAGATCAATGATTTAATTAGTAATGATCCCAAAATATGATTAAATTCTGGAGAAATATATGCTATTTATCTATATTTTGTCGAGGATTTTAATACATATAATACAGAGATAAAAGTAGATCAAACTAAAGTAAAAAATTGATTATATTCATATTTAAATAACTATAAACATATTAACATACTCGGTTATTTTTACGCAAAGCAAATCTTAATGTTATTGGAGAAATATGATAAAAATAAATAATTTAACATTAATTGTAGGAAAAGAAAATAAGCAGGTGCTGCTAGAAGATGTAAACTTAACTATACCTAGTAATCAAATAACTGCAATTGTTGGTCCTTCAGGTGTAGGTAAAACAACTCTTTTGCACCAAATTGCAAATATTATAAAACCAACTAGCTCTAGCATCAAATACTATGATAAAAATCAGCAAGAAATAAATAGCCCTCATGTTGACTTAGTGTTTCAAGATTTTAACTTATTTGATAACCTTAATGTTATGGAAAATATTGAAGTTGGCAATGGATTAATGGGCCTTGGTGTTGATAAAGATCTTTTTGAAAAACAAGTTGAACAATTAAATATTAAAAATAACATCATTAACAGTGATGTTAAAACTATTTCAGGAGGTGAAAAACAAAGAGTTGCTATCTTAAGGGCTTTATCAAGGCAAGCAGATTTTATCTTACTTGATGAGCCTACAGGTAACTTAGATTTTGAAACTTCAGAATTAATCTTTGATACCATAAAACAATTATCGCATTCTAAAACAATTGTAATTGTAAGTCATAATTATGAATTAGTTGCAAAGTATGCAGATAAAATTGTCCGTATTCAAGATGCTAAATTAATAGTAGAAAAAGAAGCAACTGAATCAAATTCTAGTTTAATCGAACATAGTATTCAAAACAAATTATTAAAACCTAGTACTTTTACAAAGTTAAAACTTGCTACAAAGTTTGTAAAAAATGATTTAAAAACCAAAGATAGACAGGGAAGAAATATTCGGACAAAATCCGAATATTTTTAATATAAAGAAAAAGAGGTAGTTATGAGACATTTAAAGACTAAAGAATGAATTAAAATTTTTGACTTATACGATAAATACTTGAACCTGGGAATAACCAAAGCAGAATTTGAAAATTTCTGTTTTGACATCAGAAAAGCATACTGAAACAAAGAATCAATGAAAAATATGTTAAAGAAAAGAAAACTGTATAATTTAAATATGAACATAGAATCACAAAGCGGTAAATCACCCAAGAAAGATAAAGGTGTTGGGAGAAAGAAAAAGAAAGTTCTCGATTATACATGAATTAATACTCTTAAAGATGATGAAAAAGATGCAGTTATAAAATACTACTATCGAATTTTTAATGAAAATAATATTGATGCAGATATTAAAAATATTAAAGAAATTGAAAATCTTTCATCAAAATACAAGGCAAAAATTTTTTTAATAGCAAGATCCACATATTATGAGAAATTGAAAGATAACAACAAAGCTAAAGAGATAAATGTCAAACACAAAGAAATAATTTTTAAAAGTTTTGTCGAAAATAAAGAAAGGTATGGACGAAGGAGGCTTGCTAAATATATTTTCCAAGAATATAATATTCAAATAAATCCTAGAACCCTTGGGAATTATATGAAAAAACTTAATTTAAAAACATTTGTTAGACAAAAACGTAAAAACAAAGAATCTAAAAATACTTGTGTTAAAGTGCCTGATTTAGTAAAACGAGATTATAATTCAATCAACAATAATATATATGCAACAGACGTGACCTACATACCAGCACCAAAAGACATTGAGCAAAATCATATTTATTTATCCGCAATTATCGACCATAAAACTAAGTTTGTGACCTATGAATTATCACTTAGAAATGATACCGAACTAATTTTGAATAATATCAGTAATACAAAATTCAAAAAAATTTTATTTTACATTCTGACCACGGATCTGCTTATTCGTCGGTTGAATATACTAAAAAAATAGAATTGCTAAAAGGTAAAATATCAATGTCAAGAATTGGCAATAGTCTAGACAACCGTGAAATTGAATATTTCTTTTCAATTCTTAAAAGCGAGATTTTTCCAAATTTTGATCAAACCTGTAAAAAGCTTACTTTTATTGAATTATCACAAAAAATCAAAGAATTTATAAACTGATATAATTATAAAAGAATAAGATAAAAAAACCTTCCCAAAGCATTCCGTTTGGCTTAGCCAAATGGTATGGTTGGGGAAGGTAAAACCGTCCGAAAAAAATTTCCCAGTTTAGCCTTATAGTGTTTTTAATTTTGATTTTTTTGACCTTAATGATCAAAGAGTTTTATATCGTAAATATGTCCAAATCTCTAATAAAGAAGATTTTGATGATCTTATTATAAAAAGATATAAAGACTTAAATAATTTTAATAACACTGTTGCGTCTAATGAAGAAATACAAAAAACATTTGAAAAATTATATTTAAACAATCAGCCTATAGATCAGATCTTAGACCAAAATTATATTTATATAATAGACTCTAGTGGTTTTTCTGTTAATAATATTCATGAATTTGTTATCCCATTTAAAAACAAAGATTCACAAATTATTAATTTAATTCCATTTGTTTTGCCTCAAACACAACCACATGGATTAATATCAAGGAGAACTTGAGGAGTTTTCCTGATTCCTAAAGACAAAACAGTTAAATTTAATCAATTTCCATATGACAGATTATCAGATAGAAGGCAATCTATAATTAATTTTAAAAATAACCTTTTAAAATGATATCAAGATGAATACCAAAAGTTTTATAAAGAATCTTAATAATTTAGATTAAAAGACCTATTAAATAAATAATAGGTCTTTTTTGTATCAATTTTGAATTATTCTTTGTTATAAATCTATTTATAGACTTTTTTAGATTAATATTAAAATAAACACAATTATCTTATATAATATAAACAATTTTATATATTATAAATTTTGATATTAAAGGAGTTATTTATGGATTATAAAAAAACTTTAAACATGCCCCAAACTAATTTTGAAATGAGGGCTAATTTAACAAACAAAGAGGCTAGTTACCGAAATTTTTGATTAGAATCAAAAATTTACCAAAAAGCTATTTTAAAAAATAAAAATAATAAAAAATTTATTTTACATGATGGTCCACCATATGCAAATGGGGATATTCATATTGGCCATGCACTCAATAAGATTTTAAAAGATATTATCGTGCGTTATAAGACTTTAAAAGGATTTTATTCTCCTTTTGTACTTGGTTGAGATACTCATGGTTTACCTATTGAACATAAAATGCTAAGTGACGCTAATTTACAGCAAGAAGATTTGAATGTTTTAACATTGCGTAAACGAGCAGCACAATATGCAAGTGAACAAATTATTCGTCAAAAAGAGCAATTTAGTTTATTACAAATTTTTACCGACATGGATAAGATTTATGTAACGATGGATAAACAATATGAAGTCGCTCAACTAAAAGTGCTTAAGAAATTTGCATTAGATGGTTTAGTTTACAAAGCATTAAAACCAGTTTATTGATCACCAAGTTCACAAAGTGCATTGGCTGAATCTGAAGTTGAATATCATGATGTAGTATCTCCCTCAATATTTGTTGCTTTTAAAGTAAAAAGCTCAGATTTTTCAAATATTTTAGTTGATGATAATTTAATTATTTGGACAACAACTCCATGAACTTTAATTGCCAATGCTGCTGTTGCATTAGGTGAAAATATTGAATATGCAAGAGTTAAGGCAAATAATCAATATTATATTATTGCAAGTGAATTAGTTGGTAGTGTTGCTGGAACAATTGGCTGAGAAACTTATGAAGTAGTTACAAGGTTTTTAGGGAAAGAAATTAGCAATATTTCATATCAAACTCCAATTTTAAAACAAGCTGCACCAGTTGTGCTTGGGCACCATGTTACTACTGAGAGTGGTTCAGGTCTTGTTCATATTGCACCATTATTTGGGGAAGATGACTTTTTAATTGGAAAGCAAAATAATTTAAATATGATTATGCATATTTCAGATAAAGGTTATATTTATAACACAAATACCCAATTTGATGGTTTATTTTACGATGATGCTAATAAACAAATTTCGAAGTTTCTTGGTAACGCTTTATTAAATTTCAAACGCTTTAAACACTCATATCCACATGATTGAAGAACCCACAAACCAATTATTTTCCGTGGAACTCCGCAATGATTTGTCTCAATTGATAAAATTAGGAATAAGATTTTAGAGCAAATTGAAAATAATGTAATTACACATTCTCCGTGGGCTAAAAAGCGAATTGCGAAAATGATTGAAAATCGCAATGACTGAACTATTTCGCGTCAAAGATCATGAGGCGTTCCGTTAATTTTCTTTTATGACCAAAATGATAATCCAGTAATTAAAGAAGATATCTTTGATTATGTAATTGATTTAGTAGGTCAATATGGTACTGATGTTTGATGAGAAAAAACCACTGATGAATTATTGCCTGAGCAATACCGTAATTTAGGTTATAAAAAAGAAATGGATATTATGGATGTTTGATTTGATTCAGGAGTTTCATCAATTGCAACTGATATTGATGGAGGATTTTCACAAGCTCCATATAGTGTCTACTTAGAAGGGTCAGACCAGTACCGTGGGTGATTTAACTCATCTTTAATTAATTCAGTAGCTTATAATGGATTTAGTCCATATGTGAATTTAATCTCACATGGATTTACCCTTGACCAAAAAGGTGAAAAAATGTCTAAATCAAAAGGAAATACTATTTCGCCTTTAGAAGTGGTCTCAAAACGTGGAGCAGATATTTTAAGGTTATGAGTAGCAAATAGTGAATATACTAATGATGTCACAATTTCAGCCACCATTTTAGACCAAAATACTGAAATTTACCGTAAGATACGTAATACTATTAGGTTTTTACTTGGCAATTTACATAATTACCAATATGACCCAAATACTAAACGAAGTGGTATACATTTATTTATTAAAGAACAACTTAATGAATTAAAATATAATGTACAAAATGCATATGATCAATTTAAATTTATTAATGTAATTAAATTGGTTAATAATTATATCGTCGAATTATCAAGTTTTTATTTATCAGTTACTAAAGATATTTTATATGTACGTAAGTTTAATGATCCTGAGCGTTTAATGATTTTAGCAAATATGTTTGAAATTGCTGAATTCTTAATTGTCGCACTAGCACCAATTTTACCAACAACTGCCGAGGAAGCCTATAGTCATTTACCCAAAGCAACTAAAGAAGAATCAGTAATGCTTGAAAAGTTAGAAACAGTATCCCAAGGATCAGTTAATTATGAAATTTTAAAAAAATATCAAGGATTCTTTGAATTTAGGTCACAAGTAAATTTATTAATTGAAAATGAAATTAAAATGGGCAATGTTAAACGTTCTAATGAATTAGAACTTTGTTATGGTTTTGCTAAATATACTGCTTACCAAGATTTAGATTTTAAAACTTTACTTGGTGTTGGTAAACTAACTAACAGCAAAGAGTTAAAAGTACAAAAATTTGAATCTTTAAAATGTTTAAGATGTTGAAATCATTTTGAACCAAATACTATTAAAAATGATATATGTGAGAAATGTAATGAAGCACTTGAAACATAGATTAGATAAAAACCTTAGTTATATTAAGGCAAATAAATATAAAATTCTAGGTATATATTTAGTTTTATTTGTTTCGTTTTTAATCTTATTTTTGTTTGATCAATTGACTAAAACTTTATTATTTGAACATGGTTCTGTTATAAATGATGATAAAGTTTGAATTAATGATCGTTTATATGTTGTAACACATGATGGAAGCTTTGTATGAGCTGAAAGCATTTGACCAAATGACCCTGATCAATGACCAGTGTACGGATTTTTAGGAATCAGAAGTATTTGGCATGGAGGAGTTACATTAGTTAAGACAAGAAATCAATTTTTAATTCAAGGATTAAGTGTTGTCTTTTGCACCGTAGTCTTAATTAGCCCTTTAATTTGGCGCAATTTAGGCTATGGAGGAGGAATAATTTTAGGTAATATTTTAGCTGGAGTTGCTGGAAATATGATCGATCGCTTTATTTTTCAAACACATGTTAAAGATGTCTTTTACTTTACTTTTAGTGCTAATTCAGGAACTTTTAACATAGCTGATGTTGAGATAATGATGGGCATTATTAGTTTTGCAATTTACACTTTCTTCACTTCTCGTAAAAAAACTTATTCTAATATTCAACACTTAGTTGCCTAAGTTTCCTGGACCAAAGATGGTCCAGGTTTTTAAATATTTTAATACTTTATTTTTTTAAAAAATAAAGTAAAATATTCCCAATATGGACCAAAGCCAAGAAAAGCAAAAAAATATCTTATTTAGTTTTTTAAATAAAGATAGCCAGGCAAATAATTTAGAGCAAAAACTTGATAATTGTGCTAATAATGCTGAATTATTAAAATTTAAAATGGGGAAATACTTGCATAACTGCCAAAAAGGAAAATTATCTTTTAAAGAAATTGTCCAAAGATATTGATTTAGAATTTTTATGCTCTTTTGAGCAGCTCTTATATTTAATGGTGGAATTCAAGTATTCTTAAAACCTGCTGAAACAATTCCTTCAGGGGTAACTGGAATCCCCACTTTAATTCAATATATAGTACCGGCAACTGAACCTTATTTTGCTTTAATTTATTTAGCTTGTAATTTACCGCTATTTTTAATCTTTTTTAAAAAAGTAAAACTAAGTTTTATCCTCTTTACTTTTATTTTTATGTTATTTCAAATTTTAACTAACCTGATCTTTACTACTCCAGAAGTCTCAGAATGGTTTAAAGATAAAATTGTCTTAACTGAAAAATACTTACCATACACAAATTGAAGTAATTTAATTAATGCAATTATCGGAGCTTCATTAGTGGGCCTTGGAATTTCATTGGCTTGAAAATCTGGTGGATCAACAGGTGGGACTGATATTATTGGATATTATTTTTCAACTAAAGCTAAAAAAAGTATTGGTCAAGTATTATCAACTTTAGGCTTTGCGAGTGCCTTAGTTTTCTTAATTATTTTTGCATTTATTAAGCCAAATTATTTAAAAGAAGAACCTTTAACAATTCAGCAAATTATGGCTTTAAATTCTCAAGAATATGCACAATTACATGATTATAAAGGAATTAACCAAAATCTTGAAGCAGTAACTAAACAACATGAACTCATTACCAAAAATTATTATGAATCAAAGATTTATTTTGGTATGCGTGAAATTACTACTTTTA
Organism: Mycoplasma sp. 6934; assembly: GCF_055523595.1. Taxonomy (NCBI): domain Bacteria; kingdom Bacillati; phylum Mycoplasmatota; class Mollicutes; order Mycoplasmatales; family Mycoplasmataceae; genus Mycoplasma; species Mycoplasma sp. 6934. The sequence goes on along the minus strand of NZ_JBVFVE010000001.1, from coordinate 863,171 downwards.
TATATATTATTGTAGTAAATTTAGTAGTAAATTTACTATACCCGAAATATAAGAAAGTTTCATTAACTATTATTAGTTCAAATCCCGAGATTGTCATTGCATATTTTAAATTAATTAATTTTTGACATTCATATCGCATTGAAAAATATATCTCTGGTTATACAAATCAAGAAGGAACCAAAATCGTCACAGTGCTTTTAAGCTTAGAAGCAAATAATATTATTGCAGACTTAAAACAAATTGATCCTAAAATTTGAATCTCAGTTGAAAAAGTAACTCAGATCCAAGGGCTGTTTAGCACTGATTATGTTGAACAATAATTACTAAGACCTAATTGTGGTCTTATTTTTTTACTTTTTTAGTTTTGCATATAAAAATAATTTATCAATTAAACGGAAGGAGAAATAAGCATGAAATTAAGTAATTTAGAAAAATTAGATGAACAAGAACTTAAGCAAACTAATGCTGCTTTTAGTATTAGTGCCATAGTTTCCAGTATCCCAGTTTTAATGAATTCTTTAGCATCAATTTTAGGATTTTTTAAAGCTGCCTTTTCGATCGATGGCGAAGTAAAAGATAAATTAACAACCTTTAAATGAGACAATACGAAAAAACAAGATACCAACCAAACACCAAGCGGATTTAACTTTTTTTAATATAAAAAGTTGGTTATAAGGATAACCAACTTTTTCTTATACTAATTCTTCATTTAATAATGCTAATACTTCATCTTGTGTGCTTAAGTCTAAAGCACGATTTGCTAAATCTTTCATTTGTTCATAATTTAAATTATTAATTAAATCACGAGCACTTAAAACGCTGCTTGCACTCATTGAAAATTCATCAAGGCCTAAACCTACTAAAAGTGGGATAGCACGTTTATCACCAGCCATTTCACCACACATACCTGCTCATTTACCATTTTTATGAGCACCTTTAATTACATGACTAATTAAACGTAAAACTGATGGATTTAATGGTTGATATAAATAAGAAATATTTTCATTCATACGATCAGCTGCCATCGAGTATTGAATCAAATCATTTGTACCAATTGAAACAAAGTCGGCATGTTCACTAAATTTATCTGCTAAAATAGCTGCTGCAGGAGTTTCAATCATTAATCCAACTTCTATATCATAGATTGGCTTAATGTTTGGATATTGATCTTTTAATTCATTGTAACATTTTATAAATACATTTTTAGCAGCTAAAAATTCACTTACATTTGTAATCATTGGGAACATAATTGCAACTTTTCCAAATTCACTAGCACGAATTAAGGCACGTAATTGTGTTTTGAAAATATCTAAGTTTTGTAAACAAAATCTAATTGCACGGTAACCTAAAAATGGATTCATTTCTTCTGGGAATTTAAAGTATTTTAAGGTTTTATCGCCACCAATATCTAAAGTTCTAATAACAACTCTTTTACCTTTCATGCCCTCAACTACTGTTTTATAAGCATTAAATTGTTCTTCTTCAGTTGGTCAATTAGCATTATCCATATATAAAAATTCTGATCTAAATAATCCAATACCTTCAGCATCATTGTCAATAACACCAGGTAAGTCTTTTGGTGTACCGATATTAGCGGCTAATTCTACATGTTTACCATCAAGAGTTTTTGATTCTTGTCCCTTTAACTTTGTAAGCATTGCCAAATAATTTAAATATTTTTCTTTTGCAACCTGGAATTTTTGGGTTTGCTCTTCATTAGGATTTAAAATAACTTCTCCAGTTGCTCCATCTAAGGCGATTAAATCCCCATGCACTGCATGTTCCATAACACCTGCAGCTCCAACTACAGATGGAATTCCAAGGCTACGGGCCATAATAGCTGTATGCGATGTAGGTCCACCAATATTGGTTACAAATCCTTTAACAAATTCTTTGTTTAATTGTACTGTTTGTGATGGGCTTAGATCTTGAGCAACAATAACGACTTCCTCGTTAATATTAGCTAAATCAGGTTCTTCTAAGCCATTTAAAACGTATAAAAGTTTTTTAAGTACATCTTTGATATCAGCGGCCCTTTCACGCATATATTCATCATCCATCATTTCAAAAGTACTTGCAAAACTCGTGTAAAATTCTTTAACAGCATATTCTGCTGTTTCAGAATTATTTTTAATATTATTTTCAATTGTTTCAATAGCAAAAGGATCATTGACAAAGCCAATATGTGCTTCAAAGATTGCAGCATGTTCTGGGTCTTGTGCCAGTTTTTTAGTTTGCTCAATTTTTGCTACAACTTTTTCTCTTGCTTCTTGATATAAATTAAGTTCACCTTGTACATCATTAGTTTTTTGAGTAATTTCAACCGGTAATTCTTCGATTTTGAAGATTTTTGAAATTGCTACACCTTTTGATGCTCCGATACCTTTAATATTCATAATATACCTCTCATATATTTTTAATTTGCTTTAAATTCTATAATGTTATATTTTAATAGAAAATATTAATAATTAAATAGATTATACAAAGAAAAATAAAAAAAAGGTGGAATTGTTTCCATATTTTATTTTTCAAATATTAATTTAATTAATTCTTCTTTATTTAGGATTTTATATTCTCCTTCAGATAAATCATTAGGTAAACTTAAAAACCCAATTTTTGTTCGTTTTAAGTCTGTTACAGTATATCCAAATTTTGCAAACATCCGTTTTACTTGGTGAAATTTCCCTTCAGATATTTCCAAGTTTGCATGAAATTTATCTAAAAGAGTTAAGTAAGCTGGTAAAGTATAAAAATCTCCAAGGTTAAACCCTGCTTTGAAAATATTTATCAGTTCTTTATCTAAGGGTTTATCAACTGTTACAAAATACGTTTTCAATAAATCTTTTTTAGGGCTTGTCAACTTATGAGTTAAATTACCATCAGTAGTAATAATTAATAGGCCAGTAGTATCTAAATCAAGGCGGCCAATTGTATGAATATTATTAAGTGATTTTAAATGTTCAGGCAGTAAATCAAAGACAGTTTGATGCATTTTATCAAAATTTGCACAAATATAACCTTTAGGTTTATTTAAAATCAGATAAATTTCTTGATTATTTTTTATAATTACATCATTAACTATAATTTGATCTTGTAATGTAATTATTAAACCTGGATCTTTAATAATTACATTATTTACTTTAACTTTACCTTTATTTATTAATTTTTTTGCTTCATTTCGTGAATAATTAGTATTATGAGATATAAATTTATCAATCCTTTGTTTCATGTTTAAATTATAGTTCAATAAGTTAAAAATAACACTATTTGATAATAAAAAAAGTTATATGAAGATTTTATCTTTCATATAACTTTATAGTGAACCCATAAAATTGGACTAAAATTAATTTAAGGATTGATGCCTATATCCTAAAGGTGTCAGTCCTTTTAATTTTGTGATAATTCGTTTTTTGTTGTAATAATTTATATACTTGCGCATCGCTTTTTCTAAGTCTTCTAGAGTTTTGAATTCTTTTTCATGACCATAAAACATTTCGTTTTTCATGGTTCCAAAAAATATTTCAATAACACAATTATCATAGCAATTTCCCTTTCGCGACATACTTTGTTTAATACCTCTTTTACTTAATTTGTCACGATATTGTTTCATTTGATATTGCCATCCCTGGTCAGAATGTAAAATTAAACCATTAAGATTTTTATACTTTTTAAAAGCTTTATTTAGCATTTGATTCACTTGTTCAAAATTAGGACTTTTTGAAATTGTGTATGAAACAACTTCGCGGTTATGTACATCTATAATTGGTGATAAATATAGTTTTCCACTTGCTATTTTGAATTCAGAAACATCAGTGCTTCAAGTTTGATTCAATTTTGTAGTTTTGAAATTTCGCACATAATAAGTGTTATGATTCTTTTTGTCAACAATCCTTGTAAGGAGTAAGTTATTACAAATTTTTCCGATTTCACCTTTATATGATTTATATTTTGATTTTGGCTGTAAACCAAATAAATTAAGTAATTTCATCAATCTTTTAACCCTTTTATGGTTAATAATATAACCTCTACTTCTTAGTTCTAAACAAATTCTTCGATATCCATAACGGTATTTATTCTCATTAAAAATATTCGTTATTAACTGTTTTAAATCAAAATCTTTATCATTTTTTGAAAAACTTTGAACAATATAAAAGTATGTTGACTTTGCTAATTGGAAAAAGTCTAGCATTAATCTTAATTTATATTTATGCCTTGATTCAAATATTACTTTTGCTTTTTCTTGTTTGGTTGCTCTGTCCTTTGTTGAACCAAGGCTCTCAATTTTTTTAAGAGGTCTACCTCCATTTCAAGCTGGGCATTTCTTTCTTCGAGTTCTTTAATTCTAGATAATGTTTTATCTTGTTTTGGGTTATTGTTCTTTGGCATGGTCATTGGCATTTTACCTTTCTTTTTATTTATAAGACCATTATACCCAAATAATTTAAATTTTTTCACTCATGAATTAATTATTCCAGAATTAATTAATAGTTTTGCTTCCAAAGAGCGGATTGATTTGCCATTTAATACTTGCTTAACAATTTCTAATTTAAAACTAGGACTGAAGTTTCGTCGTTTATTTCTTTCTGTAAATATTTCTAATCCGTGGAGGTTGTACAAATGCTTTATAAACTGAATTGTACGCATATTTACATTAAAAATTTCGGCAATTTGTTTGCTACTCTTACCAGTTTTATATAGTTTTATAATCTTTAGTTTATCTTCTAATTTTAACTTCATAATAAAAACCCCCCTAAGTTTTACCAATTGATTTAGTCCAACTTGTGGGGTTCACTATACTTTTAACTACATTTTAATCATTATAATATTTCTTATATTCATTGTTATACCAATTATAGAGCTCAGCTTTAAATTTCTCTAAATAAGCAATTTCATCATCATTGTTTCTATCGACTTTTATGGTTTTAACTGTAATATCTTTATTTTTAGGAAAACTAAATACACCTCATGTTGTATGATAACTTAATGCAGCAGGTTCAACTCTAGGTATTACATCATCAATTATATTTAAAACTAGTGTGTTATTCTCTTCAAAAGGCACGATGTATCAATATGCAAAATTAGAAGTAGAATCTGTGATATAAATATCATTGTTTTTTAAAAATTCATACACGTCTTGATTTTTTAAATATACTTTTTGAAAATACTCTCTTATTTCAGTTTCATCAGTATGTACATCATTACGATTATTTAATTCTTGAAATCTTTTGATAATAATTTGATCAAAATCATCCTTGTTTTGGATTTTAATCCAATCATGGAATTTTTTACTTTCAGCAACAGGATCAAAGAACCCAAAATTAATTCTATTATAGTTACCATTCATAATTTTGTCAAAATTTTCGTCAGCTGTAGGAGGTATAAATCTAGCTCTAATTATAAATTTTGTAAATTTATCAAAAGCCTTCTTATAAATTTTTTCTATATCATCTTTAACTTTTTGTTTTCATGAAGCTTGAGGAGTTGTATATGTATATGTATTTGTGCACGAATAAACAGAGACTGGAATTAAAATTGATATTGAAAATAATGCTATTTTTTTAATTTTTGATAACATGTGTAACCGCTATTAAATCCTCTACAGAATTATTAAATGTATTTTTATTGTATTTTTTTATTCTATATCTATATTTACCTGGTGACTTAACTTTAAACTCAATAAGTTCATCATTAGTTTGAGCAGCACTAATTTTTGTAGTTGTTACTCAAGATCCGTTTGCATCCAAGTGTTCAAGATATAAATCATAATCAGTAAACAAATTTCCACCTTGGCGCTTTATTGTTTCATCTTTTTTCAGCCTTGTTTCATTAATATGTGATTTATTTCATTCGGCTTGTTCATAAGTTGGATTAAAAGCCTTAATGGAAGGAAATGCATAATTTCAATAACCTGGACTAAGTTCATTATTTTTTAACTGTCCAGCATTAAAAGTTCAGGAACTAGAAATTTTAATTGTTTGATTTCTTTCTAAATTCAACTCTTGACTTGTAAATATAAAACCAGTTTCTCGTGTAGGGTGGATTTTAATTGTTGAAGAGTTATTGGCAGCATTGAGCATTTCACTAAAGTCAACAGTTCCGGCCCCATATTTTTGTTCATAACCACTTGATTTATAAATTAAATCATCAAGTTGTGGGCTGACCGCAGAAGCTGATAATATTGCTTTTATAAGTGGGGTTTTAAATTCACTATCATTTATGTTTGGCTTCAGTGCGAGTAAACTAGATATAAGTCCTGTTACTACAGGTGCTGCATAACTTGTACCGTTCATATACATTAATTTCGGATCGTCATATTTAGAATCATAAAAAATATTATAAAACTTAGCAGGAGCAACTACTAATGGTTTTGCCAAATTACTGTAAGAATCTTCTAATTTATAATTACTATATTCAGCAATTACATTAGTTTTTCTAGTATAACTTGATGCAAAATCACGAAGTGCCCCAACCACTACAGAGTTAAAGGCAAGTGTTTTATTTGATATCAAGTGTTTTGAATGTTTAGCATCATTTCCTGCAGACATTACATTTATAACACCATATTTACGAGAAATATAATCAAGGAAATAAGCATTTTCTGTATATCCCATATAGTTTGCTCCATCCTTCTTTTTACCGATAGATGGTCCATAACTATGATTAATTACTCTTATACCATTATTTATCATTTTATTAATTGCTCGGTATCATTCATTATCGTTACTAAACGTGGATAAATGGACATGAGCATTTTTATCAATTCCAAAGCGACTTCCCAAAATCATAGAAACATTTGTTGAGTGATTTCTATATTTATAAGCATCCTCACCTACTCCGCTTGAGTTTAACTCATTTATGTTAATACCCTTATCGAAAAATTCCTTATATTTCTCATTAAATGATCCTTTCCACACTTCTAAGACACCAACTTTAATGGTAGGCTTGTTAGGAACATATATATCAGAACCACCCTTTACAATTCATAAATTTTTTTGGGCTGAATCGTGGAATTCTCTTAAATTTTTGCTAGGTGCTTGATTATTGTATGGGTATGCTCTACTGTAATAATCACTTTGATTATTTGTTCAATATAGATTAGGCTTAATTTCATTTTTGTACAATATGAATTTAAAAATCTCAGGCCAGTTCTTTATTTTTGCAACTAACTCTTTTCTATCTTGTTCATTATTAAAATACAGTCAAATAATTGGCATAATTGAACTAGTTTTTATGGACTTAAAAACCAATCCTGTATTAGTTATTTTTTCTTTAAAACTATTATTAAATTGTTTTATAAAATATTCATTTGCTGATTGAAAACCTGGATTTAATAACAATTTAAGTTCAAAGTTATTATCAATTGCTATTTCTTCTTCTAATCCATTATAATTTTGGGCACTTATAATTGATTGACCTCTAACTTCTAATTTATCATTAGCAACATTTTCATACCAATTAGTTATTTTTTGCTCAGAATTATACGGAGCAATTGCAAATAAAGTTGCTAATCCTGTTAATGTTGTAACTGGTCATATAACCAGTTTTTTCAATTTTAATTTAGTCATAATATCTCCTTAAATATTTATGTATTTACTTTAGCGAAAAACTTTAATATAAGCATTTTAATTAAAAGATAAAGTTTTTTTTGATTCGCTTATAATAATTATACCATATGTAATTTCTGGATTTAGTTAATTTAATAATATCTACTGAATACAAGAATTAATACTTGTTTATTAAAAAAATAACGTTAAATTAATTTGTCATATGCATATATAAATGTTATTTATTTTTTTGGTACATACATAAAAACAAAAAATAACATTTATTCATATGATTTTTGTTATTATTAATTTTAATGTATAATTTATATACTAAAGATATTGAACTTACACAACTAATAGGAGTATAATGAAGAAAAAAGTTATTGCTTTTTCAAGCGATCATGCAGCTTTTGCATTGAAAGAGCAGCTAAAAGAATATGTAGCATCACTAGGTTATGAAATTGTAGACTTAGGACCTTATACTGATGCTAATTCAGTAAGTTATGCTGAACAAGGTCATAAATTAGCCAATTACATTACTAAAGAACAACCAGATTTTGGGATTGCCATGTGTGGTACTGGGCTGGGCATCTCTTATGCTTTAAATCGTCATAAAGCAATTAGAGCAGCAAGAGTAGTATCATTAGAAGATGCTCACTTAGCAAAACAACATAACAATGCTAATGTGCTTGTATTTGGCGGGCGTCAAATATCATTTGATGAAGCAAAGGCTATGGTTGATGAATATATTAAAACAGAATTTGAAGGTGGCAGACACCAAGTTAGAATAGAACAATTAGACCAGGAGGTGTAAAATGGAAGACAAAAAAGAATTAAGGCCTGTTTGACATATCACAAAAGATAAAGAAAAAGATAAATGAAGAGTGTATCGTGAAGGAGCCGAAAGAGCGACTAGTTTATTCGATACACAAAAAGAAGCTATTCCTTATGCAAGAGAATTAGCTAAAAAACACAGTGGAACTTTTTATATTCACGGAGAAAATGGAAAAATCCGTGATGGTAAAGGTTACAAAGATAAATAATTTTATTTAGAAAACCAAGCCAATTTTACTTGGCTTGGTTTTTTCTAATTATTTTTTGTGGAGTTTGCTCAATTTCTTGTTTTGCTAATTCTAATTTTTGATTTAATAAATTAATAGCATGTCGCAAATTTTGTTTTAAAGTATTTAATTTAGCATCAAGGTTTTTAATATATAAATCAAATTTACCACGGCGCACAACTAATAAAAGTAGTTTGTTATAAAACTTATGTTGATTAGAAGGTTGTTTAGGATTAAAGTTGTGAGTTTCTAAATTTTGAATGGCTTTATTTAAATATTCCATTAATTGTTGCAAAGTCATATTATACGAGATTTTATATTCTGTATGAGCAATTTCTAGGTCTTTAATCCAACTAGATAATTTATTAATTTCATTAATAATTTTAGATTTATTATGGTTTAACTTCGTTATTTCATTAATAATTTCTGTGGTTTGCTGGCTATGCATATCCACATAATGTAATTTTAAAACATCATTTTTATTATAAGTTAAAATAACTGCTAAGATATGATCAATTTGTTTTTGTGTTAAGGGTTTAGATATTTTAAGGTTGCGAGCATAAAAACTATTTTGACAAGCAATGATTAAAGCGCCTAGGCATGCTGCAATTTTCCCTTTGCTATCATTATCTTGAAATTTAATGCGCTTGGTAAGTTTATTGGCTTGCATATTAATTATAGTTTGGAAATTATCGTCTTCAAATTCATTTAATGGAACTAATTTATCAAGTGAAATTGAGCGCCCTTTTGATAAGTCATTTGATTCAACATTAAAAAACTTTGTTAATAATTTTGATTCCAGCGAATTATTTCAAGAATAAAATTCAATTTGATTAAAATCTAGATTTTTAGTATGCAATAAAATTCTCAAATCTTTTAAAAATAATGTTTTTGCTTTTGTTCAAAAAATATCAAATGGTTTAAACTTTGCAATGGGTTTAAGATCAAAAGTTCGCGAGACTGTTTTTAATTTATTTTTTGAGTTTACGACACCAAGTGTATAACAAAAGGGCAAGTCAAGCTTTTGATCTTGTAATTCTTTAAAATATACATAATTTAAGGGAGTTAAATAATTAAAAGTAATAGCTTCAAAATCAATGTAAATTTTAGTTTTCATCTTTTAAACTATATTTATGATATTCTAAAGATTTATTGATTAACTCTTGCTCTAAATCTAGAAGTTGATTAAGTTCTTGTTCTAATAATTTTGCAACTGCAAGAGACGGCTTAGTTACAGGCTCTTTAGGTGCAAATAATTCACAAGTTTCGTTAGCTTGAATAATTGATATTTGGTATGTATTAATATCTTTAGCAATTTCAATAATTTCATTTTTATCAAATGTTAATAAAGGACGTAAGATTGGTAAGGTAGTTACTGAGCCAATCACATGCATTGATTCTAAGGTTTGCGAGGCAACTTGTCCTAAGTTTTCGCCGTTTGAAATACCTGATATTTTATTTTTTAAAGCTATTTGCTCTGCAATTCTGTAAAAACTGCGGCGCATTAAAGTTATTTTATATGATTCTTTTGACACAAATGCAATATAATTCATCAAATGAGAATAATTTGCAATAATCAAATTACTCGTAATTTGATATTTATTTAAGGTTTTAACTATGTTGTGAATTTTATCTAATGTTAATTGATCAGTTTGTGGCGGAGTCATAAAGCTTAAAAAATCAACTTTTAAACCTCGCTTCATTAATTGCCAAGCTGCAACTGGGGAATCAAAGCCTCCTGATAATAAATGTAAGATTTTACCTGATGAACCTACAGGCAGCCCCCCTAGTCCTTTGATATAATTGCTAAACATATATGAGGCTTTTTGTCTTACTTCTAAATAAAAAATTTGATCAGGATCATGTACATCCACTTTTAAATCATAATTTTTTAATAAATATGATCCTAAATTATGATTTAACTCATTTGAAGTATATTCAAAAGCTTTATAATTACGCCTTGCGGCTATTTTAAATGTTTTAGTATTTTTATTTAATATGACATTTAATGATTGTTTAAATTTATCTAAATTATTTTCAAGAACTAAAACTGGTGAATAAGAACTTATTCCAAAGACATATTTTAAATTTTCTAAATTTTCTTTGGAATAAGTTACATACATGCGGTCAAATTCTACTTCTGGTGCCTCGCCTAAGATATGTTTTATATTATTTGCTAAATAATTAATAAAAGTTTTACGATTTTTCTTTTTTAAGACTAATTCTCCATAGCGAATTAAGATTTTTTGATACATATTACCTCCTTATAATATATGATAAAAATAGTCAACATGTTGACTATTTAGAATGTTTGGGTCCTTGTTGTGAGATTTCTCTTTTTAAATCTCAATCAATACGGTATAAATAATCGTCAATTGCTTCAGCAAGTCCGGCTTGTTCTACGCTTGATGTATAATATTTAGCATATTGCATACTTTCGGGATCTGTATTTTCCATTGCATATGAATATCCAGCCATTTGGAACATTGAAATATCATTTTGACTATCCCCAATTGCCATTGCATCGCTAACATCTAAATTAAAAATCTTTTCACAAAATCATTTAAGACCTGAACCTTTTGAAATACCTAATTTAGTTATTTCAATATGTCTTGCTAATAAAACAATGTTAAGGTTAATTTTTTGCTCTAATGCTTTATCATAAAATGCTTTTAATAATTTAGGATCACCATAAATTTCAATTTTATGCAAATCATCAGGAATTAAACCATCTTCAATCCATGCTTCATATTCACAAAAATCTGTAAAGAATTGTTTTTGCTCTTTAGTTGCATCTTTTAAGAAAAATCTTTCTGTCCCAAAATAATACAATGGTAAGTTAAATTCTTTAGCTAAAGATCATATTTTTTGAGCCTCATTATGATCAATATATTCAATATTTAAAATTTCTTGATTTAAATTATCATATAAAAATGCACCATTAGAAAAAGATATATATCTTGCACCCAAGGTTTTTGCAAGTTTTTTAATTTTTGGGTATGGCCCATTTCCTGTGCTAATTACAAAATTAACACCTTTTTGAACTATTTCATTAACTTTTAATTTATTTTTTTCAGGTAAGATTTTTGATGGAAATGGATAAATTGTTCCATCAACATCACTAAAAATTGCTGCTTTTCTCATATTAATTATTATTATAAACCATATATATTTTATTTGTTTGCAAATAACTAAAATAATTTACATTATAAAAAATATTATTAATTGGAAATGTCACATGCAAGTTTTTTGCATGTGACATTGTTTTTGTCTGCCTTGTAATAAAATAGTTGTATTAATAATTTTTAAAAAATGAAAGGAGACTTTAAAATTATATGAAAAATTTAGAAAAATATATTTGTGTTTTTGACAAATATCGAAAAGAAAATAAATATCAACATTTTAAAATCGAAGAGAATTACAACACTATCTTGAAAATGCAAGGAGCACTTGGGACACAACGAAAATTAAGATTAGACCAAATCGATCTAGAGCAACTTTATAATATTTTACAAGAACTTTCTGAAGGCTTCTCAATCCAAGAAGTAGCCAAAATTTTTAACAGAGACATTCGAAGTATAAAAAGTAAAATTGAAATTATTACAAATCGCAGACCACTTAGTTTAGATAAACAAAATCGCTATGTGTGTCCTAAGTGCTTAAAAAGAGTAATGCGTGTTAAAACCCTTAATTTTGCAAAGCTATATGAACATTTATTAGGTTATTCATTTTCGAGACTCTTTTTTGTAAGTGATGCAATTAAAGAGAAATGAAAGACCTACAGAAAATATTGGTATAGTGAGCTTAATACATACAATAAAAATAGAAATAAAAAGAATTTGCAGCAAAAAGAAGTTAAGAAATCAGTTACCTATCTTGTGAATTCTTTTAAAAAATTATCCCCTGATGAATTTGCTCCCTCACCTAGTACAATTTATAAAATAATTAAAAAATACCCTTATTTCCTTGAATTTGACCACATTGTTAAAAAATCTGAAGGCAAATATGGCATAAGGAACAAGAAGCAAACCAAACCTAAAACATTAAAATATGCAACAGAAATTTCAAAACGTCCAGCTTATATTAATGATCGCTCTGAACATGGTCATTTTGAATTAGACACCGTTATTGGTAAAATCAATGATACCTATTGTATTGTGACGATAATTGAACGGCAAACCAGAATGTCTTATGCTATGCTCTCAAAACGCAACTCCAAAGCTATCAAACAAACTCTTGTCAAACTAATCAAGAAACACAACTTAGACATTAAAACTTTAACAGTTGATAATGGTAGTGAGAATGTCTTATTGCACCAGGTTATTCCAACTGAAAGATTATTTAAATGCCAACCATATAGTTCATGACAAAAAGGTTCAATAGAAAATATGCACCGCTTAATTAGGTATTACATTCCCAAAGGAAAAAGCTTAGACAAATACTCTCAGCAAGAAATTGATTATATGATGGAAAAAATAAATAACTATCGACAACTTGTAAGACAAAATAAGATAACTTAAAAATTTTTTTAATCCCCCGCCTTTGATTGCAATCAAAGGGGCTTACTTTTGGCAAAAGTAAGCAAAACCGACGAGAAAACACTGCCGTGTTTTCTGTTTTCTCATACATTTTTTATGTAAAATTTATGTTAAAATTAAAAGACAATTATTTTGTTAATACCTCGCATGTGACTTTTCCAAAAAACATTATAAAAAATATTAAATAACTTTGATATTTTTATATTTTGTAATATAATAATCAAAACAAGGTATAAAGAAGATGGTAGCTAGGCAGCTTTAACCATCGCCAACCTGCACAAAGTGTAAGGTGGATAGCCAGAAGTTGGATCAACTTAACATACTGTAAATGTCTTTATACCTCACATAGAAAGAATGCGAGGTTTTTATTTATGAAAAATTTATTTACTAGTGAATCAGTGGGGCGTGGGCACCCTGATAAATTATGTGACCAAATCTCAGATGCAATTTTAGATGAGTATCTAAAATTAGACCCTGATTCAAAAGTTGCTATTGAAACACTAGCAAGTGGCAATATTATTTTTGTAGCTGGAGAGGTTCAATCAAAAGCTGATATTTATGTTGTTGAAATAATTATTAATATCTTAAAATCATTAAATTATTTTACCAGTCATACCAGTATTATTACTGATATACGCCGTCAAAGTCCAGATATTTCTCAAGGAGTTATTTTGGATAATAACGAAATAGGAGCAGGTGACCAGGGGATTATGTTTGGTTATGCCACTAATGAAACTAAGAGTTATATGCCTTTAGCTATTACATTAGCCCATGAATTGGTCAAAAAAGCTGAAACTTTAAGGGTTAGCCAGGATTTTAAATGAGCTAAAGCTGATATGAAATCACAAGTTACTTTGGATTACACTAATCCAAAGCAAACCTTAGTTGATACAGTTTTAATGAGTATTCAACATAGTGAAAAATATGTTGAAAGTGAATTTAAAAAGTATATTAAAGAAAAGATTATTAAATCAGTTTTAGCAAAGTATGATTTGGATATTCCAAAACATACTTTAATTAATCCTACTGGTAAATTTGTAGTTGGCGGACCAATTGGTGATACTGGGTTAACTGGTCGTAAGATTATTGTCGATACTTATGGCGGAGCATCTAGGCATGGTGGCGGAGCTTTTAGTGGTAAAGATGCTACTAAAGTTGATCGCTCTGGCGCATATGCTGCAAGGTGAGTAGCTAAAAACTTAGTTGCAGCAAATTTAGCTAGTAAACTTGAAATCCAAATCTCATATGCAATTGGAATCGCAAAACCAGTTTCAATTTTGATAGAAACTTTTGAAACGGAAACAGTTTCAAAAGACATTATTTACCAAATTGTGCACAAATTATTTGATTTAAGACCTAAAGCAATTATTGATACTTTAGAATTACAAAAACCAATTTATGCTAAAACAGCCTACTTTGGACATTTTGGGCGTGATGATTTAGATCTACCATGAGAAAGATTGAATAAAGTAACTGAGATTTTGGAATTAAAAGAAAAAATATTAAAAAGATAAAGATACTAATTCTTTATCTTTTTATCTATTTATTTGATAGTTTTATTTCTTTTTTAAATATTTTTTAATGTAAAAAAATTAAAATTATTTCTTTTGTGCCTATATAATACGTTTTTGAGTCAATTTAACATTTCATATATATATATATATATGCTATAATTAAACCGTGACAAATAATATTTAATTGAAAGGAATTTTATATAACACAAACATGAAAAACTCAATCCAGAACATGAAGGATAAATTGTCAAAATTAACTAAGAAACAATTAATCCTTATTGGTGGAGCAAGTGCATTAGGTATTTCTATTTTAACTACCATTATTGCAGTTAGCGCAACTCCAAGACGTTCACAAGTTGAAAATGTGGAAACAAAATATCGAAAGGACCATCAAGAAGTATTATCTAAAACAGAAGATAACATTACTTTAGAAGACAAATTTAAAGTAAATGTTGCACTAGTTAAATACGATGAACTCAGTGAGCAATTTAAAGATAAGTTGATTGCTGAGAAAAATCTTTTGGCAAGATTATTAGTTAAGATCACAGCTTTAGAAAATAATGCTAATAATCAAAATATTCCTCCTGTGAAAACAGATAATCCTGGCACAAATGAGGATAATGCCGAAAAGAACTTTAAACAAAAACATAATCTTATTCTTGGTAAGTCAGTTTTTGATATTACCACTAGTGATAAGCAAGATATCAACAATGCTTTAAGCGATTATAGTTTATTGGAAACCACTACTAAAGCTAAATTAAGTAACGAAAAACGAAATCTAGATGACAAAATAAAACGCGTTCAAGAACTTGAACAAGCTGAAAGTGATGAAAAAATACGTAATCAAGCAATTGATAATTTTAAATCAAAACATGCAACAATCTTGAACAAAGAATTAATTAATATCACTACAAGTGATAAAGATCTAATTAATGCCGCTTTAAGTGATTATGAACTTTTAGTTGATTCTGTTAAACCAAGATTAACAACTGAAAAACGTAATTTAGACGAAAAAGCAGCTAAGGTTGCAGAACTAGAAAAAAACCAAAATAACACTACTGGTGCCCAACCAGAAGATCCAAAGCAAAATAATGGTTCTAATGGTGGTACTGTAACTCAGCCTGAAGAAGTTAAAAAACTCAAAGTTATTATAAATACCAAAGCATTAATAACCACAGGTAATGGTGCAAATTCAGATATTCGTATGTATATTGATGGTTGAGATAAACAAGATATGATTAATTATCTTGGTTATTTAAAACATCATGCCACTACAGAAGAAGTTACAACTTTTGCAACTAAGATGGCTGATATATACAATAACTCAGGATTATTCAAATCTGGTGGTAGAAACCAAAAATGAAAAATAACGTTATTTAAATCAGAAACAGATGCAGTTGCCTCAAGAGAACACCCAGTAGTTGGTTCAGTTAGTCCAAATGACCGCAATCTTGATTTAACTAATTATAAAACTTCTCAAAATACAACTATTACGATCCGAACTAATGAATTTATTTCAAATGTTAACTGGAAATTTAATGCTGATGCTCGTTTGCGTAAGGCTTTTGAATATACCATTTACAAGTATGATTGGCCTGCTTACCAATACACTAACGGCCAATTAGCACCGAATTTTGCTGAAGTTGAAACAACAACAGTTAATGAATAAAATAAGCTACAAATCACCTAAAATACATTTTTAGGTGATTTTCTTAACTTTTTTATACAAAGTTGTATAATTTTTAAAGCATATTTTTTACACTTTATATATATATATATATATATATATATATATGCAATAGAAAGGATAAACATGAGTCAAGAGACTAAAAAGAAAAACAACAAGAAAAAAGCCATTATTATTGGTGGTGCCGCTTTTTTAACAACAGCAGCTGGTATCACCGGAGTTTTGGGCTATACAACAGTAACTAAACATAAAGAAAATGTTACTACATTTGACAACTTGAAAAAGTTAATTCAAAGTAAGTTAGAATTATTATCTGATGAAGATAAACTAATTTTAGGTGCTTCAGTTGATATCGAAAATATCAACTTTAGTGGAGTTTTAAGCAAGAAAACTATTCAAGAATTACAAAAGATCAATGCTAATTTAAATCAATATGCTTATGTGACAACCCAAGAAGTGCTTGAGGATGCTTCGGCAGCTTCTGGAATTGAAAGAGAATATTTCCCTGCATTAGGTAGCGAAGAAGAGTTTGCGAGAAATATAAAAAATCGTGATTTAATTAAAGCAAATAAAAATAACATTGCTAAGGCAAAAGATATTGAAGATAAAGATAAAGTTCGTGCATCTTTTAAAGATTTATTTGATTCTTCTAAAAATCCAACTGCAACTGAAGAATCATTTGTCAAAGCAAGTGCATTAATTAATGAAACTTTAGAAAAAGAAGCAAACCAAAGAACCACACTTGATGCTTTTAATTCAAGTGTGGTTGATAAACTATCTCCTGAAAACAAAGCTAAGTATTTAGATGAATTCAATAAAGCTAAAACTATCAAAGAAAAAGAATCATTAAAAGGTTCACTAGAAAAATATAATGAAGCTTTATTACTTGCAGATCAAATTGAAAATCCAATTCAACGTCATAAATTATTAGAAAAAATTAGAAATGCTAATTTAAATGAATTACCAACTATTTTTGCTCAAGTTCAAGAACAAGTTCAAATTGATTATGTTGACGTAAAAGAATCATTTATTAAACAACTTGATTTTTTAGATAATGAAATTAAGGACCAAGCGTTAAGAGATAAACTTGCACAGCTTAAGGCAAATACAAATGCTGATGATTTTATTAAAAAAGCACAAGACTTGAAAGATGAATATGAGAAATTATTAGAAGCTAATTCTGGAGAAGGTGCTTTAGCTAAATTCAAAAAAGATGAAATTGAGAAAATTATTAACAGTTCAACCTTTGATGAGCAAACTAAAGCAAAATTATTATCAGATCTCGAAAACGCGTCTTCAAATACTGATTTAAATAACTTACGTAAGGAAGTTATTAACCAAGTTAGATTACAAAGAGCTAAAGATAATACAAATGGAGTTTTAGACTTAATTAATGAACCATTAAAAACAAAACTAAAAGCAAAATTAAATGATTTAACTTCAGTTGAGGATGTTAAAAAACTTCAAGATGAAGCATATAAAATTTATGATGATTCTAAAAAAGAATTTGACAAAGCAGTAGCTAAATTAGCAAATAATTCTAAATTAAAAAATAGCATTTTAAAAGACGTTATTGATCAAGATAATGTTGATGCTTACAAACGTGCTTTAGATTCAATTAATGATGTTTTACGTCAAGAACGTGATGCAGTTTTAAAGTATGCTAAAGCCAATGATGCTTTATTAAAAAACCCTGAATTTAAAGCAAAGTGAATTGATAATTTTGATGCAACTTTACCACTTAATTCATCGGAATCAGAAGTATTAGCAAAACTTGAAGAACTAAAAAAAGATGCTCTCAATTTTATTATTGATTCTAAATTACAAAATCAATTAGCAAATGTTAAAGAAAATGCTGTAATTACAAAATTAAAAGATGAAATTCAAGCATTAAGCAAAAATACAACTTTACCATATGAAGAAAAACTAGCACAATCTCAAGCAAAACTTAAAGAATTACAAACTGAAGTTAATAAAGCAAAATTTGCTCAATTAACTGATGGTGCTCTTAAAATTCCTGAGTATAAAGAAAAAGCAAAATTATTAGCTGATTTAGAAGGCACTGATACTGAAAAATTCTTAGCAATTGCTGAATTTAATAACTTAAATAGAAATATTGAAGATAATGAAAATCTTGCCGCTAATTTAGCTAATATTACTCAGCTAAAAGAAGTATTAGATTCATATAATGCACAAAAAGATAAAAAATCTCCAACGGAAACCAGGGATATTCTTCTTGGTGCTTTAACTAAAATCAAATCTGATTCTTCAATTCCGGAAGACAAGAAAAAAGAAGCACTTGCTGCAATTGCTAAAGACCTTGGTTTTAAATTATCAAATGAGAAAAAACTGCCTTTAACTACTGAACCAGTGAATGGTGCAACAATTGCTAATTTATTAGATGAATTACAAAATAAAACACCACTTCGTAATCAAATTGCAAGTGTAATTCGCCAAGCTGGAGCTAATGCCCCTACAATTTTTGATAACCTTGAAGAAATTAATACTAAATTACTTGATCCAAATACAACTAAAGCAGAATTAGAGGGAATTTATGCTAGTTTAGCTCCAAAATTAAACGAAGCATTTGCTGAAAATACTGCTTTAAAAGGTGATTTATTAGAATTATTAGGAGGATCTAATGATTTAATAAGTGATTTAGGTGAACAATCTGGTGCCCAAAATTTTGATTTCATTAGTGATTATTTAAACCCTTCATTAGTTAATAATTTAACTAATACTAAAAATAATATTGCTAATGCTAAAGAAAAATTAGCACAAAACAAAGCAAAACTAGCAGAATTAGTTAATAACCTTCCAGATGGTCATGAATCTAAAAACCTTGATTTAGAATCATTAAATCCTGGCGAAGTTCAAGATAAATTAGCTCAGTTAGAACAAGAAGTAACTAATGCCAAAAATGATTTATTAAAGAAAATTTATGACTTAGATTATGACAATCCTAATAAAAAAGGTTTAGCATTATTAGCACAAGATATTAAGAGTCTTAGTGATGTTGCAGCAATTGAAGCAAATATTGAAAAATCATCACAATTACAAGAAGTTAAAAAAGAAACAGCACAAGAACTAGAAAAAATTAATGATCAAGTTTTAGTTAATGAATATCTTAAAAAACTTTCAACTGCTCAAGATAAAGAAGCTGTTGACCAATTATTAGCTGAAGTGAAAGAAAAATTAGCTCAAGAAACTAGCTACGTTGCCCAAACTAAGGCTACAATTCAAGAAAAATTAGCAAATATCCAAGACCCAGCAATTATTAAATTATATGAACAAGAATTAGCAAATCCTCATTCAATTGGTTCAATTGATAATTTATTGGCTAATGTTAATAATTATTTAGCATTACAAGAATCAAGAATTCAAGATTCACGTCGTGAGGGACTTGCCACTTTAGCTAAATTAAGAATTGATAACCCACTTCGCGAAGAATTGGAAAATGCGTTAAATAATGCTTCAACTTTTGTAGCTTTAGCTGATATAACCAAGCAAGGTCAAGATGTTTTAGATAATTTAAATAATGATTTATCTGATGCAATTGCAAAACTTGCCCCTGAGCAACAAGCACAATTTTTAGAAGAACAAAAATCTTTAGAAACTCAAGCAGAATTAGAAGACAAAATTGCTCAAGTTAATAATATTTTAGCAAGAGCTAAAGATAACTTAATTGAGTCAATTAATAGCATTTTAAATACACAAGAAGTAGATAATTTAAAACATACATTATTAGCTAAAGCTAATAATGCAAGTAGTATTAGTGAATTTAATGCAATTGAAGCTGAGTTAGTAGCTGCTTTAAATACTGCTAAAAATGATGCTATTGATTTTGCTCAAAAACTAGATGACAAATCAGCTTTAAGTGAATTAATTAATCAAGCAAGTGATTTTGCCGCAATTAAAGCTTTAGATCAAGCAAATAAGACTAAGTTAAATAATTTATATAAAACAGCACAAGATGCTTTTAAAATCATTGCTGGTTCACCATTACAAGCATCATATGAAAATAAATTAGCAACATTATCAAATATTTCTAGTGAAGCTGAATTAAACAACTTTATTAATCAAGCTCGCCAAGAATTATCCGATGTTAAAGCCAGTTTACAAGCGCGTATTGATGCTTTAGATGATCCTGTGCAAAAAGCAGCTTTACAAGCGCGTTTAGACAATGCAAGTTCTTTAACACAAGTCACAGCATTAACTCCAGCAATAACCTTACAAGAAGCAAAAGAAGTTCAAATTGCTAAAGTACGTGCAAATGCTACATACCAAGACCAAATTCAAGGTTTTATTGATAAAATCAATAATTCTAGTTCATTAGAAGATTTAGAAAGAACTACACAAGAAATAGCAACTAAAGAAACTTACAATAAAGAATTAGAAAAAGATAAAACACCTGTTAATGATTTACTTGCTAATATTAATGTTAATAATGAGTTAAAGGCTCAATTACAAGAACAATTAAATAACATCCGTGATAAAAATGACTTAGCGCCATTACAAGCTCGTATTAATGAATATATTGATCAAAAACGTGCTAGCACTCGAGCTGCAATTAATCGCCTTGAAGGTGATGAAACACTTAAAAAATCAATGCAACAAGCAATGGGAGAGCAAAAACAAGAAAGTAAACTTGATGAAATCATTGCTCAAGCTAATGCTGCATTTGATGGTGTAAAAGATAATGTAAATAACGAAATAGCTAAAATCAAAGACCCAGCTAAAAAAGCTGAGTTTGAAACTGCTTTAGCAAATCAAAACACTATTAAAGATTTAAACAACCTTAAAGAGCAAGTTAAATTAGAACAAGATAAAGAAGCTCTTAGTGCATTACTAGAAAATGTTTTAGATCAAGGAGCAAAAGAAAGCTTGGCTCAAGAAATTAGTGCTTTAACAAGCAGAGGCGAATCAGTTAAAGCACTCGAAACAAAGATTAATGAGCAAATTAAAAAGGATAAAGGTGAATTAGAAGCAGCGAGAATAGCAGCTCAACAAGTCTTAGATCGAATTAGTCCTGATAATGCAAAATATTCTGAGTATCAAGAGAAAATTAAATCAAACCAAAAACAAGAACTTGAAACATTAAAACAAGAACTTGAACAATATTTAGAGCAAAAAAACACTGAAGCTTTAGAAAAACTTAAAAAACTTGAGCAACCTTCAGGTGTTGTCGCTAATTCAAATCCTTTAAGTAGAACTTATAACCAAATTAAAGATAATTTAGAGCAAAACAAAGGATCACTTACTGAAGCTGAATATGCACAACTTGAACAAGAGATTCAAAATGCATTTACTCAAACACAAACTCAAATTAGAGAGCAACTTGCTAAAGCCTTTGTTGATGTAACTGCTCAAAAAGAAGTAAATGATCAAAAAACTTTTGATTCAAATACAGCAACAGAATTAATTGATAATTATTCACAAGCTTTACAAGTTATGAAGGCTGATTTAGTAAGTAAGTTAGATGGCTTTAAAAAAGATGGTGATTCTAAAAAACAAAATTACCAAGCCCAACTTGATGCACTAGTTTCAAGTACTAACCCAGTTGCTAATTGATCAAATAATTTAGTTGATCAATTACTTGAATTAAAACAGCGTCTTGAACAAGATTTAGAAGCTGATAAAAATGCTTTTGAAGCTGAAAAACAACGTTTATTAACTAAAAAAGACTCTTTAAGTCCACAAGAAATTACAGATTTAGAATCGCGTATTAATGCAGTTCAAAAATTTGAAGATTTTGCAGCTTTAGATACTGAAATTGATACTAAATTAGCAAAACATAAAGAAACCGCAAAACAAGAAGTAACTAAAGTTCTTGATGGTCACCCTGAAAAAGATGCCTTGCTTCAATTAATTGATAATAAAACATCTTATAATGAGATACAAAATGTTTTAAATCAAGCGAAAACTAAATACAGCGAAAAACGTCAAGCTTTACTTGATTCATTAAATGATCCATTACTTACTGAGGCTCAAAGAGCAACGTTAACTGAATCATTAAAAGAAGAAACTGCCACTTCATTTGCTAAGTTATTAGAAGTTGAAGGAAAGATTTTAGTTGAAAAACAAAAAACAGCGCTTCGAAATAAAATTGCAAATATTGAAGATCAAACCAAAAAAGCAGAATTTGCATCTGCTATTGATCAAGCTATTGATTTAAATACCTTAAATGAATTAGAAACAAGAATTGATGAACATAAAAACCAAGAAGCAAATGAATTAGCGGCTAAAAAACAAGAAGCAAATGATTTTGCAAATAATATGAACAATGTTCATGAATTTAAATCACGAATTGCATCCGCAACAACTAAGGCACAAGTGGATACAATCCTTTCTGAAATGAAACAAACATTAGCTGATAAACAAACTAAGGCTAATGCAGCATTAGCTAAACTTGCTGGTCATCCAGATTATAATAACTTTGCTGCTAAATTTAATGCTAATTTAACTGAGCAAGAGGCTGATGCTTTAATTGCTGAATATACCCAAGCATTTAATGATCATAAAGCGAAAGTTCTTGCACAATATAACACATTAACACCACAAGATAATTTTGATAATTCTGGTTTTGATACCAAAATGAATGCAGAAAATGCAACAATTGCTGAGTTAGACTTTGCTCTTAAATCAAAACAAGCTTCAAGTAATCAAAAGCGTTTACTTGAAGAAATTAATAAACTTCCTGAAAGTTTAAAAAATCAATATTCATCACAATTACAAAATACTTTTGGTCCAAATGATGATCCAAATGCTTTAGATACCAAAGTTGCTAATTTAGCGCGTTTAAAAGATGAAATTGTTGATGCGGTAACTAATTATGAAGCTCAAGCCACTGCTTTAAAACAAGAAATTGATGCATTGCTTGTTAGAGTTCAAGAAACAAATAAATCAAATGAATTTAATCAAACTAAAATAACTATTAACTATGATCAATTACCTGAATTAAATGCTTTAAATAATTTAAAACAAGATGCTCAAAACTACTTAGTTAACTTACAAGCTAATGCTCGCGCTTTATTAGAAAATTCAATTGATAAAGATGGAACTAACCAAGCTAAATATAATGAATTAGTAGTTAAAGTAAGTGATACATCTTCTGATACAGATTACAATGCTGTTATTAAAGAACTTGAAGAGCTTAAAAAAGTTTATAAAGAAAAATCAACTAATGCACTTAACAAAATTGCTAATGCTCCTGAATATCAAACTTTATTACAAAAAGCACAAAATTCAGAACTTGAAACAGTTCATAATGAAGTTCTAGCAGACGCAACAAAAATCTTAACTGATAAAAAAGCCTTAGTTGAAAAAGAATTCCAAGATTTAGAATTAACTGATAAAAATCAATTACAAAGTGAATTAACAGCTGCCGCTGAAGATTGAACTAAGTTAAATACTTTAGAAACTAAGATTCGCGAGCAAGCTAAAGATCAAGTTAATTTAGAAATTAATAAATTACCAGCAAATGAACGTAGTCAATTCGAGCAAGAATTAGCACTTGCTACTAGCGTTGCTCAAATTAATGAAATTAAAGCAAGAGTTAAAGAGCAAATTGTTGATAATGAGGTTAAAACGGCAAGAGCCCAAGCTTTAGTTGAAATTAATAAACTTTGAGATGCTGATAAAGATAAGTTAACTCAAGAGATTTATAACACTAGAGATATTACAGAAATTAAGAAGCAAGCTGATGAAGCTAAACGTCTTCTTACTGAAGAAAAGAAAAAAATTGATGATTTAATTGCTGCTTTACCAGCAGCAGCTAAAAGCGGTTTTGAAAACCAAAAGGATAATGATATTTATCCAGCAGGTGGAAATGCAATTAAAGCTTACACTGCTACTTTAGAAGCAACAAAAACTAGAGTAGATAACTTAAAAAATACTTTCTTACCTACTGTGAGTAATGTTAATGCTTTAAAGGATGAAGTAGAAAAAGAATTAACTTTTGATAATATTAAATCTGATACTAATTTACAATTACTTAAAGATAAATATACAGATTTAAACCAAGCAATTGAAACTTTCAAAACTACAGTTGAAAAATTACCCAATAATAACTCAGTAAGAACTAGTCTTAGCCCAAGTATCCAAGAAAAAACTTTAGACAAAAACTTCTTTGAAACTAAAACTCAAGAAGCTTTAGCAGAGCAAGCTGCTTTAGATGCTGAATTTGCTAAAGTTAGTGATCTTGCTAATTCATGACCTTATGCAGCTGAAGCTAAAACAACTGCTTTAAACGCAATTAATGATAAAAGTGCAGAAAGTGTTAATTCAACAACTAAAATTCGTCAAATTTACGACAATTTATTAGCTGCTAAAAACGCTCATGATCAAAAATTAGCACAACTTTCAAATAAATTAAATGATTTACCTGAAGGCCATGCTTTAATTGACCAAATTAATGCATTAATGACAAGCCATTCAGATGAATTAAATTCAACAGATAAAATTAATGATAAGATTCAAGAAATTGAAGCAGAATTACAACAACTTTATACAAAGAATAATGAATTAACTCAAGAGTTAGCTAAGGTTCATAAACTTAACCCTCGTTTCCAAGAAATTCAAAATCTTGCCTTCAAAGATCCTGCCAAAAATTCAGAAGCAAAAATTCAAGCTTTAATTGATGAAGTAAAACAAGAGCAAGAAAAACTAAAAAATAAAGCAACTGAATTAAAAAATTATGTTGAAGCAAACTTTGCTCAAAATTCTGAAACATATAATGAATTTAGTCCTTATTTCCCAGATACAGCTAATTTCAATGATTTAACTGAAACAGCAACAGAAGATAAAATTAATGAATTAATTCAAAGAGCACAAGACAAACGTAATTTATTAGATAATAAGATTAACGAGATTAAAGCTAAAGTTGATAATATTTTAGATGACACTCAAAAACAAACTTACTTAGATATTTTAAATAACAACAAACATGAAAAAACTCAAAGTATCCTAAAATTAGAAGAATTAGAACGCGAAATTGATCAAATTCTTGATCAATTTAATGTCAGAAAACAAGAAGTTTTAGACAAGTTTGCTAATGTTCCAAACAATAATGATGCTTTAAATGCTCTTAAAGCAAAATTACAAGATATTAATCAAACTAGAACTTTAGACCATATTCAAGCTATTGAAACTGAACTTGAAACCTTTATTAGAGATTGAACTGCTAAAAAAGATCAACTTCGTTTAGATTTAACTTCAAAATTAGGTTTAGAAAATGATACCCGTAAAGGTTTAGAGCCTAAACTTAATGATTTAAATGAAGAAAGTCTTAATAGTATTGAAAAATTAGATGCATTAATTGCAGTTATTACTAAAGAACGTAGTGATTTAGATGCTTTAGCTCAAGAAATGGCAGCTATTTTACCTAAGATCCCTAATGGAGGATATACCTTCCCGTTCCCTAGTGATTCAGCAGTCTATGCACGTAGCAAGGAAGATACCCAATGAAACTTAGCTAATATTGGTGATGATACGAAAGGTTTAACTGGTATTGTTAAATTCTATAAAGAGCATCGTGCTACATTGGAAGCCAAAGTGACTGAATTAGATGCTGCTTTAAAAGATGCGTCATTAGCTCAATATACTAACGATACATTGTTAAATGAAAATAAAGCTTTAGTAGCTGACTTTAATTCAGCAAGGGTAACAAGAGAAGATTTAAATACCGTTGACAAAATTCAAGCTCGAATTGATGTAGTTAATGCTTATAAAGCAAGAATAGACGCTGCTGCAAGAAAACATACTGAATTTGGCAATAAATTATATAATACTAATGAAGTATTTGTAGCTAACCCAATTGCTAATTTAAATGTAGCTAATACAGCTGATGAATTAGAAACAAGAGCCAATAATTTAGAAACTGAATATAATAAATTATTAGCTATCTATAATGAAATTAATAATATTGCTAATACAGAGATGCATAATGATAATGAAGTAGCTACTACTTGAAAAACTGCTTATGTTAATAATGTAGCTAGTGGCAATGAAGTAAATAAAGAAGCTTTATCAAATGAAACTAAGCTTTTAGCAGAAAAACAAAAGTTAAATGATGAAATTGCTAGTGTTAATCAAAAACGTACTGAATTACATACTTATATTGAATCACACTATCCAATTATTGCAAATTTAACTAATGATTCATTAGTTGATGAAGAAGTTAAAAAGATGGTAGAGGCCCACGCAACTCATAAAACTGAGTATGATAAACTTGTTAGAGACACTAATGCTAACGTTAAATATTGATCAAGCGTGCAGTTAAGTAATGAAAAAACTGAAGCAGAACGGAAAATTACTGAATATGATAAAGTAATGAAACCAAAAGAATTTGGTAAACAAGCCAGTGAATTTACTAATACAGGTGTGATCGAAACAGAGAATTTACCAACTTTAACGCGTCGTAGATACTATGCAACTTTAGGAACTGACCGGTTCTTCTCACAACTTTTACCTGCTCCACCAGTAGGTGGTTGATATGAATGAACTCAAACACCAGATAAACAAGAATCATGGAAGTTTAAAGAAGATTCCACAAGTACCAATAATCAAAATGATGATAATGCCAAATTTAATACTTTAGCTTCGCCAGTCAAAGAAGGACTTTGATACTACCGTATCAAAGATTCAAACGGGAACATCGTTGATGATAATCTCTCAATTGTTGGAAAACAATTGAACCCGTCTACCAAAAATGCGCCGAGAAATAATGCTGCAAATACGAATGATACCATTGTGTATACTAAAGTTGATATAACCACAGAAAATGACCTGAGCACAACGTACCAAAGACATAATTTCCCGAAATTGTTCGACAGAGATGAGCTAGAAGGATCAAGATGAGACAACTGAAGCTCATTTGAAGAAACGATAGAAGAACAAAACAAAAAGTACAATTTCATAACATTCAAAGCTGAAGACGACCAACCCAAAACATGGGGGAAAATTGAAATGCGAGTTAGAACGCATAACTATAACAGGAGGGTGGCCGAAGACGCAGCCAGTATACCGCAAGAATATAACATATACTACAGCGACGACGGGCGAAACTGGAAGGCAGTAGATGACTACTCTAACAGGCACCCATGAGATTGGTTCCAAATAAACAAAAGTCAACGAAGCGACCACGTGGTTGCAAACTTTAAGACAAATCAACAACTGCAAATACGTAGTAATAGTGGGGCGTCGAGGGACCACACAAACGGGCCAATCTTCATGCTCCCAATTGCTTTTAGACCTGTCAAAGCAAAATATATCAAATTAACTTGAAAAGGATCACAATATAAATCCGATGGCAAACCACGCCTAACTGGTTTTTCAGATATTAAGCTCTACTCAGTAGATGAAAACCATGCAAAAGTCAAAGAATGGATGGAATGAAGTTCGATTGATACTCATAAAGATAATATCTTAACTAAAGATTATAACTTTACAGTCAAATATAATGATCAAGAAATTTACAAAACCCAAATTGTTGGTGAGCCTCTTTCAGCTGCTCACAAAGATTATTTACTTAATTCTTTATTAGTAACTAATAAAGCAACCAACCAAGAAAGTAGCAATACTCATCCATTAAATGAATATAATTCATTTAATGAAAACCAAGTTAATACTGGTAGTGCATCAGCCCAAACAACTTATACTAATTTAAATACTCATAATTCAATTGCCCAGTTCTATAAAACATATAAAGTTAGTGGCAATGATTTAGCACAAACTGATGCTAAAGAAATCTTGAAGAAAATTAAATTAGAATTTAATAAATTAAATATTCAAAATAATAATAGTGGAACTCAACAACAAAACTCAACAACTGCAAATAACTTTAATGAGCCTTATGTATACTATGATATTCATACTTTAGCATTGAAAAAAGCTCAAGCTGGTGGCAATATCACCCACGCTTCATTTGTGATTAATATATATGATCCAGCTACTAAACAAGTGGTTTCAAAACACTTCCTTAATTTAGTATCTGATGATGCATATACTCGCGCTGATCAAACAACTCATACAACTTTTAATGATAAAACTACCGACACTGCTGCGACTAAACATGTTAAAGCAAATGATGTTATTAGCGATAGTAAATATTCAAATGCTAACACTAATAACCAAAACGCAGAACTAGGGGCTTATAACTTGTTTGCCAATAGTATTTATGATAAAAACGGTGCTTTAAGAAGATTTAATTATGAAATTACTTCATTACAAACAAGTTTAACTGAACCTAAATTTGCTATTTTAAAAGAAAGATTTACAAGGTTTAAAACTTGGTGGGATCAAGTGCCACAAGATACTAAAGCTAAATTCTTTGAAATTAGTAAATCAAGTGATTCAACTCCAAAATTAACAGCAACTCATATGAATTTAAATACTACGATTAGTAATAAAGGTCAATATACTGATGTTAACTTAAATACCTTAATTAATGAATTCTTTGTAATTAAAAATCAATATATTACAGAAAAATTAATGGAAGTTAATAGCCAAGAAGCATTGAACAATAAGATCACAGATGCAAAACAAAAATTCAAAGAATATGTAACCCAAGTTGCTAATTTTGAAACAACACTAAAAACTAAGATTAATTCATTAGATAATAATGCAGCTGATGGTACAGATAAAAAAGCTAAATACTACCAAGAAGTTATTAAATTTGCTAAAGAAAAATATGGTTTTGATTTAAATCTTAATCCAGTTTCTGGACTAGTAAATAATAACTTTATGTATAATAGTATTTACCAAGAAATAATGAACTCTAATATTAAATCAGTTGAGTTATTAGATGAATTTATAAAATTATTAACTAAAGAAAAATTTGATAAATTAATTGAGCATATTGCACAAACTGCAAAAGGCACAATTGATGGAACTATTGTTAATAATTCTACACCACCAAAATCTAATACCCAAGCTTCAGGAAACACAACTAGCCAACCAACTACTAATGGTGCACAAACTAGCGGAACAAGTGGAGCTTCCTCTACAGCCCCTTAATAAATACAAAAAACTAGGTTTAAAACCTAGTTTTTTTTCATATAAAAACCCTTCAAACCTTTTGTTTGAAGGGTTTAAGGCATTACATCACTATCAGCTTTACCTTGGGTTTTTCATTTTTCTAATAACTTGCTTCATTCTTGCTCGTTAGAGCATGCCAAGTATTCTAAATCATCAGCATGAATCGACATATTGAATTTAGGTGAAGTTTGTTGATTAGTATATTGAGTATACCAATTTTTAACATATTTAATGTCATCTAAAACTTCGTTTTGGTTAACGTTAAATGAATATACTTTAATTTGTCTTTGATATAAATCAACAAGATCTGGAGTCAAATAATCATTAATATTTTTAGTTTTATCTTCTTGTAAAAACGCTGCCACAATTGCATATTTATTAATCTGCTTATTTAATTTCTTGCTCATTAAATAAGCATATAATTGAGCCTGCTTACGGTATGATGGGTCGATTCCTTCTTTAGCTCATAACGCGTATTTTTTTGCTCCAGCTGTTTTAATTTCTAAAATTGTTTCTAAACTTGGGATATAACCATCTGGTACTCCGCTAATTACTTCATCAATACCTTCAAAATAATCGTAATTTACTTCCTGGGCAACAAAGTTTTGAATTTCTAAATTAGGATATTTATCTCTCAATATATTAAAGATTTTTGGTTCTAAGATTATCCCAGCATTAATATACTTTTTGATTAATACTGGCATTTTAATTCTGGCTATATGGCAATATGCTTTAAAATCACTTTTAAAGATATTTCCTTTAATTAAAATATCACCAACTGAACTTCCACCTATTTTCTTAAATCCCTTTCATTTATCAAAAGTTTTAAGTTCATTATAAAATTCATCTTTAAGATGAATTACTGAGTTATCTCAATCAATAGTATAATGAACATTATTATAATATTTACGCTTTATGTTTTCCATTATTTTTAATAAAGTTTTCAACTACTGTTTTGGCCACTACTTCAACAGCTGGGAAATTTGCAGCTCAATTGCGGTCAATTAAAATATCTTGGGGAACAATATGGTCAAAGGCAAAGGTTAATTTATCAAAACTAATTTCAGTTGAATTATCATCAACACCAGTAACAAATTTTTCAGCATCCATAAATTTCTCAATACGAATTGAGACTACTCTGATGATATGATTATCATCAGAGTTTTCGTTAATTAATTTAACGTTTTTAATAAAATAATCTAATTCATTAGGAAAACGTAGATCATCAATTAAATATAAACTATTTTTATGTTGTGGTTTGATAGTATTAACAGTATCTTTAATTTTTTCAAATACTTTACTACACCAGATATTGCTATCAATATTTCGACCTACTTCGCCCATGGCAATTCAAAGTGGGCGAACTACTTCTTTGTTTTGTCCATCCCAATGAAGTTCATTTAAAATAGGTTGGGTAATATCTTTAATTGGCTGAGCAAAAGATAAGATATAAATATGCTCTCCATAAAGTTTGGTACATTGTTCTTTAATAGCATTAGTTAATAAACCTTTACCGCTGCGACGTTTTCCATTGATTAAAATAATTGTATGTGTGTTTTTTTTCATTACTATGCTCCTTAATATATATAAATTTTTTAAAAGTCGTGAAATAAAAAAGATTTTTAGTAGGCAAAGCCTCTAAAATTCTTTTTTATGATATTTAATTAAACTAAATCAAATAAGTTTTGACCAACTTTAACTTGGTGCTGCGCTTTATTAATTACTGTTTGTAAGGTAGAACTATGCGTTGCACAAATGATAATATGTGTATCAATTTGTTCTTTACTAAATTGATCTAAATTTAATTCAAATAAGTCTTGGCCTGCTTTTAGCTGGCTATTAACTGGGGCTAATAAATTAATCCCAATTCCATTTAATTTATAACTATCTTGACCTAAGATTATAATAACTTCAATTCCACATTTAGTAGCAAATAAGAATTGGTTTTTGCTTGCTGGTAAATTACTGATGCTGCCATCAAACGGTGCTTTAAGAACTATTTTACCAGAAGTTTGACTTAATTTAATTGCTAGCCCTTGACCAACTAATCCTTCAGAAAAAATACCGTCTTTAAGCTCATTTAAAGCAACGATTTGTCCATCTACTGGGCTTAAAACATTTAAAGTATTTAAAGCCTGTTTTTGAGTGTTTTTTACCTCATTATTTGCATTAACTGAATTATTATGATTAGTTGTTTGGCTTGCTAATTTTTGTGCGTATTTTCTAACTTCAAAATTAAGTTCTTCAACTACATTACCAAACTCGGCTTGAACATGTTTTGTATCTTGAAAAATAGTTACTTTACTTGCTCCTAAGGTTTTTAATGTTTCACTTTGCACAAGTGAAACATCCTTTAAGTCATATCTTAATTCTGAAACTGAATTACTAAAAGCATTAATATTGTGAATTCCTCCAAAAGCTTCAACAATTTGAATTACTTTTGCAGGAACTTCTTGGTTGCAAACACATCCAAAGAATGGTTTGCAAATACATGTATTGTTTTGATTTAACATTGCTATGCTCCTCTAAAATTATCTTTTAAAATATGTAAGTATTTTACCAAATTATTACTGTTTTTTAAAAGAAAATTATCATTATCTTATTCTTGAATAATCATGTATAATAATAAGATAATGATAACAAATTACAAATATAAAAATAGTCTCACTTGAGACAGAAATTTATTTTGGGGTATTATTTTCATTGGTTTTGCATTAGGAATGTTAGTTTTTAGCGGACTATTATCATTCTTTATGAAAATCATTGTAAATAATAATGGAAACCAATTAATTTTATTTACATCTGTTGGATCGCTTGGAATCTTTGTGATTTCAATGGTCCAATGGTTTATGTCAAATAAACGCTCGCAGGTTTGGAATTGGCTTAGACTTGCTTTAAGCATTGTATTTTGAGCAATGTTATTTAGCGGATTATTCCACTTGTTATTACTTAAAGAAGTAGCCAACTTTAGTCCTAGTTCATTAGTCTTAATTATGCTTGCGCCTGTTTTAATAATGGCTCTTGCTGCAGTTTTATCATTTTTTGATATTGCAGTGCATAAATTATCAATCGTAATGGGGATGTTATTTGTTGCTTTTTTAATCATGGCAGTTATTTCAATTTTTGCCTACCGTGCATACTTTTGAGTTTTATTAATTCAAGGAGCGATCTTTACAATTAATAGTATCTTTGCCTTTAGACAAATTCGGCAAGCTGAATTATTTGCTAATAACAAAGTAGTATTTCATGCCATCTTTTGAACTACTGAATTATTAAATAACTACTTCCACTTATTATACGTCGTAGTACGTTTATTATTAATTCGTTCAAGGGATTAGAAAAACCTGGGGAATCCCAGGTTTTTGACTATGTTTTAAAGAAAATGAAAACCAGCATAATGATGAATGCTGGTTTAATTATTATTTATTGAATTTGTATTATTATGTGTTGTGATATAAAAATAAAAATAAAAACAAAAAAATTAATTAAAAAACTTTAAAGGAGATCATGAAATTAAAACATTCTAATCTTTAGTCGAGATAAAAAAATGATTAATAATTATAATAACATGCTCTATGATTAAACAAATTCAATGTTACAAGTTGGAATTTCCTCTACTACAATGATTTCCAAAATGATATAGATATATAAAAATATAAAAAATAAAAATTAAAAAAGTGGTGCACGAAGAGGGACTTGAACCCTCATACCCGAAAGTACTAGAGCCTAAATCTAGCGTGTCTGCCAATTTCACCATTCGTGCAAAATATAAAACATGTAAATTTGGTGCCGTCTATAGGACTCGAACCTACGACCTACTGATTACAAGTCAGTTGCTCTACCAACTGAGCTAAGACGGCATGGTGGAAGATAAGGGACTCGAACCCATGACATTCGCCTTGTAAGGGCGACGCTCTCCCAACTGAGCTAATCTTCCATAAATGGCAGTCTGTACGGGGATCGAACCCGTGCGTGCATGGATGAAAACCATGTGTGTTAACCGCTTCACCAACAGACCATATAATGGCGCCGATTATTGGGATTGAACCAACGACCAACTGGTTAACAGCCAGCTGCTCTACCGCTGAGCTAAATCGGCACTCTTTGCTTGTTTGCTAGAATATTATAGCACAAAATTTTTAAATAAAAAATATTTTTATTATTTTTTATTAAAAAATTTCTTTAGAGCTTTTTTGTACATGTATTATAACAGACTTTTAAATAATCCAAAAGAAATAGCCATTTATGCAAATTACGCATAAATGGCTATATAAGTATTGAATTAATATCTGAAATTAAAAAAGGTCCAAAGTGGCGACTATCTAATGAATTAGCTAAATTATCACCTAATGCAAAAAAGTTATTTTGGTTAATTGTAATATTTAAATTATGAAATGACGAATTATTTAATTTTAATAAAAATTTACCATTTAAAAATAATTCATCATTATTAATTAAGATCTGATCACCAGGTAAGCCGATAACCCTCTTTATTAATAATTGTGATTTAAAATTAAATATGACAATATCATTATAAGTAATTTGATTTGATCTTTTAGCTAAGAAAATTTGGTTATTATATAATGTTGGCTCCATTGATATACCATCTATTTTCACAATTGTATAAAATTGAAAAAAGATTATTAAGGATATTAATAATAGAGTAAGTATCAAAAATAATCAAAATACTCAAGATTTAAAAAAGTTTTTAAGGTTAAGTTTCTTTAAAACCATAGTTTATTTTAATAATTTATGGGTTGCTTTTTTATATTGTGAATATGACATTATGGCAAAGATAATAAGAGCTACAATTGATAAATATAATCATGAACTACTAAAGTTAATAAAATTATTTAATAAATCAACTTCTAATGCATTAAGGCCTGTAATTGCATTGATAACAATATTAGCTAAAGGTAAAGCAATTATTAAGCCAATAACTAGTGTCATTACTAAAATAAACAAGACATGAATTGAATTATAAAAGATAATTCATTTTGGCTTGGCTCCTAATGTTTTTAATATTCCAATGCTTTTTCGTTTTGAATCTGATAGTGATTTTAAATATGAGATTAAAAAACTTGTAAACAATATTATAAAAACTAAAAAGAGTCCAAAAGTGATTAATTGAGTTAATTTAGAATTTTGTAATAATTGAAAGATGGTTGTGCTAGGTCCAGATAATATTGAATATTTATTTGATAAATTTTTTAAATATTCAATATTATAAGAATCTGACCCTAGGTCAGTTTTGAAAAAGACATTTAAAGTTGAAATATTATTTTTGAAATATGCATCAATTAAATTATTATGGTATCTAAATTCAAGTTCGTCTGAATCATATATACCAACAATTTTTAAAGTTATTGATCCTTGTGGAGTAAACCTGGCTCAAACTTTTTCATTAAGTTGAAAATCAAAGTTTGCTTTGGCACTATTTATAAGAGCACTGGAAACAATAACCTCATTATAGTTTGATGGTTTTTTGCCTTCAATTAAATCAACATTTAAATCTTTCAGTGTTTGATTTGGGTGAAAACTTGCCGAAGGACCAAAGTGACTATCTAGGCTTTCGAGCTTGGAAATATCCGAGAATACTTTATTATATTTTTCATAAACATCAAAGATTTTAGAATTCGAATCTTTTAATAGGTCTTGGTGAACTCAAAAATCAACTTGGTTTTGGTACTCAGCTGTTGTAAAAGTTCCAACTATTTTTACTTGGTA
Source organism: Mycoplasma sp. 6934 (assembly GCF_055523595.1). Classification (NCBI taxonomy): domain Bacteria; kingdom Bacillati; phylum Mycoplasmatota; class Mollicutes; order Mycoplasmatales; family Mycoplasmataceae; genus Mycoplasma; species Mycoplasma sp. 6934. The sequence continues at coordinate 828,065 of NZ_JBVFVE010000001.1, read as the reverse complement.
ATTAATACTTTTTAACTCATCTCTTAAGGAGATTGTTTCATTATTAGTATTTAAATATGGTTGTAAAGAAATAGTTTGATTTAAGGGATTTAATAAACCTAATTTTTTAGCAAATTTTTCATTAATGATTATTTCACTTATGCTTTGGATAAATCTACCTTTTACTTCGCTAAGAGATTTAAATCTTTGCACGAAAAAATCATCGCTATTAACTTCAAAATATTGAAAACTAATTGCTGAATTATTATTATATTTTAATTCAAAGTTTCCAGAACTAGGAGTTGCGCCCAAAACATATTTTACATTTTGATCCTTTTTTAATTCGTTAATTTCATCATTATTAAAATTTGAAGAGTTTTTGTGCACAATAGAAGCTAAATCTAAGTTATTACCTGAAACAAAAGCTTGTGAAAACCTGGTTGCACCAATATTTAAATTATACGAAATTAAGGTTGAAAATAATGCTAAAACAAAGCTAGCGATAATCAAAATAACTTGCCAAGTTTTTGTTTTTAAATCATTTTTAATAAATTTAGAAGCAATTCAAAATTTATTAAAAAATGAAGGTTTTTCCAAATGTTTTAAACTATTGCTATCATTGGGAAGATTAAAAGTATTATCAACATCTTTTTCAATAACTAATTTTGCATCTTCAATTTTTACGATTTTATCAGCATATTCTTTCACTAATTCATAGTTATGACTAACTACTACTATTGTTTTAGTATTTGATAATTCTCTTAACGTTTCAAAGATAATTTTTGAATTATCCGGATCTAAATTACCAGTTGGTTCATCTAGTAAGATAAAATCTGATTGGCGGTTTAATGCTCTTAAAAGAGCAACTCGTTGTTTTTCTCCGCCTGAAAGTTGTTTTACATCACTTTTTAAAGTTTCAGGAGTTATATTTATCAACTTTGCTTGTTTATCTAAATTTTCTGGGTTAAGTTTTAAACCTAAAACACCATTTGCGACCTGAATATTTTCAAGAACATTTAAATTTTCAAATAAATTATAATCTTGAAATACTAGGTCAATTTTTGGCTTTTGGATTTCTTGCAAATTTGCATCATAATATTGTATTATTCCGCTATTTGGTTTAAATATTTTGGCAATATTATACAATAGCGTTGTTTTACCAATTCCAGAAGGGCCAATAATAGCAGTTATTTTATTTGAAGGAATTTCTAAGCTGTCATTATTAAGTAATGTTCTTTGTTCTTTTGTGCCAACTAAAGTTGTTAAATTATTAATTTTGATCATAACCCTCCAATAAGTTTAAAATTTGTTTTGAGTAAAAATAGCCAGTGATATTGATATGTTTGTAATGCTCTAAATATAATTTAATTCATCTTACAATTTGACCTTTATTTATTTTTATATCAGAAACTATTTTGTCAAATCCTTCAGATAAATAATATTTAGAAATATTTATAAATTTTATTTATTAATAAAATTGTATCATATATATAAATAGAATTTTATATTTTTTATAAATTCACAATAAAAACCACTTATGAGTTTCATAAGTGGTTAATAATTTTATTATCAAATTTTAACACGTTTTGAAGGTTCAACGTACATTCCATCGCTGGGCTTAATATTATAATAATTACTAAAATCATCACTATTAGCTAAAATAACGTTAGCCCTTACTTCTGTTGGTGAGTGAACATCAGTTTCTAATTGGCGTTTTGCCGCACCTTCTTTATAAATTGAGCGTCAAATGGTTGCTCAAGATATAAAGAATTCTTCTAGAGAAAAATCTGGTTTTAATTTTGCTGATTCTAAAGCACAACTAAATCCGCCTAAGTCGGCAATATTTTCTGAAACTGTTAATTTGCCATTAACTTTACCATATTGAGTTTCCCGACCATCAAATAATTCAATAGCAGACTTTGCTCTTTCTTGAAATTCTTGTAAATCTTCTTTAGTTCATCAATTATTTAAAGCACCAGTTTCATCAAATTGGGAACCATTATTATCAAAACCGTGTGAGATTTCATGGGCAATAACAGCTCCGATTCCGCCAAAGTTCGCTGATGAACAGCGATCAATGCTGTAAAAAGGTCATGCTAAAATAGCGGCAGGAAACACAATTTGATTTTTTAATGGACTATAATAAGCATTAATTGTTGCAGGTGACATACTTCAATATCTACGATCTTCTTGTTTTAAGTAAAATGATAATTTATATTCTGTTATTAACCTTGTAAAATTTTGGACATTTTCAAAGATATTACCGCCTTCTTGATAAGTTTTAACTTTAAATTGACTGTAGTATGGTTGGATAACTTCAGGATATCCAACCATTACTTCGATAGCATCTAGTTTCACAATTGCTTTTTGAATAGTTGTTTTTGAAAGTCAAGTATTTTCCAATAATCTTTGCTTATATACATTAATCATGCTGTTGACCATTTTTTCAACATCTTCTTTAGCTTTTTTGCCAAAGAAGGTATTGGCATAATACATACCTAGTGGCATACCAAAAAATGAATTAGTTTTATCATATGCAAAATCTTCAAGACTTCGTGTTTTATCAATTGAATATAGCGCTTTTTTGAATGTTGATGCTTGTGTTCTAATTTCTTCTGTTAAATCATTTGTGACACTAAGCAAATTAAAAATAAACATATGTGCTTTAAATTTAGCAAAGTTTTCAGTGTTATAAATTTGGTCAAAATTTTCAAAGAATTTTAGATTAATAATTGAAGCACTTGCAACTTCTTGTTTAAAAATTGCATCAATTATTTTAAATAAATTATATTGCTTTGAATAATCCTTGATTTTATTTCTTTCTTGTAAATTATAAAGAGCAACAAAATTAGCTTGCTCAACTGAAGATAGTAAATAATCTTTATAAAATAAATCAAATTCAACAGCTTGATTAATTAAAGTCGTTGCTTCTTGCTCTGATTTACCATAACTAACTAAGAGTTTGAAAACCATTTGTTTTCAAACTTCAATTAATTTATTTGCTTCATCTTGGTTTTGATATGTTTCTTTTGAAGGCAAGATGGTTCTTGAATGGTTTGATAATCATAAAATACGTTTTTTATTATCAATGAAATCTTCAAAGATATCAATATCAAAAGGTAAGTTATGGTATGAAATTCAAAACTCACGATCTTGATCAAAAAGATCATGAAATGATGTTAATTGTTCAATTTTAGATAAATAATTTCTAACTGGATTTCACCCTAATTCATCACGTTTTTTTATATCTAAAATCATGTTATAAAATTTTAGATATTCATGCATTGCTGGATCTTTAGGTAAAGTCGAATTATCTTGGTGTCATTGGTTAATTTGTCCTTTTAATAATTCTTCTAATTTAATATCCATTTCAACAAAGGATCCAATTGATGAACGATCTGCTGGAATTTGTGTTGTTTGTAACCAATCATGGTTAATATGTTTAAAAAAGTTATCTTTTAAATTTGGTTTCATATTTCTCCTATTTCTTTGAGTCAATATTTGTTTTTAAAATTGACAAGAAGGCTTCTTGTGGCACATCAATGCTACCAAGTTTTTTCATTCGTTTTTTACCTTCTTTTTGTTTTTTAAGTAGTTTTTGCCGTCTTGTGACATCACCACCGTATAATTTAGCGGTAACGTCTTTACGAAAGGCTTTAATTGTTTCTCTAGCAATAATTTTACCACCAATAGTAGCTTGGACTGGTACTTCAAAGTTTTGACGCGGAATTGCATTTTTTAGTTTTTGACATAACTCCCTTGCATTTTCATATGCATTATCACGGTGTGTAATCATCGAAAAAGCATCAACTTTATCTCCATTAAGTAAAATATCTACTTTTACTAAATCGCTTTCTCTGTATCCGATTCATTCATATTCAAAGCTAGCATATCCCTTAGTTGTAGACTTTAAACGATCAAAGAAGTCAAAGATTGTTTCGGCTAGGGGTAATTCATAAATAACTGAGCTGCGGCGCGAATCAATTATTTCTAATGATTTATAAATTCCACGCTTATTTTGGCATAGTTCCATAACGTTCCCGATATATTCATTAGGAATAAAAATATGAGCTTCAACGTATGGTTCTTCAATTTTATCAATAAAAGTTCGATCTGGCAATAAAGTTGGGTTTGCAATCATTTCAACTTGTCCATTAGTCATAGTTACTTTATATTCAACACTAGGACTTGTGGCAATGATTCCAACTTTATATTCACGGTCAAGACGTTCTTGTAAAATTTCCATGTGTAATAAACCTAAGAATCCAACTCTAAATCCAAAACCTAAGGCTTTGGATGTTTCTTGTTCTCAAGTAATTGATGAATCACTTAAAGAAATTTTTTCTAAACTCTCTTTAAGTTGTGAATAGTCCCTGGTATCAACTGGATAAAACCCAGTGAAGACAACTGGTTTCATTTTTTTATATCCTGGCAATGCCTCGCTTGTTGGATTTTCCATATGGGTGATTGTGTCTCCAACATTAACTTCCTTTGCATCCCTGATAGCTGCTGATACTCACCCTACTTCACCTGCACTTAAAAAATCTTTCTTAGTTTCATAAGGATTTCTCACCCCCAGTTCAATTACATGGTATGAATTATTTTGGTCAGTGCGTGACATAAATTTAAATTTATCACCAGTTTTTAAAGTTCCTTCGAAGATTCTTACAAGCATGACTACTCCCCGATAAGGGTCAAAATAACTGTCAAAAATCAAAGCTTTTAATGGTTTATGATCATCAGCTAAAACAGGGCTTGGAATATGTTTAACAATTGCTTCAAGCAAATTATCTACTCCTAAACCTGTTTTAGCTGAAACTAATACTGCATTTTCAGTTGATATCCCAATTATATCTTCAATTTCTTGTTTTACTTCATCCACATTTGCGCTAGGCAAGTCAATTTTGTTAATTACTGGAATAATTTCTAGGTTATTTTCTAAAGCCAGATAAACATTTGCCAAAGTTTGAGCTTCAATACCTTGCGTTGCATCAACAATCAATAATGCACCTTCGCTTGCTGCTAATGAACGAGATACTTCATAAGTAAAATCGACATGCCCTGGTGTATCAATTAAATGAAAAACATAATCTTTATACTTAATTTGTACTGCATTTAATTTAATGGTAATGCCGCGCTCTTTTTCTAAGTCCATTGAATCTAAAAATTGATCTGTTAAATTGCGATCACTAACTGTTTTAGTTAATTCTAAAATACGATCTGCTAAAGTGCTTTTTCCATGATCGATATGTGCTATGATTGAGAAATTTTTAATTTTCGATTTATCCATAATTAATTTATATTATATTATAAAAATAAGCTTTTATTAACAATGCGATAAAAGTAATTTTTATTTTTAATTTAAATCTTATAGTCTATAATATAAACATGACACAAACCTATCAAGTATTTAGCCATAAAAAACAAAATACAATTTTAGCCTTAGGTATTTTTGTTTTACTTGTTTCGGCTTTCTTAATTGCATTTAATGCATTAGTTTCGACATTTGATGGAATACCAATTCATCCAAAGTATTGAGAGTTTAAAACTGTTTTTGGACCTTGATATCATTTATTATATTTTACAAATTTATCAAACCTATTTTTAGGGGTTATGATTATTTGAATCGGACTGAAACCAACATGTAAAATAGTTAAAAACCTATTCTTTGTTTCGGTGATTTGCATTAGTATTACTTTTGCTGTTTATTGAGCCTTAATTTCATGAGTGCAAGTTTGAAATTTTTCACTAAATAATTTTACAAGTGTAATTACTCATGGAGTTAATCCCTTAATGGGATTTATCGTGCTATTTTGAGCTCGCAAAGAAGTTAAAATTAATAAACATGTTTTATTAATTTCATCAAGTATTGTATTTGTATACTTTATATTCGCACTAGTAGTATATTTGGCAACAGGTGCCCAGTATGAATTTAAAAATGGGGCAATCATTTACTCATTTATGCATTTTTATCGTCCATTTTTTATATCAACAACTAAATTATGATTAATTATTCTTTTAGATCTTTTAATCTTTGTGATGGGTATTTTAATTCCAATTGTCTTTGCTTTCTTTTGAAAGGCAATTTATGGAATTAAATTACAACTGAGAAAAGAACCTAAATAAAGATCTATCATAAAACCCTCCTATATAGACAGGGAAAAAATATTCGGACAAAATCCGAATATTTTTAATATAAAGAAAGAGAGGTAGTTATGAGACATTTAAAGACTAAAGAATGAATTAAAATTTTTGACTTATACGATAAATACTTGAACCTGGGAATAACCAAAGCAGAATTTGAAAATTTCTGTTTTGACATCAGAAAAGCATACTGAAACAAAGAATCAATGAAAAATATGTTAAAGAAAAGAAAACTGTATAATTTAAATATGAACATAGAATCACAAAGCGGTAAATCACCCAAGAAAGATAAAGGTGTTGGGAGAAAGAAAAAGAAAGTTCTCGATTATACATGAATTAATACTCTTAAAGATGATGAAAAAGATGCAGTTATAAAATACTACTATCGAATTTTTAATGAAAATAATATTGATGCAGATATTAAAAATATTAAAGAAATTGAAAATCTTTCATCAAAATACAAGGCAAAAATTTTTTTAATAGCAAGATCCACATATTATGAGAAATTGAAAGATAACAACAAAGCTAAAGAGATAAATGTCAAACACAAAGAAATAATTTTTAAAAGTTTTGTCGAAAATAAAGAAAGGTATGGACGAAGGAGGCTTGCTAAATATATTTTCCAAGAATATAATATTCAAATAAATCCTAGAACCCTTGGGAATTATATGAAAAAACTTAATTTAAAAACATTTGTTAGACAAAAACATAAAAACAAAGAATCTAAAAATACTAGTGTTAAAGTACCTGATTTAGTAAAAAGAGATTATAATTCAAGCAACAATAATATATATGCAACAGACGTGACCTATATACCAGCACCAAAAGATATTGAACAGAATCATATTTATTTATCTGCAATTATTGATCATAAAACTAAGTTTGTGACCTATGAATTATCACTTAGAAATGATACTGAACTAATTTTGAATAATATCACCAATACAAAATTCAAAAATAATTTTATTTTACATTCTGACCATGGAACTGCTTATTCTTCGCTTGAATATACTAAAAAAATAAAATCACTAAAAGGTAAAATATCAATGTCAAGAATTGGTAATAGTCTTGATAATCGTGAAATTGAATATTTCTTTTCAATTCTTAAAAGTGAAATTTTTCCAAATTTTGATCAAACCTGTAAAAGACTTACTTTTATTGAATTATCACAAAAAATCAAAGAATTTATAAGCTGATATAATTATAAAAGAATAAGATAAAAAAACCTTCCCAAAGCATTCCGTTTGGCTTAGACAAATGGTATGGTTGGGGAAGGTAAAACCGTCCAAAAAAAATTTCCCAGTTTAATAGGAGGGTTTTTGTTATTTAATTACTTTTGCATATTTTTTATTATATTTATGCGATATAAATCAAACTAAATATCCAAAGATCATTGTGGCTACGTATGAGATTAGTGGCAAGAAGTTTTCAAATGAAGTTTTATTTTCAATAATAAACGATATTTGTGATCCAACTAATGTAAATAAAATGGCAATCATTCCAATAATGTAAATAATTTGTTCTCAAACTGGAATTTTTTCTTGTTTTTTTAATGATCATAATCACACGGTGAAAATAGTTAATAAATATTGAATTAAGTATGAAATATTTGCAGCATTTAAGATTTTGCCAAATGTATTATTAACACCAGCAAGTGTTGGAATAATGCTAAAAATAACAGATGATAAAGTTCCTACTATTGCATAAACAATAATGGCATTTTGATATTCATTATGTTTATTGGTTTTTGCTCATGCACTCGGGAAATATCCATCATTAGCTAAAGCTGCAATCATTCTTGCTTTTGGTTGCACACCACCCATCGTTGCAGAAATACGGTTAAAGAATAAACCAACTGCAAAGATAGTTGTACCAGTTGCTCCTCACACTACTTTATAAGCAATATCTAATCCAAATCCAGAACCTAAATTACTTCTTGATAAACCTAAGAAAATAAAGTAAAAGATAAAGTATGCGACAAAGACAATTAAGAAAATAAAAAGCATTATTTTCTTAAAGCGCTTGGTCTCGATATCTTTTGATATAGTTGCTAGTGATTCAAAACCACCATAGGCATAAATAAAGCTTAAAACTCCACCAGCAAAGGCGCTTAAACTAAAGGGTCCAAGTTCGCGTAAAGTTGAACCATATGAATTACTTTGTGCAATTAAGTAGATAATTAATCCAAATCCTAAAATAAGAGTAATTCATTTAAAAATAGCTGTAATAAAAATAAAATTTTTAGATAGTTTATAACCAAAAGTGCCAAGTAATACAAATAAGATATAAACTACAACTGAAATAATCGTATAAACTATTTTATTATTTGGATCAAATTGTTCTAATAATCTTGCAAAAAATAATGGTGTAGTAGCTGCAAATAAGATAATTTGACTTGCTTGGTTTCAACCCTGGAAAAAAGTCATTTGTTTGCCAAAAGTCTTTTTCGCATATAAATATGAACCACCAATTTCCTTTTGGTACTTTTCACCAGCCCGTGAAAAGGCAAAGATTACAGCTACAATAATGATTGATGTTAAGATAAAAATTAAAATTCCTCAAACACCTTGGTTTATTAAGCTTGAAATTGTAGCAATAAATCCAAATCCAACAATATAATTAAGAGCATATAAAATAAAATTAACTTCTGAAAGTGAATTTTTATTTGTTTGACTCAATTAAACCTCCTATATATAAATCTTAGTTAATTAAACATGGACAGCAAAATTTAACATTTTAGTTATTTATAATTCCATAGCAAATTGCTGTGGAGTTTTTCAGTTTAAGTTTGATTGAATTCGGTCATTGTTGTACCAAATTACATATTCTTGTATCATATCATTAAGTTCATTAAATGTTATTTTTGAATAATCTAAATCATTTAATAATTCAGTTTTAATGATTCCAAACCAATATTCAATTTCTCGATTATCAAGAGAATTTCCCACTCTTGATAACGAAATAATCCCACCAAGATTTTTAACTTCTTTAATATATTGATGATGTGTATATTGAAAGCCATGATCTGAGTGAATGATAAAATTTTTGTATTTGTATTGCTTTAATGAATTTAAATTGTCTAAAACTAGTTCTAGATTATTACTTTTTGATAATTTAAAACCAACAATTTGTTTAGTTTTATGAGACAAAATTGCAGACAAATAAACGTGTGATTCTAACACATCTTTTGGCGCTTTTATATATGAAACATCAGTTGCATAAATATTTCGATTGTTTTGATCATTATAATCACGATTTACGAAGTTATCAATCTGAGTAGATAGATTTTTAATTTCTTTTCGTTTTGATTTTTGTCTAAGCTTACATTTTAGGCCTAAAAGGTTCATATATCTCCCTAATGAACGTTCGTTTATATCTATTTTGTATTTTTTAGATATGTAAACACTTAGTTTTAACCTTCCATATCTTGACTTTGTTTCTGCGAACGATTTTTCGATTACATCACTATATTTAGGGAGTTTTTGTGCAATTTTAATATTTTGAGTTTTAGAAATTGTTTGTCTAGAAATGCCAAAAACTTCTGCAAGCTTAACATAACTTATACTAAAACTTTTAGATTCAATAACTTTCTTACTTTTAGGTAATTCGTTGGTAATTTCATAATATCTTTTAGCTATTTGTAACAAATCATCACGATCAAAAATATCTCAATTTGGTTCTCTTTTCGTCTTAGGTTTGCCGCTTCCTTTTTTGCGGCTTTCCCCTTTCTTTGTCTGTAATAAGTCTTCCATACCTAAATTATAATACTTAATTATTTTATTAATTCTAACTTTTACACTATTTCTTTGTAAGTTTTTTGTTTCTGGTGATATTTGGTAAATAGCTTGGAAAGCACCTGGGAAACCTGATTTTTGATATTCTTCATATATTTTTGCAAATTCTTCTTTCTTTAAATGTCTTGACATAATTTATCCTTTCAAAAAAATTCTTCGTTGGTACCAACGAATGGTAACAGAAAAGCTAACATTTACATGTTAACTTTTCTGTCCGGCTTTAAATTATATATTATTTTTTAAATTTGTAGAAAAAAATAAACATTATTTATTTAATTTTTAATAAAATACCCCTTTTTATTATATTTGTGGGTAATAATAAATCCAGAAAAATTAGGTTAAAAAAGTTAAGTCGTTTTTTTAAAAAAACATTTTGGAATTTTATAATTTATATTATAATTATTTTAATGCTTACCTAGGTAAGAGTGTATATTTCAGTAATATACTTCTTGAGCTATAATAAATGCTCCTTTCCCATAATAATATCTTTCCCTCTAATTTAAATTAGAGGGATTTTTTTAATTTTAATTGTTTTATTTTTTGGTTATTTTCTTATAATATTTCAATATGAAAAACAGCAAAGATAACATCGAACAAGATGGCAAAACAAAGAAAATTAGTTATAAAGGCATTTCAAAATTAGCTGGAGTTTCGATATCAACGGTTAGTAGGTTTTTTAATAATGGCTATATTTCTGACAAAACTACTAATAAAATTCAAAGCATTATTAATAAATATGGTTATATTCCCAATTATGGGGCTAGCATTGTAAGGGGTAAAAGTCGAACAATCTTTGTAATAATGCCAAATGCCATTCAAAATAAGTTTAATTTAATTACAAGCGGTCTGGTACTAGAAAGCGCTAAGAATGATTGACATGTAGTAACTACCTATAGTGAAACAGCATCTAATGATTATATTGCAACAATTAAATATGCCCTTAGTTGAAAGCCTTTAGCAATTGTTGCATTGATTCCTGATTACCATAAAAGAGTTTTTGATTATTTGAAAAATATTTCCAACGAAACAGCAATTATAATCTATGGACATAATATTGACGAGTTAAATTGAATTAAAACTGATTTTGAAACAAGTTTTTATAATAGTGTTGAAGTTTTCAAACATAACCGTAACCAGCAATTAGCCCTTATCTTAGATGAAAAACTTTCTGATACAGAAAAAAATGAAATTAAAAATGGCTTTAATGCTGCTTGCCAAAAAAATGATTTAAATTGTTCAATTTACTATTTAGAAACAAAGAAAAATTGAATCAATATTCAAAATCTTAATAAAAAGTTAAAATTTGCCGGAATTAAAAATATTGTTTGTTCAACACATGAGGTCTATGTGTCAATTATGAATACTTTAGGTAATAAAGAATTTAAAATGACAGATATAGGCTATCAATCAATCTTTGATGTAGTGAAAAATTACAAAGCAAAAATCTTTGTTGATTATCCAAAGATCGGGATGATGATTATCCGAATGATACATGATTATTTAGAAACACAACAACAAGAAGGTGTCTTAGTAGATACCTTGATTATTGAAGATGAAAAAAATAGGAGTAAATATGATTAAATTAGGTTCACATATTTCATTTAAAAAACCAGGTTATTTACCAGCTGCAGTTCAAGAATCACTTGATAATGGTGCAAATACCATGATGATTTATTTAGGGGCTCCACAAACAACTATTAGGGTACCAAAAGAAAATTATAAACTTGAAGAATATCTTGCGAATTATAAAGATAAAATTTCACAAGAAGACATTATTGTACATGCTCCATATATTATTAATCCAGCTAATCCATCAAAAGCTACTTTTTCAAATGATTTTTTAATTAAAGAAATTGAAAGGATGAATTATTTAGGTTTAAAATATTTGGTTTTGCACCCTGGCGCTTATACTACTTATGAAGTACAAGAAGCATTAGAACAATTAGTAGATAGTTTAAAATATATTATTAGTCAAACTAAGGACGTTGTAATTTGCATTGAAACAATGAGTGGAAAAGGAACAGAAATTGGAATTAATTTTGAACAAATTAGATATTTATTAGATTGAACTAATGATCCAAGAGTCCAGGTTTGTCTTGATACTTGTCATTTATGGGATGCAGGTTACGATTTGCAAAATTACCAAGAATTTAAGCAAGAATTATTTAAATATGATTTATTAAAACATGTTAAAGTTATTCATTTAAATGATTCTAAAAATCAATTAGCCAGTCATAAAGATCGCCATGCTAATATTGGATTAGGAACTATCGGCCTTAAAACATTACAAGAATTTGTACATGATCCAGATTTTGATAATATTCCAGTTATTTTAGAAACTCCATATTTAAATAATAAACCAATTTATAAAGAAGAAATATCGATGCTTTTAGATAAATAAATTGAAAATACCAAGAATTACTTCTTGGTATTTTTTTATAAATCGTAATTAATTTTCTCGATAATTTAATAATATTTTTTAAATTCATTATAATATCAACTTAGCATCCTTGAATAATATGTTTCACGAGGTAAGTAGTCAATATTATTAAAGATCACCTCTTTATTCTTTGGAACCTTAAAAACTCCTCAAGAGTATGCAAAAGGTGCAAGATCAGGAACAATACTGTAACGTTTATCACCAAAAGTATTAATTACTACTTTTTCTTGATCTATAAAAGGTATAAATTTAAATCCTCATTGTGCAGGTGTTTCGTATCCATAACGGTCTACATATATATAAATCATAATTTTCCAGCACTTGATAAACTTCTTCATTCCCTAAATATAATTTCTCAAAAGTTTCTTTTAGTTCGCTATCAGTTACTTTGGTTTCTTCCCTAGGGTAAAGTTCATGAAATCTATCAATAATAATATTTTTAAATTGTTTTTTATTTTTAATTGTTACAAAATTATTATTTACTAGATTTTGGTCTTTAAAGTAATTATCATTAAAACTACCAATATTATATTTTTGTCTAAGTTTAGTAATATTATCCTTTGATAAGGATCCAGGAATAAATCGTTTTGCTTGTATATAATTATTAAATACTTTATCAACTTCCTTAAATTTCTTTTCAAATTCATGAAATGAATTTTGATTATTACAAGAAATTAGTGCAAAAGGCATGGAAAATGGTAGACAAGTTAAAAATATTTTCTTAATCATTTTCATTTCGCACCAAATGTGTAACTGCAATTAAATCATCAACTGAATTTGTGAAAGTATTTGTACTAAACTTTTTAATTCTATATCTATATTGACCTGGTACATCAACTTTAAATTCAATAAGTTCATCATTAGTTAATACTGAACCAACACTTTTAACAATCACTCATGAACCATTTGTATCCTTTCGCTCAAGATATAAGTCATAATCACTGACCCATTTACCTTCTTGGCGTTTTATTAACTCTTCTTTTTTGAGTCTTGCTTCATCAATGTGGGCTTTATTTCATTCGGATTGCTCATAGGTTGTATTAAAAGACTTAATGAAGGGAAATGTATAATTTCAATAACCTGGACTAATTTCATTATTTTTTAACTGTCCAGCATTAAAAGTTCAGGAACTAGAAATTTTAATTGTTTGATTTCCTTTTAAATTTATTGTATTACTAATAAACACGTCACCATATTCACGAGTAGGGTGAACTTGAATTGTTTGAGCATTATCTGCTGCTTGCAACATTGCTTTGAAATCAACAGTGCCTGCCCCATATTTTTGTGCATATCCACTTGATTTATAAATTACATCATTATGTTTTGGAGTTATAGCAGAAGCAGATAAAATTGCTTTGAAAGTGGAACTTTAAAATCACTATTTTGTATGTAGGATTTATAGTTAAGTAAATTTGATATAAGACCTGTTACCATAGGTGCTGCATAACTTGTTCCCCATTGATTCTTATTTATATTGTACGCAGGGTTATAAAAGTAGGAAGGGGCAACAACAAGTGGTTTGCCCAATGTGTCAAATTTATCTTGAATTTTATAATTAGATCTGAAATGAACCTTATTTCCGTTTAAATTATTTTTAGTTGCTGACTCAGAAAGCGCTCCAACAACTATGGAATTAAGAGACAATTTTTTATTTGTAATTAAATGATCTGGTTTATTTCCGTCGTTGCCAGCCGAGATTACATTTATAACTCCATATTTACGGGAAATATAGTCTAGAAAATATGTTTCATCATTATAGCCTTCATAATCTTTACGTCGTGACCCGTAACTATGATTAATAATTCTAATTCCTTCATTAAGAACCATATTTTCAATAACTCTAGTTCAATCACTATTTTTTCCAGTACTTGTAAATGTTGAAAGATGTATTTTTGAATTTCTAGATACTCCATAGTAGCCGCCTGCTATCATTGAAACAATTGTGGAATGCTCTTTGTAGTCATGTTGATACACACCTTGCGTTGATGCACCACCTATTTTAATTCCTTTTTTGAAATATTTTTGATAATTATTATCAAAAGGATAGGTTCAAACTTCTAGTACACCTATATTAGTAGCAGGGAGGTTTTCTGCAGTATAACCAACAGCATTAACAATTTCTAAGTTTTTATCCATCGAATTTTTAAAATGATAATAACCTTTATTACTTTCATATGGTTCTACGTAATTATCAGGTTTATAAATATCTGTAAGCCATTCTTCAAGGGGTATTGGTCGTTCAGAAACTGCCCTTGTATTTTCATAAATTAAGAATTTATATATTTCAGTTCAATTTTTAATTGATTTAGTAAAAATTTCACGCTCTTTTTCACTCTTAAAATAGAACCATGTAACAGGCATCATTTGGCTTACTTTATATTTGGAAAAGTTTAACCCATGAGCTTTAATTTTACTGATAAATTTCTCGTTAAATTCTTTAATTTTTTTCTCGTCATCACCTAAAAAACCAGGATTTAACAATAATTTTAATTCATAATCATTACTTAAATATTTATGGTGTTCAACTCCACTAGAATTTGTAATGGTTATTGATTTTTGAGCTCTAAGTTCAAATTTATCACTTGTAAGATTATCATACCAATTGGTAATTTTTGATGAATAATTCTGTGGTAATATTGCAAATAAACTAGCAAAACTACCTAATGTTGCAATAGGTCATATAAGCAGTTTTTTAATTTTTGTTTTAAGAATTTTTCTCCTTTTTTCTTTTGTTTATGTATTTTGCAAAAAAAACTAAATACAACTATTTAATATAAATATTTAAGTTTTTTTTGCATACATATATTATATATTAAAAAATATGGCTTTAGTAAATTACTATAAATCTACTACGTACAAGGTCTACTAGTAGATAATTAGTATGTAGTTATTTTTCTTAGAAGTAAAAAAAGAAAGTAATTATAAGCCACACAGAAATTTTAAGGTTTCTGTATGGCTTTACTATCTAAAATATTTTTCCATTTGCTTTTTGGTGTAAAACTAATAATACAAATCAGATGTAATAGATTTGTATGCAAATTAACTCCTTTATATTTTTCTAATTATAATAAATTGCATAAAAATGTCCATTATCAACTAAATAAAAAGCAGAATTTCACTGCAAATTCTGCTTTAATGAATTATTTTAACCACTCATATTCCATTTCAATTTTTAAATCTTTATAATCATTTAAACTAGTTTTATCTACAATGATGAAGAAACTACGGTATCAATAATTAGACCCCAGAGCTTTATCAGAAACTCAAATATTGTTATATCCTATTCATGTATACTTATGATTTTGCTGATAATTTTTATCTCAATTTAGTTTTAATGTTTTAGTTGAATCATTATAATTATAATTTTTTATATCTCAACCAAGTTTGCGGCGATCTCCCCTGCCTGGCATACTTGTTGTAATATAATTATTTAATAAAATAATGTCTTTTTGGCTAAAATCTACAGTATCAAGTAGCTCTTTAAATTCTTTATTTATAAAATTTGCATCTTTATAATAATTAGGATTTATCTTTAAAAATAAATTTACAAATTCGTTTTTATTTTTAAATAAATATGTGGTATTTTGGATGTTTTTCTTCGCATAAACTCAATTGTCATTACTTTGATCAACATTTTCGCTAAGACGTTCAGGTGTATTACCATATTCCCAATGAGAATACAAGATATTTTGGTCACTGTTTGCATATCTATCATTATCTTTTGAAAATAATTGTGGGGATAATCCTTCTAGAGTAAAAAGCGAACGATCTTTATTTCAATAAGTGTTTGAATTAATATTAGAATGTGATATAAATTGATTATATTCAACTCTATATCATGTATATAAACTTACAGGAACTATTACTAAAGCACTTGCTAAAAATATACTTGAATACTTAATAACTTTTTTCAATGTTTTTTTCATTAGTTTTCTTTTACGTAGGTAATTGCAACTTCAATTTGATTTGTATTATTTGAAAATCTTTGAGCTTCAAATGTATACCAGCCTGATTCTGGGACTGTAAATTCTAAAACTTCAACATTTTTATTGGAAGACATAGAAGATGCAATAACCGATCCTGTTGAATTCTTCACATAAAAATCTATATCAGTTTTATCAAAAGTACCATTATATAAAAATGCTAATGATGACCTAATTTTCTCGCCTTTATTAAGATAAACTGATCTTGAGTTATTAAATGAATTTTTACTTTTATCCGTAGATTTTAATAAAATAAGCGATTGCAATGCTTTTTCAATTTTCTTGTAATCAGGAATGCCAAAGCCGGTTTCATTAGTATAAATTTCCTTTACATCTTTTGGTTTTCTTGACCCTGTTATTAAAGCAGATTTAAAGATAATTGAGTCTGAGCCTTGATCAAAATAAGATCTGTATTTTTGTTTCAGCATTCCAGCTATTGCAGCAACTACTGGCGCTGAAAAACTTGTTCCTCGTGCATAGTTTTCTTTTTCGACAAGCTGACCATTTTCTCGAACTTGAGTTTTATCAGTAAATCAATAATAACCACCTGGTGTTACAACAGAAAGATGATTTAGGTCATTCCCAATTTGACTATAAAATGCTTTTTTTTCTAGATTTGAAGAGTCAGTCGAACCAACTATAATACTATTTTTAGATAATGAAATTTCGAAAAGATCATTTTTTCCATCATTAAATCTATTACCCGCTGCAACAATATTGATTAATTCAGGATTATTGTAAATTAAATCATCTAAATATTTTGATGCCCAATTATATGTCAATAGATCTTTAGAAATTATGTTATCATTATAACCAGGTAAACCTCAACTATTATTCACAATATTTGTGTGCTTTAGTAAGTAATTCATTTCCCCAGATATACCATTTCAATTAAAGGCTAATTCAACTGAGACAATACCTAGAGAGGGATTGATTCCCATTTTTCCGGCAATTAATTCTGCAACCTGTGTTGCATGTCTTGATCAATCCTCTCAGTAGAACAATTCATTTCTTCACCATAACCCATTACCGTGTTTTCTGTTTCACTCGAAAGCTTTTGAATGAGTTTCGACAACCCCGTATTCCAAAACACCTATATTTAATTTTGAATTAATAAAATTTCTAAGGTGATTAGATCTTGTTTCTTTATCCAATCCAACATATGCAAAGTAATAACTATTCAACATATTTAATTCAAAATCGCTATGGTTATATCTATTATCAGAAAATGATTTATTTTGTACTATTGGATTTGTTAATTTGTTCTTGACAAATTCATCATAGAATACCCCAGTTGTAAAATTATAAATTTTTCTATATTCTTTTTGAGTATCCTCAAAAAATTTATTTATTAAATTTAATAAATACATATAGTCAATTCCACGGACATGTGCGATTGATATAACTCCTACATGTTCTTCAAACTTCATTTGAATCTGTTTACCTAATTTTGTTTCTAAATTAGTTTTTAATGATTTGATAAAATCAATTGAAAACGAACCAAAAATATCAAATCTATTAACACCGTAATTGATTTTTTTTGTTTCTGATTCGTCTGATTTATTTGATATTAATAAATTTGTAACATTTACATGTTCAACTTTATTATTTTTAAAGTTTTCTGTTTTCTTACTTTCTTGTTGTGATGTAAAACTAAAACCAAGTGGCAATGCAAACAACCCAGTTGTTCAACTTGAAAGTTTTAAGAAAGTTTTAAGATTTTTGATATTTTTCATTTTGTACCCCCATAATTTTCTAAAAATATCATAAAAATTATAACATAAGTTTACTAAATTTTTATTTTGCTTTTTGGAAAAGCCACTTGCAAAATATTAACAAAATAATTGTTTTTCAATTTTAATATAAATTTTGCATAAAAAATATATGTATAAACAATCAAACACGATAGTGTTTTCTTGTTGGTGTTGCTTGCTTTTGCTGAATATAACCCTCTTTGATTAAAAACGAAAAAAGAACACAAAAATTAATATATTCATATCTCGTTTTAAAGCCGGACAGAAAAGTTAACATTTTCATGTTATCTTTTCTGTCCGGCTTTATATTAAAATTATTTTAATCACTCATATTCCATTTCTATCTTTAAATCTTTATAATCGTTTAAACTTGTTTTATTAACTATTATAAAAAAGCTTCTGTATCAGTAATTTGAACCTAATGCTTTATCAACTACGCAACCTCACTGGCAATTTGACTTTCACCAATATTTTTTTTGCTCATAATTTTCATCTCATTTTAATGTGAGTGTCTTATTGCTATCATTATAACTATATTCTTTAATATCTCACCCTAGTTTTCTCTTGTCTCCGTCCCTAGGCATGAATATATTGACATAATTATTAAGTAAAATAAGATCTTGTTGTGCAAAATCAACCTTATCTAACAATTCTTTATATTGCTTAGTTATAGAATTTTCATCTACATACCTGTCTGGTTCTAGCTTTAAAAATAAATCAATAAACTCTTTTTTAGTCTTAAATAGGTAAGTTGTGTTTTGGATGTTTTCCTTGGAATAAACCCAATTATCGACATTTTTGTTAGCTTCTTTGTCAAGACGTTCAGGGTTATTACCGTATTCTCAAGCTGAAGATGGCTCTACTTGTTTATCTTTTGAAATTCTATCATTATCTTTATAAAATGTTGATGGATAAGCGCCTTCTAAAGTAAAAAGGGTATGATCATCATTTCAGTAATTGTTAAAATATATTTTAGAATGCTCAGTTCATTCTTTATGTTGAATCCTATACAAAGTATAAAGAGAAGTAGGCATAATTAACAATGCTGATCCTAAAAATATAAGAGAATACTTTAAACCTCTTCGCATTTTTCAAGCCATTTTTAGTTATTTTCCTTTGCATATGTAATAGCTACTTCCACAGGATTTGAATTTTCTGAATATCTATATGCCTCAAATCTATAAAATCCTGAATTTGGAACTACAAATTCAACAACTTCAATATTTTTGTTCGAAGAGTTAGAAGAAGCAACAATATTGCCATTTATATCTTTAATTCTAAAATCAATATCAGTTTTATCATTTGTTCCATTGTACAAGAAGGCTAAAGAAGCACGTATTTTATCCCCTTTATTCAAGTATACCTGGCGAGAGTTTTTTGATAAATCATTACTTTTGTCAGTTTTAGGTAAGATTATTAAAGACTGTATTGCTTGTTCAATTTTTTTATAATTTGGAATCCCATATCCAGTTTCATTTGTATAAAGCGAATTTATACCATTTGGTTTTCTTGAACCAGTTATCAGAGCAGATTTAAAAATAATTGAATCTGACCCTAAATCAAAATAAGTTTTATACTTTTGTTTTAACATTCCTGCTATTGTTGTTATTAGCGGTGCTGAGAAACTTGTCCCCTTATTATAATATCCGCCCGTTCTTAAATTTCCATCCTCATCATAATACTGTGTTTTATTAGTAAATCAATAATATCCGCCTGGAGCTACGACTGAAAGATAATTTAAGTCATTACCTACTTGGCTTGAACTTGCTTTATTTTCTCAATTTCATTCACTTGTTGCGCCAACTATGATGCTATTTTTAGACAATGCAATTTCAAATATATCATTTTTCTTGCTGTATGCATTTCCAGCAGCTATAACATTAATGAGTTCTGGGTTATTAAAAATTAAATCATCAAAATATTTTGATGCCCAATTATAAGTTAACATCCATTCAGGGATTGGTTTTTTGTTATCATATCCTAAACCTCAACTATTATTAACTATATTTGTGTATCATATCAAATAATTCATTTCGCTGCTAAGACCATTTCATTCTAAGTCAGTCTGTACAGAAACAACTGTAAGAGATGGATTAATGCCTTTTTTTCCAGCAATTAATTCTGAAACTTGGGTTGCGTGCCTTGATGATTTTTCTGTATAGAATCACATGTCTCTCCACCATATTCCATTTCCATACTTACGATTTCACTCAAAAGCATTTGAATGTGTTTCAGCAACTCCTCCCTCTAAAACTCCAACATTTAATTTACTATCAATAAAACTATTAAAATGTTTAAACCTTGTTTCCTTATCTAACCCAACAAAAGCGTATATACTATCGTTTTCTTTTTGCGTTTCAAATGAGGAATTATGATATCTACTATCTGATGAGCTTTTATTTATTACTGATTTATTTGCAGTATTAACATATTTGAATTCATCATAATAAATTCCAGTAGTGAAGTTATAAATTTTTCTATATTCCTTTTGATTATCTTTGAAGAATTCTTCAATTAAATCAAATAATTGTTTATTATCAATACCTTTTACGTGGGCTATTGATACTACACCAATATATTCTTCAAATTTAACTTGGACAACTTGTCCTAGATTTTTTTCTAAATGTGTTTTCAATGATTTTATAAAATCAACTGAAAACGAACCAAAAACATCAAATCTATTAACTCCGTAATTGATTTGCTCAGTTTTCGATTCGTTTGATTTTTGTGTAATTACTAAATTTGTAAGATTCACATTTTCTATTTTACTAAGAATTTCATAATTTTCAGTTTTTTTGCTCAAAGTAGGGTTCAAAAAACTAAAACCAAGTGGCAACGCAAAAAAACTAGTTGTTAAACTTGAAAGTTTTAAGAAAGTTTTAATATTTTTAATGTTTTTCATATCATACCTCCAGAATTTTTCTAAAAATATCATAAAAATTATAACATAAAAGAATTTTTAATCAAGGGAAATTGTTGTTTGTATTTTGGAAAAGTCACATGCGAGATATTAACAAAATAATTGTCTTTTAACTTCAACATAATTTCTATATAAATAATTTATGTGTAGAGGATTAAACACGGTAGTTTTTTTTGGTTTCGCTTACTTTTGCCCAATGTAATTCCCCTTTGGTTAAAACAAAAAAGTTGTAAAAAAAATTAATATATTCATGTCAAGTTTTTGTCCACCTATATAAAAACCCACTTCTGAAAAATTCAGAAGTGGCAATCATATTTATTTTAATTTGGATATTTTTCTGGGTGAAGTTGTTTCATTTTTTCAATAAATTCTTGCTTAGGTAAGTCTCCATATTTTTTCATTAAATCAACACATTCATTATATTCTTGAATTGCATATTCAAGACCTTCAAAACCAGAAACAAATGTAATACCTTCACGTTTTCAATTTTTATATGTGCTAAAGAATGTCTTAACACTATCTAAAAAAGGTAATGGAAGATCTTTTAAGTTTTGAATATGATCTAGGCGATAATCATCACTATGCACTGCGATTAATTTTGTATCAGTTTCACCATCATCGATCATTTTCATAGCTCCAATAATGCGGGCACTGAGCTTTGTCCCAGGATGAAAGGTTTCACTTGAATATAATAAAACATCAAGTTCATCACCATCTCAATCTAATGCATTTGGGATAAATCCATAATTACATGGATAGACAAAATCTCCTCTGAGAATTCTGTCTACTTCTATTTCGCCAGTTTTACGGTTATATTCATACTTAATTTTTGAATTTTTAGGTATTTCAATTTTAACGTCTATTTTATTCATGTATAAATTATAATAAAAAAATTAGAAAGAATACTTTTCTAATTTTAGATTTTTATTTTACTGTCCAATGACAACTATTTAGGTCCATATATAAATCCCACCGAAAGTGAACTAATTTAATTAAAATATGGTATAAATTATTTATGATATTTAAACATAACATAGATAAGTACAAAAACTTAACAAACTACGAACTAAAAAAGCAGCAATCTCTCATATTAATTGCTGCTAATATTGAAAAATCTTTATCTCAACTTAGTTTAATTACAAACCTTAGTGTATCAACTGTAAAAAGATATAAAAAAATAATAAAAAGTAATCAAGAAATTGACATCAGCCATAAAAATAAAAATCAACAAAGAAGTTGCAAAGTTACAGATTCAGAAATTGAATTAGTGTTTAAAGATTATTTAAAAATATGTGAAGTCATTTTAAATAGCGTTCTAACAAATAACCAACTTTCGTTTAAAAGTTATTATTATTCAGAATATGGTTCTTTTATAAGGCAAAAAATTTCTTACAAAACTCTGGTAAGAAGATTCAACCAATTAGGATTATTTAATATACATACAACCAAAAGAGGAAGAAAAATAGCAAAATTATCAAAGAAGAAAACTTCACAAGAGACAACATTGCTATTAAAAAAATATTATAAACAAATTAAACAAAATGAAAAACAAAGACAAGTTTTGGGTCTAAAGAAAAATTTAGAATTTGGTGAAATTGTTGAAATCGATGCTCAGCTTGAACCATATTTAAAAAATAATAAACCATTCTATCTTTATCATGCAATTGATGTTGCCACTGGAACATTATTAGCAGCATGATTTGAAGAACAAGAAACAACATTAGGATATCAAAGACTGTTAGAAATAGTATTTAAGAAATATGGATTTCCAAAGAAAATTTATACTGATAAAAGAAGAACTTTTTGGGGAAATGAAAACACACAAACAATTTTTGAAAAAGATTTAAATAAAAAAGGAATAGAAGTACTCAGTTCTTCTAATCCTAAACATAAACCACACGTTGAGAGATCTTTTAGAACATCATTAGACCAATACCCATTATTAATTCATGAAAACGGATATAAAGATATTAATGATTTAAAGCAAAATAACGAAGTATTTCAAAATTATTACAACACGAGGAATAAAAAAATAATTTCTAAACATAATGTTTTTCAAAAAGAAGGAAAGAAAAACGGCAATTGAGCCGTTGATTTAGAGATTAATAGAAAAGTTTTAAATGGTGTTGTTAGATACCAAGGTAAGAACCTTGCAGCTTTCGATATGCATGACAAAAGGATTATATTTCCTTATAATTCTGATGTTGTGTTAGTACATTCTTCTGATGATAATTTGTATTTTAAATATAATGGAAAAAAATACTTTGCCAAAGAACCTACTGGAAAATATCTAAGCTTTACAGAAATGTGAGCTCTTGAGAAAGGTTTAGATTATTCTATCCCTGCCGTTGGAAAACTAGCATTTATCCACAAGAAAACAAACTCATTTTTTAAAACTCTTGAATTATATATCTCAAAGTTTAATAGTGTCTCTGTGAATGCACAAGGAAATAACCTTGAAGCCAATAAGATTATGGCTGAGTATTTAGAGATACTTAGAGCATTACACAGAAGCATCAATGATGAAATAAAAATTGATGCATATTAATTTTAATATTTTTTAATAAAAAAGAAAATAATAAAATAGAAAAACATAGACAGGGAAGAAATATTCGGACAAAATCCGAATATTTTTAATATAAAGAAAAAGAGGTAGTTATGAGACATTTAAAGACTAAAGAATGAGTTAAAATTTTTGACTTATACGATAAATACTTGAACCTGGTAATAACCAAAGCAGAATTTGAAAATTTCTGTTTTGACATCAGAAAAGCATACTGAAATAAAGAATCAATGAAAAATATGTTAAAGAAAAGAAAACTGTATAATTTAAATATGAACATAGAATCACAAAGCGGTAAATCACCCAAGAAAGATAAAGGTGTTGGGAGAAAGAAAAAGAAAGTTCTCGATTATACATGAATTAATACTCTTAAAGATGATGAAAAAGATGCAGTTATAAAATACTACTATCGAATTTTTAATGAAAATAATATTGATGCAGATATTAAAAATATTAAAGAAATTGAAAATCTTTCATCAAAATACAAGGCAAAAATTTTTTTAATAGCAAGATCCACATATTATGAGAAATTGAAAGATAACAACAAAGCTAAAGAGATAAATGTCAAACACAAAGAAATAATTTTTAAAAGTTTTGTCGAAAATAAAGAAAGGTATGGACGAAGGAGGCTTGCTAAATATATTTTCCAAGAATATAATATTCAAATAAATCCTAGAACCCTTGGGAATTATATGAAAAAACTTAATTTAAAAACATTTGTTAGACAAAAACGTAAAAACAAAGAATCTAAAAATACTTGTGTTAAAGTGCCTGATTTAGTAAAACGAGATTATAATTCAATCAACAATAATATATATGCAACAGACGTGACCTACATACCAGCACCAAAAGACATTGAGCAAAATCATATTTATTTATCCGCAATTATCGACCATAAAACTAAGTTTGTGACCTATGAATTATCACTTAGAAATGATACCGAACTAATTTTGAATAATATCAGTAATACAAAATTCAAAAAAAATTTTATTTTACATTCTGACCATGGATCTGCTTATTCGTCGGTTGAATATACTAAAAAAATAGAATTGCTAAAAGGTAAAATATCAATGTCAAGAATTGGCAATAGTCTAGACAACCGTGAAATTGAATATTTCTTTTCAATTCTTAAAAGCGAGATTTTTCCAAATTTTGATCAAACCTGTAAAAGGCTTACTTTTATTGAATTATCACAAAAAATCAAAGAATTTATAAACTGATATAATTATAAAAGAATAAGATAAAAAAAACCTTCCCAAAGCATTCCGTTTGGCTTAGCCAAATGGTATGGTTGGGGAAGGTAAAACCGTCCGAAAAAAATTTCCCAGTTTAACACGGCCACGTGTTTTCTGGAAGTTTTGCTTACTTTTTCAAAAGTAAGGCTCCCTTGATTGCAATCAAGGGCGGGGGGTTTAAAAATCTTTTTGCTGCATTTTGAAATTTTGTAGTTAATGTAATGATATAAATAATTATGTTCTGGTTTTTTAAACAGTAAAAACATCAAAAAATATATAAATTTTCCAATTTAATTGCCAAAGAAGAAAAAATTTTTTTGGTTTGTTTTTTCATTATCTTTTTTTTGTAACAAAAACATCATAATATAAATTAAAAAATAAAAAAAGATTAACCCCCAACAGCCTGGGCAAAAAATTAAAAAAGTAGTGCAAAAAGGTAGTTATTCTACAAGAATGTGCATCAATCATTTGAATACAAAAAAAACACAAGTATGCCTACTTGTGTTTTAGAATTTAAATTATAGAAGATATCACAAAAAATATAATAAAAAGTATGAAAAACAACAAAATATTAAGATAATATGCAAGATTATTAATAGGCGGCTTAGAAGCTTTACCTTGATTTCGTGCAATTATTATTTGACGATATTTATTAGCTTCATTTGCATTCATATAACGCATTTTTCTTTCTTCTTTGTATGTTCCTACATTGGTTTTTGCTTGCTTAAATGGCCTGCTCATTGATTTTCAAAAATTCTTAGTAATAATTAAGATAACAAGTAATAAAGAACTAGATACAATTGCAGATACTGAAAGCAAGTTCAAGAAGGATTTAGCATCATAAGTTTTTTTGATGCTAAAATCAATTAAAAGTATTATTAAAAAAATTAAGAATGATAAACCAAATAAGATGTATAAATGTTTTTTGTGTAATTCTTCTTTAATTGAGTTTCAAAGGTTTTTAATCATTATTTGTTTCTTGATTAGTTCATTTTATAAATTGCTCTTTAGTAGCGTAAACAAAATGGTTTTGATCAGTAGTTAGAGCATAATTTATTGGAACATTTGGATATCTTTGAGCTTTTAGATATTCTAATTCAAATTTAACATCAGTAAATTTTTCATTAGCATTAGAAACCTTTGGAATAGCTTTAAATAAGTTAATTGTGTAAGGGTGTAGCGGGTTTTGATAAATTTCTTTTGTATCACCTGATTCAACAATTTTACCAAAGTGCATAATTTGAACACGATCGGCAATATATTCAATCATTGATAAATCGTGAGCTATAAAAACCATTCCAATATTTTTTTCTAAACATAAATCTTTAAGTAAATTAACAATTTGAGCTTGGATTGAGATATCTAATGAAGCAATTGGTTCATCAGCAACAATAACTTTTGGTTCAGAAATTAAGGCTCTTGCAATAACAATTCTTTGGCGCTGTCCTCCTGAAAATTCATGTGGGTAACGATATGCAAATTGCTTTAATAACCCAACATCTTCTAAACTTTTATAAATCGTTATCTTAGTAAATAAAGATTTTAGCTTTCATAAATTAAATGGTTTCAGTATATAAGCCAAGAATTTTTGTAACTTTTTATTTTGAGTTAAAAGTCATAAATCAAATTTAGAAACTCCCAGCAATACATAAGTATTATTTAAATCTTTTGTAAGGTATTTAAGTTCGATATCAAATGATTCAACACCTAATAATTTATCTCGCACATTTGTATCATAAACTTGTAAATCAATTTTAGCTTGTTTTAATTTACGTGTTAATTTTATGATGCTTTCTTGTTTGCTATTTTTTGCTTCTTTAAGTCTTTCTTGGAGTCTTAAAATACGATTAGTTTTATAAAACTCTTTAAATTTCTTATGAACTAACTTAAATAATTCATTATTTTTCTTAGAAACAACATTGAGCTCTTTCCAAGTATTTTCTTCACTGTTAATTTGATCTTTAAGTAAATTAATTCTAGTTTCAAAATCTAAAACATATTTTCTAACTTCTTCATTATGAATTTCTTTAGCTTCTTGATATTCTGTTTTAGCTTTGTCTAATTCTTTTGAATTATCAAGAGGTTTTTTGAAAAATTCTTTAAATTCTAACTTAATAGAATTTAAATATTTATTTAGCTCATTTTTAAAAGAAATTCTGTGTGCATTTTTCCGTTCAGTTGAAAGATTAGTATATTTTGTAAAATCAAATTTATATTCTTGATCAATTATTTTCACTAATTCTTGTTTATATGCTTTTAAAGAACTAAACGAATAAACATCTAAATTTAGTTTTTGTTCAAAGATTGGCAGCGAAATTCGATTAAAAGAACTAATTAACTCTTGGAGCTCATTAAAAGTTAAATATGTTAAAGATGTTTTATTTTTCTTAAATAAACTTTCGGCTTTTTTATTTAATAAATGTAGTTTTAATTTATAAGCGTGAAATTCAATATCATAAGCATTATATGATTCATTTCAATTAAGCCTTGATTCATTTTTTAATTCCGCGATAATATTCTTAACTGAATTACGTGAACTAGAATATTCTTCCCATCAATTTAGTGAATTAGCCTTAATGTTTTGGTATGCTTCTTTACGGCTTAATTTATATTGATAATATTTTTTGGTTTTTTTGCTTAATTTAAGTTGTTCATTATACTTTGCTAAAGCCTCCCAATAAGCAACTTCATCAATATCTATTTGATTTAAAGCAAGCTTGGTTTTTGATTCATTATATAATGAAATTAATGAATCGGTATTTGAATATAAATTATTAATAATTGTGGAATTGTTCTTATTTTTCTCTTCTAAAAATGAAAAATAAGAATTAAATTTATCATCGTATGAACCTTCATCATTTTCAAAATAATTTATATTACTCAAAATATCACTTCATTTATCATTGAAGGGCTTAGTTAATGAATTAGTAATTTTCAAATTTTCTAATCTTAATTTTAGAACAGCTTCTAAAAATGAATAATGGAAGTTTTCTTTAACCTTGCTTCAAGTTTTATCTAAATCTTTAATTTTATTTTTAATGATTTTATTAACCACCAATGGTTCTTTTAAAATTGTAAAAATTGTATGTTGACCATTAAGAGCAGCCATTGGATCTTGAAAGATCATTTGGATGTTTTTGCGCATGAATTTACGTGTTTGAGATGAGATTTTTTTACCTGAAATTAATTTTCCATCTAAACGCACAAACCCATTAAAATCATCATAAAGCCTTAAAAGTGAACGACCAATTGTTGTTTTCCCAGAACCTGATTCACCAATTAAACCAACTATTTCACCCTCTTTAACATCAAAAGAAACATCATCAACAGCTTTGTTAACATGTCCTTTATTAACAAAGAATTTTTTTAAATTAAAAATTTCTAAAATAGGTTTTTTATTATTCATGATCGTTAAATACCCTTCTAAAATTCTTAAGTCTGTTTTCTAATTCTGGAGATAATGTAACTTGTGGAGCTTCTGGATGTAATAACCATGTAGCTGCTGCATGAGTTGGTGATACTTCAAAAAGCGGAGGCTCTTTAACAAAATCAATTTCAAGGGCATAATCATTTCTTGGCGCAAAGGCATCGCCCAAGGGTAAATTATTCATATCCGGAGGGGTTCCTTTGATCGAATATAACCGATCTTCTTTGTTTTCTGGAATTGCAGAAATTAAAGCTCAAGTATAAGGGTGTCTTGGGTCAGTAAAAATATCTTTTTTTGTCCCACGTTCAACAATTTTGCCAGCATACATAACATAAATATAATCACAAAACTTAGCAACTACAGAAATATTATGACTAATTAGAATAATTGAAATATTCATTGTTTCACGAATTTGATCAAATAAAGCTAAAATTGAAGCTTGAACCGTTGGATCTAAAGCTGTTGTTGGTTCATCAGCAATTATTAAAGTAGGTTTCAAAGCAACAACCATAGTAATTACGATTCTTTGCTTCATACCCCCACTAAGGGTATGTGGATACATATCAAAAACTTGCTCTGGTCCTCTGATACCAAATTTATCTAATAAGTCTACTAGGTATTGGCGCTTTTCTTGGTAAGTTTTATTTTTTCAATCATCATTTTTATTTAAAGCATCTAAGAGTTGCTTGCCAACTTTACGAGTTGGATTTAAGGAAGTTAAAGGATCTTGAGGGATATATCCAATTTTATGTCCCCTAATTTTTTGCCAAAAACTATCTCGTTTTGATTTTAACAAATCAATGCCATCAATATTCATTAAATCAGCAGTAATTAATGAATTTTCATTAATATTTAAAAATGATTTTGAAGTAACTGATTTTCCTGACCCTGACTCACCAACAATTCCTACAATTTGACCTTTAGTAATTTCTAGATCAACACCACGGACAATATTTATATATTTATTACGTTTAACCTTAAAACTAACTTTAAGGTTCTTTACAGATAACAAAACATTTTGTGATTCTTGCATATAAATATCCTCCTATTTTGATTTAATAACTTTAGGGTCTAATGCATCATGGACACCTAAAGCAATGAAGTGTAGCGAAACTGAAATTGAAAGTAAGATTAATGATGGAAGTAATAAGGTCCAAATATTTGCGGCAGCTTCAGCAGGGGCTGAAGAAATAATTTTTCCTAAGTTTGCATTATCAGATTTAAAGAAACCTAAGAAGGCAAGTGATGAAATTGAAAGAATAATTGACGGAATTGATGCAACGTAGCTAGTTGCAACTTTACCAACAATTGAAGGTAATGCATGTTTATAAATTAAACGAACTTTTGAAGCACCAACTGATTGAGAGGCAGTAATAAATTCTGAATCCTTAACAGTAATAATAAATAATCTTGTTCTACCAACTGAACCAACTCAACCAACAAAGATTAAAGCAAAACCTAAAGTTAAGTCAGTTGTTCCAAATAAAGTAGCAAATAATAATAACCAAATTAAAGTTGGTGGAGCTGAAAAAATATCAATTAAACGCATGATAATTGTATCAGCGGGCTTTCCAACATGAAACCCTAAGTAGGATCCAATAGCAACTCCAATTAAGGTTTGTAAGGTAGCAACAACTAAAGCAAGTCTAATTGCTCTTCAAGTTCCAATTCAACTTTGAGTTCATATATCAATACCGGTACTTGTAGTTCCTAAATAAGTTCCTAATTTAATGTGTGGATTAGCGGCTAAAATTTCTTGGTAATATTTAGCAGTCTCTTGTGCAGAAATTGTTGGGCTAATGCCAGAATTAATTAAAACAATATGCACCGAGTCAATTTCATACCATTTGTAAAAATCAATATATCTAACTAAATTTCCACTTGCCAGATCTTGAGTAAAGTATTCTGGTTTGTTAAACTGATTTCATAAATACCCGCCATAATAGTCCGCTTTTTGTCAAGCTAAGGCATTTTCAGTAAAGTAATTATCACTAAAAACTAACTTAGAATTTATTTTACCAGCTCAAATTGCAGGTAAAGATTTTACAAATGATGAACCTGTATTAGTGGTTTGACCAGCTTTCTCACCAATTAAATTAAGTCTGGTAGTTTGATCTACCGAAATATCTGCACTATAGTTTGAATAAGTTGTTACGACTATCGAGGTTATAAAGACCACTAAAAAAACAATTAAGAATAAAACTGAAGGCCAACTTTTGAAGAATCTTTTGAAGATTTCCACCATTAATTTTTTTGGCTTACCGGCAACGTTACTAAAGTTATTAGTTTGAGGAGCAAAAGCAAATGGATTAGTAATATTATCCAATTTTAGTTTATATTTTTGGTTAAATTCTTTACTAGTCATTTATTCCTCCATGTAATTGCTTGTGTTTTACAAAATCTTTATTACGTTGCAAAGTGCGCATAAATATTTGCCAATAGCTAAACCCTGATTGAGATGAATATTTAATTCTGGGATCTAAAATAGTATATGAGATGTCAACAACAATCGTAGTCATAACACCTAAAAATGTGAAGAAGACCGTGTTGAACATAATAATGTTAATTTCCCCTTGTGGGAAAGATTGGGCAATAATTTCTGAAGTACCAGGTATATTCCAGTATCTTTCAATAACAATTCCTCCAGTTAATAAACCAATATATGAAGGAATTAAAATTGCTGCTAAAGGAATTGAAATATTTCTTAAGACATATTTGAAGAAAATTTCAGATTGTTTTAATCCTTTTGAACGTGCGATTAATACATAATTTGATGTTAAAACTGTAATGACTTGGTTTCGTGTATAAGTAATATACCCAGATAAAGAACCAAGCACTACAATTAAAATAGGTGGGATTCAAGACACAAAAATTTGGCCATTAGTATAAACTTGCGAGCTTTGTGCTGAATATGGGTTAATAAAGTTAGGCGTAATATTAGCCCTTAATAAAATTGAAATTAAAATTGGGGCAATAATAAATGATGGTAATGCAATAAAAACAAGTGAGAAAACATTAATTCCTGCATCAAATAATGTCCCACGTTTATATCCTGCTATTGTTCCAAGCACAATACCGGTAATTGCACTAATAAAGAAAGCCGGTACTGTAATAATTATTGATAATTTCAAATATTTAAAGAATAATTCTGAAATTGATGAAGTTTGGGTTTGTGGGAAAATATTTTCATTAAATGGCTCACCAAATGGGTTTTGTTTATTTGTGAAAATATCGCTAAGCCAGTATCCAAACCGAGTTAAAGGACTTAAGCGATAGCTCAGTCAAACTTTTTCAAATTCATCAAAACGGTTAGCTCAAGATGCTGGTAAAAAATGGTAGCGAACTGAATCATTAAAAAGTTTTTTTAATAATTCTTTGTTTGAATCACCAGTGGAACTAGATTGTGAAGTTGCTAATGCTTTTTCGACAAATGGGTTAACAGAAAACTGGGCTGTTAACACATAAACGACAAACACAATAATTAGCAAAGTCAAGATCGCAAAGCCAATCCGTTGTAAAATGTATTTTAACATTGATTTTCCTTTCTATCATAAAACACAAAGCAATAAACAAAATTGTTTATTGCTAATTATGTTAGTTATCTTGCGATGCTTGTTTTGGTTCTTCTTGTCTTACTAAATAAGTTGAGAAGTCAGTTTTATTAGGAGTATTTGGATAAATATAGTTAGGGTTAACTAAGACATCACTAACACCATCTGTTGTTGAGTTATAGAATGGGTTAGGTAATAAACCTGCAATATTTGTAAATTCACTAGTAAATTTAATAAGTTCGTCTTTTGAAAATGCGTGATTTAGATCAGTATTTAACCATAATAAGAAGTATGCTGAAAGTTCATGAGCACTAATATATTTGGTTGTATCGTCTTTAGCAATATCTTTTAAGACAACATTAGTCTCAGTTGTTTTTTCTTCGTCAACAAGCTTATGACCTAAAAAGTCACTTAAGAAGTATAAATCTTTGTTATTAAGTTTTGACCATTTTTCAACTGGAATTGAGATATTTAAGGTTTCTTTATTTAAATCTAGATAAGTTTTAAATTTATCAGCAGCTTTAACTAAAGTTGGGTATGCTTGAGCAACTTTTGCACGATATTCTTGATCATAAGCAATTGCAGCAAGAATTGGCATTCCATAAATTCATGATCTAAAGTCATTTGACCCATTAATTAATTCATAATCAGCAGTTCATAAAGCCGGACAGAAAAGTTAACATGTAAATGTTAGCTTTTCTGTTACCATTCGTTGGTACCAACGAAGAATTTTTTTGAAAGGATAAATTATGTCAAGACATTTAAAGAAAGAAGAATTTGCAAAAATATATGAAGAATATCAAAAATCAGGTTTCCCAGGTGCTTTCCAAGCTATTTACCAAATATCACCAGAAACAAAAAACTTACAAAGAAATAGTGTAAAAGTTAGAATTAATAAAATAATTAAGTATTATAATTTAGGTATGGAAGACTTATTACAGACAAAGAAAGGGGAAAGCCGCAAAAAAGGAAGCGGCAAACCTAAGACGAAAAGAGAACCAAATTGAGATATTTTTGATCGTGATGATTTGTTACAAATAGCTAAAAGATATTATGAAATTACCAACGAATTACCTAAAAGTAAGAAAGTTATTGAATCTAAAAGTTTTAGTATAAGTTATGTTAAGCTTGCAGAAGTTTTTGGCATTTCTAGACAAACAATTTCTAAAACTCAAAATATTAAAATTGCACAAAAACTCCCTAAATATAGTGATGTAATCGAAAAATCGTTCGCAGAAACAAAGTCAAGATATGGAAGGTTAAAACTAAGTGTTTACATATCTAAAAAATACAAAATAGATATAAACGAACGTTCATTAGGGAGATATATGAACCTTTTAGGCCTAAAATGTAAGCTTAGACAAAAATCAAAACGAAAAGAAATTAAAAATCTATCTACTCAGATTGATAACTTCGTAAATCGTGATTATAATGATCAAAACAATCGAAATATTTATGCAACTGATGTTTCATATATAAAAGCGCCAAAAGATGTGTTAGAATCACACGTTTATTTGTCTGCAATTTTGTCTCATAAAACTAAACAAATTGTTGGTTTTAAATTATCAAAAAGTAATAATCTAGAACTAGTTTTAGACAATTTAAATTCATTAAAGCAATACAAATACAAAAATTTTATCATTCACTCAGATCATGGCTTTCAATATACACATCATCAATATATTAAAGAAGTTAAAAATCTTGGTGGGATTATTTCGTTATCAAGAGTGGGAAATTCTCTTGATAATCGAGAAATTGAATATTGGTTTGGAATCATTAAAACTGAATTATTAAATGATTTAGATTATTCAAAAATAACATTTAATGAACTTAATGATATGATACAAGAATATGTAATTTGGTACAACAATGACCGAATTCAATCAAACTTAAACTGAAAAACTCCACAGCAATTTGCTATGGAATTATAAATAACTAAAATGTTAAATTTTGCTGTCCATGTTTATCATCCGATATTTTTAAGTGGAGAAGGGGTGTATAAAAAGTAACTATACAATGATTTTTCTATATTTTTGGGATCTAATTTTATAACTGAAACTTCCATTCTTTCAGGGTATAGTGAGTTAAGAACTTTTACTTGGTTAACAAGTGATTGTTCCGCTTTTGCATCATAGTTAGTATATCTATATGAGATAATAAATCTAATTTTGTTATTTCCGCTACCAGTATCACTATCATTTTTGTAGGTTGGATTTTCATTATAGAATTCATCAACTAAGGTTTTGAAACGATCTTTTAGTGTTTGATAAGCAGAAGATTGGTATTTTTGATCAGCTGCTTGACCAACTACATTGTTTTCACTAGGTCTTAATTCAGTTCCTAAGTTGCCTCCTAGATCAATTCTTTGGTTAGTGGTGCGATCAACAACAAAAAGTTCATTCATTTGATCAGCTAGTTTTCTAGGTGTATCTGAATCGTTATTTACAAATGGAGTATCTTGAGCAACACCAGTAAGTCATGCCATACCATCAAGAGGTTGAAGGGCTTCTTTACCAGCATGGTCTCAGTTAATTACAGTTGTAAGAATGTTTCTAAATTCTGCAGCACGTCCTGATGTGGTGTATGTTAAAGTATTTTTTGCTTCACCTCTGTTAATTTCTGCATATGTTGCACCTCAAAGTAATTTAGCAAATGCATCATTAAAGTATTTTTCATTATATTCTTTGAGGTTTTGCCCATAATTAGGAATTACTGCTCAGTAGTAGCTTCCTTTAGTTGATTTTGTGTTTGAACCTTGTGATTTGCTTAGTCCAAAGATTTCTTTATTTTTCTTAATTTTTTGTTGAGTGTTTGCGTCTAAATCAAGAAATGACATTTGTGATGTATTTCCTGAAATAAAAGCGTTATAGTTTTGTGTTTTAAATAAACTTGCATCTACAGGTGTATTTAGATATACATACTGTATTTTTCTCAATCTACCAGGTGTATTTAGATATGCTTGATCTTTATAATGAGTGTTTAATTCTCAGGTTTTAGTTAAGTCAGTAGCATCATATCCTTTGTAGAAGTATCTTCCTGCATATAATGTTACATCATTAGTAAGTCCATATCAATAGATTCCTGAATCTTTTGTTTTACCAGTAGCTTTTGCTAAGTCACTAGCAATTACAGCTTCTCTAGCTTTTTCTTTTTGAATTGGAACAAACTTTCTAAGCGCACCTAAATTTTGGTTCATTTCTTCAATGTATTGACTTGGTGCTGGTGCATAATCATAATTTCCAAATAAAATAGATTTGTAGAATTCCACAAATTGTGCTGTAGCATTTTGATCAGCTTTTTGGAATACTAAGTAATTTTTGTCGCCTTCATTTTTAATAAATGAAGTTTCATCAATAATTTTGTCAAAATCTATGTTATATAATCCATATAAATATTTATTAGTAAAAGTATATTTCTCATCAAATAAACCAGATCCATCTGGCATAATTCCTTTAGCTGTTTCATCTAATGCTTTTGTACCACCATTTGCAAGACGGTATTTAGTATCTGAATGTAAATAAGTTCTTAAAATTCCGTAATAGAAATCTTTGGCAACAATTTTGTATTTTGTTTTGTTACCGCTTGAATCAACTCAGTGTGAACTTTCATCAACCTCAATTTCAAATTTAGATGCTTTTGCTAAATCTTGGAAAAATTTAGGGTTGTTGATTGATTTAGGATCTTTGCTGGTTAATTCGATAAATGATGATGCATAATATTTTCCATCAATTGTTGGAGCTCCTAAAGGATCTGCTTTATCATTGTCATAAACAACTTCTTGACCATCAACATATAGTTTAATTGATTTTGCATATTCTAAGGTTCATTTTAAAGTTGAAGGCTTAGTTACATTAGTTTTTGTTACAGTTGAAAGACCATCAGCACTAAGTTTTTGTTCTTCAACAAATTCAGCTTTTCCTGATCCTTCATGTCTAAATAAAAACCCAGTTGAAGCCATATGAACACCATCACTTATTGAACCTGAATACATAGATTGATCAAACTCACCACGATTTTGCCCATATTTTGAGTTATATTGATTACGATAAATATTTTGTTTTGCGTAATTTCCAAATGTTGAGGTGACTAATACTTCTTCACCACAAGCTACGGTAGCTATTGGTAAGGCAAGTGCACTTACAGTACTTGCGAATAAAAATAATTTTCTTTTTTTCATAATAATTCCTTTTCTTTATTTAATAGTAATGTTTAAAATAATTTTTTACCAATTTTGATTCATTGGTTTACGAGGTCTTCTAAATAATCATATCCCTCGTCATAAAATTGGCTGTTTGTAAGGTCTACACCAACTTTTTTTAATATCTCTAACGGATAATCGTTACCACCAGCACTTAAAAAGTTTTGAATGTAATTTTCAAGAGCCTGAGTGCCATATTTTTTATATTGTTTAAAGAAATAAACTGCAACTAATTGTCCAATTGCATATTTATAGACATAGAAACCATAATAATAATGGGGTACATAAATCGATTGAATGGTTCCTTTAGGTGTATACTTTAAAGAATCATTTAAAGTATATTTTTTAGCATTTTCAAAGTATATTTTACTAATTGAATCATAACTTGAACTACCCCTTCCTTGCTCAATTGCTTTGTATAAATCATATTCGTAGTTAGCTCATAAAACTTGCTTATGCACAGTGCCGCTAAAACCACTAATAAGATTATTTAATAAATAGAAAGTTAATTTATCATTATTTGAGTTTGTAATTAAATAATCAAATAACATTAATTCATTAAAAATAGAAGCAATCTCAGCCAAGAAAATTGGATAACTTGCATTATTAATATCATTATGTTTATCAGAATAATACGAATGCATTGAGTGGCCTAATTCGTGGGCCAAGGTTTCAACACTACGCAACATCCCATCAAAATTCATTAAAATATATTTTTTATCTATACCATATGTAGCACCAATACTATAAGCACCAGAACGCTTAGTAGTTGTGCTCATATAGTCAACTCAATTTTCATTTAGGGCTTTCCATACTTGGTTGTAATATTCAGAGCCAAAAGGTTCAAGAGCTTTTAAAACTAAGTCATTAGCTTCTTTGACTGAATATGACGTTTTAACTTTAACTAGTTCACGGGATCAATCATAATCCTGAAATTCTTCACCAAAACGTTTTTTATAAAACATTTTTAAATTACGAACATACTTTTTCAAAATCTGTTTTTTCTGCGCAACTTTTTGAAATAGAGTTTGCAAAATTTCGTCACTTATTTTGTCTTCATAAGTCAACATATGGACTGTTGAATCATACTTACGTACTTTTGCTTCTGAAACTAGCATATTAAAATGTTGGTACAATATTTCTGAAAAAGAATCCTTATGCTTATAATAAGCATCTCAATATTTTTGATAAGCTTGCTTGCGAACTTCTTTATCGCTTGATTTCAATAATTTATTACGTTTAATTGGGTCAAGTTTAGTTTTTTGACCATTTGGCATCTTTACATAACCATAATCAAGCTCGCTATCACTTAAAATACTAAATATAGAATGTGGGTTAGGTGCACCTAGCGAACTTTGCACTAAGTATTCTTCTACTTTATCATCTAATTTATATTTTTGTGATGCTATTAAATCTTCAATAGCTCGTTTATAACTTTTTAACCTTGGATCATCTTTCCATACTTTCATTTTGTCAATATTTTTAAAGAAACGTGGTAACTCAGATCCAAATTCTTGATTTAGTAAATAAGCTTGATATTCAAAATCTTTTTCTCACTTAATATACTGAGCATTATTTAAATCAGTACTCAAATTATTAGAAATATAGTTATAAATCTTATTAGAAATAATAGTTTGCTCTTGTTCTAATTTAATATCATCTAAATAAGCATCAATTGAATCATATTTTGAATCTTTTATTGCGATCCGTTTTTTTGTTATATTTTGATATTGATTAATTCAATATTCTAAACTTTTACCCTGTAATAAATCTTCTAAATCTCAGCGATATTTTGCTTCAACATCCTTATGATTTTTATATTGTTTAATTTCCACAAAACCTCCATTTAAATCAAAAAATCTTGTAGAGTATAAATCTACAAGACTAATTTAATAATATAAATTAAATAAGGTTTTAAAAACCTAAATTATTATTAATAGAAATGTAAATCTATAGCTCCAAGAGTGATAAACACCCAAGAGTAGAAATCTTTTATGACTTTCTACCAGCATTTAAAATTGCCACCTTAAACGCTTCGGCTTTTATGTCCTTTCAATATTCTATGTATGCCTACTGAAATATTTACTAATCCTAAAAGCTCCTCTATAGTAATCTTCATAACAGATTTCTAAACTTATTAACCTGTTATGAATAACAACTCAACAGATTAATATTAAAACATACAAATGTTATGGAATAACATAGTATAAATAGAGTTAATATTAATCAGTGTAATGAGTCTTTCGTTTTTCATGAGCAAATTATATCATATAAATTTTAAAAACAAGAAAAATATTTTTTGTTTTTTAGAAAAAAAGTCACTTGCGAGATATTAACAAAATAATTGTCTAACAATATATTTTTCTAAATTTTTCATATAATTTTAAAGTCTCCTTTCATTTTTTAAAATTTATTAATACAACTATTTTATTGCAAGGCAGACAAAAACAATGTCACATGCAAAAAACTTGCATGTGACATTTCATTAATAGTTTATTAGTTACCTAAATAATTGAAATTATTCAAACCTTCAAATTTAAATTTTTAATATATAATATAAGTTATGAAAAAAATAAGCAATATTTTTGACCTTAAATCTACTGAAATGAGAATTGCTGAAAAATCATTAAAGAAAATTAATTCACTTGAAGCAATAGTCTCAAAATTTACTGATGAAGAATTAAAATCAAAAACATCCTTTTTTAAGGATTTACTTAAACAAGGTTATACACTAGAAGATATCCGCGAGGATGTTTTTGCAATTGCTCGCGAAGCAACTAAAAGAGTTTTAGGAAAAAGACCTTTTGATGTTCAAATATTAGGAGGATTGCTCCTAGACCTTGGTTCAGTTGCTGAAATGAAAACAGGTGAAGGCAAAACAATTACTTCAATTGCTCCAGTTTACTTAAATGCTTTACTTGGTAAAGGAGCAATTGTTTCAACTGTTAATGAATATTTAACAGAACGGGATGCAATTGAAATGGGTGAAGTATTTAACTTCCTTGGTTTAACGGTTGGAATTAATAAAGCCCAATTAGACCCAAGTTCAAAACGAGCCGCCTATGCTTGTGATATCACTTACTCAGTTCACTCTGAGCTAGGATTTGACTATTTAAGAGACAACATGGTTACTAATAAACACGAAAAAGTACAACGTGGTTTATATTTTTGTTTAATTGATGAAGTTGACTCGATTTTAATAGACGAAGCTAAAACACCATTAATTATTTCTGGAGGAGAAAAAGAAGACATTAGTACATATTTCGCTGCTGATCAATTTGTACGAACTTTATCACACCAAGATTATATTATCGATGAAGAATCTAAAGTTGTTGCCTTAACACACTCTGGAATTCAAAGGGCAAATGAATTTTTCAATACCCCAAATATTTATAATATGGAAAATAGTGAAAAAATTCATTTAATTCAAAATTCATTAAGAGCTCATAAAATTATGCGTATTGACGTTGAATATATTGTAAGAGACGGAAAAATAGAACTAGTTGATGCATTTACAGGAAGAATTATGGATGGTCGGAGCTATTCAGAAGGGTTACAGCAAGCTATCCAGGCTAAAGAACAAATTGAAATTGAACCAGAAACCAAAACTCAAGCCACAATTACCTACCAAAACTTCTTCAGAATGTTTAAAAAACTTTGTGGAATGACCGGTACTGGTAAAACCGAAGAGCAGGAATTCATTGATATTTATAATATACGTGTAAATGTTGTGCCGACAAATAAACCAATTGCTAGAATAGATGAGCCTGATTCTATTTTTTATGATTCAGAAGATAAATGGAATGCTGTGGTTGAAAAAGTTTGAGAATTATATGAGAAGGGTCAACCTGTTTTAGTTGGTACTTCGCAAATTGAAGACTCAGAAGTCTTGCATAAACTTCTTTTAAAACGTGGAATACCTCATACTGTTTTAAATGCTAAACAAAATGCTTCTGAAGCTGAAATTATTGCTAAAGCTGGGGAGGTTAAATCAGTTACAATTGCAACTAATATGGCAGGTAGGGGAACTGATATTAAACCTACTCCAGAAGCAATTGCTCTAGGTGGCTTATATGTTTTAGGTACCGATAAAGCAGAGGCAAGGCGTATTGATAACCAATTAAGAGGTCGTTCAGGACGTCAGGGCGATGTTGGAACGAGTAAATTCTTTGTTTCCTTAGAAGACCAACTTATCAAGCGTTTTGCTTCATATGAACAATTCCAAGAAGCTTATGCAGATAAAAAAGGCAATGAAATATCAAGTAAAACATTAAGATTGCAATTTAATTATGCACAAAAGAAAATTGAAGGTTTTAACTATGATTCTCGGAAATCAGTGCTTAATTACGATGATGTAATTCGCCAACAAAGGGACTTAATTTATGCCCAACGTGATTTAATTTTAACTAGTTCGAATGTTGATTTTATCATTAAAAGAATGTTTGCATCAGCTGCTAAATCAGTTGTTCAAAACGATGAATTTAATACACATCACAATTATGATTATGATGCATTAGTTAGATTTTTAAATGAAAATATTGGTCAACTAGTTTCATTTAACTTTGACATATCGGATATTGTCAAAGTTCATGAAAATGATTTACCAGATTATATTGCCAATATTATTCTTTCACTTTATGAAGCATGAATTAAAAATGCTACTGAAAATGCCGATCCAGAAGAAATTTCACAATTACAAAAACAAAGTATTTTATCTGTTTTAGATAGTAGGTGACAAAGACAAATTAACCGCATGGATAAATTACGTTCAAATGTGAATTTAGTACAATACTCACAAAAAAACCCATATCAAGTTTATACAGAAGAAGGAACAAAACTATTCGAAGCAATGCTTAATGATATTGCATATAAAGTTATGGTTAATATCTTAAAACACCGAATGGGTAAAAAATCATTAATTACTAAAGCAATGCGGCAAGATCCTTTATTCCAAACTATGATCCAGGTTTTTAACTTTAGCGGAGCACAAACCATCGAAGAATTTGAACAAAGCATGATTAATAAATACTATGAATTAAAACAACAAGAGATAAATTCAAAACAACCACAAAACTAAATGTTTAAGACTAA
The DNA here is from genome assembly GCF_055523595.1 of Mycoplasma sp. 6934. Classification (NCBI taxonomy): domain Bacteria; kingdom Bacillati; phylum Mycoplasmatota; class Mollicutes; order Mycoplasmatales; family Mycoplasmataceae; genus Mycoplasma; species Mycoplasma sp. 6934. The sequence continues at coordinate 786,986 of NZ_JBVFVE010000001.1, read as the reverse complement.
AAAACACCCTTGGGTGTTTTTCTTAATTAAATCACTATAGTATTTGTTTACACTCTTTATAGTATAATTGCATAATAACAAAGGCTGGTTTTGCATACTGTAATTAGTATTAGTAAAATTATAAAAATAATAAATTTTTACTGAAAATATTGAATACAAATAAAGGTTGAAGGGTGATAAGTTTTTATCTACAACTAGATCATAACTTAACTTTTAAAAATACTTGTAACCAAAAATGAGTCAAACTAAGATTAAAAGACAATAAAATACTTTTTATAGATTCAGATGGTATAAATTTATTAAAGTTAATTTAAATAAACAAAGCAAAAATTATGACCAAAGTATATTCAAAACCCAAGATGCATGAGAATATTTTTCTAAAATATTACCATGAGATCTAATAAGCATTAAAACAGAAAGAGGTAGATGAGCATGAAATTCAAAAAAACATTAATTTCTAACATGGATGTAATTCAAGTTGCGAATTTTACAAGTGTTTCTAGTGTCACACAAACCCAACAAACTGATAGCAAATCCGATATTTCTGAACAAGATCAAATTAATTTAACTAATAATATTGTTGCTGTAGTTTCAGATGCAGTAAAAAATACAAGTAATATTAACCAACTAACCCAAACTAAAAACACTAAGCAAAATAAAAAAGTAAAACAAGAATTTCTAACTAAAATCACAAATAAACTAGACATAAGAATAAAAAGTAACCCATTAAAAGAACAAGAAGTTAAATCTCGTTTAAATAGTTATGATTTTCTTAGAAATTATAATGTGCAATTGCGAAACGCTAAAAAAGAAATAGACAATCAAAAACACACTAAGGTGTTGGAAAAAGCACCTGATAGAATTTTAACTCCATATAATACTTATATTAATAATGATCCGGGGACATCAAAGGTGTTAAGTTTACTTTTAGAAAAATACCAGAAAATTTACAAAATTAAAGGCGAATTATATGACCAGTTAGCAAGGGAACAAAAATTTAATACTGAAATTCAAAATCTTATAGTAGTATTTACAGCTGCATCAGTTGTTACAGGATTCTTTGGGTTGTTTATTACTCCACTTGCATTTATTGCTGCAGGTGCTGGTTTAATTGCACTAGGTTTAAGTGTGTATAAAGAATTCCGTAAAACAAAAACAAATTATTAATTGGAAATGTCACATGCAAGTTTTTTTGCATGTGACATTGTTTTTGTCTGCCTTGTAATAAAATAGTTGTATTAATAATTTTTAAAAAATGAAAGGAGACTTTAAAATTATATGAAAAATTTAGAAAAATATATTTGTGTTTTTGACAAATATCGAAAAGAAAATAAATATCAACATTTTAAAATTGAAGAGAATTACAACACTATCTTGAAAATGCAAGGAGCACTTGAGTCGCAACGAAAATTACGATCAGATCAAATCGATCTAGAACAACTTTATAATATTTTACAAGAACTTTCTGAAGGCTTCTCAATCCAAGAAGTAGCTAAGATTTTTAACAGAGACATTCGAAGTATAAAAAGCAAAATTAAAATTATTACAAATCGCAGACCACTTAGTTTAGATAAACAAAATCGCTATGTTTGTCCTAAGTGTTCAAAAAGAGTAATGCGTGTTAAAACTCTTAATTTTACTAAACTATACGAACATTTATTAGGCTATTCATTTGCGAGGCTCTTTTTTGTAAGTGATACAATTAAAGATAAATGAAAGGCCTACAGAAAATATTGGTATAGTGAGCTTAATACATATACTAAAAATAGAAATAAAAAGAATTTGCAGCAAAAAGAAGTTAAGAAATCAGTTACCTATCTTGTAAATTCTTTTAAAAAATTATCCCCTGATGAATTTGCTCCCTCACCTAGTACAATTTATAAAATAATTAAAAAATACCCTTATTTTCTTGATTTTGACCACATTGTTAAAAAATCTGAAGGCAAATATGGCATAAGGAAGAAAAAACAAACCAAACCTAAAACATTAAAATATGCTACGGAAATTTCGAAACGTCCAGCTTATATTAATGATCGCTCTGAACACGGCCATTTTGAATTAGACACCGTTATTGGTAAAATCAATGATACATATTGTATTGTGACGATAATTGAACGGCAAACCAGAATGTCTTATGCTATGCTCTCAAAACGCAACTCCAAAGCTATAAAACAGACTCTTCTAAAACTAATCAAGAAACATAACTTAGACATTAAAACTTTAACAGTTGATAATGGTAGTGAAAATGTCTTATTGCACCAGGTAATTCCAACTGAAAGATTATTTAAATGCCAACCATATAGTTCATGACAAAAAGGTTCAATAGAAAATATGCACCGCTTAATTAGGTATTACATTCCCAAAGGAAAAAGCTTAGATAAATACTCTCAGCAAGAAATTGATTATATGATGAAAAAAATAAATAACTATCGGCAAGTTGTCCGGAAATATAAGATAACTTAAAATTTTTTTAATCCCCCGCCTTTGATTGCAATCAAAGGGGCCTTACTTTTGGCAAAAGTAAGCAAAACCGACGAGAAAACACTGCCGTGTTTTCTGTTTTCTCATACATTTTTTTATCTAAAAATTATGTTAAAATTAAAAGACAATTATTTTGTTAATATCTCGCAAGTGACTTTTCCAAAAAACAAACAAAAACAAATGCAATAAAAAGACAATTAGAATTATTAGATCAAATTGAGGAAATTGATTTAACTAAATTTATTAAAGACGGTGTTAAATGGGGTGTTGATTTTGCTGCTAATCTTTCAGATCTTGCAATACAATCATTAGCAACTGATATATCCATAAAAAATGCTTCTAAATACATTTCAAAAGTGTGGGGAATTTTTAGCGTTGCATATGATGTACATAGTTTTCTAAAAAGTTCTGACGAACTAGATGAAGAAATAAATAAATTGAAAGTTATCAATACTGAAATAGAAAAAATTAGAGAAATAAAGCTACAATATGCTCGGCAATGAGATAATTTTAAAAAACTTAATAAAATAGTAGTTATCTCTGAAACACCACAAACTTTTGCATATAAAAGTGGTGGTACTGGGGGAACAAATATGTTTTTTAAACGTCTTATAGATGGCAAAATATTCAGTCGAAAAGAAATGCTTGCAATGAGCAAATATGAATTAGATAGTTATAATTTAATCAAGGTTAAAAGAACTGTAACTAAAAATAATCAAACATACACGTATGAATATATTCGAAGTAAAAATAGTAATAAATTATTAGAAGATAATTTGGGTTAACATGATCTTTGAAGCAATTATAATAACTTGGTCAATTATCTTTATAATTTGGTTTCTTTTCACCGCCTACAATATCATTTATATTAAAAAAATAAAGACACAACTGCACTTCTTACCTACTTTGTTTTTTATAGCAAAAAAACAAACCCAAGAATATTTCCTAAATAATGGAATAAAATTGGAAGATTTTTATTTTCATGATTTGATTAAAATTTTTAATACACAAAAATTAAAATATAGGAAGCAGCAACTAGTAGCAAGTTATTTTATTATTTGAAATATTAGTATCGGAATTTTAGTTGGGATTTTTTCTGTTATAGTTCCTGTAGCTTATGGTGAATTTAAATTAGACAAACTTGGTCCAGAAATTCACCTAACGCTTTGAGTTATTTGAATGATCTTATTTAGTATTTCAAATTGATTTTTAGTTCTCGTAATAAACAGGGGTTATCTTTTGAGTGTTGCTTTACAGTTTCAATATATATATCAAATATCGTTAGATAATATACAAGAATGAAGTGATAAAAATCAAAAAATAAAAAAAGATGGGACCTATATTTCCTTAAAAGAATTTTCTGATATTTATAAACAAATAAAGAAGCCTAAAAAAATATTAATCAATCGAGGCAATCGAGTTTGATATACATTTAAATTTAATATTGAATATAACAAAAATATTCAAGAATTTTTTGATACACCAGAAAGATACCTTTATTTTATCTCTGTATTACCTTATGATGATATAAAAATAAATTACAAAAAAGTAGAAGATTATTTTACAAGTTGGTTTGACATTAATGAATAAGACACAATTACTTACTTAATAACTCGTGTGTGACTTTTCCAAAAAACACAAATATCAACATTATCTTTTCCCCAATTATACATATAACTTATAGTATAATTAATAATTATAAAAAAGGAGGTATTTTGTATTTAGGAGTATCTAGACTGGGGAGTATATTAAATTTTGCACCCAAAAATACATGAACAAAATGAACAGATAATTTCTTCGTTTTATTAAAGTATGATTATTCAACAGCATTTTTAGTTATCTCAGCAATTATTTTGACTATATTAATATTTATTCCAATTATCAAGAAATACTTAGAAATGAAAAAAGTTAAACTCCCCTTTTTTCATATTTATAATGTTTTAAATGGGAATACAAGTAGTTTTTTCATTAAAAATAGAATTAAAATAAACGATGAATATTTTGAAAAATTAAAATTAATACTTGAAAAGTATGACAGCTTTATATATAAAAAGTATTGGGCTGATACTAAAAAAAAATTTCCTTTTAGCCTTACTATTGTTTTGTTGTCAGCACTTCTTAATGTATTAATTGTTACTTTTGGTTTATTACAAATTAATTCTGATTATTTTATACCACACCTAACTGTGTCAATTTATATTGTATTGTTACAAATACTTGCTTCATATCTTAATAAAAAGCTAGATGTTAATAAATACTTTATTGAAAATATTAACTACAAGCAAATGTTGGATCATTGAAAAGATTTTAATACTCAATTAAGTGATGTAAGTATTTTTACAAATTTTTATAAAGCAGAAATATCAAAAAATTATAATAATAAAATTAAACTATTTTTCATTGAAACTGATAACAAATTTATTAAAGTTAATTTAAATAAACAAAGCAAAAATTATGACCAAAATATATTCAAAAACCAAGATGATTGAGAATATTTTTTTAAAATATTACCATGAGATCTAATAAGAATTAAAAATAGAAAGAGGTAGATAAGCATGAAATTCAAAAAAATATTAATTTCTAACATGGACGTAATTCAAGTTGCTAATTTTACAAGTGTTTCTAGTGTCACACAAACCCCACAAACTGATAGTAAATCTGATATTTCTGAACAAGATCAAATTAATTTAACTAATAATATTGTTGCTGTAGTTTCAGATGCAGTAAAAAATACAAGTAATATTAACCAACTAACCCAAACTAAAAACACTAAACAAAATAAAAAAGTAAAACAAGAATTTCTAACTAAAATCACAAATAAACTAGACATAAGGATAAAAAGTAACCCTTTAAAAGAACAAGAAGTTAAATCTCGTTTAAATAGTTATGATTTTCTTGGAAATTATAATGTGCAATTGCGAAACGTTAAAAAAGAAATAGACAACCAAAAACAAACTAAGGTGTTGGAAAAAGCACCTGATAGAATTTTAACTCCCTATAATACTTATATTAATAATGATCCGGGAACATCAAAGGTGTTAAGTTTACTTTTAGAAAAATACCAGAAAATTTACAAAATTAAAGGCGAATTGTATGATCAATTAGCAAAGGAACAAAAATTTAATACTGAAATTCAAAATCTTATAGTAGCATTTACAGCTGCATCAGTTGTTACAGGATTCTTTGGGTTGTTTATTACTCCACTTGCATTTATTGCTGCGGGCGCTGGTTTAATTGCACTAGGTTTAAGTGTGTATAAAGAATTCCGTAAAACGAAAACAAATGCAATAAAAAGACAATTAGAATTATTAGATCAAATTGAGGAAATTGATTTAACTAAATTTATTAAAGACGGTGTTAAATGATCAACTGATGCTTTTATTCTCGTAAGTGATTTAATGACTAAAAGAAATGTATCAGATATAGCCATAAAAAATGCTTCTAAATACATTTCAAAAGTGTGGGGAATTTTTAGCGTTGCATATGATGTACATAGTTTTCTAAAAAGTTCTGACGAACTAGATGAAGAAATAAATAAATTAAAAGTTATCAATACTGAAATAGAAAAAATTAGAGAAATGAAGCTACAATATGCTCAGCAATGAGATAATTTTAAAAAACTTAATAAAATAGTAGTTATCTCTGAAACGGTGCAAACTTTTGCATATAAAAGTGGTGGCGCTGGAGGGACAAATATGTTTTTTAAACGTCTTATAGATGGCAAAATATTCAGTCGAAAAGAAATGCTTGCAATGAGCAAATATGAATTAGATAGTTATAATTTAATCAAGGTTAAAAGAACTGTAACTAAAAATAATCAAACATACACGTATGAATATATTCGAAGTAAAAATAGTAATAAATTATTAGAAGATAATTTAGGTTAACATGATCTTTGAAGCAATTATAATAACCTGGTCAATTATCTTTATGCTTTGAACAATTTTTTCAATACAAAATATAATTAATATTAAAAAAATCCAAAAAGAACTTTTATTTTTACCAAATTTATACTTTATAGCCGAGAAACAGACTCAAGAGTATTTTTTAAATAATTCAATAAAGTTAGATGACATTTATTTTGATGATTTGATCAAAATCATAAGTAAGCAAAGATTTATATACAAAAAAGCTGAAACCGCATTAGATAATTATCATCAAACTAATTTTAATATTTCAATATGAATTGCTGCTTTTGCTTTATTAGTTCCAATTGCTTATGGCGAATTTAAATTCAATAAATTAGCAGATAATAGCGAATATATTACTTATCTTATTTGATTCCTTTTTTTCATATTGTCAAATTGAGTTTTAGTATTTGCAATAAGCCTGGGGTATCTTTTAAGCATTTTTTACCAACTTAAACCCATAACTTCTAAAATAACTTTAGAAAATATACAAGAATGAAAAGATAAAAATCAAAAACTAAATAATGAAAGCACTTTTGTTTCTTTAAATGAATTTTCAGATATTTATAAGGAAATTAACCAACCAAAAAAAATACTAATTAATAGAGGAAATCGAGTTTGATATACATTTAAATTTAATATTGAATATAGCAAAAGAATTCAAGAATTCTTTGAAAATCCAGAAAGATATCTTTATTTTATATCTGTGTTACCTTATGATAATATCAAAATAAATTACAAAAGGGTTGAAGGTTATTTTACAAGTTGATTATAGTCCAAACACATATGTAAGAAAATTTAAGCATGAGATTTGCAAATATACTATTATTATTCTTAAAGAGTATGGTATAATTAAGAAACAATATAGAAGGAGTTAATATGAGACAAAATAAAACAGATACAAGAAAGTTAAGACATCTAGATTCAAATATTAAGTCCCAAGAACACGGCATAAGATTTAAAAGATTTTTAGGAGATGAAACTATTATGGAACATGTATATCGCCCAATTGGTGGAAAAGCCTGCAGTGGAACTTGCAGAGGAAATAAAAATGCAAATGTGCTATTAGCACAAAGATTTGCCAACCAAAAATTATTTAATTTTGAAAATTTAGCAAAAGAATTTTTAGGTTTCTTTAACGAAATCGTAAATAAATAAAAATACATAAAGAACCATTTTGTTAATATGGTTCTTTATTTTTGAACAAAGGAGGGAAAATGTTAGAAGTCCAAAATTTAAGCAAAATATTTAGCGATAAAAAACTCTTTGAAGGGGTTAATTTAAAATTTACTGAATCTAATACTTACGGAATCATTGGGGCTAACGGGGCTGGTAAAAGTACTTTTTTAAAAATTATTGCTGGGCAAGTGGAACCAACTAGTGGCCAAATCATTAAAGAAAAAAATAAACGTATTTCAGTTTTAAGCCAGGACCACAATGCATATGACGCATATAATGTTACTGATGTAGTTATTATGGGTAATACCGATTTATATGCTATTATGCAAGAAAAAGATGCAATTTATGCAAACCCAGATGCAACAATGGAAGATTACACCAGAGCTGGTGAATTAGAAGAGAAATTTGGTGACTTAGGTGGTTGAACAGCTGAAAACGATGCCCAAGAACTACTAAGTAATTTAGCAATTCCTAAAGATAAATGAATGTCACAAATGAGCGAATTAACAGCGAACCAAAAAATTAAGGTTTTATTAGCAAAAGCCTTATTCGGTAATCCAGATATTTTAATCATGGATGAGCCAACCAACCACTTAGACCTTCGCTCAATTAAATGATTAGAAAACTTTTTAATTGATTATCCAAACGTTGTAATTGTCGTGAGTCATGATAGTGATTTTTTAGATTCAATTTGTACCCATATTGTTGATATTGATTATAATGAAGCTAAAATTTATACAGGTAATTATTCATTTTGAAAACAATCTTCAGAATTAGCTCGTGAAATGATGAAACAAAACAATGTTAAAAAAGAGGCACAAATTGAAAAACTAAAAGAATTTATTGCTCGCTTTAGTGCTAATGCATCTAAATCTCGACAAGCTACTAGTCGTAAAAAAGCTTTAGAAAAGATTACTCTTGATGAAATTAAACCATCCAACCGTAAATATCCATATGTTCGTTGGGAAATGAACCGTGATCATGGTAAACAAATTTTAAATGTTGATAATTTAACATACCATAATGAAAATGGAGAATTATTATTTGAAAACGTCTCGTTTTCATTAAAACCTGGAGAAAAAATGGTTATTGTTGGTGATGACGATATTGCTAAAACACGTTTATTAGAATGTTTAATTGGTCTTAAAAAACCCACGGGCGGAGCTATTGAGTGAGGTCAGACAATTACGCCAAGTTATTACCCAAATGATAATAATTCATATTTTGAAACTGATGAAAATATCTTAGAATGAATTTCGAAATGGCCTTTAGAAAATAAAGAAAAAATAAACCAAGAAAATGATGATGCTCGTATGCGGGGATTCCTAGGTCGCATGCTTTTTAGCAATGACACAGTCTTTAAAAAAGTCAAAGTAACTAGCGGAGGGGAAAAAGCTCGTTTAATGTTTTCAAGAATGATGCTTTTAGAATCTAACTTCTTAATCTTGGATCAACCTCTTGATCACTTAGACACCGAAAGCATTGACTCAGTTATTGAGGGTATTAATAATTATAAGGGCGGAGCAATTTTTACAACATATAACCGTGCTTTTGTTAACCAGTGTGCTAATGTAATCTTAGAATTACAAAACCCTAAAAATAGTTTTTTATTTAGAGGAACCTTAGAAGAATACGAAGAATTGCAACAGGACTAAAATGCACCGCTTTTTTGTATTTGAAAAAGAAGATGATTATTTTATTTTACCCAAAGAAACACTAAAACATTTAAATGTTATCCGTATTAACCAAAATCCATTTATTTGCGTTTATCAATCTAAATTTTACAAGTGTGTTTTGGAGGTTGATAAGGCTAAAATAATAAATGAATTACATCAAAATCATGAATTAGATTTTGATGTAACAGTTGCCTTATCCCTAATTAAATACGAACGTTTTGAATGAGCTTTACAAAAACTTGTTGAATTAGGAGCAACTAAAATTATTCCACTAATTACTTCATATACTAATGGAGAATTATATAAATATGATAAATTTACAAAGCGCAAAAAACGCTTTGAATCAATTATCCAAGGAGCAGCTGAACAAAGCTTCCGTAATATTTTACCTGTGCTCGGGGATCCAATGGACTTTAAGAATTTAATTCACCATGAAGCAAGTTTAAAAATAATTGCGTACGAAAAACAAGATTATTCAAGATCAATACTAAATGATATAAACCAAGATACCTTATTTGTAATTGGGCCAGAAGGCGGCTTTAGTGAACATGAAATCGAATTAGCCTTAAAACATGACTTTAAATGTGTTAGTCTTGGAAAACGTATTTTAAGAGCAGAAACAGCTGCAATTTATTTAATGAGTAAAATAAAAATCTAAAATTAGAAAAGTATTCTTTCTATGTAGAATAACTACTTTTTTGCACTACTTTTTCAATTTTTTGCCCAGACTGTTGGGGTTAATCATTTTTTTATTTTTTGATTTATATTATGGATTCCTTTGTTGCAAAAAAAAGATAACGAAAAAACAAACCAAAAAAATTTTTTTCTTCTTTGGCAACTAAATTGGAAAATTTATATATTTTTTGATGTTTTTACTGTCTAAAAAATTAAGATATAATTATGTATATTATTAAATTAACTATAAAATTTCAAAATGAAGCAAAAAGATTTTTAACCCCCCCCGCCCTTGATTGCGATCAAGGGGGGCCTTACTTTTGAAAAAGTAAGCAAAACTTCCAGAAAACACGTGCCCGTGTTTTCTATTTTTATTATTCTCTTTTTTAATAAAAAATATTAAAATTAATATGCATCAATTTTTATTTCATCATTGATGCTTCTGTGTAATGTTCGAAGTATCTCTAAATACTCAGCCATAATCTTATTGGCTTCAAGGTTATTTCCTCGTGCATTCGCAGAGACACTATTAAACTTTGAGATGTATAATTCAAGAGTTTTAAAAAATGAGTTTGTTTTCTTATGGATAAATGCTAGTTTTCCAACGGCAGGGATAGAATAATCTAAACCTTTCTCAAGAGCTCACATTTCTGTAAAGCTTAGATATTTTCCATTAGGTTCTTTGGCAAAGTATTTTTTTCCATTATATTTAAAATACAAATTATCATCAGAAGAATGTACTAACACAACATCAGAATTATAAGGAAATATAATCCTTTTGTCATGAATATCGAAAGCTGCAAGGTTTTGACCTTGGTACCTAACAACGCCATTTAAAACTTTTCTATTAATCTCTAAATCAACGGCTCAATTAAACATGGACAGCAAAATTTAACATTTTAGTTATTTATAATTCCATAGCAAATTGCTGTGGAGTTTTTCAGTTTAAGTTTGATTGAATTCGGTCATTGTTGTACCAAATTACATATTCTTGTATCATATCATTAAGTTCATTAAATGTTATTTTTGAATAATCTAAATCATTTAATAATTCAGTTTTAATGATTCCAAACCAATATTCAATTTCTCGATTATCAAGAGAATTTCCCACTCTTGATAACGAAATAATACCACCAAGATTTTTAACTTCTTTAATATATTGATGATGTGTATATTGAAAGCCATGATCTGAGTGAATGATAAAATTTTTGGATTTGTATTGCTTTAATGAATTTAAATTGTCTAAAACTAGTTCTAGATTATTACTTTTTGATAATTTAAAACCAATAATTTGTTTAGTTTTATGAGACAAAATTGCAGACAAATAAACGTGTGATTCTAACACATCTTTTGGCGCTTTTATATATGAAACATCAGTTGCATAAATATTTCGATTGTTTTGATCATTATAATCACGATTTACGAAGTTATCAATCTGAGTAGATAGATTTTTAATTTCTTTTCGTTTTGATTTTTGTCTAAGCTTACATTTTAGGCCTAAAAGGTTCATATATCTCCCTAAAGAACGTTCGTTTATATCTATTTTGTATTTTTTAGATATGTAAACACTTAGTTTTAACCTTCCATATCTTGACTTTGTTTCTGCGAACGATTTTTCGATTACATCACTATATTTAGGGAGTTTTTGTGCAATTTTAATATTTTGAGTTTTAGAAATTGTTTGTCTAGAAATGCCAAAAACTTCTGCAAGCTTAACATAACTTATACTAAAACTTTTAGATTCAATAACTTTCTTACTTTTAGGTAATTCGTTGGTAATTTCATAATATCTTTTAGCTATTTGTAACAAATCATCACGATCAAAAATATCTCAATTTGGTTCTCTTTTCGTCTTAGGTTTGCCGCTTCCTTTTTTACGGTTTTCACCTTTCTTTGTCTGCAATAAGTCTTCCATACCTAAATTATAATACTTAATTATTTTATTAATTCTAACTTTTACACTATTTCTTTGTAAGTTTTTTGTTTCTGGTGATATTTGGTAAATAGCCCGAAAAGCACCTGGGAAACCTGACTTTTGATATTCTTCATATATTTTTGCAAATTCTTCTTTCTTTAAATGTCTTGACATAATTTATCCTTTCAAAAAAATTCTTCGTTGGTACCAACGAATGGTAACAGAAAAGCTAACATTTACATGTTAACTTTTCTGTCCGGCTTTAAGAAATTATTTTTTTATTCCTCGTGTTGTAATAATTTTGAAATACTTCGTTATTTTGCTTTAAATCATTAATATCTTTATATCCGTTTTCATGAATTAATAATGGGTATTGGTCTAATGATGTTCTAAAAGATCTCTCAACGTGTGGTTTATGTTTAGGATTAGAAGAACTGAGTACTTCTATTCCTTTTTTATTTAAATCTTTTTCAAAAATTGTTTGTGTGTTTTCATTTCCCCAAAAAGTTCTTCTTTTATCAGTATAAATTTTCTTTGGAAATCCATATTTCTTAAATACTATTTCTAACAACCTTTGATATCCTAATGTTGTTTCTTGTTCCTCAAATCATGCTGCTAATAATGTTCCAGTGGCAACATCAATTGCATGATAAAGATAGAATGGTTTATTATTTTTTAAATATGGTTCAAGCTGAGCATCGATTTCAACAATTTCACCAAATTCTAAATTTTTCTTTAGACCCAAAACTTGTCTTTGTTTTTCATTTTGTTTAATTTGTTTATAATATTTTTTTAATAGCAATGTTGTCTCTTGTGAAGTTTTCTTCTTTGATAATTTTGCTATTTTTCTTCCTCTTTTGGTTGTATGTATATTAAATAATCCTAATTGGTTGAATCTTCTTACCAGAGTTTTGTAAGAAATTTTTTGCCTTATAAAAGAACCATATTCTGAATAATAATAACTTTTAAACGAAAGTTGGTTATTTGTTAGAACGCTATTTAAAATGACTTCACATATTTTTAAATAATCTTTAAACACTAATTCAATTTCTGAATCTGTAACTTTGCAACTTCTTTGTTGATTTTTATTTTTATGGCTGATGTCAATTTCTTGATTACTTTTTATTATTTTTTTATATCTTTTTACAGTTGATACACTAAGGTTTGTAATTAAACTAAGTTGAGATAAAGATTTTTCAATATTAGCAGCAATTAATATGAGAGATTGCTGCTTTTTTAGTTCGTAGTTTGTTAAGTTTTTGTACTTATCTATGTTATGTTTAAATATCATAAATAATTTATACCATATTTTAATTAAATTAGTTCACTTTGGGTGGGATTTATATATGGGCCTAAATAGTTGTCATTGGACATGTGTTTTTTTTGTATTCAAATGATTGATGCACATTCTAAATTTTATGTTATAATATTAGCGAGCCGACATTGAGGTATCTCATGTCAAATTACCTTCAAACTCTTTGAAGGTTTTTCATTAACTTAATTTATTTCGGTTATATCGTGTTATAATATAACATATTAAATAACTATTATTTAATCCGTTATTTTATTCCATTCATTACATAATATAAATTTAAAAGAAAAGGAGAGATTAAGATGAATAAGAAAAAGAATCTCCCTACAAGAATTATTCCACTTGGGGGAGTTGAGGAAATTGGTAAATCAACTTTACTAATTGAACATGATAACCATATTTTTATTATTGATTCTGGTATTAAATTTGCAGATACTTTTAATACAGGAATCAAAGGAATTATTCCAAATTTCGAATATTTAAACAGGCCTGAAAAAACTATTGAAGGGTTATTTATTACCCATGGTCATGAAGACCATATTGGAGGTGTTGTTTATTTAGCAAAACAAACAAAACTAAATAAAATTTTCGCTCCACGTATTGCTATTCAATATTTAAAACTTAAATTTGATGAACATAATATAAAATCTAAAATTGAATTTATTGAAATTCAAAAGGATGATGTGTATAATTTCCCGAATGGTTGCAAAGTAGATTTTTGAACTTCGCAACACTCAATTCCTGATTCATTTGGAATAAGAATTATAACACCAAATGGAAGCATAATGTGCACTGGTGATTTTAGATTTGACTATACACCAATTGGGAATTACACTGATTTTGCAAGGCTAGATGAAATGGGTAAACAAGGACTCACCGCTTTATTATCTGATTCAACTAATGCAATGAGGCCAGAGCATTCGCCATCAGAAAGCGATATTTTAACTGATATTGAAAGGCATATGACTGATGCAAAAAAGAAAATTATCATTACTGCTTTTGCATCAAATTTAACTCGTATTAAGGTAATTATTGAACTAGCACAAAAACTGGGTAAAAAAGTTATTACTTTTGGCCGTTCAATGATTCAAGGTGTTAAAATAGCTCGAAAGCTAGGTTATATAAATGTTGATGATAAAGTGTTAATAGACAAAAAAACTGCCCAAAATACTAAGGATTCTGAGCTTGTAATTTTGACAACTGGTTCGCAAGGAGAACAACTTGCTGCATTATCAAGAATGAGCTATGGTAAACATGCAACAGTGAAAATTACCAAAGGAGATATGATTATTTTTTCATCAAGTCCAATCCCTGGCAACCGCATGGTAATTGAATTATTAATCAACCGACTTTGTAAATTAGGTGCGATTATTAAAGAAAATGGCGTAGATGGTTATTTACATACTTCAGGGCATGCTTATAAAAGTGAACACGATAAAATTTTCCAATTAACTAAACCCAAATACTTTTTACCATACCATGGAGAATTCAGGATGAGTGTTGCACATGGGCAAAGCGCTATTGAAAATGGGGTGAGTCGTAAAAACGTAATTATTATACAAAAAGGTGTTGTTTATGAAATGTTGAATCAAAATATTAAACGCACAAACGAAATAATTGATTTTGGTCCAATTTTTATTGATGGGAATACAGTTTTAAATTTCTCGGGTAAAATTATGAAAGAAAGGGCACAACTTAAAGATTCTGGTTTTGTAAGCATGGTGATTTTAATTAATAAAACTACCAACCAAATTATTGGTCGCCCTCAAGTTTTAACAAAGGGGACTTTCTTTGTTAAAAATTCGAAATCTTTAATTGAAGAATGTAAAAGAGTGTGTCACGGGGCAATTTTATTCCATATTAAGAATAACCCTAATTGAACAGTTATTGAACTTGAAAAACTAATTATTGAACGTCTTAATGCTCTAATGCATAAAGAAAAGCGTCGTAACCCTGTTGTAGTTCCGACAATATTATTTACTGATGACCATAGTGATGCTGATTTATTGTCTAAACCAATTAAATTTGGTAATTCTAAAGGTGAACAAAAAGATACGGTTGAAAATGTTAAAAAAACAAAGTCCAAATTAGTTGAACAAAAACTAAAAGAAATTGAGGAATTATCATTAAGCATGATAGATTCTGATTATGAAATTGATGATGAAGACGAGGTATAAAATGAAACAAAATAAACCAAAACTTGATTTTATTAAATTGCGGCAAGAAGAAATTGAATATGCAAGAAAAAAAGCAGAATATGAACAAGCAAACCTTGAACATAAAGAAGTTCAAGAAAAACTGCCGTTATCTAAAAAAGAATTATTTAGAAATCTTATGTTAACCATTTTAATAATAATTGTTGTGATTGTTTTATTAGTTGGTGCTTATTTTATCGGTAAGACTGATTAGGAATAAACCATGGAACAAACTACCTTTATTATTTTAATTACCCTGTTAGTTTTTAATGTTATTATTTTATTTTTTGTTTTACAACCGATTATTAATTTATCAATTAAAAACAGAACTAGAAAAAATTCATATAAGAAAATAGGTCAAAGTTCACAAATACGTTTAATTAACCAATTGCGTGAAACTATTGAATATTTATCAAAATACAAAATAGGCGCAATTATTACGGTTGAAAATAATGATTTACTTGATAATTATCGCACTGATGGAATTATTTTAGATGCAAATATTTCGAGTGGTTTATTAATTTCAATTTTTAATAAAAATTCACCATTGCATGATGGAGCTGTAATAATTAGAAAAAACAAAATTTATTATGCTTCTACTTTTTATAAAATTACTAATAAATCAGTTCCTTCTTCATATGGTTCAAGACACCGAGCTGCAATTGGTATTTCAGATCAGACTGATGCTATAACTATTTTAGTTTCTGAACAAACTGGTGTAATTCGTTTATTTCAAAAAAACGTTATTTTATCAGTTAGAATTGATGAATTTCAACAAGAATTTATTAAGATGTTGAAAGGATAGTAATGGATAAGATATTGAACCAAATCAAACATGAATTATCTGTGGAAGAAATTAAAAAATTAATTGAAACTAAAAAAGTTCGCGAAATTCGCGAATTGCAAGAAGAAACTACGTATCCGAATTTTGCTCTAATTATGGGTGATGAATTACTAAGTGATGAAGATCGTTTATATTTATTAAGAGTGCTGCGCACAACTGAATCGGCTGAGATTTTTAGTTACCTTGAAGATGAAATTAAAACAAGACTAGTTACCCTATTTAGTGATGAGTTAGGAAAAAAAGTTTTACAAGAATTGGAAACTGCTGAACTAGTAGATATTTTAGAAGAATTACCAGTTAATATTATGCGCAAGATCCTATCACATACACCAAAAGAAAAACGTGATATTATCAACCAAATTTTTCTTTATAAAGACCACCAAGTTGGCAGCATCATGCAAGTTGATATTTCAATTTTGAAAAGCTCATGAACTTTAAAGGATGCTTTAGCAAAAATTCGCAAAGACTATCATAATAATATGACTATGGGCCATAATTTTTACATTGTTGATAATGATGGAAAATTACTCGGTGATATTACCTTAGAAGAAATTATCTTTAATAATGAAACAAGTCAACTTGAAGCATGAGTTAACCCCGTTGCTGCTGTATATCCAACTGATGATAAAGAGCAAGCCGCTAAAGTTTTTTCGGACAATGATCGATCATCTTTGCCTGTGGTTTCGATTGAAAATCGCCTTATTGGAATGATTACATCTGATGATATTATTGATGTTATCAATGAGGAAGCCACTGAAGATATGTATAAGATGGCCGGAATTAGTCCTGAAATTTCAGAAGAAAATTATTTAAAAACGACAATTAAAACAATTGTACGCTCAAGAGTTGTGTGGTTAATTATTTTGATGCTTTCTGCAACCTTATCGCAATATATTATTCAAAAATTTACAAACATTAGTGAAGAAAGCATCAATCAATTTGGTATTACTATTTCTACTGCTGTTATTGTCTCTTTAATACCAATTATTAGTGGTTCGGCTGGAAATGCGGGTTCTCAGTCGACTACAACTGTAACAAGAGCTTCAGCACTGGGTGAATTTGATTCAAGTCAATATAAAAAAGTTATTTATAAAGAATTATTAGTTGGAACAATTATTGGTGGAATTATGTTTTTAATAAATTTAATTCGCTTATATATTTATTATGCAATTCCAAGTTTTGCAAATGATGCTTTTGAAAATGGTCAAACTGACTGGGTTTCGCTTTCGTTTATTATTTTAGCTAGTTCATTATCTTTATGATTTGTAGTTATTTTTGCAAAGTTTTTAGGAACTATTATTCCACTTGTTGCTATTAAATTTAAAAAAGATCCAGCTGTTATGTCTGCACCTATTTTAACAACTTTAAGCGATGCTTTATCAACATTAATTTTCTTTGGTCTCAATATTTTAGTTTTATATCTTGCTTGAAAGGCAGGTTTATTTGAAAAATCCGCAACTAATTCAACATTAAATCAATTAA
Organism: Mycoplasma sp. 6934; assembly: GCF_055523595.1. NCBI lineage: Bacteria > Bacillati > Mycoplasmatota > Mollicutes > Mycoplasmatales > Mycoplasmataceae > Mycoplasma > Mycoplasma sp. 6934. The sequence goes on along the minus strand of NZ_JBVFVE010000001.1, from coordinate 769,319 downwards.
ATTTACAAACATTTAGCGTATTAAATACATATAACATTAGTTTAATTTAAAGGAGGTTTGTGTCTAAAGTAGCTGATATTGAAAAACTAAAATTATTAGCCGAAGATTATTTGCGTTTAACCAAAGAAGCAAAAGAACTTAAAAAGCTTATGCAAGAGTTAGTAAAAGATACAGATATTGAAATTCATGAGCGTTTATCAGAAGGTGGACTAGTAACTTACCAAAAACCTGATTCGAAAACTGTGATTGATCGAAAATTAGTTAACGAATTATTATTTAGTATCTTAATTAACTATAATCAAGAAGGTTCAGATCAAATCATTCCGAGTATCCCTGAGATGGAGCAGCAAATCAAAGAACAATGCCAAGTTGTTAAAGAATATAAATGGAAACTAAGTATTAAAGCTAAATAAAAATTTCTTATGGCTATATTCAAGTCTTAAAAAATTTTTAATATTTACTTTAAAAGATTTTAAAAACTTATTAATTTAATATAATATATATAACTTTATTTTCATAAAGTAAAGTTATTCTTTAAATTTAATAAATATAATACCTATTAATTAGGAGTTAGAATGGAAAATAACAATTCAAAACCAAATAACACTAGTAGTGTTTTTGGAACTGATTCATCAATAATTATTTGAGTTATTTTAGGTATCTTACTGCTCTTATTGCTCTCTTATATTATTTATTCTTATATTAAAGAAAAAATAAACCGTAAGAAAACCAAAGAAGCAGCATTGCAGCTTGAAAAAAATTCTGTAATATATTGAAATGAAATAACTATAAAAATTAATGAATTAATTATATTAAACCGGAAAGAGCATGAAAATTTTGTTGTCAGTGTTGGCAAATACAAAATGTCGCATTTAAACTATGCTGCTGCTCAAACAATCAATGATTTACAAAATGAATATGAATTTAAAAACTATTTAAAAACTTCAGAACGTTATAAAGTTTTTGTGACTAACTTAAATGTACTTAAAGATTTAAATTCAAATTTATGAGATAAAAAACTTTCGCAATCTTCTTTACAATTTTTTATTGATCAACTTCCTCTAGCATTAGAAGCAGCTAAAGAAGCAATTTCAAGTGAAATAAATGATTTAAAAGACCCAGAAATATTAAAAAAGGAAATTAAAACACAATATCTAAATAATTTAAATAAAGATTTTGACAGGAGTCTCGCTAATGAAGAAAATTAATTTCAAAACTTTTAAATTAAAGTTTTCAAAACTAAAACATAAGATTACTCATGGATTTAAGAATTTTAGAGGTTTTGCAAAACTGAAAAATATAAAAATAGAAAAAATACCAAATTTACTTACTATTTTACGTATGATCTTGATCTTACCTTTAGTAATTTTATTCCCATTTATGTGGGTTTATAAAGGTGTACATTCTTATGATATTGGTATTGTTGCATTTAGTTTAGTGATTTTTATTATTGCAATGATTACTGATTATATTGATGGTTTTTTGGCCCGTAAATATAATGCAATAACGTCTTTTGGAAAATTATGGGATCCACTAGCAGATAAAGTTATTACAACAACTGTTTTAATCTTTTTATCATTTTACAACATCATTCCATTTTGAATTATAATCATTTTTATAGTTAGAGATTTAGTCGTAGATGGAACTAGAGTTGTTTTATATAAACATAATATTAACATTGCAGCCAAATTTTATGGAAAATTAAAAACAATCGTCCTTAGTTTAGCAGTTATTTTTGTTTCAATAAGTTACTTAGCCGCACCTTGAATCTTTAACGAAGTTTACTGAGCCGTTATATTATTTAATATTCCAACTTTAATAGCCCTTGGGTTAAGTTTATACTCAGCTTTTGATTATATTTATCCACACCGTCACTTAATCTTCAAATAAAACCGCCGTTGCGGTTTTTTTTATTGTATTATGCATTGTGCATCTATTTATATTTTGATTATAAAAAATGTGTGTGATCAACATTAATCTTTGTATTAATTCCACAAATAAATAATTTTCGTTTTTATTGAAATATGGTAAAATAAAAACGTGTTTTTATAACACTTAAATTTTAAAATTATATTAACGGCAATATGGATTCACTTGGGTGTGCTAAAAATAATATTATAGTGCTAGGTGCTCGAAATATTGCTTAGAAAATAACAAACTAAAGAAAAGGATTTTTTACTTATGAAAACAAACGAAACCCACAAACTAGAAAAAGAATCAAGACAAAAACAAGAAAGAAAGCCAATTATTTCAAGAGAAAAACTTCTTGAATCAGGTTCTTACTTTGGACATAAAACTTTTGCTTGAAATCCAAAAATGAAGGAATACTTAGTTCCTAACCGTAAACTAAAAGGTGTACATATTATTGATGTTTACAAAACACAAAATCACCTAGAATATGCATATAAACTTGTTAACAACTTAGCTGCAAAAGGTACAGAATTTATTTTCGTTGGTACTAAAAAACAAGCTAGAGATGCAGTTAAAAAAGCTGCGGAAAGAACTAATTCATTATTCGTAACTGAAAGATGATTAGGTGGAACGTTAACAAACAATGCTACTATTATGCGTAGTGTTAATACTATGGAGCAATTAGAAGCAAAGGCTGCAAATAACTTTAAGGGTTACACCAAAAAAGAGGCTTTAGAAAAAACTAAACAATTAGAAAAATTACACAAAAACTTAAATGGTATACGTGCTATGAGTAAAATGAGACGTTTACCACATGTAATGATAGTAGCTGATCCTAACGAAGATGAAATTGCTATTAAAGAAGCAAAGAAAAAAGGATTAAAAGTTATTGCTATTTTAGACTCTAATTCCAATCCTGATACAGTTGACTTAGGAGTTCCAGGAAATGATGATTCAGCAAAATTCATCCAAGTATTCATGACGATTATTGCTGACGCTATTGTTAAAGCAAGAGGTGGACACCACTGATTCGCATACCAAGATGATACTAAAATAGTTTTTCCTGAAACACCAGGAACTAAACAAAATGGTGAAGAATTCACTAAAGAAGCAGAAGCTAATTTAGAATAGTATTAATAAAAAGGAGTTAAAAATGAGTGCAAACAAAATGGAATTAATTAAAGAATTAAGAGCTAGAACTAATTCTTCATTAATTGATTGTAAAAAAGCTTTAGAAGCTTCTAACGATGATATTGAAGCGGCTATTAACTGATTAAGAGAAAATGGTATTGTTAAAGCCGCTAAAAAAGCAGGTAGAGTAGCAGCCGAAGGGGCAGTAGTTGCTTTAGGAAATGATAAAAGGGCAGTTTTAGTTGAAATTAATTCTGAAACTGACTTTGCTGCTAAAAACCAAAAATTTGTTGAATTATTAAACAAAGTTGCTCAAAGAGTTTTAGATAGTAATGTTACTTCTTTAGAAGATGCATACCAATTAGAATTAGAAACAGGCGTAACAATTGAAAATTCATTAATTGAAGCAACATCTGTAATTGGAGAAAAAATTTCATTGCGTCGCGTTTTTGTTCTTGAAGCAAACGAAGCTGAAGTTTTAGGTGTTTATGTACATGCTAATTCTCAAGTTGCCGCTGTTGTTAAAGCAAAAGGGAAAGCTGTTGATGCCGCTAAAAATGTTGCAATGCATGTTTCAGCAATGAACCCTGAATTTACCTTAGTAAGCCAAATTCCAACTGATCGTTTTGAAGCTTTAAAATCTAGTTTTGAAAAACCAGCCGGATTTGAAAATAAACCAGCACAGATTCAAGAAAAGATCCAGGAAGGTTGGTTAACTAAACAACTATCAGAATTTGTTTTAGAAAAACAAGCCTTTGTTATGGAAGATTCTTTAACTGTTGAAAAATATTTAGCGAATCATAATGCTACATTAGTAGAAGTTGCAAGATTTGAAGTTGGTGAAGGAATTGAAAAAGTTCAGTCTAACTTTGCAGCTGATGTTGCAAGTATGGTTAAATAATAATAAAATAAAAACATTCAGAAATATAAACAGGGAAAAAATATTCGGACAAAATCCGAATATTTTTAATATGAAGAAAAAAGGTAGTTATGAGACATTTAAAGACTAAAGAATGAATCAAAATTTTTGACTTATACGATAAATATTTGAACCTGGGAATAACCAAGGCAGAATTTGATAATTTATGTTTTGATATCAGAGAAGTATATTGAAATAAAGAATCAATGAGAAATATGTTAAAGAAAAGAAAACTGTATAATTTAAATATGAACATAGAATCACAAAGCGGTAAATCACCTAAGAAAGATAAAGGTGTTGGGAGAAAGAAAAAGAAAGTTCTCGATTATACATGAATTGATACTCTTAAAGATGATGAAAAAGATGCAGTTATAAAATACTACTATCGAATTTTTAATGAAAATAATATTGATGCAGATATCTCAAAGATAAAGAAAATCAAGAATCTTTCACATACTAAAAAATCTAAAATGATATGTGTTTCAAGATCTACATATTACGAGAAATTGAAAGATAACAACAAGACTAAAGAACTAAAGGTTAAACACAAAGAAATAATTTTTCAAAGTTTTGTCGAAAATAAAGAAAGGTATGGACGAAGGAGACTTGCTAAATATATTTTCCAAGAATATAATATTCAAATAAATCCTAGAACCCTAGGAAATTATATGAAAAAACTGAATTTGAAAACATTTGTTAGACAAAAACATAAAACTAAAGAATCTAAAAATACTAGTGTTAAAGTACCTGATTTAGTAAAAAGAGATTATAATTCAAGCAACAATAATATATATGCAACAGACGTGACCTATATACCAGCACCAAAAGATATTGAACAGAATCATATTTATTTATCTGCAATTATTGATCATAAAACTAAGTTTGTGACCTATGAATTATCACTTAGAAATGATACTGAACTAATTTTGAATAATATCACCAATACAAAATTCAAAAATAATTTTATTTTACATTCTGACCATGGAACTGCTTATTCTTCGCTTGAATATACTAAAAAAATAAAATCACTAAAAGGTAAAATATCAATGTCAAGAATTGGTAATAGTCTTGACAATCGTGAAATTGAGTATTTCTTTTCAATTCTTAAGAGTGAAATTTTCCCAAATTTTGATCAAACCTGTAAAAGACTTACTTTTATTGAATTATCACAAAAAATCAAAGAATTTATAAACTGATATAATTATAAAAGAATAAGATAAAAAACCTTCCCCAACCATTCCATTTGGCTTAGCCAAATGGAATGGTTGGGGAAGGTAAAACCGTCCGAAAAAAATTTCCCAGTTTAATATTGTGAATGTTTTTATTTTAATTAATTATTTTTAATATTATATTTAGAAAGAGATTATGCAACTTAAAAACCTTTAATGATTTTACCAGTTACTTCCACCGTGTTTTAATGGCTCTCGCTCAACAAAATTCTAAAGAAAATATTGATTGAAATAAAATGTATGTTTCTTCTGTTAGTAAGCAAAATATTTATTTAAAAGATGTAAAAACTGAAGATATCTTTTACAAAGTTAACAGTAGGCAGCACTAGTACAAAAACTAAAGATAAATTCTATTAATTTTGATACAAATATTTCGCTTATTTCGCTTGTATCAATTGATAAAAACATTAAATGGAAATGTTTATATTTAATTATAATTTATGGAATAACTTTAATAAATAATATTAAAAAGTTGTAAAGGAGACAAATGAAATTAAGAAAGCAAAAATTATTTATAATATCAACTTTAACTACCGTGCCATTATTTAGTGTAATTTCCTGTGTACAAAAGAGGGTGCCTGATTTAATAAACTACAATAATGACGTTGAAATTACTCAAAATATTTATAGATTACAAAATGAATTATGAAATCCTACAGATTTTACAAATGCAAGCCGTGAAAAACCTTTTTTAGTTAAAAATTCTGAGGATTTTAAAAATGATATTATTCAAAGAACTACTAACGAAAGGCTAGCAAATCAAATTAAGGATAATTGACAACTTTTTTCAAATCAGGTTCAAAGAGTTTTTGATAAAGATATTCAAGATAAATACCATGTTATTTACTATGCTAACTACTCCGTTAATGAACCAATGGATTCAGTTGAAATAGATGATAATTCTGTAAAAATTCACTATATTTCATATGGGAATAATACAAAACAAATCCTTTCAGGTCAATATATTATTTTTATTGATAAAAATAATATATCAAATATTAACTCAATTATAGTTCATGATGTGCAAACTAGAAGCGATTTGACAGAATACAATAAAAGATTAGGGTTAAAAAGAAACAAATTGTGGTTTAGTAAGTAAAAATTAAAAACATTCAGAAAGTTTTCTGAATGTTTTTAAATTGTTTGTGCCTTAAACATGGACAGCAAAATTTAACATTTTAGTAACTTATAATGCCATTGCAAATTGCTTTGGTGTTTTTCAGTTTAAGTTTGATTGAATTCGATCGTTATTATACCAAACTACATATTCTTGTATCATATCATTAAGTTCATTGAATGTTATTTTGGAATAATCTAAATCATTTAATAATTCGGTTTTAATGATCCCAAACCAATATTCAATTTCTCGATTATCAAGTGAGTTTCCCACTCTTGATAACGAAATAACGCCACTAATATTTTGAACTTCTTTAATATATTGATGATGTGTATATTGAAAGCCATGGTCTGAGTGAATGATAAAATTTTTTGGTTTGTATTGTTTTAATGAATTTAAAGTGTCTAAAACTAGTTCTAGATTATTACTTCTTGATAATTTAAAACCAACAATTTGTTTAGTTTTATGAGACAAAATTGCAGACAAATAAACGTGTGATTCTAACACGTCTTTTGGTGCTTTTATATATGAAACATCAGTTGCATAAATATTTCGATTGTTTTGATCGTTATAATCACGATTTACGAAGTTATCAATTTGTGAAGATACATTTTTAATTTCTTTTCGTTTTGATTTTTGTCTAAGCTTACATTTTAGGCCTAAAAGGTTCATATATCTCCCTAAAGAACGTTCGTTTATATCTATTTTGTATTTTTGAGATATGTAAACACTTAGCTTTAGCCTTCCATATCTTGACTTTGTTTCTATGAACGATTTTTCAATTATATCACTATGTTTAGGGAGTTTTTGTGAAATTTTAATCTTATGAGTTTTAGAAATTGTTTGCCTAGAAATGCCAAAAACTTCTGAAAGCTTCACATAACTTATGCTAAAACTTTTTAACTCAATAACTTTCTTACTTTTGGGTAATTCATTGGTAATTTCATAATATCTTTTAGCTATTTGTAACAAATCATCACGATCAAAAATATCTCAATTTGGTTCTCTTTTCTTCTTAGGACTGCCACTTCCTTTTTTGCGGTTTTCGCCTTTCTTTGTCTGCAATAAGTCTTCCATACCTAAATTATAATACTTAATTATTTTATTAATTCTAACTTTTACACTATTTCTTTGTAAGTTTTTTGTTCCTGGTGATATTTGGTAAATAGCCCGAAAAGCACCTGGGAAACCTGACTTTTGATATTCTTCATATATTTTTGCAAATTCTTCTTTCTTTAAATGTCTTGTATTAATTGGAAATGTCACATGCAAGTTTTTTTGCATGTGACATTGTTTTTGTCTGCCTTGTAATAAAATAGTTGTATTAATAATTTTTAAAAAATGAAAGGAGACTTTAAAATTATATGAAAAATTTAGAAAAATATATTTGTGTTTTTGACAAATATCGAAAAGAAAATAAATATCAACATTTTAAAATTGAAGAGAATTACAACACTATCTTGAAAATGCAAGGAGCACTTGAGTCGCAACGAAAATTACGATCAGATCAAATCGATCTAGAACAACTTTATAATATTTTACAAGAACTTTCTGAAGGCTTCTCAATCCAAGAAGTAGCTAAGATTTTTAACAGAGACATTCGAAGTATAAAAAGCAAAATTAAAATTATTACAAATCGCAGACCACTTAGTTTAGATAAACAAAATCGCTATGTTTGTCCTAAGTGTTCAAAAAGAGTAATGCGTGTTAAAACTCTTAATTTTACTAAACTATACGAACATTTATTAGGCTATTCATTTGCGAGGCTCTTTTTTGTAAGTGATACAATTAAAGATAAATGAAAGGCCTACAGAAAATATTGGTATAGTGAGCTTAATACATATACTAAAAATAGAAATAAAAAGAATTTGCAGCAAAAAGAAGTTAAGAAATCAGTTACCTATCTTGTAAATTCTTTTAAAAAATTATCCCCTGATGAATTTGCTCCCTCACCTAGTACAATTTATAAAATAATTAAAAAATACCCTTATTTTCTTGATTTTGACCACATTGTTAAAAAATCTGAAGGCAAATATGGCATAAGGAAGAAAAAACAAACCAAACCTAAAACATTAAAATATGCTACGGAAATTTCGAAACGTCCAGCTTATATTAATGATCGCTCTGAACACGGCCATTTTGAATTAGACACCGTTATTGGTAAAATCAATGATACATATTGTATTGTGACGATAATTGAACGGCAAACCAGAATGTCTTATGCTATGCTCTCAAAACGCAACTCCAAAGCTATAAAACAGACTCTTCTAAAACTAATCAAGAAACATAACTTAGACATTAAAACTTTAACAGTTGATAATGGTAGTGAAAATGTCTTATTGCACCAGGTAATTCCAACTGAAAGATTATTTAAATGCCAACCATATAGTTCATGACAAAAAGGTTCAATAGAAAATATGCACCGCTTAATTAGATATTACATTCCCAAAGGAAAAAGCTTAGATAAATACTCTCAGCAAGAAATTGATTATATGATGAAAAAAATAAATAACTATCGGCAAGTTGTCCGGAAATATAAGATAACTTAAAATTTTTTTAATCCCCCGCCTTTGATTGCAATCAAAGGGGCCTTACTTTTGGCAAAAGTAAGCAAAACCGACGAGAAAACACTGCCGTGTTTTCTGTTTTCTCATACATTTTTTTATCTAAAAATTATGTTAAAATTAAAAGACAATTATTTTGTTAATATCTCGCAAGTGACTTTTCCAAAAAACATTTAAATGTCTTGACATAATTTTCCTTTCAAAAAATTTTTTCGTTGGTACCAACGAATGGTAACAGAAAAGCTAACATTTACATGTTAACTTTTCTGTCCGGCTTTACCTTGTTTAATTTATTTCTAAATATGATTTTTTGATTGGTGCTTCTTTTAAAAATTCTAAAATATCTTGCTTTAATTCGTTAAGTTTATTTTTTGCATCATTGCTATTTGAAGCATAAAATTCATAATTAGATAAAACATTATGAATGATGGTTGCTAATTCATCTCAATGTTTAAAGTCCCTACTTGTCATCGCAGCAGTGCCAATTCTAATTCCACTTCCTAAACGTGGATTTAATTTATCAAAAGGTATAGAGTTTTTGTTTAAGGTAATATTTAATTTATGCAATAATGTCTCGGCTTGCAAACCATTAATTCCATAGGTATCAAAAACATTTATCATAAATAAATGATTATCGGTTCCACCACTGATAACTTTTGCACCAAGTTCTTGAAATTTTTGGGCCATTTGACGGGTGTTTTTAATAATATTTTGAGCATAGGTTTTAAATTGAGGTTGTAATGCTTCATAAAATGCAACTGCTTTGCCAGCAATAGCATGAAATAAAGGGCCGCCTTGATAACCTGGAAAAACTCAACGATTAACTTTTTTGGCAATTTCCGGATCATTAGTCATAATGATTCCGCCACGACCGCCACGTAATGTTTTATGAGTTGTAGATGTAATAATATCAGCATATCCCACCGGAGAAGGGTGCTCTCCTGCCACAATTAAGCCTGCAATATGTGCTATATCAGCCATCAATTTAGCCCCTACTTTATCAGCAATTGCCCTAAATCTTGCAAAGTCGATGGTACGTGAATAAGCTGAGTAGCCACAAATAATTAAATCCGGTTTTTCTTGGATTGCTAATTGTTCAATTGCATCATAATCTAAATATCCTTCTTGATTTAAATCATATGAAACTGATTGGTAAAAAATGCCACTAAAACTAATTTTATAACCATGTGTTAAATGACCTCCGCAATTTAAAGATAAGCCCATGATTTTTCCACCACTAGGTGCTACAGAAGCAATAGCAGCTGCATTAGCTGTTGAGCCTGAATATGGTTGTACGTTTGCATACTCAACACCAAAAAGTTGTTTTAAACGTTCAATTGCAGTTGATTCAATAATATCAACATTTTCGCAACCACCATAATATCTTGCATTTGGATATCCTTCACCATATTTATTTGTTAAAATGCTCCCTTGCGCTTTTAATACATCTTCAGAAATAAAGTTTTCAGAAGCAATTAATTCCACATGGTCTTCTTGACGCTTTAATTCATTATTAATCGCATCTTGAATTACTTGGTCGGATAATTTAATTTTTTGATACATAATTATGATTCTCCTTTATTAAATACTTGGTTTATTTCTTTAATTACTGATTCATAGTCAGTAATTCTAATTGTTATATTATGCGATGTTTCTTTTTGATAATCATCAATTATTTTAATTTCATATGGATTATGGTTTAGAATAATTGGTTTTAAGTATTCATCAATACTTTGCTTATTTAAAAGTTCAAAGGTTAAATCAATACTTTTCATTGGTTCATAATTAATTGGTTTAAATTTATGGAAAGTATTTGGTAAGTCTGGGATAATAAATTCAGCATAAAAAGCATTAGTATCATCATACATTGGATGAATCTTTCCGATTCATCCAATTAGTTTATCATTATGAAAGATTTTTGCCGATACGTTTTGGTGTACGAATTCATAATTATCAAATTTTTCAAAAGTTAATTCTAAGTTTAAAAAGTTAATTATATCTTGTTTTAATTCTTGAAAACTTTTAGTTGTTGATGCCAAACCATATACAAACTCTTCCGAAACAACCATGCCGTGTTCAAAGATATTAATTTGTTCTAATTTACGCTTTTGATTATAAATTATTACTTGTTGCAATGAAGTTATGATTGATTTACGAACTGATTCGCGTTCTTTTGAAACAAAGGTTAATAAATCAATATTTTCTTTTCAGCAGAGCGGATTTAAAAAGTTTTTGTTTTTTGAAACTAAACAAAATGTTCTTGCTTCATTATAACCATTATGCAATCAATAACCTTTGTTATTGTCTCGCTTTTGTGTTTTTAAAGGAGTGATATTAACAGCTTTTGGTTGAAAATTTTGATATGAATAAAAACGGAAAATTTCTTCAATAATATCTTCAAAATAATTAATATCATATCGATAGTCTGGAACTAAAACTAAGTTTTCTTTAAACTCAAAACCTAAAGATTCTAGTTGTTTTAGTGCATCTTGAAATATATTCAAATCTTTAGAACCCGAATACATTTCTAATTTTTGGTTATCAAATAAAATTTCCTTTTTATTTGATAAACATATTGGGTTAATAACGTTCGATATTTTTAAATTGCTTGTTTTGGCTTGAATGTATTCTAAGGCTATTTTTGCACTATATCTTGTGATAGTTCGCGAACCTTGATTTGCAGCACTAGTTAATAATTTAATTTCTTTTGCCCCGTGGCGTACTAATTTTGGATCAAAAACACCAATTTCAAATAAATAATTAGTAGTATCTAGGTCAGCTTTTGACTTTTCTAATCCCATTACAGAAGCTAGGGATATAGGCCCTTGATCATCAAATATGGTTAGAACATTAGTAACCTCAATTTGTTTTTGACCTAAAATTTCTACCTTTCCGCTAAATAAATCACAATTAATATTTTTAGAAATTTTCTGAACATCATAAACATGAACCGGAACACCAATTTCTAAAAGTGTTAAATTAGTTAAATTAACACTTCAATCAAACGAACTTGAAATTCCGTGTTTGGCTAAAAACATTTTTTCATATAAACTAGTTTGATTTTTACCATGAACTTCTAAAAATGAAAGTTCATTAGCTTTATTTTTTACAACTTTAAAGTCAGAGGTAAAACTTGGAGATGTATTATTTATGAATATTGGTTTAAACTCAGTTTTAAAATACGCTGCTAATTCTTTAGTTAAAAAATAATATGAATTTGCATCATTTCGATTTGCCGTAACTGAAATTTCTATAATATAATCATTAATTCCTAATAATTCCATTGGATCATCTTCTAAGCTTGCAAAATCATTAGGTAAAACCAATAATTGATCTTTATTTGTTAATAATTCATATTGATACCCAATTTCTGATCATGAAGCCATCATCCCTTGTGATGGAACACCTTTTAACATAACTTCTTTAAAGGTAACTCCATCTTTGGTTGAACCAACTGGAAAACAAATTACTAGGTCGCCTTCTTTTAAGATTCGATTTGTTGTTTGGATTGTAATATTACCATTTTTAGTTGCTAAATTTACTACATCTAAGCGATCTGAATTAGGATTTAATTCAACTTTTAAAACTTTAGCAAAAATTACACCTGTCACATTAGCAAAGGGTTTGATACTTTCAACTTCAAAACCAAGTTCATTTAAAGCAATTTCAACTTGGCTTGGTGTTAAAGTAAGAGATGGTAAATATTTCTTTAAATGTTTAAGAGATAAAATCATGTCACTCCTTATAAATTTCAATCAATGGGTTCTTTATTTAATGTTTCTAAACGAGCATTAATAGTTTTAAAGATTTGCGAATTTTTAAAACTATGACGGTATCCTAGCGGCGAAGGATGCGATAGTTTAAATAAATTATTTGTATCATAGTTTAATAAATATAACGAATTATCAACAATTTTATGTGCATAATTACCTAAAGCCAAGATTAAAACATCTTTATTTACCCTGACAATTTCTTGGATAATTGCACTTATGAAAAAACTTCAACCAATATTTTGGTGTGAATTAGGTTTATTTTCCTCGACTGTTAAACTTGAATTTAATAATAAGATTTTTTGTTTGGCTCATGGCACCAGTGAATTAGAATTTAAAGTTATATTTGGATAATCATTTTTAAGCTCTTTAAAGATATTTTTAAGTGTGGCAGGGGTTTTTAAATTATGTGTAGAAAAAGCAAGACCATCAGCAACACCATATTCACTATAAGGATCTTGACCTAGAATAATTAGCTTAGTTTCGTGAGTTTGAAAAAATTCAAAGGCACGAAACATTTCAGTTTGGTGTGGTCAGATTGTTTTATTTTGTTTCGCTGAAAGGGATAAATTATCTAAGATTTTAGTAAAGTAAGGCTTTTTTCCTTCAGATTGTAAAATTTTTAAAAAACTATCTTTCATAATTAAATTGCTCCATGATTCTTAAATCATTTTTATATAAATCTCTAATGTCATTAAAACCAAATTTAATCATTGTAATACGTTCAATTCCTAATCCTGCAGCAAATCCATTCATACCATTAGTATAACCGGCTAATTCTAAAACTTTTGGGTGCAACATTCCAGCGCCGAGAATTTCAATTCAACGGTTATTATAAAAAATGTCAACTTCAACACTTGGTTCAGTAAATGGAAAATAACTTGGTCTTAATCTTAATTGTATCTCTGTTTCTAAAACATATGATAATAAAGATTTTAATGTTCAAATTAAGTTTGGAAAACTTAATTTACCAACAGCTACAAAATCGAGTTGAGTAAATTGGTGAGAGTGTGTTGCATCATCTTCATCATTACGGTATACTTTACCAATTGAAAAAGTACCTAATTCCATATTTTTATTTTCTTCAAGAACTTTTGCACTAATTCCAGTATTATGAGTTCGCAATAATGTTGTTGCATTTATATACAACGAATCATGCATTCCGCGTGCTGGGTGATCTTGTGGAATGTTTAATTTTTCAAAGTTGTATAAGTCAGAAACAACTTCAGAATCAAATTGTTGGTAATAGCCATGTTGTATAAATCAATCTTTTAATCTTTCTTCGATGATTGTAATAGGATTTAAAGATCCTGGTTTTAAAGTCGGTAAATTAATATCCACAAATTCAGAGTTAATTTTTTGGTCAATATTTAATTTAGTAATTTTTTGCTCAGCAAGAGCAAAAAATTCTTCATATTCTTTTTTTAGTTTGTTGATTGTTTGACCAATTTCTTTTTTTTGTTCACTAGGGGCTGTTTTTAATGTTTGTTGTAATTGAAATATTTGTCCTTGGTTTCCGTAAAGTTTGGCTTTAAGTTGTTTTAAATCTTCAATATTATTAATTAAGTCTAAATTTAACATTTTACTCCTTATTCTTTTTTCAATTTTCTTTTAAAGTTTCTCAATATTTTTTGACATCTTGTTCATATTTATTTTTACCAGGAGTGTAAAATTGTTCATTACGTAATTCTCTGGGTAAGTATGTTTGTGCAACTCAATTATTGGGATAATCATGAGGGTATTTATAACCAATTGCATCACCTAATTTTTGTGCTGATTGATAGTGTCCATCTCTTAGGTGTGAAGGAATGCGGTACACTTTACCTTGATTTAAAATTATGTCTTTAACTTTTTCTTTGGCTAAGTAAGTTGAATTGCTTTTTGGACTTAAAGCTAAATCACAAATTGCTAGGGCAACTGGTAATTCCCCTTCAGGAAGACCTAGACGTTCAAAAGTCTCAATTGCCGCTAAGACTCTTGGCCCAATTTGCAAATTTGCTAAACCTACGTCTTCATATGCTAATGCGAGCATGCGGCGAAACAAACCATCATAATCGCCACTTGTTAAAATCAAAAAACCATAATATAAAGCCGCATTAACATCGCTGCCTCGCACCGATTTATGAAATGCCGATAAATTATTATAATGTTCGCTTGAATTTTTATCACTATAAAAGTTTATATTTGGAATAATGGTTTTTAAATCTCGCTCGGTAATTTCATTTAAATCTGTTTTAATAATTCCTAATGTTTGCAAATTATTAATACTTGCTCTATAATCTCCCGCCGAGTAGTTTGCTAGCAAAGCTAGTTTTTCATCAGAAATATTTAGATGTTTAAAGTGTTCATTAACAATTTTTCTAAGCCCGAAAGTAATATCTTCAAGTGAAAGTTTATAAAATTGTAAAATTTGCAAACGACTTCTAATTGCCGGGACTACCTTAAAATATGGATTTTCCGTTGTGGTTGCATAAATAATAATTTTGTCAAATTCTAAATATGATAGCAAAATTTCTTGTTTATCTTTATTTAATCGATGAATTTCATCGATAATTAAAATTTGGTTTTTAGATAATAATTCAGTTAACTCAGTTTTTGAACCAACTGATGCATTAAAATAACCATATGGTAAATTCATTTCATTTGCTAATGCAAAAGCTGTTGAAGTTTTCCCAATTCCGCTTTCGCCAAAAAACAAAAAACTAGACCTAATTTTTTTAAGGACTATTTTATTTAATAATTCTTTTAAATGGTTTTGACCAATAATATCATCTAATTTTTGTGGTCTTAAGTAGTTAGCAAGGTTTTTATCAATCATTTTTATAAATTATATTATATAAGAAGTTTTTATATTATTAAATATAGAATTTTTAACTAAATTTTATTATTATTTAAAAAAGTTATATAATATTACTATACAGTAATATATAAACATTTCAAAAAATTGAAAAGAGGAAAAAATGAAAAAACTTTACAAGAAATTCTTAATGCCAGTAGCTTTTTCTATTACACCGTTATTTGCTATTGTATCACGATCACGTGCAAAACAAGAGCAAGATTCTGATCCATTTTCAAATATAAAAATTGATTTTAGAAATTCTATTGGCACAAATCCTACTCCAGCACCTTCGCCTAAACCAATAATTGAACCTAAAATTGACCCAAATAACGAAACTAAAAAAGAGACTCCAAAGGATAATAATCTTGGGGGTGAGAGACTCCAAGATCAAGATAAAGAAAACAAGCCAACTAAACCAGGAGATTCACAAGAGAAAACTCCGCAAACAAAGCACCCAAATGAAACAAATGGAGAGAAAAATATTAAAGACACAGAACCAGAGCAACCAAAACAACAAACTTCGAATAACTCTTATTTTCAAATTAATTCAATTAATTTTGATTTTAATGAAAATGACCATACTAGTTTAGGTGTAATTGTAACTTTAAATAAAATACCAACAGAAGCTGAAAAAATGGAATTTAAATTACATATTAATTATCCAGACGGTTTAGATGAAGAATATGATGGTATATTTAAACCTAACATATGACATACTCAAAATAAAGATAATAAATTATTTTTTCAATTATATGACTTAGCAGTAAACTTTGATTATCAAATTTTAAAAATTGCATATAAAGATGAGGTTATTAAACTGCCTAAAGAATCAATAACATTTAAAATAGTAACAAAATTTGAATATGTTCAAGGAACTGGTTCTGTTGAAAATTCAAACCCTTCAGTTAAAGAAATTGAAAATAACCATGATCAGGATCATGGTAATAATGGATCAAAAGACGAAAACATTCAACCAAGACAAAGTAATCTAAATTTAGAGAAAGTTCAATTTGTAGCTGATGATTCCGATGAAACAAATGTTAGTGGTACTTTGACATTAACCCTTGACCAAACTATTACAAATTTTAATTCTTCTAAATTAAAAATATTATTTAATTTGGAAAGTCTTCAATATAGTAAGTTAACTTTTAGTCTTAAAAATAATGTTTTAAATGCATATATTTACGATTTACCAAAAGACCAAACTATTACTATTACGTCATTAAAATATAATAATGAGTCTATTTCATTAACAGAATCAAATAAAACTTTTACAACAAAAGCACCATAGACTAATACAACCTCTGAAGATTTATAAAAAACCTTTCTGGTTTAGTTATTTAAATATAGTGTATAATATTTAAGATAAATTATTTTTTAACTTAACTTTTAAAAAATAGGTTATAATACTTAAACAAATAAATAAATCATTTAGGAGACAAAATGACAAAAAAAGAATTTGTAACTCAAGTATCTGAAAGAGTTGAGGATACCTTAAATTTAACACCTAAACAAGTTGATCAAATTTTAGAAGAAATGTTATTTGTTCTAAAAGAACAATTATTAGCTGAAGATTCAGTACGTTTAGCTGATTTTGGTATCTTCTCAACCGTTGTTAAACCGCAACGTACAATTACTAACAGATTTACAAAAGAACAACAAGTTGTTCCGCGTAAGAGAGTTGTTAAATACAAACCATCTAAATACTTACGTGATTTAATTGATTTTAAATAGTTTATAAAATATTTAAAATACCTGGAAACTCTAAAGTTAAAACTTTAGAGTTTTTAATTAATTCTTCAATTCGGATACTTTTTTGCTTTTGGTTTAATAATGCTAAAATATATTCAATTTCCACTTTAAAAAATAAGTCTTTATTGCTAAAAAATAAAATGATAAAAGCAAGGCCGCCATTTCACTTTATTAATTTTAAGTAATTAATTTGATGAGTTTTTAAGTTGCTTAAATCAAAGCGATCTTCGTTGCAACTTTTAGCTTCAAAACAGACGAATTGTCCTTGATACATCCCAATATAGTCTACCGTTGATTTTTTACTTATATATCCTTTATTTACTATTATTTTTTGATCATTATTTTTATTTATTTTCTTAAGGGAAATATCCAGGTTTTTCTTATGAATAAAAGCATAATTAGTTTCCCAGTAATAATTAATTGTTTGATTAATAATTTTTTCTAAAAACATGCCACGGTTCTTTGTCATATTAATTTTAATATTATTTTTATTTAAAAAATACAAAAAATAAACATTTTTGATAAAATTTAAATAAATTATTAGTTATTTAGAAAGGGAATTAGATGAACAAATTACTTATTATTGGTAACTGAAAAATGAATAAAACATATTCAGAAACCTTAGATTTTATAAATAAATTCCAAGATTTATATAACAAAAAAAACCAAATTATTGCTAAGGATACTGCTTTTGCTGTTGCTGTTCCATATGTTAATTTAAGTGCTTTTAAGACAAATCAAGTGCAAGGTTTAAAACTAGCTGCACAAGATATGTCAAAACATGTTAAAGGAGCATATACTGGAGAAGTATCAGCAGATATGCTTCTTGATTTAGATGTTAAATATGTTATTTTAGGACATTCAGAAAGAAGAACGTATCACAATGAATGTAATAAAACAGTATATTCTAAAGCTAAATTAGCTTTAGAAAAAGGGCTAACTCCAGTTATTTGTGTTGGTGAAACTTTAGAAGAATATGAACAAGGTTTAACTAAAGAAGTAGTTAAAAAACAAATTGAAGGATCAGTTAATGATTTGGATTTATCTAAAATCGTTGTGGCATATGAGCCTGTTTGAGCAATTGGGACTGGTAAAGTAGCAACAGCTGAAATTGCACAAGATGTTTGTGCATACATTCATGAACTTACTTCAAATGATTTAGTTGTCCAATATGGAGGAAGTGTATCTCCTAAAAATATTGTTGAATTAGCGACCCAACCTGATATTAACGGATTTTTAGTTGGTGGAGCTTCATTAGAACCAGAAAGCTTCATGCAACTTTTAACCTTAGGTAAATAATCTTAGAATTAATTTATTATAAAATATGCGTTTAAATAACGCATATTTTTTAAAACAATTTTTAACAATTATTTAGATTACAAAAATAAAATATAAAAATTTACCTTAGTTAATTTATAATAAATTAACTAAGGTAAATTTTGGGGCGGTTGACGGGATTCGAACCCGCGAATGACGGGACCACAACCCGCTGTGTTAACCACTTCACCACAACCGCCATATTTGCCATATAATTATACACTAATTTTTAAAATTCCAAATACTAAATTATTTTTTATTGTGGCTGTTTTTTTGGTATTAGTTATTGCAAATATCAAAGATTATAATCAATTAGTTTTAAAACGCTATGAAGACATAGTTATTTTGTATAAATCAGTGATATGCTTATTTAAAATAGTTTTGCAACTAATATAAATATTGCTAAGGCTTAATTTGTGAGTTGATGTAAATAATTAATATTATACTTTATTATGAATATAAATATTTTTGATCTGGTAAATTATTTTTGCATATTTTTTAAAAAATATTTGGAAACTACATTTTTATGTGTTATAATTTTAATCTAAAGTTTAAAACTTAGTATTTGCCCGAGTGGTGGAATTGGCAGACACGCTAGACTAAGGATCTAGTGGAGCAATCCGTGCAGGTTCAAGTCCTGTCTTGGGCACCATTATTATATGTATTTTATCATATATGGAGGTTGAGGAAGCATTTCTCAACTGACCGGAAAATTATCTCGCCCGTAATTATTAAAATTTATTTTAATGATTACGGGGGGGGTAATATTTTTAATATTCTTATATTTATAAAATATAATTAACACATATACTATAAGCAAAAAAATTAAGGAGAAAATATGGAAATATTAAAAGATCGAATTTTAAGGTTTAAAAATGAGAAGGATATTTTTTGAGGCGAAATATCGCAAAAGTTAGGTCTTAGTATTGATAATGTATATACATTATTTAAAAGCGAATGAATACCAAATATATCAGTTTGTTTCAAACTAGCTGATATATTTAAAGTTAATATAATTACATTATTAACCGGAGAACCATATGATGAAAAAAGCTATTCTTCAAATAATGATGATAAATGACTTGGAGATATTAATGATCAAACAAGCCCTTTACACTTAATTTCTAAAGATGATGCAACTTTATTTAAACAATATGGATATACAAATTTATTTAATATTTTTCATAAATTTGAATCTGGTCAAAAAGGAACAAAAGAATATTATCAATTAACTAGAAAGGTAATTGATGCACTTTACGAACATAAAGCAATTAATATTTTTAAAGAATGTCTTTTAGATAATATTGTTGATCTCACTGATGATTGATATGAAACTAATTCTCATTCATCAAACAAATGACCATGAGTAATTTATGGAAATTCTTGAAGTTATAGTAATTCTGAATCTTTGGACATGAAACGTTTAAATAAATACATTAGTTTATGTATTGATAGTAATTATGCTGCTGGATTAAAGGCAATAGATTACAAACATAATTATAGATACTCAGATCTAACCGCAACATTTAAAAGCCTCTTTACAAAAAATGTTAAAGATGTCTTGGAATATATGTCTAAACTTGAATTTAAAAATACTGGATATAATTCAACAAATGAGGTAATGCTTGAACTTTATAAAAATAAGCATTTTGAACTTTTAGACAGAATGATAGTTGACAAAGAAAAAAGATTAGAATATGCTAGTCAATCATATTATAAGTATAAAGATAGACGTCATGTTAATGATAAAGAATATTCTTATGAACATTTTAACCCAATTAAAGATGCTTTCAATTTAGCAAAAGAACAAAAAGATATAGTATGGCTCAAAAAGTTTAATGATTTTAATTTAAAGTTAAAGCAAAAAGTGAATCAACTTGAAGTAACTACTGTATCAAATAAAGATATGCAAATTTTTGAATTAGAATGATTAGATTCTAAACCTTTAGAAGATATTTTAGTTGCAAAGCATACTAAACATGGTGTTTTAGACTTAAAATCTTTATTAAATGATGATTGTGGGCTAAGTAAAGAAGAGTATGGGCAAAAACTTACAAATTTAGTTGCTAAAATCAGAGGGCTTAAGCCATTTATTATTGATAAATATATTAGTTATAATGAATTAATTAAAACAAGTGTTAAAAATAATATGTGGAGGGATGTATTTCAATTCGCTATTGATTTGGGTTATAGCTTTTTAGCAGATGCAGTTATTGCAAAAAACGTTGATTTAATTTATGAACTTGCTGATGAATTATTTATGCCTAATGATTATATACGTAAAGGAATCATATCACACACTGATTATTTAAGAACTAAAACAGCAATAGAACATAAATATACTCAAGAACAAATAAAAGAAGGTGAACTAAAAATACTTGAAAATTGATCAAAGAGTATTTTTAATAAGATGAACAAGTTTGAAAATAGCTATAACTCATTTGAAGATCGCTATGACTCACCACCAGCAACTTTAGATATAGATACAAAACTCTATAAAGAACTATTAACTATTGAATCTCAAAATTTTCCTTTATTAGATGAGTATAATGAATTTACT
Organism: Mycoplasma sp. 6934; assembly: GCF_055523595.1. Classification (NCBI taxonomy): domain Bacteria; kingdom Bacillati; phylum Mycoplasmatota; class Mollicutes; order Mycoplasmatales; family Mycoplasmataceae; genus Mycoplasma; species Mycoplasma sp. 6934. Next base: position 748,210 of record NZ_JBVFVE010000001.1, on the reverse strand, counting down.
GTTAAAAGCAATCTTAAAAAAGTTAAAGAAAACTTTTGAAAACAATATAAGCAAAAACTTGAGGATGTTATTGAATCAATTACTAATGAAAAAGCTATGAAGAACCATTTTGAAAAAATTAATAATGAATTTAGTTCAAAAAACCTACTTAAACTTTTAAATTCTGGAAATATAGAAATGTGCATTATCCAAATTTATAGACGTTTGGAAGCTATCTTTGCATATAAATACAAATATAAAGATAAATATGGCGACAACATCCATGAATGGATAAACAAATATTTTGAGCATGAAAAAGCTAAAGTTGAGAGGGATTCTGATTATTACAATGATAGTAAAATCAAGGAATTAGAGGAAAAACAAAAACTATTGCAAAAACTTAGAAAAAAACGCAATGATATAACACACGGTAGTTTTTCAAACATCGATAAACAAGACAAACAATTGACAAATGATGAATTAAAAACTTGCATAAATTTATTAGATACAATAAATGAAGGGGCAAAGGATGAATAAATATATAAAATACTTATTAAATAAAGAAGTTGTTTCATTTGTATCTTCAAAAGGTCCAGAATCTTCTTATTTGTATGAGGATAATTCAAATATTATTCTGCAATTAGTCCAAAACGAAAATTATCATATTGAAGGTTACAAAATCATTTTTTCAAGCCCTGCAATAGACTATATTAATTATCAAAACAAAAAATATACTCATATAAATGATGTGATAAGCATTGATTATAAGTTTAAATCTGATAACCAAAAATTATTGATATCTTTTAAAGACAATCTTGCTGATAATTATGCATTGCCAATTAAAGTGGTTTTAGCAGATAAAGAAAAATGAGATAAGAATAATAAAAACAAAGAAACAAATGCAAAATATAAAAATGGTGCTTTAGTTGTTAATCCTGGAATTGATTTTCTCAATATTTTTTGAAAAAATGTAGAACGTACGGGCCGGAGAGAAATTAAAGTTTATTATCAGGATACCAACAAAGAAGATGGATCAATTATTGAATACAAAATTTATGATGGTAGTGGACAAAAATCAAATTTGAACTTTGACAATACTTTAGAATTCTTTGAACTCTTAAACTTAGCACCAGGAAAATATAAAATAATATTAATACAATACAAATATGATAGTTATAGGTATACTAAAGATATTTTATCTCAAACTGAAACAATTGCTGAAATTAAATTTCTTGTTAATGAGGCCGGAAAAGTAAAAGATGCACTCGAATCAATTGAAGGTTTGATAGGAAGATAATAAAAATTTTAAACAAAACTATGCCAAAATTATATTTTTGGAATAGTTATGGAGGAAGAAATGGAAATAAATCATAAAAATGCAATGGCTCTTTGGAGTTCAAGATATGGCAGACAATGTCAAAAGACTAAGGATTTTTCAGGTAGAAAAATTCAAAAAAGTGATTTTAATAATCTCAAAAGCCAATATTGTTGAAATATTGATCATATCCTCCCGCTGAGCCAAAATGGTGGGAGCAATAAGGAAAATTTACAAATAACTCATTGTAAAACTAACCAAGAAAAAGGTGATAATTTTCCAACATTTAAAGCCAACAATAAGAATTTTCAGATAGTAAAACATAATGGATCTTATAAAGTTGAAGAAGTAAAAAGTATCAAAAGTAAATTCTTGGATGCTAATATTGGCTTAAACTATTTGAAAAAGCTAGAAAATAAAGATAGTAAAACAAGGTGAATTGGATCAATTTTAATAAAACTAGAAAACGTATCAAATCCTGCAGTTATAGAATTTATAGAAAAAATATTAGGTGAGGATAGCATCCCTTATTCAATTAATAAAGGTTTTAGTAGCAATATTTACATTGCTAAAAACTATAATTGTCCACTTAAAAACGATGTATCTGAACTGCTTGATATATGCATTTTGCTAAACACATATTTAGGATATTACTTTTTAAACAAAAAGTATATGACTAAATATCAAATTTATTATCAACTAAATAATTATAATAATGCAAAAGATATGTATTATCAAGCAAAACTTTGTGAGTTTAATATAAGTTATAATCATAACGATAATTCTTTATATATAAATAATTTAGTATATGAAAATACTAGGGCTAAAGAAAATGAACCTAATCTTAATTTCACATATGGATATGGAAAATATAACTACTCTTATATAGACTTAAGAGAAAAATTATCAAATAAGTAAATTAATCATAGAAAGAAGGTAATTATGAAAATCAATAAAGAAAAAGCACTCGAATTATGGGATAAACTTTTTGGTGGTAAAGAAGATGCTAAAGATTTTGCTGGAAGATCTATCAAAAGATCTGCTTATGGAAATGAAGCAAGTCAATATTGTTGAAATGTTGATCATACACGTCCAGAAGCAGAAGGCGGAACTGATGCACAAGACAATTTACAAATAACTCATTGTAAAACTAACCAAGAAAAAGGTGATTCATTCCCTCGCTTCGTAGCTAATGGAAGTACTTTTACTTGCAAAAAAGTAAAAGGTAAATCAAAAGTTTATACAGTTGTTAAAGTAAAATAAATACACAGCTAAACTACAGTATAGAGGCACCCGCAAGTTGGACTAAATTAATTGGTCTAACTTGCGGGTGTTCACTATATTTTTTAGTTATCGCTATTTGCTTCTCTAAAGTTTAATAATCTATCCCTATAATATTCATATTGTTTTTGTCTAAGATTTATTTCGGATGGTAAGCCTTTAGTTAAATCATTTGTTAAGTCAGAGAAATTATCTAGGATTTTAACAATTTCATCTTGGATCGCGCGGGGCGGGATTGGGATATCTAAATTGTGCACTGTATCTGACTTTAAGGCGGGTATTGTACCGAATACTGATTCAATAAGTTCTTGTTCTTTATTCTTTATAACATAATATAAATACCTTGCATTAACTGAATCTTTTAAATCTGTTATAACTCAACAAGCATCAATTGCCCAAAACTTTTGAGTTTCTCACCTTACATATCCTGCAGTACCATATCTGGCAATTGAAGTTGTATTTTCATTATAGTTATAGTCTTTTCAATAGCCTATAGGATTAATTCCTCCGCTCATTACTGGGTAGCCTTTATCTAGTAATTGGCTTTTAGTAAGCCTTTTTCCGCTTTTACATTTTGCAACTTCGCTAAGTTTTACTATTTTTACTCCATTGGGGCATAATTCTTTTAGTGTTTTATACCCAACCTTAACTTTTGAATCATCAAAAGTTAATAATTTATCTCTGTAATACTCATATTGCTGCTTACGGTATTTAAGTTCTGTGGTAAGTTCTGTAAAATTATCCAGAATTTTAACAATTTCATCTTGGATCGCGCGGGGCGGGAGGGGAATATATATTTCTTCGACAACGCTTCGCTCAATTGTTGGAACTCCTCCCACTCTTCTTTTGCTTTTGAAATAGTCTTCATATCGCACTAAGATATAATAAAGAAATTTATTATTTATTTGCTCATCATGTCCAAGCCAAAAACTCCCATCAGAACACCAAAAAGGTTCGTCTATATATTTAACTCCGCCAATGCTACCGGTATTAACAACTATAACTGTCCCTGCAGGAACATTGAACATATTATATTTACCAAGGATTAAATCTTTACTACCATGATATACTTCGTATTGAAAAGTATCATTTAAACTACTTTTAGTAACTCTTTTTCCCCTGTTGATTTTTACTACATCACTTAGTTTTTTATATTTAATCCCATTAGGGCATAGTTCATTAATAAGTTTTTCGATTTTATTCATAATGATTCCTTAATGTTTAATTAAAATAAATTTTATCATATTATATTTATTATATGTAATTGCAAATGACATCTTGCCTAAAAATTCATATTTAAAATATAATATAAGATAATTAAGTATTATTATTGATTTACAACTTTATTTCTAATAATATTTCACAAAATAAAGTATCAAAAACAACCCAACAAAAAAATAAAAAAATATTTTGGTTTTTTATTTTTTTGTACTATAATTATCTTGCGCTTTTTTGAAAAAGCAGCATGAAGTTCTTTGAAAACTAGATATACACACAAAACATGACAGTCAATTTTTTCGAGAGTTTGATCCTGGCTCAGGATGAACGCTGGCTGTGTGCCTAATACATGCATGTTGAGCGGAGTTCTTTTAGAACTTAGCGGCGAATGGGTGAGTAACACGTACTTAACATACCTCTTAGATTGGGATAACGGTGAGAAATTATCGCTAATACCGGATACTTATATAGTTCGCATGAACTATATATAAAAGGAGCCTTAAAGCTTCACTAAGAGATTGGGGTGCGGAACATTAGCTAGTTGGTAAGGTAATGGCTTACCAAGGCGATGATGTTTAGCGGGGTTGAGAGACTGATCCGCCACACTGGGACTGAGATACGGCCCAGACTCCTACGGGAGGCAGCAGTAGGGAATTTTCCACAATGGACGAAAGTCTGATGGAGCGACACAGCGTGCAGGATGACGGCCTTCGGGTTGTAAACTGCTGTTATAAGGGAAGAAAAAGCATTAGAGGAAATGCTAGTGCCTTGACGGTACCTTGTCAGAAAGCAACGGCTAACTATGTGCCAGCAGCCGCGGTAATACATAGGTTGCAAGCGTTATCCGGAATTATTGGGTGTAAAGCGTCTGTAGGTTGTATGTTAAGTCTGGCGTGAAAACTTGGGGCTCAACCCCAAATTGCGTTGGATACTGGCATGCTAGAATTGTGTAGAGGTTAGCGGAATTCCTAGTGAAGCGGTGAAATGCGTAGATATTAGGAAGAACACCAATTTGGCGAAGGCAGCTAACTGGGCACATATTGACACTGAGAGACGAAAGCGTGGGGAGCAAACAGGATTAGATACCCTGGTAGTCCACGCTGTAAACGATGATGATTAGCTGATAGAAAATCTATTGGCGCAGCTAACGCATTAAATCATCCGCCTGAGTAGTATGCTCGCAAGAGTGAAACTTAAAGGAATTGACGGGGATCCGCACAAGCGGTGGAGCATGTGGTTTAATTTGAAGATACGCGTAGAACCTTACCCACTCTTGACATCTTCTGCAAAGCTATAGAGATATAGTGGAGGCTAACAGAATGACAGATGGTGCATGGTTGTCGTCAGCTCGTGTCGTGAGATGTTCGGTTAAGTCCTGCAACGAGCGCAACCCTTGTCCTTAGTTAATTTTCTAGGGAGACTGCCCGAGTAATTGGGAGGAAGGTGGGGACGACGTCAAATCATCATGCCTCTTACGAGTGGGGCAACACACGTGCTACAATGGATAGTACAAAGAGACGCAAAATGGTGACATCAAGCAAATCTCAAAAAACTATTCTCAGTTCGGATTGTAGTCTGCAACTCGACTACATGAAGTCGGAATCGCTAGTAATCGTAGATCAGCTACGCTACGGTGAATACGTTCTCGGGTCTTGTACACACCGCCCGTCACACCATGGGAGCTGGTAATGCCCGAAGTCGGTTTTGTTAACTACGGAGACAACTGCCTAAGGCAGGGCCGGTGACTGGGGTGAAGTCGTAACAAGGTATCCCTACGAGAACGTGGGGATGGATTACCTCCTTTCTACGGAGTACATTAAGTTACAATTCATTTTAGTAACAATTACCAATTTATAATATGGTTATCATTTCTTATTTAATGTCATGGTTGAGATAACCCAACATGTATATCTAGTTTTGAGAGAACTTCTCTCTTTTTGTTCTTTGAAAACTGAATAGTAAAGATAAATTAATATAACAACGACATCAAAAAATAAATTAGTCAATTTGTTTTGGATAACCGAGTAATTATTTTATAAATAATTTATTAAAATGTCTTTGAATACATCAACAACAATAGGTAAATATTGAACTTTTAAATAAGTAAGAGTGAGTGGTGGATGCCTTGGGTCTGGAAGTCGATGAAGGACGTGATTACCTGCGATAAGCCTCGTGGAGCTGGATATGAGCTACGATACGGGGATTTCCGAATGGGGAAACCTAGTTAGAGTAATGTCTAACTGCTTCAAGATGAATAAAATAGTCTTGATTGCGAGACACGTTGTGAACTGAAACATCTTAGTAGCAACAGGAAAAGAAAATAAAATATGATTCCATTAGTAGCGGCGAGCGAAAGTGGAAGAGCCCAAACCATCTTAGGGTGGGGTTGTAGGACTATCTACATAAAGTTACAAATTTTTGTTATAGCAGAAAAAGTTGGGAAACTTTAGCATAGAGGGTGATACTCCCGTATGTGAAATAGCAAAAACTTTTGATAGTATCCTGAGTAGGGCGGGGCACGTGAAACCCTGTCTGAATCTGCCGGGACCATCCGGTAAGGCTAAATACTAACCAGACACCGATAGTGAACTAGTACCGTGAGGGAAAGGTGAAAAGAACCCCGGGAGGGGAGTGAAATAGATTCTGAAACCACTTACTTACAATTAGTCAGAGGCCGTTAATGGCTGATGGCGTACATCTTGCAGTATGGACCGGCGAGTTATGTTAACATGCGAGGTTAAGCAGAAAAAAGCGGAGCCGCAGAGAAATCGAGTCTTAATAGGGCGTTTAGTATGTTGACATATACCCGAAACCAGGTGATCTATTCATGAGCAGGCTGAAGCTTGGGTAATACCAAGTGGAGGGCCGAACCGTAGTACGCTGAAAAGTGCCCGGATGACTTGTGAATAGCGGAGAAATTCCAATCGAACTTGGAGATAGCTGGTTCTCCTCGAAATAGCTTTAGGGCTAGCGTGTGATGTTAAACTTTGGTGGTAGAGCACTGAATATGGAATGGCCGCGCCTAGCGGTACTGACTATAATCAAACTCCGAATACCATTGTGTATTGTCATGCAGTCGGAACCGGGGTGCTAACGTCCCGGCTCGCGAGGGCAACAACCCAGATCGTCGGCTAAGGTCCCAAAATTATGTTAAGTCAGAAAGGTTGTGAGATTTCATAAACAACTAGGAGGTTGGCTTAGAAGCAGCCACCCTTTAAAGAGTGCGTAATAGCTCACTAGTCAAGAGATCTTGCGCCAATAATGTAACGGGAGTAAAACATAATACCGAAGCCACGGGTACGAAAGTACGTTAGAGGAGCGTTCTTAATGCAATGAAGTCAGACCGTGAGGACTGGTGGAGCTTTAAGAAGTGAGAATGCCGGTATGAGTAACGATTCGTAGTGAGAATCTACGACGCCTATTGGGAAAGGTTTCCTGGGGAAGGTTCGTCCACCCAGGGTTAGTCAGGACCTAAGGAGAGGCTGAAAAGCGTATCTGATGGATAACAGGTTAATATTCCTGTACTGCCTTGTTATAGTGATGGAGTGACGGAGAAGGATAACACTACCTATTAATGGATTTAGGGGTAAGTAGTAACTGGTGAATATAGTTAAATGCGTATTCTACAACCGGGAGCTACGATGCATAAGGCTTTGGCCTGAATTGTGTGATTTCATACTTCCAAGAAAAGCTTCTAAACGTTTAAATAACAGGGTACCTGTACCGAGAACGGACACACGTTCCCAAGATGAGTATTCTAAGGCGAGCGAGAAAACCAATGTTAAGGAACTCTGCAAATTAACCCCGTAAGTTCGCGATAAGGGGTGCCAACATTAAACCGTTGGCCACAGTAAATTGTGAGGGGCAACTGTTTATCAAAAACACAGCTCTCTGCTAAACCGCAAGGTGATGTATAGGGGGTGAAGCCTGCCCAGTGCCCGAAGGTTAAGTGGATGCGTTAGCTTAATGCGAAGCGTTGAAATGAAGCCCGGGTGAACGGCGGCCGTAACTATAACGGTCCTAAGGTAGCGAAATTCCTTGTCGGCTAAATACTGACCTGCACGAAAGGCGCAATGATCTCTCAACTGTCTCAACATTGGACTCGGTGAAATTATGGTCCCAGTGAAAACGCTGGGTACCCGCATCAAGACGAAAAGACCCCATGGAGCTTTACTACAACTTCGTATTGAAACTTGGCCTAACATGTGTAGGATAGGTGGGAGACAGTGAGATCAAGGCGCTAGCCTTGAAGGAGTCAACCTTGAAATACCACCCTTGGTATGTTGAGTTTCTAACCTGCCGCCGTTATCCGGCGGGGAGACAGTGCGTGGTGGGTAGTTTGACTGGGGCGGTCGCCTCCTAAAAGGTAACGGAGGCGTTCAAAGGTACACTCAATACGGTCAGAAACCGTATGTAGAGCGCAAAGGTAGAAGTGTGCTTGACTGCGAGACCTACAAGTCGAGCAGGTGCGAAAGCAGGACTTAGTGATCCGGCTGTACGTCATGGAACGGCAGTCGCTCAACGGATAAAAGTTACCCTGGGGATAACAGGCTTATCTTGCCCAAGAGATCACATCGACGGCAAGGTTTGGCACCTCGATGTCGGCTCATCGCATCCTGGAGCTGGAGTCGGTTCCAAGGGTTTGGCTGTTCGCCAATTAAAGCGGTACGCGAGCTGGGTTCAGAACGTCGTGAGACAGTTCGGTCCCTATCTGATGTGGGCGTTGGAATATTGATGAGAGCTGCTCTTAGTACGAGAGGACCGGAGTGGACGTACCGCTGGTGTTCCAGTTGTTCCGCCAGGAGCATAGCTGGGTAGCTAAGTACGGAAGGGATAACCGCTGAAAGCATCTAAGTGGGAAGCCTCCTCAAAGATAAGTATTCCCTTGAAATTCCTTGTAGACTACGAGGTTGATAGGATGGAAGTGTAAGTGTAGTAATACATTCAGCTGACCATTACTAATAAATTGATAGGTTTAAAAGTTAAATGTATTCATGACATTTTAATAAATTACTTTACTGTTCAGTTTTCAGAGAATAAGTAAAAACTCCCCCGAGGGGAGTTTTTGTTGTTAAACTAAAATATTTTATTAAATGGACTAACACATTTAGGATATATGATCAATCCTTAAATTAATTTTAGTGCAATTTTATGGGTCGGTATAAAACTGCCGCTTTTTCTGTTTACGCATACATTTGTTATGTAAAAATTAAAAGATAATTGTTTTCTTAATATCTCGCATGTGACTTTTCAAAAATTCATCTGCAAATTCTTTTTATTTCTATTTTTATTGTATGTATTAAGTTCACTATACCAATACTTTCTGTACGCTTTTCATTTCTCTTTAATTGCATCACTTAGAAAAAAGAGCCTCGAAAATGAATAGCCTAATAAATGTTCGTATAGTTTGGTAAAATTAAGGGTTTTAATACGCATTACTCTTTTTAAGCACTTAGGACAAACATAGCGATTGTGTTTATCTAAACTCAATAGTCTGCGATTTGTAATAATTTCGATTTTACTTTTTATACTTCGAACATCTCTGTTAAAAATTTTGGCTACTTCTTGGATTGAGAAGCCTTCAGAAAGTTCTTGTAAAATATTATAAAGTTGTTCTAGATCGATTTGCTTTGCTCGTAATTTTCGTTGTGTCTCAAGTGCTCCTTGCATTTTCAAAATAGTGTTGTGATTCTCTTCGATTTTAAAATGTTGATATTTATTTTCTTTTCGATATTTGTCAAAAGCACAAATATATTTTTCTAAATTTTTCATATAATTTTAAAGTCTCCTTTCATTTTTTAAAATTTATTAATACAACTATTTTATTACAAGGCAGACAAAAACAATGTCACATGCAAAAAACTTGCATGTGACATTTCTAATTAATAGATAAAATGAATATAACACGTAAAAATGCAATGGCTTTTTGAGCCCAAAAATATGGAAGACAATGTAATAAAACAAAAGACTTTGCAGGTAGGCAAATTGAAAAAGGAGCTTACAACACACCAGAAAGTAGGTTTTGTTGAAGCATTGATCATATCAAACCACAAAGCTTAGACGGTGGAAGCGCCAAAGAAAACTTACAAATTACGCATTGTAAAACTAACCAAGAAAAAGGTGATAACTTTCCAACCTTTAAAGCCAATAATATAAATTTTCAAATCGTAAAAAAATCAAATGGAATATATCAAGTTGAAGTACTTAAAAGTCTTAAAGATAAATTTTTAGATGCAAATGTTGGCCTTGATTATCTTAAAAAACTTGAAAGTAAAGAAAGTAAAACAAGGTGAATAGGATCAGTTTTAGTACATTTACAAAATGTATCGAAACCTGAAGTTATTGAATTTATTGTAAAAATACTTGGGGAAGATAGTATTCCTTATTCATTAAATAAAGGAAATAATGATATTTATATTGCTAAAAACTATAATTGTAGTTTAAAAGATGATGTTTCAAATTTACTTGATAAATGCATTCTTTTAAACACATATTTAGGATATTACTTTTTAAATAAAAAATATATTGGCAAATAAACATGGACAGCAAAATTTAACATTTTAGTTATTTATAATTCCATAGCAAATTGCTGTGGAGTTTTTCAGTTTAAGTTTGATTGAATTCGGTCATTGTTGTACCAAATTACATATTCATGTATCATATCATTAAGTTCATTAAATGTTATTTTTGAATAATCTAAATCATTTAATAATTCAGTTTTAATGATTCCAAACCAATATTCAATTTCTCGATTATCAAGAGAATTTCCCACTCTTGATAACGAAATAATCCCACCAAGATTTTTAATTTCTTTAATATATTGATGATGTGTATATTGAAAGCCATGATCTGAGTGAATGATAAAATTTTTGGATTTGTATTGCTTTAATGAATTTAAATTGTCTAAAACTAGTTCTAGATTATTACTTTTTGATAATTTAAAACCAATAATTTGTTTAGTTTTATGAGACAAAATTGCAGACAAATAAACGTGTGATTCTAACACATCTTTTGGCGCTTTTATATATGAAACATCAGTTGCATAAATATTTCGATTGTTTTGATCATTATAATCACGATTTACGAAGTTATCAATCTGAGTAGATAGATTTTTAATTTCTTTTCGTTTTGATTTTTGTCTAAGCTTACATTTTAGGCCTAAAAGGTTCATATATCTCCCTAATGAACGTTCGTTTATATCTATTTTGTATTTTTTAGATATGTAAACACTTAGTTTTAACCTTCCATATCTTGACTTTGTTTCTGCGAACGATTTTTCGATTACATCACTATATTTAGGGAGTTTTTGTGCAATTTTAATATTTTGAGTTTTAGAAATTGTTTGTCTAGAAATGCCAAAAACTTCTGCAAGCTTAACATAACTTATACTAAAACTTTTAGATTCAATAACTTTCTTACTTTTAGGTAATTCGTTGGTAATTTCATAATATCTTTTAGCTATTTGTAACAAATCATCACGATCAAAAATATCTCAATTTGGTTCTCTTTTCGTCTTAGGTTTGCCGCTTCCTTTTTTGCGGCTTTCACCTTTCTTTGTCTGCAATAAGTCTTCCATACCTAAATTATAATACTTAATTATTTTATTAATTCTAACTTTTACACTATTTCTTTGTAAGTTTTTTGTTTCTGGTGATATTTGGTAAATAGCTTGGAAAGCACCTGGTAAACCTGATTTTTGATATTCTTCATATATTTTTGCAAATTCTTCTTTCTTTAAATGTCTTGACATAATTTATCCTTTCAAAAAAATTCTTCGTTGGTACCAACGAATGGTAACAGAAAAGCTAACATTTACATGTTAACTTTTCTGTCCGGCTTTAAAAATATCAAATTTTTTACAAATTAAATAATTATACTAATTCAAAAGATATGTATTCGGGTGCAAAGTTTTGTGAATTTAACTTAGGTAATTCATATAATGATAATTCATTATATATAAATAACTTAGTCTATGTAAATACAAGGGCTGAAAAAAATGAACCAAACTTAAATTTTAATAACAATAAATATTGTAAATATAACTACTCTTATATAGACTTACGAGAAAAATTATCAAATAAAATAATTAATACAAAATAAATTTAATGAAAGAGGTAATTATGAAAACAAATAAAGAAAAAGCATTAGAACTATGAGATGAAACTTATAAAAATAAAGAAGAAGCTAAAGATTTTGCTGGTCGTGTAATTAAAAGATCTGCTTATGGAAACAAAGATAGCCAGTATCGCTGAAATATCGGTCACATTTTCCCTGAATCTAGAGGCGGATCTGATGAAGATGAAAACTTACAAATTACACATTATTTGACCAACGATGAAAAAGGCGATTCATTCCCTGGTTTTGTAGCTAATGGCAAACCATTTACTTGTAAAAGAGTAAAAGGAAAATCACGCGTTTATAAAGTTCATCCAGTAGTAAAGAAATAAATTAATAACACACTAGTGGCAGATATTTGCCACCTAGTGTGTTTTTTATAACTATTTTGAGAAAATTTATTAATTGGAAATGTCACATGCAAGTTTTTTGCATGTGACATTGTTTTTGTCTGCCTTGTAATAAAATAGTTGTATTAATAAATTTTAAAAAATGAAAGGAGACTTTAAAATTATATGAAAAATTTAGAAAAATATATTTGTGTTTTTGACAAATATCGAAAAGAAAATAAATATCAACATTTTAAAATCGAAGAGAATCATAATACTATTTTGAAAATGCAAGGAGCTCTTGAGTCGCATCGAAAATTACGATTAGACCAAATCGATCTAGAGCAACTTTATAATATTTTACAAGAACTTTCTGAAGGCTTCTCAATCCAAGAAGTAGCTAAGATTTTTAACAGAGACATTCGAAGTATAAAAAGCAAAATTAAAATTATTACAAATCGCAGACCACTTAGTTTAGATAAACAAAATCGCTATGTTTGTCCTAAGTGTTCAAGAAGAGTAATGCGTGTTAAAACCCTTAATTTTAGCAAACTATATGAACATTTATCAGGCTATTCGTTTTCGCGACTCTTTTTTGTAAGTGATACAATTAAAGAGAAATGAAAGGCCTACAGAAAATATTGGTATAGTGAGCTTAATACATACAATAAAAATAGAAATAAAAAGAATTTGCAGCAAAAAGAAGTTAAGAAATCAGTTACCTATCTTGTGAATTCTTTTAAAAAATTATCCCCTGATGAATTTGCTCCTTCGCCTAGTACAATTTATAAAATAATCAAAAAATACCCTTATTTCCTTGATTTTGACCACATTGTTAGAAAATCTGAAGGCAAATATGGCATAAGGAAGAAAAAACAAACCAAACCTAAAACATTAAAATATGCTACGGAAATTTCGAAACGTCCAGCTTATATTAATGATCGCTCTGAACACGGCCATTTTGAATTAGACACCGTTATTGGTAAAATCAATGATACATATTGTATTGTGACCATAATTGAACGGCAAACCAGAATGTCTTATGCTATGCTTTCAAAACGCAACTCCAAAGCTATCAAACAAACTCTTATCAAACTAATCAAGAAACACAACTTAGAGATTAAAACTTTAACAGTTGATAATGGTAGTGAAAATGTCTTATTGCACCAGGTTATTCCAACTGAAAGACTATTTAAATGCCAACCATATAGTTCATGACAAAAAGGTTCAATAGAAAATATGCACCGCTTAATTAGGTATTACATTCCCAAAGGAAAAAGTCTAGATAAATACTCTCAGCAAGAAATTGATTATATGATGGATAAAATAAATAACTATCGGCAAGTTGTCCGGAAATATAAGATAACCTAAAATTTTTTTTAATCCCCCGCCTTTGATTGCAATCAAAGGGGCCTTACTTTTGGCAAAAGTAAGCAAAACCGACGAGAAAACACTGCCGTGTTTTCTGTTTTCTCATACATTTTTTTATCTAAAAATTATGTTAAAATTAAAAGACAATTATTTTGTTAACATCTCGCAAGTGACTTTTCCAAAAAACATTTTGAGAAAATTGTGATATTATTTATAAGTAAAACACATGAAATACTTTATTTTTTAATATTACGGGTGATTACCCAAGTTCGGCTGAAGGGACTAGTCTCGAAAACTAGCAGGGGCCTATACCACCCGCGAGGGTTCAAATCCCTCATCACCCGCCATAAAAGAACGAACTTTTGTCTACCTGATGAAAGTATAGTGAACCCCAAAAGTTGGACCAAACAAATTGGAAAAACTTGAGGGGTTTTTATTATGAAATTAAGATTAAATGATAAACTGAAATTATAGAACTATATCATTCTGGCGAAACTCACAGTAAAATGGCTGAGATATTCCGCGATACTAAAACAACAATTAAGACCATAATTCGTTACTACCGCAAGTATGGATTAGAATCATTAAAAGAACGAAAAAAATGTACAAAATATAGTGCAGACTTTAAGTTAGATATTGTAAACCAAATTTTAAAAGGGAGATCTTATCTAAAAATTGGATCTGAGCTACTAATTAATATTGGATTAATTCATTCATGAGTTAAAAAATATCGATTATTCGGGTATAATGGTCTTATAAATGAAACGAAAGGTAGACAACCCATGACCATGCTAAAGAATAAGAAACCAAAACTAGATAAAACACAAGCCAAACTTAAAGCACTTGAAGCAGAACTTGAACAATTAAGGATGGAGGTAGATCTCCTAAAAAAATTGAGAGCTTTGGTTCAACAAAGAACAGAGCCACAAAACAAGAAACTCGCGGTGCCAACTACATACGAAGACTTATTGCAGCTGACTGTACCAGATAACCTTCTTGGGTTAGCGAAAGACGAATACTTGATGGTGCAGTTAACTAAAGAAAATTCCGAAATTGTAGAAGCATGTATCGTGGTAGATCCCGCATACCAGTCAAAAGGAAAAGCCATAATGGAGAGTTATTTTAACGCAGGCGATTATTCTGCGAAAGCGTATTACGATATCATCAATCGCATTGCAATAGAAAACTCTACCCGCACATCCATGGAAACAATGGAGTTAATGGCGGCATATTGCAACGACCCGCACAACAATTTTCTCGATCGCATTAAAGAAGGCGACAAGTATTTGGTAGATGCAATACTCCACCACCTCGTGCAAAATGGCAGCAGGAAGGATAAGAGTTTGGCAAGCAAGCTGTGCCGGTATCTCAACGAATGGCTTTATGACGGCTGTGCGTACACCATCAACGATTCGGTAGTACGGGCGATTCTGCCATACTACCTAGCATATTATAAAATAGACAAGGGGATGTGGCAGGGCAAGAATTTTGAGAAGTTAAGCTACATTGAGTTTTACACGATATTCAGCGCAGTACGCGACAAGGTAGCGGTACTCAATAATCACCAGCTCGACCATCTCATTTGGTACGCATACAAAAACGACAGCATAAGAAGCGAAGTGGCAAAGGCTCTGTCGCAGGTATTGTAATTGATAAAATCTACACACCTTTTCACTGTTCTTTCGCACTATATTTTAACGTTGTTGGTATGTTTTTTGTAAATTTACTATATATAATATAAATATAATAAATATAATATATATGGTTTCGGTTATGTTATAGGCAGTAAATTTATATTAATTTAAAAGTTTTACCCAACTTCAGAAAAAATATTAATTAGAAATGTCACATGCAAGTTTTTTGCATGTGACATTGTTTTTGTCTGCCTTGTAATAAAATAATTGTATTAATAAATTTTTAAAAAAATAAAGGAGACTTTAAAATTATATGAAAAATTTAGAAAAATATATTTGTGTTTTTGACAAATATCGAAAAGAAAATAAATATCAACATTTTAAAATTGAAGAGAATCACAATACTATCTTGAAGATGCAAGGAGCACTTGAGACACAACGAAAATTACGAGCAAGCCAAATCGATCTAGAACAACTTTATAATATTTTACAAGAACTTTCTGAAGGTTTCTCAATCCAAGAAGTAGCCAAGATTTTTGATAGAGACATTCGAAGTATAAAAAGTAAAATCGAAATTATTACAAATCGCAGACCACTTAGTTTAGATAAACACAATCACTATGTTTGTCCTAGGTGCTTAAAAAGAGTAATGCGTGTTAAAACTCTTAATTTTACAAAACTATATGAACATTTATTAGGGTATTCATTTTCGAGGCTCTTTTTTGTAAGTGATGCAATTAAAGAGAAATGAAAGGCCTACAGAAAGTATTGGTATAGTGAACTTAATACATACAATAAAAATAGAAATAAAAAGAATTTGCAGCAAAAAGAAATTAAGAAATCAGTTACCTACCTTGTCAATTCTTTTAAAAAAATATCACCTGATTAATTTGCTCCTTCACCTAGTACAATTTATAAAATAATTAAAAAATACCCTTATTTTAGACAGGGAAAAAATATTCGGACAAAATCCGAATATTTTTAATATAAAGAAAAAGAGGTAGTTATGAGACATTTAAAGACTAAGGAATGGGTCAAAATTTTTGACTTATACGATAAATATTTGAACCTGGGAATAACCAAGGCAGAATTTGATAATTTCTGTTTTGATATCAGAAAAGTATACTGAAATAAAGAATCAATGAGAAATATGTTAAAGAAAAGAAAACTGTATAATTTAAATATGGACATAGAATCACAAAGTGGTAAATCACCTAAGAAAGATAAAGGTGTTGGGAGAAAGAAAAAGAAAGTTCTCGATTATACATGAATTGATACTCTTAAAGATGATGAAAAAGATGCAGTTATAAAATACTACTATCGAATTTTTAATGAAAATAATATTGATGCAGATATCTCAAAGATAAAGAAAATCAAGAATCTTTCACATACTAAAAAATCTAAAATGATATGTGTTTCAAGATCTACATATTATGAGAAATTGAAAGATAACAACAAACCTAAAGAGATAAATGTCAAACACAAAGAAATAATTTTTAAAAGTTTTGTCGAAAATAAAGAAAGGTATGGACGAAGAAGACTTGCTAAATATATTTTCCAAGAATATAATATTCAAATAAATCCTAGAACCCTTGGGAATTATATGAAAAAACTTAATTTAAAAACATTTGTTAGACAAAAACGTAAAAACAAAGAATCTAAAAATACTTGTGTTAAAGTGCCTGATTTAGTAAAACGAGATTATAATTCAATCAACAATAATATATATGCAACAGACGTGACCTATATACCAGCACCAAAAGATATTGAACAGAATCATATTTATTTATCTGCAATTATTGATCATAAAACTAAGTTTGTGACCTATGAATTATCACTTAGAAATGATACTGAACTAATTTTGAATAATATCACCAATACAAAATTCAAAAATAATTTTATTTTACATTCTGACCATGGATCTGCTTATTCTTCGCTTGAATATACTAAAAAAATAAAATCACTAAAAGGTAAAATATCAATGTCAAGAATTGGTAATAGTCTTGACAATCGTGAAATTGAGTATTTCTTTTCAATTCTTAAAAGTGAAATTTTCCCAAATTTTGATCAAACCTGTAAAAGACTTACTTTTATTGAATTATCACAAAAAATCAAAGAATTTATAAACTGATATAATTATAAAAGAATAAGATAAAAAAACCTTCACAAAGCATTCCGTTTGGCTTAGCCAAACGGTATGGTTGGGGAAGGTAAAACCGTCCGAAAAAAATTTCCCAGTTTACACCGTTATTGGAAAAATCAATGATACATATTGTATTGTGACCATAATTGAACGGCAAACTCGAATATCTTATGCTATGCTTTCAAAACGTAACTCCAAAGCTATAAAACAAACTCTTATCAAACTAATCAAGAAACATAGTTTAGAGATTAAAACTTTAACTGTTGATAATGGTAGTGAAAATGTCTTATTGCACCATGTCATTCCAACTGAAAGATTATTTAAATGCCAACCATATAGTTCATGACAAAAAGGTTCAATAGAAAATATGCACCGCTTAATTAGGTATTACATTCCCAAAGGAAAAAGCTTAGATAAATACTCTCAGCATGAAATTGATTATATGATGGAAAAAATAAATAACTACCGACAAGTTGTACGGCAATATAAAATAACCTAAAAATTTTTTAAATCCCCCGCCTTTGATTGCAATCAAAGGGGCCTTACTTTTGGCAAAAGTAAGCAAAACCGACGAGAAAACACTAGCGTGTTTTCTGTTTTAGCATACATTTTTTATGTAAAATTTATGTTAAAATTAAAAGACAATTATTTTGTTAATATCTCGCATGTGACTTTTCCAAAAAACACTTCAGAAAAAAATAAAAAAATATTTTGGTTTTTATTTTTTTGTATTATAATTATCTTGTGCTTTTTTGAAAAAGCAGCATGAAGTTCTTTGAAAACTAGATATACACACAAAACATGACAGTCAATTTTTTCGAGAGTTTGATCCTGGCTCAGGATGAACGCTGGCTGTGTGCCTAATACATGCATGTTGAGCGGAGTTCTTTTAGAACTTAGCGGCGAATGGGTGAGTAACACGTACTTAACATACCTCTTAGATTGGGATAACGGTGAGAAATTATCGCTAATACCGGATACTTATATAGTTCGCATGAACTATATATAAAAGGAGCCTTAAAGCTTCACTAAGAGATTGGGGTGCGGAACATTAGCTAGTTGGTAAGGTAATGGCTTACCAAGGCGATGATGTTTAGCGGGGTTGAGAGACTGATCCGCCACACTGGGACTGAGATACGGCCCAGACTCCTACGGGAGGCAGCAGTAGGGAATTTTCCACAATGGACGAAAGTCTGATGGAGCGACACAGCGTGCAGGATGACGGCCTTCGGGTTGTAAACTGCTGTTATAAGGGAAGAAAAAGCATTAGAGGAAATGCTAGTGCCTTGACGGTACCTTGTCAGAAAGCAACGGCTAACTATGTGCCAGCAGCCGCGGTAATACATAGGTTGCAAGCGTTATCCGGAATTATTGGGTGTAAAGCGTCTGTAGGTTGTATGTTAAGTCTGGCGTGAAAACTTGGGGCTCAACCCCAAATTGCGTTGGATACTGGCATGCTAGAATTGTGTAGAGGTTAGCGGAATTCCTAGTGAAGCGGTGAAATGCGTAGATATTAGGAAGAACACCAATTTGGCGAAGGCAGCTAACTGGGCACATATTGACACTGAGAGACGAAAGCGTGGGGAGCAAACAGGATTAGATACCCTGGTAGTCCACGCTGTAAACGATGATGATTAGCTGATAGAAAATCTATTGGCGCAGCTAACGCATTAAATCATCCGCCTGAGTAGTATGCTCGCAAGAGTGAAACTTAAAGGAATTGACGGGGATCCGCACAAGCGGTGGAGCATGTGGTTTAATTTGAAGATACGCGTAGAACCTTACCCACTCTTGACATCTTCTGCAAAGCTATAGAGATATAGTGGAGGCTAACAGAATGACAGATGGTGCATGGTTGTCGTCAGCTCGTGTCGTGAGATGTTCGGTTAAGTCCTGCAACGAGCGCAACCCTTGTCCTTAGTTAATTTTCTAGGGAGACTGCCCGAGTAATTGGGAGGAAGGTGGGGACGACGTCAAATCATCATGCCTCTTACGAGTGGGGCAACACACGTGCTACAATGGATAGTACAAAGAGACGCAAAATGGTGACATCAAGCAAATCTCAAAAAACTATTCTCAGTTCGGATTGTAGTCTGCAACTCGACTACATGAAGTCGGAATCGCTAGTAATCGTAGATCAGCTACGCTACGGTGAATACGTTCTCGGGTCTTGTACACACCGCCCGTCACACCATGGGAGCTGGTAATGCCCGAAGTCGGTTTTGTTAACTACGGAGACAACTGCCTAAGGCAGGGCCGGTGACTGGGGTGAAGTCGTAACAAGGTATCCCTACGAGAACGTGGGGATGGATTACCTCCTTTCTACGGAGTACATTAAGTTACAATTCATTTTAGTAACAATTACCAATTTATAATATGGTTATCATTTCTTATTTAATGTCATGGTTGAGATAACCCAACATGTATATCTAGTTTTGAGAGAACTTCTCTCTTTTTGTTCTTTGAAAACTGAATAGTAAAGATAAATTAATATAACAACGACATCAAAAAATAAATTAGTCAATTTGTTTTGGATAACCGAGTAATTATTTTATAAATAATTTATTAAAATGTCTTTGAATACATCAACAACAATAGGTAAATATTGAACTTTTAAATAAGTAAGAGTGAGTGGTGGATGCCTTGGGTCTGGAAGTCGATGAAGGACGTGATTACCTGCGATAAGCCTCGTGGAGCTGGATATGAGCTACGATACGGGGATTTCCGAATGGGGAAACCTAGTTAGAGTAATGTCTAACTGCTTCAAGATGAATAAAATAGTCTTGATTGCGAGACACGTTGTGAACTGAAACATCTTAGTAGCAACAGGAAAAGAAAATAAAATATGATTCCATTAGTAGCGGCGAGCGAAAGTGGAAGAGCCCAAACCATCTTAGGGTGGGGTTGTAGGACTATCTACATAAAGTTACAAATTTTTGTTATAGCAGAAAAAGTTGGGAAACTTTAGCATAGAGGGTGATACTCCCGTATGTGAAATAGCAAAAACTTTTGATAGTATCCTGAGTAGGGCGGGGCACGTGAAACCCTGTCTGAATCTGCCGGGACCATCCGGTAAGGCTAAATACTAACCAGACACCGATAGTGAACTAGTACCGTGAGGGAAAGGTGAAAAGAACCCCGGGAGGGGAGTGAAATAGATTCTGAAACCACTTACTTACAATTAGTCAGAGGCCGTTAATGGCTGATGGCGTACATCTTGCAGTATGGACCGGCGAGTTATGTTAACATGCGAGGTTAAGCAGAAAAAAGCGGAGCCGCAGAGAAATCGAGTCTTAATAGGGCGTTTAGTATGTTGACATATACCCGAAACCAGGTGATCTATTCATGAGCAGGCTGAAGCTTGGGTAATACCAAGTGGAGGGCCGAACCGTAGTACGCTGAAAAGTGCCCGGATGACTTGTGAATAGCGGAGAAATTCCAATCGAACTTGGAGATAGCTGGTTCTCCTCGAAATAGCTTTAGGGCTAGCGTGTGATGTTAAACTTTGGTGGTAGAGCACTGAATATGGAATGGCCGCGCCTAGCGGTACTGACTATAATCAAACTCCGAATACCATTGTGTATTGTCATGCAGTCGGAACCGGGGTGCTAACGTCCCGGCTCGCGAGGGCAACAACCCAGATCGTCGGCTAAGGTCCCAAAATTATGTTAAGTCAGAAAGGTTGTGAGATTTCATAAACAACTAGGAGGTTGGCTTAGAAGCAGCCACCCTTTAAAGAGTGCGTAATAGCTCACTAGTCAAGAGATCTTGCGCCAATAATGTAACGGGAGTAAAACATAATACCGAAGCCACGGGTACGAAAGTACGTTAGAGGAGCGTTCTTAATGCAATGAAGTCAGACCGTGAGGACTGGTGGAGCTTTAAGAAGTGAGAATGCCGGTATGAGTAACGATTCGTAGTGAGAATCTACGACGCCTATTGGGAAAGGTTTCCTGGGGAAGGTTCGTCCACCCAGGGTTAGTCAGGACCTAAGGAGAGGCTGAAAAGCGTATCTGATGGATAACAGGTTAATATTCCTGTACTGCCTTGTTATAGTGATGGAGTGACGGAGAAGGATAACACTACCTATTAATGGATTTAGGGGTAAGTAGTAACTGGTGAATATAGTTAAATGCGTATTCTACAACCGGGAGCTACGATGCATAAGGCTTTGGCCTGAATTGTGTGATTTCATACTTCCAAGAAAAGCTTCTAAACGTTTAAATAACAGGGTACCTGTACCGAGAACGGACACACGTTCCCAAGATGAGTATTCTAAGGCGAGCGAGAAAACCAATGTTAAGGAACTCTGCAAATTAACCCCGTAAGTTCGCGATAAGGGGTGCCAACATTAAACCGTTGGCCACAGTAAATTGTGAGGGGCAACTGTTTATCAAAAACACAGCTCTCTGCTAAACCGCAAGGTGATGTATAGGGGGTGAAGCCTGCCCAGTGCCCGAAGGTTAAGTGGATGCGTTAGCTTAATGCGAAGCGTTGAAATGAAGCCCGGGTGAACGGCGGCCGTAACTATAACGGTCCTAAGGTAGCGAAATTCCTTGTCGGCTAAATACTGACCTGCACGAAAGGCGCAATGATCTCTCAACTGTCTCAACATTGGACTCGGTGAAATTATGGTCCCAGTGAAAACGCTGGGTACCCGCATCAAGACGAAAAGACCCCATGGAGCTTTACTACAACTTCGTATTGAAACTTGGCCTAACATGTGTAGGATAGGTGGGAGACAGTGAGATCAAGGCGCTAGCCTTGAAGGAGTCAACCTTGAAATACCACCCTTGGTATGTTGAGTTTCTAACCTGCCGCCGTTATCCGGCGGGGAGACAGTGCGTGGTGGGTAGTTTGACTGGGGCGGTCGCCTCCTAAAAGGTAACGGAGGCGTTCAAAGGTACACTCAATACGGTCAGAAACCGTATGTAGAGCGCAAAGGTAGAAGTGTGCTTGACTGCGAGACCTACAAGTCGAGCAGGTGCGAAAGCAGGACTTAGTGATCCGGCTGTACGTCATGGAACGGCAGTCGCTCAACGGATAAAAGTTACCCTGGGGATAACAGGCTTATCTTGCCCAAGAGATCACATCGACGGCAAGGTTTGGCACCTCGATGTCGGCTCATCGCATCCTGGAGCTGGAGTCGGTTCCAAGGGTTTGGCTGTTCGCCAATTAAAGCGGTACGCGAGCTGGGTTCAGAACGTCGTGAGACAGTTCGGTCCCTATCTGATGTGGGCGTTGGAATATTGATGAGAGCTGCTCTTAGTACGAGAGGACCGGAGTGGACGTACCGCTGGTGTTCCAGTTGTTCCGCCAGGAGCATAGCTGGGTAGCTAAGTACGGAAGGGATAACCGCTGAAAGCATCTAAGTGGGAAGCCTCCTCAAAGATAAGTATTCCCTTGAAATTCCTTGTAGACTACGAGGTTGATAGGATGGAAGTGTAAGTGTAGTAATACATTCAGCTGACCATTACTAATAAATTGATAGGTTTAAAAGTTAAATGTATTCATGACATTTTAATAAATTACTTTACTGTTCAGTTTTCAGAGAATAAGTAAAAACTCCCCCGAGGGGAGTTTTTGTTGTTAAACTAAAATATTTTATTAAATGGACTAACACATTTAGGATATATGATCAATCCTTAAATTAATTTTAGTGCAATTTTATGGGTCGGTATAAAACTGCCGCTTTTTCTGTTTACGCATACATTTGTTATGTAAAAATTAAAAGATAATTGTTTTCTTAATATCTCGCATGTGACTTTTCAAAAATTCATCTGCAAATTCTTTTTAAACTGGGAAATTTTTTTCGGACGGTTTTACCTTCCCCAACCATACCATTTGGCTAAGCCAAACGGAATGCTTTGGGAAGGTTTTTTTTATCTTATTCTTTTATAATTATATCAGTTTATAAATTCTTTGATTTTTTGTGATAATTCAATAAAAGTAAGCCTTTTACAGGTTTGATCAAAATTTGGAAAAATCTCGCTTTTAAGAATTGAAAAGAAATATTCAATTTCACGGTTGTCTAGACTATTGCCAATTCTTGACATTGATATTTTACCTTTTAGCAATTCTATTTTTTTAGTATATTCAACCGACGAATAAGCAGATCCATGGTCAGAATGTAAAATAAAATTTTTTTTGAATTTTGTATTACTGATATTATTCAAAATTAGTTCGGTATCATTTCTAAGTGATAATTCATAGGTCACAAACTTAGTTTTATGGTCGATAATTGCGGATAAATAAATATGATTTTGCTCAATGTCTTTTGGTGCTGGTATGTAGGTCACGTCTGTTGCATATATATTATTGTTGATTGAATTATAATCTCGTTTTACTAAATCAGGCACTTTAACACAAGTATTTTTAGATTCTTTGTTTTTACGTTTTTGTCTAACAAATGTTTTTAAATTAAGTTTTTTCATATAATTCCCAAGGGTTCTAGGATTTATTTGAATATTATATTCTTGGAAAATATATTTAGCAAGCCTCCTTCGTCCATACCTTTCTTTATTTTCGACAAAACTTTTAAAAATTATTTCTTTGTGTTTGACATTTATCTCTTTAGCTTTGTTGTTATCTTTCAATTTCTCATAATATGTGGATCTTGCTATTAAAAAAATTTTTGCCTTGTATTTTGATGAAAGATTTTCAATTTCTTTAATATTTTTAATATCTGCATCAATATTATTTTCATTAAAAATTCGATAGTAGTATTTTATAACTGCATCTTTTTCATCATCTTTAAGAGTATTAATTCATGTATAATCGAGAACTTTCTTTTTCTTTCTCCCAACACCTTTATCTTTCTTGGGTGATTTACCGCTTTGTGATTCTATGTTCATATTTAAATTATACAGTTTTCTTTTCTTTAACATATTTTTCATTGATTCTTTATTTCAGTATGCTTTTCTGATGTCAAAACAGAAATTTTCAAATTCTGCTTTGGTTATTACCAGGTTCAAGTATTTATCGTATAAGTCAAAAATTTTAACTCATTCTTTAGTCTTTAAATGTCTCATAACTACCTCTTTTTCTTTATATTAAAAATATTCGGATTTTGTCCGAATATTTCTTCCCTGTCTATTTTATTTCTATTTTTATTGTATGTATTAAGTTCACTATACCAATACTTTCTGTACGCTTTTCATTTCTCTTTAATTGCATCACTTAGAAAAAAGAGCCTCGAAAATGAATAGCCTAATAAATGTTCGTATAGTTTGGTAAAATTAAGGGTTTTAATACGCATTACTCTTTTTAAGCACTTAGGACAAACATAGCGATTGTGTTTATCTAAACTCAATAGTCTGCGATTTGTAATAATTTCGATTTTACTTTTTATACTTCGAACATCTCTGTTAAAAATTTTGGCTACTTCTTGGATTGAGAAGCCTTCAGAAAGTTCTTGTAAAATATTATAAAGTTGTTCTAGATCGATTTGCTTTGCTCGTAATTTTCGTTGTGTCTCAAGTGCTCCTTGCATTTTCAAAATAGTGTTGTGATTCTCTTCGATTTTAAAATGTTGATATTTATTTTCTTTTCGATATTTGTCAAAAGCACAAATATATTTTTCTAAATTTTTCATATAATTTTAAAGTCTCCTTTCATTTTTTAAAATTTATTAATACAACTATTTTATTACAAGGCAGACAAAAACAATGTCACATGCAAAAAACTTGCATGTGACATTTCTAATTAATAGATAAAATGAATATAACACGTAAAAATGCAATGGCTTTTTGAGCCCAAAAATATGGAAGACAATGTAATAAAACAAAAGACTTTGCAGGTAGGCAAATTGAAAAAGGAGCTTACAACACACCAGAAAGTAGGTTTTGTTGAAGCATTGATCATATCAAACCACAAAGCTTAGACGGTGGAAGCGCCAAAGAAAACTTACAAATTACGCATTGTAAAACTAACCAAGAAAAAGGTGATAACTTTCCAACCTTTAAAGCCAATAATATAAATTTTCAAATCGTAAAAAAATCAAATGGAATATATCAAGTTGAAGTACTTAAAAGTCTTAAAGATAAATTTTTAGATGCAAATGTTGGCCTTGATTATCTTAAAAAACTTGAAAGTAAAGAAAGTAAAACAAGGTGAATAGGATCAGTTTTAGTACATTTACAAAATGTATCGAAACCTGAAGTTATTGAATTTATTGTAAAAATACTTGGGGAAGATAGTATTCCTTATTCATTAAATAAAGGAAATAATGATATTTATATTGCTAAAAACTATAATTGTAGTTTAAAAGATGATGTTTCAAATTTACTTGATAAATGCATTCTTTTAAACACATATTTAGGATAGACAGGGAAGAAATATTCGGACAAAATCCGAATATTTTTAATATAAAGAAAAAGAGGTAGTTATGAGACATTTAAAGACTAAAGAATGAGTTAAAATTTTTGACTTATACGATAAATACTTGAACCTGGTAATAACCAAAGCAGAATTTGAAAATTTCTGTTTTGACATCAGAAAAGCATACTGAAATAAAGAATCAATGAAAAATATGTTAAAGAAAAGAAAACTGTATAATTTAAATATGAACATAGAATCACAAAGCGGTAAATCACCCAAGAAAGATAAAGGTGTTGGGAGAAAGAAAAAGAAAGTTCTCGATTATACATGAATTAATACTCTTAAAGATGATGAAAAAGATGCAGTTATAAAATACTACTATCGAATTTTTAATGAAAATAATATTGATGCAGATATTAAAAATATTAAAGAAATTGAAAATCTTTCATCAAAATACAAGGCAAAAATTTTTTTAATAGCAAGATCCACATATTATGAGAAATTGAAAGATAACAACAAAGCTAAAGAGATAAATGTCAAACACAAAGAAATAATTTTTAAAAGTTTTGTCGAAAATAAAGAAAGGTATGGACGAAGGAGGCTTGCTAAATATATTTTCCAAGAATATAATATTCAAATAAATCCTAGAACCCTTGGGAATTATATGAAAAAACTTAATTTAAAAACATTTGTTAGACAAAAACGTAAAAACAAAGAATCTAAAAATACTTGTGTTAAAGTGCCTGATTTAGTAAAACGAGATTATAATTCAATCAACAATAATATATATGCAACAGACGTGACCTACATACCAGCACCAAAAGACATTGAGCAAAATCATATTTATTTATCCGCAATTATCGACCATAAAACTAAGTTTGTGACCTATGAATTATCACTTAGAAATGATACCGAACTAATTTTGAATAATATCAGTAATACAAAATTCAAAAAAAATTTTATTTTACATTCTGACCATGGATCTGTAGACAGGGAAGAAATATTCGGACAAAATCCGAATATTTTTAATATAAAGAAAAAGAGGTAGTTATGAGACATTTAAAGACTAAAGAATGAATTAAAATTTTTGACTTATACGATAAATACTTGAACCTGGGAATAACCAAAGCAGAATTTGAAAATTTCTGTTTTGACATCAGAAAAGCATACTGAAACAAAGAATCAATGAAAAATATGTTAAAGAAAAGAAAACTGTATAATTTAAATATGAACATAGAATCACAAAGCGGTAAATCACCCAAGAAAGATAAAGGTGTTGGGAGAAAGAAAAAGAAAGTTCTCGATTATACATGAATTAATACTCTTAAAGATGATGAAAAAGATGCAGTTATAAAATACTACTATCGAATTTTTAATGAAAATAATATTGATGCAGATATTAAAAATATTAAAGAAATTGAAAATCTTTCATCAAAATACAAGGCAAAAATTTTTTTAATAGCAAGATCCACATATTATGAGAAATTGAAAGATAACAACAAAGCTAAAGAGATAAATGTCAAACACAAAGAAATAATTTTTAAAAGTTTTGTCGAAAATAAAGAAAGGTATGGACGAAGGAGGCTTGCTAAATATATTTTCCAAGAATATAATATTCAAATAAATCCTAGAACCCTTGGGAATTATATGAAAAAACTTAATTTAAAAACATTTGTTAGACAAAAACGTAAAAACAAAGAATCTAAAAATACTTGTGTTAAAGTGCCTGATTTAGTAAAACGAGATTATAATTCAATCAACAATAATATATATGCAACAGACGTGACCTACATACCAGCACCAAAAGACATTGAGCAAAATCATATTTATTTATCCGCAATTATCGACCATAAAACTAAGTTTGTGACCTATGAATTATCACTTAGAAATGATACCGAACTAATTTTGAATAATATCAGTAATACAAAATTCAAAAAAAATTTTATTTTACATTCTGACCACGGATCTGCTTATTCGTCGGTTGAATATACTAAAAAAATAGAATTGCTAAAAGGTAAAATATCAATGTCAAGAATTGGCAATAGTTTAGACAACCGTGAAATTGAATATTTCTTTTCAATTCTTAAAAGCGAGATTTTTCCAAATTTTGATCAAACCTGTAAAAAGCTTACTTTTATTGAATTATCACAAAAAATCAAAGAATTTATAAACTGATATAATTATAAAAGAATAAGATAAAAAAACCTTCCCAAAGCATTCCGTTTGGCTTAGCCAAATGGTATGGTTGGGGAAGGTAAAACCGTCCGAAAAAAATTTCCCAGTTTATGATTTTTATTTATTTATTTTGTTTCTGTATTACACTTAGTGGGTTATTATTTTACTTTAAAACTATTTGATATTTTACTAAGCTTGAAAAACTTAGCCTTAAAAAGGTGCAAGAGTGGCAAAACTTAAACACTCTATATAATGATAATAAAAAAATACGTTTTGATAGTTTTGGAAATATAACTAAATTTAAAAAGCCAATACGATTCTTTATCTCATCAGTAGCAGAATCTTCGCTTATATTTTTACAAAAATTCGATCCTATGAACTATGATAAAGAAATTTTTGATAACCAAGAGCAATATATTTATTTTCTGAATATTCTACCTTATGATGATATTAAACTTAATTTTAAAAAAATAGAAAATAATTTAATAGCTGAACTTTTAATGTAATATCATAGATATAAAAGAAAAATAATAGAAAATAAAAGCTCCAAAAAGTCAACATGACAATGTTGACTTTTTTACCTCTTTTTTAGTATCAACAATACTTTTAAATATTGATATTTAATTCAGAATAATTTGCAAGCTGAACCTAGTATATGTGAGGACAAAACCTAGCATTTATATAATTAAATGGACATTAGCAAGATACATAACATTTTTATCTTAAAATGTAACGTTCACAAAATAAAACAAGGAGTCATTTAGAAAGAAAATCTTAAAAATAAAAAATTTATACATAGTGGCAATGCTTTAATATGACCAAAGTATTGTAATATTCATCACGGCTTTAAATACTATATTTTGAAATATCTTTTGCACAAAAACAACACTAAAAAACATATTAGAAATATTTAGATAAACTATAAATTATGTTATAATAGCAAAGCATTATAACAGCAGTTTATTATAGCTTAAGGGTAAACCTAATTTTAACGTTTTTATTTTGTTAGTAAAGAAGCTGAATTTAATTGAACACATTAAGTTAAAATTAATTTAAGATAGAAATAAGCCCTCTTAAAATAGTGCACAATAAGAAAAGAGGAATAAATATGTCAAGATATACAGGACCTGTATTTAAAAAATCTCGTCGTTTAGGTTTTTCTATCCTTGAAAGTGGCAAAGAATTTGCTAAAGGAAAGAAGAGAACATATGCTCCTGGACAACACGGGAATAAAAGAGTTAAATTATCAGATTACGGATTACACTTATATGAAAAACAAAAAGTTAAACATTTATTTGGTGTAAGCGAAAAACAATTGCGTAAAACCTTCCAAAAAGCTATTAAATTAAAAGGTGTTACAGGTACTAACTTACTTCAACTTTTAGAAGTTCGTTTAGATAACTTAGTTTACAGAGCAGGATTTGCTTCAACTAGAAGACAAGCTCGTCAATTAGTTAACCATGGACACTTTACTTTAAACGGAAAAAAAGCTAACATTCCATCAATTTTAGTTTCACTTGGTGATTCAATTGAGTTAAAAGAAAAATCACGTAACAACAAGCAAATTACAGAATCATTGGCAACTAATCAAGCAGCTGCTTGATTAACAAGAAAAGACTTTGTGTTTAAATTAGATAGATTACCAGAAAGAACTGAAATTCATCAAGAAATTAAAGATGCCTTGATTGTTGAGTTCTATTCTAAATAATAACTAAGTAAGGAATCCAATGAAAAAAAATCTTCACCCAGAATATCACGAAGTTCAAATTGCTTGTTCAACATGTGCTACTAAATTTACTTTTAAATCAGTTAGAAAAAACTTTTCAGTTGATGTTTGTTCAGGATGTCATGCAGTGTTTACTGGAAATAGAACCCAAGTAAAAGCTACCGGAAGAATTGATAAATTTAACAGACGTTTACAAAAAATGTCTAAATAATATAAACTAGCATAAGCTAGTTTTTTATTTTAACGTTTGTAATTAAAATACAAATAGTTTTATTTACAATATCAAGCAAATATATTAAAATACTAAATTTTCTCATAAATCTAATATAATTTAATTGTATGTATTCCAATTTCAATTAATCATAGTTAACATACATACACCTATTTTAAATATTTTAAATTATATGGAGATATATGCAACAAAAATATGACATAGTTATTATTGGTGGAGGAATTATAGGATCAGTGATCGCTTATGAACTATCACAATATAAACTAGAAACCATTTTACTAGAAAGAAATCCGCTTTTTGCGGATGAAACATCAAAAGGTAATTCCGGAGCAATTCATGGTGGCTTTGACCCTGAACCACACAAACTTGAAGCTCGTTTAAATGTTTTAGGAAACCAGCTCTGACGTGAAAAAATCTTTAAAGACTTAGAATTTCCAAGAGTACAAGCTGATTCATTAATTTTAGCCTTTAATGAAGAAGAAATGCAACACGTACATATGCTGTATGAAAGAGGTTTAACTAATAAAGTTCCACAAGAATACTTAAAAATAATTGATAGAGATGAAGTATTAAGACGTGAACCAAATGTTAATTCTAAAGTAATTGGAGCCTTACTTTGTACTAGTTCTTGGGCAATTGATCCAGTTAGAGCTAGTTACGCTTTTTTAGGAGCTAGTGAGCAAAATGGAACAACTTTAAGTAAAAATTCTGAAGTAGTTAATATTCAATATCAAAACGATGAATTTACTATAACATTAAAAAATGGAATAATTTTAAGATCTGATGTTGTGATTAATGCAGCAGGACATTATGCTGATGTATTGGCTGAAAAAGCAGGATATGGAGATTTTAAACAAAAAACACGCCGCGGAGAATATCGAATTTTAAGCCGAAGTGAAGCAGGTATTGTTAAATCAATTTGCTTTAAAGTGCCAACTATCCATGGAAAGGGAGTAATCGTTGCTCCTATGTTAGATGGCAGAATCTTAGTAGGGCCTACAGCACAAGAAAATGTACCAAAAGATGAAACGAGACTTGTAACAAAAGAAAAATTTGATTATATTGGTCAAATTGGTACTGAAATAATTCCAAGTTTACGAATTGACAAAACTGAGCTTACTTTAGC
The DNA here is from genome assembly GCF_055523595.1 of Mycoplasma sp. 6934. Lineage (NCBI taxonomy): Bacteria > Bacillati > Mycoplasmatota > Mollicutes > Mycoplasmatales > Mycoplasmataceae > Mycoplasma > Mycoplasma sp. 6934. The sequence continues at coordinate 717,247 of NZ_JBVFVE010000001.1, read as the reverse complement.
TGGTTCAAGGCCAATTGACATTGAAACTAATGATTTTGTAATTAGGGCAGCAAAAGATAACAAAAAGTTTATCAATGCTGCTGGAATGCAATCGCCAGCTATTGCCTCTGCTCCTGCCATTGCACTCGAAATAGTGAAATTAGTTCAAGAAGCAGGAATTATCTTAGAAAAAAACCCAAACTATAATCCAAAATTTAAAATTCAATTTTAAGGAGTTTAAATGAACAATAAATACGTTATTACACTTGATTCAGGAACGACATCATGTCGTACACTTGTAATTAATCACGAAGGCCAAATTTTGGCAAGTAGCCAAGTTGAATTTGATCAACATTTTCCAAAATCTGGGTGAGTAGAACATGACCCACTTCAAATTTGGAATGTGCAACTTTCAACTATGCAATCTGCAAAGCATAAAGCAAAAATTAAATCTCATGACATCGCTGCCCTTGGCATCACCAACCAACGTGAAACTGTAGTTTTATGAGATAAAGAAACCGGTTTACCAGTATACAATGCAATTGTATGGCAAGACCGTCGCACTAGTGATTATTGTGAGACATTATTAGACACTGAGTGAGCTCAAAAAATCACAGATAAAACAGGACTAATTATTAACCCTTACTTTAGTGGTACAAAAATTAGATGAATTTTACAAAATGTGCCTGAAGCTAAGGAAAAATTAGCTGAAGGAAAACTATTAGCAGGTACCATAGATACTTGATTAATTTGAAAATTAACTGATGGAAAAGTACATGCCACAGATGTTTCAAATGCCTCAAGAACTATGTTATACAATATTCATACTCTAGATTGAGATCAAGAAATTTTAGATCTTTTTGAAATTCCTAAATCAATCTTACCAGAAGTAAAATCTTCATCAGAACACTATGGAATTGTAACCCCAACTTTATGATCAAATAAAGCGCTTGGTCAAGTGCCAATTACCGGTGTAGCTGGTGATCAACAATCAGCTTTATTTGGTCAAATGTGCACGGAAGTAGGAATGGTAAAAAATACTTATGGAACAGGATGTTTTACATTAGTAAATACCGGCACTACTGCTATTAAATCACAAAATAAATTATTAACAACTATTGCTTGAAAACTTGGTAATCAGCCAACAGTTTATGCATTAGAAGGTTCAGTTTTTATTGCTGGAGCAGCAATTCAATGATTAAGAGATTCAATTAGAATAATTTATAATTCAGCTGAATCAGATTTCTTTGCCTCATTAGTAAATGATGATCAAAGAGTTTATGTAGTGCCTTCATTTACAGGGCTTGGTGCACCATATTGAGATTCAAATTCACGTGGAGCTATTTTTGGTTTAGAACGTGGAACTAAACGTGAACATTTAGTTAAAGCAACTCTTGATTCAATTGCTTACCAATCAAATGATTTAATTCAAGCAATGCAAAAAGATTTAGGTAAACCAATCATTCAATTAAAAGTAGATGGTGGAGCATCAAAATCAAATTACTTAATGCAATTCCAAGCATCTATTTCGAATTTAAAAGTAGAAAGACCTTCAAATACTGAAACTACTGGCTTAGGTGCTTCATACCTTGCTGGTTTAGCCGTGGGGTATTGAAAGAGTATTGAAGAAGTAAAAAAACTTAACCAACCAGATAGGGTTTTTGAACCTAATTTAACTAAACAAGAAACAGATAAGTTACTTAAAGGATGAGAATTATCTGTTAAGAAAACTTTAAATTGAACTAAAGATTTAGAATAGGAAAATGTATGTTATATTTATCAGAATTTATTGGAACAATGCTACTTATTATTCTTGGTAATGGTGTAGTGTACAGCGTTTCAGGAAAACGTATGTTTGCTAATCAACCGGGAAAATGAATCGTTATTGCACTTGCATGAGGTTTAGCAGTGCTTGTTGCGGCTACCGTTGGTGTTGCAATGGGAGGACCTGCTCATTTAAACACAGCAGTTACGATCTTTTCGCTAGTTTCAAATAGTTTTAAAAATGCTAAAGAACTAGCTTATATTCCATTGCAAATTTTAGGTGCAATGGTTGGACAAATCATTCTTAACTTTATTAATTGAAAACATATTCAAGAAACTGACCTTGGTTCAGTACGGGGAGCTCACTGCACTGGTCCAGCTTATGACAACTTCAAAGAAAAAGCGGTTATCTTTAACTTTGCATATGAATTAGTAGGAACACTTTTATTAGTTGGTGTTATTTTAGCTTTAGGAAGCAAGAACCTTATTACTTTTGGATGAGCTCAAGGTCCATTACCTGTTGCATTATTAGTTATGGTAATTGGAATGTCACTTGGATCATCAACAGGTTATGCAATTAACCCAGCCAGGGACTTAGGACCTAGAATTGTTTATTTATTAATGGAAAAAACAGTCTTAGCACCACGTAAAAAAGAACATGTTGGAGCTAACTGATCATACTCATGAGTACCAGTTGCAGCGCCAATGCTTGGTGGAATATTAATTGGTGCAATTGCGCTTGCAGTTTAACAAAAATAAGATAAAATTAAATTTGTGCATTTTACCCTGCACAAATTTATTCATGTTTATAGGAAAAATTAGTGTCTTTTAGTTATAAAAATCTAAATTTTAAGGCATTAAAACTATACGTGAAGGATATTATTTATATGATAGAACAGAGGTTAAATTTTGAAGATAAATTTATCTAAAGCAAAAATGATTATTAAGTCAATTCATCAGGAGTTGACTGATCAATTAGATTATATTACACAATTAGATCTAGTAACAGGTGATGGGGACCATGGATCTAATATTTTAAGAGGTTTTGATGCTTGCATCAAACTTGATGCAAGCATTCAAACTTTAGAAAGTTATTTTGCCAGCCTTGGTAAAATGTTAATGACAAAGGTGGGCGGTGCAAGTGGTCCTTTATATGGAATGTCATTTTTAAATGCTTCGAAAGCTTTTGCCAACTTAGAAGTTATTTCATGAGATGCATTTAAGAACTTTACAAAAAGCTTTGCAAATACTTTAGAAACTTTAGGAAAAGTAAAATTAAATGATAAAACAATGTATGATATTTGAAGACCTTTTAGCATAAAAGTATTTGAGTATAATTATTTTGATTCAAAGCTAAAAACTGACTTATTAGCATACTTAGAAAACCTTGTTGAAGCAACTAAAGATATGGTTGCTTCGCGGGGCAGAGCTGCTTATTTAAAAGCTCATTCAACAGGATCTATTGATCCTGGTGCATACACCACTGCAATTATTTTAAAAAACTTTGTAAGGGAACTTTAAAGTATGGTTAAAGCTAAATTATTTATTTTAGTTAGTCATTATCAAAAATTGGCATTAACACTAGCTGAATATTTAACTAAGATGTTGCCTCTTAACAATGAGTTTGTTAAAATTGAAGCATTAGGCGGTGTAAATAATGGCCAAGAATTAGGTACAGAACCAATGCAAATTTATGAATTAATTCAAGTTAATCCAGAATTTGAGGAAATTTTTATTTTTTCTGACCTTGGTTCAGCTACTTTGGGAGCTGAGTCAATAGCAATGCTTTTACCAGATAAAAAGATTCATGTTGCTAAAGGAGCATTTGTGGAAAATACCTTTGGAGCATATGTTTTAGCTAATTCTGGTGCGGGTTTTGATGAAATAGTTCAAGCTTCACATGAACCATTAGCTAAATAATATAAAAAATAAACATCACAACTAAATTTGATGTTTATTTTTCTATTTTTTGTTTTTTGCCTTTATTTTTTTTTTTTTTTGTTTTAAAAAAATTTAATATAATTTATATGTTAGTTTGAAAAATCTTAATAAATTTAAATAATTTAAAAGTAAACAGGAGTACAAATGACAAAAAAACAATGAATATTATTAGGTGGTGGGCTTGCCTTAGGTGCAGCAGTAGTAACTACTGCAACTATTATTGCGGTTACTAGCACAAATAAAACTAATACCCAAACAAACCCACAACCTGAACAACAATTTACAGTAAATAACAATTTAATTTTAAGTAAAACTGTAAGTTCTTTAACAACAAATGATGAATCAGCTCTTAATGCAGCCTTATCAGCATTTGCATCTTTATCACCAGAGAACCAAGCAAACTTGGTTAGTGAAAAAGTTAAGTTAGATCAATTAAAATACCAAATGGCTGATTTAAAGAAACTTGAATCATTTAGAGCAACTCATAAAACAATTTTAGCTAAAACTAAATCTAATGTTACTGTTGCTGATCGTAGCCTTGTTGAAGCAGGATATACAGCTTATTATTCTATCTTAGGCGAAGTGTCTGATGCTACAACTAAATTAGCTGCTGAAAAAACTAAGTTAGATGATTTATCAGCAAAAATTAGAGAATTAGAAACCGAACAAAATAAGAGCCAAGCATATACTAATGAAGCTGATGAATTCAAAAGAGTTAATGCTAAAATACTCGCTAAAACAAAAGCAAACGTTGCAATTAGCGATAAAAACGAAGTGGATTTTGCACTTAATTGATATGACGGTTTAGCTGCTTCAGTTAAAAGCATGTTAACAAATGAACATACCAGATTGCAAGAATTAAAAACCCAAATCCTAACTTTAGAGGCAGAAGTTAAATATCGCGAAGATCACAGTGTTATTTTAAAAGAAACTGAAGAAGGTTTAATTTTAAAACTCAAAGACCTAGTATCTTCCGCCCTTACTGATTATGAATCATTAAATGCTGATAATAAAACTAAACTTACTAGTGAAAAACTATTATTAGAAAAATTAAGTGCCCAAGTTACTAAACTTGAAACTTTAAAAGCAGAAGTAACTAGTGCTTACCAAACTAGAATTTTAATCCAAGAGAAAAAACAAGAGTTTGAAACAAATGTTAATGACGATAAAACCTTGGCTCAATATAATGAGCTTAAAGAATCAATTGAACCTTACTTAACATCAATTTATGAAACTACCAAACAAAAAATAACTAGTGAGCTAGGAGATACACCCGAAGCTAAAGAATTATTAACTAAAGCTGAAGAAATTAATAAAAAACCATCTTGAAATGATCAGGAAATGAAAGATCTTGAAAAAGAGGTGGAGAAAGCTAAGGAAAAACAAAATAGTCAAGAGAAGAAACTAATTAATGATGTTATGCTTAAAAAACCAACAATTGATCAAGCTAAAAATGAAATTCTATTTTATTTAAATTACGGAACTGATGGATCAAAGATCCAAGAATTTGCACATAAATTTGTTAAAGTAAAAGTGGTTATAAATCAAAATAATGAAGAATTCGTTCAGGAGACTACACAGTCAATTAAAAATCCACAGTGAGAAAGCGGTGATTTAGTAGAAAGACTTAAGATTAGATCTGGAACTAAAGTAGACCTTGGTAAATGAAAAGAGGATAAAAATCAAAAAACTTCAGAAACTAATAGTAAACCTTTAGAAAGTAAAAATGGTACAGAAAGAAATGGATCTACTAATGCTACTAATGCTACTAATGCTCAGTTCACTGCAACTATTTACTTTAAAGACGAAGATGACAAAGAGTATCTATACGAAGTTATAACTCATAATCCAGAAACTAAATCAGACCAACCAGAAGCTGCTGCTGCTGCTGCAGCATAAGATATGCTAATAAATTTTCTAAAATAACGGATTTGGTCCGTTATTTTTAAACATATTTTTATTTTTTTAGTATAATGTAAATTATTTAAAATTTATATTATCAAGGAGAAATTTGAAAAAAATTGTTTTAATTGTTATTGATGGTTTAGGCCTTAGAAAACAAACCCAAGGCAATGGTTTTGCCCTAGCAAATACACCAACATTTGACCATCTCTTTACAACTTACCCTAATTCTATTATTCAAGCTTCAGGAGAGGCTGTCGGCCTACCTGAAGGTCAAATGGGTAATTCAGAAGTAGGTCATTTAAATATTGGTGCCGGAACAATTGTTTATACCGGATTATCATTAATTAAAAAAGCTTTAGCTGATGGAACTTACAAAGATACTAAAACTTTTTTTGATGTTTTTCAAGATGTTTTGAAAAATAATACCACATTACACTTAATGGGATTATTATCACCTGGCGGTGTTCACTCATTAGAAGATCATTTATTTGAGCTATTACATGCTGCATATAATTATGGACTTAAAAAAGTCGCAGTCCATGTCTTTGGTGATGGCAGGGATGTAGCGCCTCAATCAATTAAAGAATCATTAAATAAATTACAATTAATTTGTGATAAATATGGTTATAAAATAGCATCAATTTCTGGTAGATTTTACGCGATGGATCGCGATAAAATGTTTGATAGAGTATTTCAAGCTTATGATGCTATTTTGGGAAATGCAAAAGTAAGTTATATTGATCCTGTAACATATGTTCAGGATCAATATAAACAAGAGATCTCTGATGAATTCTTCATTCCAGCTATTAACCAAACTTTAAACCAAGATTATTTTGTTAAAGATCATGACTCAATTATTTTCTTTAACTTTAGACCAGATAGAGCTCGTCAACTAACCCATCTATTTATTAATTCAAACTTATATGATGTTAAAGCACCAAAGCAAGTAAAAATTAATAAATTTGCTTCAATGATGAAATATGAAGGGTTAGATACTTTAATTGCTTTTAGTGAAATGGATATTCCAATGCCAATTGGAAAAGTTTTAGAACTAGAAAATAAAAGTCAGCTAAGAATTGCAGAAACCCAAAAATATGCACACGTAACTTTCTTTATGGATGGGGGAAAAGATATTGAGTTTAAAAACTCAAAGCGTATTATGGTTGATTCTTTAAAAGTTGAATCTTATGCAAAAGCTCCCCATATGTCAGCAGAAGGAATTACTGATCAACTGCTAGAAAATGCTTTAAATTATGATTTAACGATTATGAACTATGCAAACCCTGATATGGTTGGTCATACTGGCGATCTACAGGCTACTATTAAAGCTATTGAATTTTTAGATACTCAATTTGCTCGTATCATAGAATGAGCAAATAAAAACAATGTAACTGTTTTTATTACAGCTGATCATGGTAATGCTGAAATTACAGAAGATGAACAGGGCAATCCAGCTACTAAACATACCAGCAGCCCCGTTATGTTAATTTGCAGTGATAAAAGTATTAAACTTAGAGATGGTATTTTAGCTAATATTGCACCAACAGTTCTAGATTATATGGGTATTAGAAAACCAAATGAAATGGACCAGGATTCATTATTAATTAAGTAGTAAAAAGATAGATTTTAAAAATCTATCTTTTTTAATATTTAACAAATAAATTAATTTAGTTCATAGTTGAACATAATATTCTATATATAAAAAGTCCGACATCTAAATGTCGGCTTTTGTTCAATTTAATCTATGATTTTTGTCCATGATCTCAAATAACTTTTTCCCCTGTGTCAATGTTAAGCAATGATATGGTTCAGCTTTTTGGATCTAGAGTTGTCTTTGTGTTTGTGAAAGTTGTTTTAACTTTTAAGACGTAGTCGCTTCCTTCAGTCTTAATTCCTAAAGTACTATCACTATAGTTGAAGATTTGTTTAGTCTCAGTTAAAATACTTTCATCTGCTGCAGTGATTTGAATTTCAAAATGTGTATATTTTTTTTGTAGTTCCTGGATTTTGTTATTATCAGTAACTAACTTAAATTTCCATTCTTGTGAACTTGATTCAAATTCAGGTTTAGCTATTAATACAGACTCAATAAAGTCTCTTTTAGCTTTTAATTCCCCAGCATTTTCCTTAGCTTTCTCCACCTCTTTTTCAAGATCTTTCATTTCCTGATCATTTCAAGATGGTTTTTTATTAATTTCTTCAGCTTTAGTTAATAATTCTTTAGCTTCGGGTGTATCTCCTAGCTCACTAGTTATTTTTTGTTTGGTAGTTTCATAAATTGATGTTAAGTAAGGTTCAATTGATTCTTTAAGCTCATTATATTGAGCCAAGGTTTTATCGTCATTAACATTTGTTTCAAACTCTTGTTTTTTCTCTTGGATTAAAATTCTAGTTTGGTAAGCACTAGTTACTTCTGCTTTTAAAGTTTCAAGTTTAGTAACTTGGGCACTTAATTTTTCTAATAATAGTTTTTCACTAGTAAGTTTAGTTTTATTATCAGCATTTAATGATTCATAATCAGTAAGGGCGGAAGATACTAGGTCTTTGAGTTAATAATATAAAAAAAGATAGATCTAAATCTATCTTTTTAAAATTAAGAATAAAAAACTTATTGTATTATATGGCGGGGGTTAAAGGAATCGAACCCTTACTTGCAGTTTTGGAGACTGTAGCACTGCCATTATACTAAACCCCCGTTTAGTAATATAATTATATACTATTATTATAAATTTAATAATAGTATTTTATTTACTGCTGTTTTTTGGAAAAGTCACTTGCGAGATGTTAACAAAATAATTGTCTTTTAATTTTAACATAATTTTTAGATAAAAAAATGTATGCGAAAACAGAAAACACGGCAGTGTTTTCTCGTTGGTTTTGCTTACTTTTGCCAAAAGTAAGGCCCCTTTGATTGCAATCAAAGGCGGGGGGGGGATTAAAAAAATTTTAGGTTATAAACATGGACAGCAAAATTTAACATTTTAGTTATTTATAATTCCATAGCAAATTGCTGTGGAGTTTTTCAGTTTAAGTTTGATTGAATTCGGTCATTGTTGTACCAAATTACATATTCTTGTATCATATCATTAAGTTCATTAAATGTTATTTTTGAATAATCTAAATCATTTAATAATTCAGTTTTAATGATTCCAAACCAATATTCAATTTCTCGATTATCAAGAGAATTTCCCACTCTTGATAACGAAATAATCCCACCAAGATTTTTAACTTCTTTAATATATTGATGATGTGTATATTGAAAGCCATGATCTGAGTGAATGATAAAATTTTTGTATTTGTATTGCTTTAATGAATTTAAATTGTCTAAAACTAGTTCTAGATTATTACTTTTTGATAATTTAAAACCAACAATTTGTTTAGTTTTATGAGACAAAATTGCAGACAAATAAACGTGTGATTCTAACACATCTTTTGGCGCTTTTATATATGAAACATCAGTTGCATAAATATTTCGATTGTTTTGATCATTATAATCACGATTTACGAAGTTATCAATCTGAGTAGATAGATTTTTAATTTCTTTTCGTTTTGATTTTTGTCTAAGCTTACATTTTAGGCCTAAAAGGTTCATATATCTCCCTAATGAACGTTCGTTTATATCTATTTTGTATTTTTTAGATATGTAAACACTTAGTTTTAACCTTCCATATCTTGACTTTGTTTCTGCGAACGATTTTTCGATTACATCACTATATTTAGGGAGTTTTTGTGCAATTTTAATATTTTGAGTTTTAGAAATTGTTTGTCTAGAAATGCCAAAAACTTCTGCAAGCTTAACATAACTTATACTAAAACTTTTAGATTCAATAACTTTCTTACTTTTAGGTAATTCGTTGGTAATTTCATAATATCTTTTAGCTATTTGTAACAAATCATCACGATCAAAAATATCTCAATTTGGTTCTCTTTTCGTCTTAGGTTTGCCGCTTCCTTTTTTGCGGCTTTCCCCTTTCTTTGTCTGTAATAAGTCTTCCATACCTAAATTATAATACTTAATTATTTTATTAATTCTAACTTTTACACTATTTCTTTGTAAGTTTTTTGTTTCTGGTGATATTTGGTAAATAGCTTGGAAAGCACCTGGGAAACCTGATTTTTGATATTCTTCATATATTTTTGCAAATTCTTCTTTCTTTAAATGTCTTGACATAATTTATCCTTTCAAAAAAATTCTTCGTTGGTACCAACGAATGGTAACAGAAAAGCTAACATTTACATGTTAACTTTTCTGTCCGGCTTTATTATCTTATATTTCCGGACAACTTGCCGATAGTTATTTATTTTTTCCATCATATAATCAATTTCTTGCTGAGAGTATTTATCTAAGCTTTTTCCTTTGGGAATGTAATACCTAATTAAGCGGTGCATATTTTCTATTGAACCTTTTTGTCATGAACTATATGGTTGGCATTTAAATAATCTTTCAGTTGGAATAACCTGGTGCAATAAGACGTTTTCACTACCATTATCAACTGTTAAAGTTTTAATGTCTAAGTTATGTTTCTTGATTAGTTTTAAAAGAGTTTGTTTGATAGCTTTGGAGTTGCGTTTTGAAAGCATAGCATAAGAGATTCTGGTTTGCCGTTCAATTATCGTCACAATACAATAGGTATCATTGATTTTACCAATAACGGTGTCTAATTCAAAATGACCATGTCCAGAGCGATCATTAATATAAGCTGGACGTTTTGAAATTTCTGTAGCATATTTTAATGTTTTAGGTTTGGTTTGTTTCTTCTTCCTTATGCCATATTTGCCTTCAGATTTTTTAACAATGTGGTCAAATTCAAGGAAATAAGGGTATTTTTTAATTATTTTATAAATTGTACTAGGCGAAGGAGCAAATTCATCAGGGGATAATTTTTTAAAAGAATTCACAAGATAGGTAACTGATTTCTTAACTTCTTTTTGCTGCAAATTCTTTTTGTTTCTATTTTTATTGTATGTATTAAGCTCACTATACCAATACTTTCTGTAGGTCTTTCATTTCTCTTTAATTGCATCACTTACAAAAAAGAGTCGCGAAAATGAATAGCCTAATAAATGTTCGTATAGCTTTGCAAAATTAAGAGTTTTAACACGCATTACTCTTTTTGAACACTTAGGACAAACATAGCGATTGTGTTTATCTAAACTAAGTGGTCTGCGATTTGTAATAATTTAGATTTTGCTTTTTATACTTCGAATGTCTCTATCAAATATCTTGGCTACTTCTTGGATTGAGAAGCCTTCAGAAAGTTCTTGTAAAATATTATAAAGTTGTTCTAGATCGATTTGATCTGATCGTAATTTTCGATGCGACTCAAGAGCTCCTTGCATTTTCAAGATAGTGTTGTAATTCTCTTCAATTTTAAAATGTTGATATTTATTTTCTTTTCGATATTTGTCAAAAACACAAATATATTTTTCTAAATTTTTCATATAATTTTAAAGTCTCCTTTCATTTTTTTAAAATTTATTAATACAACTATTTTATTACAAGGCAGACAAAAACAATGTCGCATGCAAAAAATCTTGCATGTGACATTTCCAATTAATATTTTATTTACTGCTTGATATTATATATATTTATCAGAATGTGTTTTAATAATATTGTAGAATAACTACTTTTTTGAACTACATTTTTAATTTTCTGCCCAGACTGTTGGGGTTAATCTTTTTTTATTTTTTGATTTATATTATGATGCTTTTGTTGCAAAAAAAAGATAATGAAAAAACAAACCAAAAAAATTTTTTTCTTCTTTGGCAACTAAATTGGAAAATTTATATATTTTTTGATGTTTTTACTGTCTAAAAAATCAGAACATAATTATTTATATCATTACATTAACTACAAAATTTCAAAATGAAACAAAAAGATTTTTAACCCCCCGCCCTTGATTGCAATCAAGGGGGCCTTACTTTTGAAAAAGTAAGCAATACTTCCAGAAAACACGGGCCCGTGTTTTCTATTTTTATTATTCTCTTTTTTATTAAAAAGTATTAAAATTAATATGCATCAATTTTTATTTCATCATTGATGCTTCTGTGTAATGTTCGAAGTATCTCTAAATACTCAGCCATAATCTTATTGGCTTCAAGGTTATTTCCTTGTGCATTCACAGAGACACTATTAAACTTTGAGATGTATAATTCAAGAGTTTTAAAAAATGAGCTTGTTTTCTTATGGATAAATGCTAGTTTTCCAACGGCAGGGATAGAATAATCTAAACCTTTCTCAAGAGCTCACATTTCTGTAAAGCTTAGATATTTTCCATTAGGTTCTTTGGCAAAGTATTTTTTTCCATTATATTTAAAATACAAATTATCATCAGAAGAATGTACTAACACAACATCAGAATTATAAGGAAATATAATCCTTTTGTCATGAATATCGAAAGCTGCAAGGTTTTGACCTTGGTACCTAACAACGCCATTTAAAACTTTTCTATTAATCTCTAAATCAACGGCTCAATTGCCGTTTTTCTTTCCTTCTTTTTGAAAAACATTATGTTTATAGACAGGGAAGAAATATTCGGACAAAATCCGAATATTTTTAATATAAAGAAAAAGAGGTAGTTATGAGACATTTAAAGACTAAAGAATGAGTTAAAATTTTTGACTTATACGATAAATACTTGAACCTGGTAATAACCAAAGCAGAATTTGAAAATTTCTGTTTTGACATCAGAAAAGCATACTGAAATAAAGAATCAATGAAAAATATGTTAAAGAAAAGAAAACTGTATAATTTAAATATGAACATAGAATCACAAAGCGGTAAATCACCCAAGAAAGATAAAGGTGTTGGGAGAAAGAAAAAGAAAGTTCTCGATTATACATGAATTAATACTCTTAAAGATGATGAAAAAGATGCAGTTATAAAATACTACTATCGAATTTTTAATGAAAATAATATTGATGCAGATATTAAAAATATTAAAGAAATTGAAAATCTTTCATCAAAATACAAGGCAAAAATTTTTTTAATAGCAAGATCCACATATTATGAGAAATTGAAAGATAACAACAAAGCTAAAGAGATAAATGTCAAACACAAAGAAATAATTTTTAAAAGTTTTGTCGAAAATAAAGAAAGGTATGGACGAAGGAGGCTTGCTAAATATATTTTCCAAGAATATAATATTCAAATAAATCCTAGAACCCTTGGGAATTATATGAAAAAACTTAATTTAAAAACATTTGTTAGACAAAAACGTAAAAACAAAGAATCTAAAAATACTTGTGTTAAAGTGCCTGATTTAGTAAAACGAGATTATAATTCAATCAACAATAATATATATGCAACAGACGTGACCTACATACCAGCACCAAAAGACATTGAGCAAAATCATATTTATTTATCCGCAATTATCGACCATAAAACTAAGTTTGTGACCTATGAATTATCACTTAGAAATGATACCGAACTAATTTTGAATAATATCAGTAATACAAAATTCAAAAAAAATTTTATTTTACATTCTGACCATGGATCTGCTTATTCGTCGGTTGAATATACTAAAAAAATAGAATTGCTAAAAGGTAAAATATCAATGTCAAGAATTGGCAATAGTCTAGACAACCGTGAAATTGAATATTTCTTTTCAATTCTTAAAAGCGAGATTTTTCCAAATTTTGATCAAACCTGTAAAAGGCTTACTTTTATTGAATTATCACAAAAAATCAAAGAATTTATAAACTGATATAATTATAAAAGAATAAGATAAAAAAAACCTTCCCAAAGCATTCCGTTTGGCTTAGCCAAATGGTATGGTTGGGGAAGGTAAAACCGTCCGAAAAAAATTTCCCAGTTTATTAGAAATTATTTTTTTATTCCTCGTGTTGTAATAATTTTGAAATACTTCGTTATTTTGCTTTAAATCATTAATATCTTTATATCCGTTTTCATGAATTAATAATGGGTATTGGTCTAATGATGTTCTAAAAGATCTCTCAACGTGTGGTTTATGTTTAGGATTAGAAGAACTGAGTACTTCTATTCCTTTTTTATTTAAATCTTTTTCAAAAATTGTTTGTGTGTTTTCATTTCCCCAAAAAGTTCTTCTTTTATCAGTATAAATTTTCTTTGGAAATCCATATTTCTTAAATACTATTTCCAACAGTCTTTGATATCCTAATGTTGTTTCTTGTTCTTCAAATCATGCTGCTAATAATGTTCCAGTGGCAACATCAATTGCATGATAAAGATAGAATGGTTTATTATTTTTTAAATATGGTTCAAGCTGAGCATCGATTTCAACAATTTCACCAAATTCTAAATTTTTCTTTAGACCCAAAACTTGTCTTTGTTTTTCATTTTGTTTAATTTGTTTATAATATTTTTTTAATAGCAATGTTGTCTCTTGTGAAGTTTTCTTCTTTGATAATTTTGCTATTTTTCTTCCTCTTTTGGTTGTATGTATATTAAATAATCCTAATTGGTTGAATCTTCTTACCAGAGTTTTGTAAGAAATTTTTTGCCTTATAAAAGAACCATATTCTGAATAATAATAACTTTTAAACGAAAGTTGGTTATTTGTTAGAACACTATTTAAAATAATTTCACATGTTTTTAAATAATCTTTAAACACTAATTCAATTTCTGAATCGGTAACTTTACAACTTCTTTGTTGATTTTTATTTTTATGACTGATGTTAATTTCTTGATTACTTTTTATTATTTTTTTATATCTTTTTACAGTTGATACACTGAGCTTTGTAATTAAACTAAGTTGAGATAAAGATTTTTCAATATTAGCAGCAATTAATATGAGAGATTGCTGTTTTTTTAGTTCGTAGTTTGTTAAGTTTTTGTACTTATCTATGTTATGTTTGAATCTCATAAATAATTTATACCATATTTTAATTAAATTAGTTCATTTTCGGAGGGATTTATATATGGGCCTAAATAGTTGTCATTGGACACTAATTTAATTTAGCAATTAATACTAACATAAATTTTTACAACAAAATGGTATAATATGAGCATGAAAAAAGTGTCTAATAAAATCTTGAAATTTAATTTAAATGACATATCATTTTTTCCAAGGTGAACCTTAAAAAAAATGGCCTTTGTTTCAATTTTAATTGCAATATCGGTAAGTTTTTCGATTGTGGTTGTACAAATTATGCCATTTGTCATTATTCCTTCTTTTAAGATTGGTTTTATTAGTTTACCAATAAAAATAACCGGATTTATTTTTGGACCTTGGACAGGATTATTCGTTGGGTTAATTAGTGATTTTTTATCGATCTTATTTGTCCCCCCCGTGGGTTATAATTTACTCTATACAGTAGCTGCTGGCGTTAATGGATTTATTCCGGGAGTTTTTAGTGTTTACTTCTTATACTTTTTAAAAGAGGCTTTTGAATCTAATTATGCTAAAGATAAATTAAATAAAAAAATTAACTTGCTTGGAGTAAAATACCAAAAAGCAGTTTTGGATAATGACAAAGATAAAATTAATAAATATGCTTTATTAATTTTAAAATATGACCAAAAGATTCAGAATATTATTAATAATAAAAGTCAAAAAACTTTAATGAATGTGAATTTATTTGTTTCGCTTGCTTTTTTAATTTTATCTTTAGGAATTGTCTTATCAATCGTATTTTATTCCCCGCAACGTGTTATTGATCGTTCATTTATTAAGGATAAAAATATTTTACTTGCCTTAATGTCGTTTGGTTCGTTAACAATGGTAGTTTTTGTAATCTTTGGTAGATTTAAATTTAAACCAAAGTTTTACAATGTTTTATTACCAATCATTTCTTTTAGTGCTATTTTGGAATTAGCAAATTTACCAATTTTATCATATGCTGACTTATATTCATTTGGTGGATCTAACAAAGAAGATGTGTTTGTTTGATTAACTCAACATGTTCTACTCAGCCCAATTAAAATTTATTTCAATATTTTTGTAATTTATTTTGCATATTTAATTATTAGTGGATTAATTAACAAAAATTCTGAATTATCATATAAATAAACAATGCAAGATAAAAATTTATTAATTATTTCAAATATCTTTGCTAAACCCAAAAAAAGTAAATTTTGAATTTCTAAATTTCAAGATAAAAATTTAGAACATGATATTTATATTCCTGAAATTTATTTAGATAAAAAAGCTACAGGGTTTTTAATTCCCTCCCAAAATAAAAATTTGACTTTTGATAAATTAAAAAAGCTTTTAACCAAAGATCAAAAATCAAATATTTTTTTATATTCATATGAGCATAACTTACAAACTTACCAAAGCCATAAAGATCATTATAAACACCTTGCCTACTTAGATTTAAATAATTTATCTTTACAACAAACAACTAAAAACTCGTTTTATTTATTTTGAAAACAATGTATTAAAATCACAAAGCAAGAACTTGCTAACAAAAACAAAAATATTTTTGACACAAAATATTCCTTAAATACTAAAAATTACTTATTTCCTAAAATATACTTTTTTGCTAATCAATTGCAAGCTACAGGGAAAGAATTTAAACGCTTACTAGATTTATTTATTCAAAAACATAATTATAAAAATAGAGCATCATTAAATATTGATTTAATGCTTAATGATGCTTTTACTTGAATTAAAAATTATGAAGAAGAACTAACAAATTTATTTATTGAATTTTTTAGAGAGTTAAATCTTAGTTCACAAAAATTGCTTCATGATCTAGAAAATAATGAATTATTTTTCAAAGAACTAAAAATATTGAAAGATACCAAAGACATTTTTTACATTAGAAAAATTCATAATAAAACCTTGCTCCATGTGTATAATGATTTTAAAATAAAAGCTCTTGATCAAGAACTTAAAGCTATTAAAAAATACCAATTAGCTCTTAAAATTAAGAACCAAAAGTTTATTATTACTATTATTAAAAAGCAAAAAGAAAAATTAAGAATTATTAGAAATTATCTTAAAAACACAAATGATAATAATTTTGAAGCAAAATTTGATTTATATAAAAATAAATATTTTACAAATAATATTATAAAGTTTTGAACTAAAAATAAATCATATTTTGAATATTTAGAAGAGGATTTAATTTTTGATTTAGATAATCTAGTTAATGAAGAACTTAATTTATTCTTCGAAAAAATTCCATTTATTCCTAGTTCAAACAAATTTCATTTTTATAAACAAATTAAATTATTAAAAAAGAGTATTAGGTATGAACTTAATATTAACTTTACCAATTTTTATAATATCTCTTTAAATAATAAAAATAAGATTAATAATATTATTCAAAAATTAGAAAAATATAAAAAACAAGCTCGAAACTCATTTTTAGTAAAACAAAAAAAATTTAAAGATAAAGATAATAATCATATTTTACATTTAGCTGAACAAACAAAAACTAATAATGCTCAATTAGTATGGCAACAGCGTAAAGCATTAGAATTATTCAAAAAAAAATTAGAAGCACGTGAACTAAAATTAGTACGTATTTTAAAAAATTTAAAAAGTTTTCAAAATCTCACTAATAGATTTTACAAATATGTATCTAAACTTGCTTTTGCTTCAAAACTTGATCAAAAACAAAGTAACTTGTTAGATGAAATTAAATCTAAGAGATATTTAAATCACATTGTTAACTTTAGTTTTTACTTTTTTGATAAAATAGCTAATTTTATACTTTCTAAATATAAAGCTAATTATACATTTAAAGAATTATATTTTTCAATTTTAAAATTTATTGAAGTTTATAGGTCACTTGGATTAAATTTATCTGATTATTTTATTGATTGTAATTTATTACCAACCTTAAATTTATTTAAATTAAATTTAGGGTTTCAATCATTAAAAAAACCTAGATTCATATTTATTAATGATCTTGAGATAAGCGGAAATAATGATTATATGGATCAAATCCAAAACATCTTAATAAACCTTGCAAAAGCTTATAATTTTAATTATGTTTTTATATCTCATGATTTTAAATATTTAACTAAATATTACTCAGAAATTTATGTTTTTAATGACTTTACCCTGTTAGAACTTGGATCGACCCAAAACATTCTTGCTAATCCAATTAACCCAACTGTGAAAAGCTTAATCATTAGTAATCATATAGATTATTCGCAAGATAATTATTCCAAAGCTAATTTTATTAATTTTAGTTTTTTTAGAATAACTAATAATGAATATCATTATATTTTTATTAATTGATCTAACTTTATATTGTGAACATTAAAAACAGTTAATATGCAAGAAGGATCTGAAGATGATGTTAAAGATTCTGAATTATATAATGCTGTTATAGAACTAGATTTTTCAATTGATGAAATAGAAAATATGCCAAGTTTATATTACTTAGAAAACAACCGACACTTATTGAAAGATTATTGGGCATGGTTAATTAAAGATAGAAATGAGAATTTTAACATTTTTATTAATGACTTAAATTATTAAAAAATTCGGCTTTAAAACCGAATTTTATAATTTTGTTATTTCGATAACAGGGGTTTTTTGCTTGCTTTGACTTTCTATTACCTTAAAAGCTATCGTTTCATCTAAGACAAAACGAGAATTTTTATATAGTTTTGGTTTATTAACTTTATTAGTCAATCACTGGTATAAATACATGTCTAATTCATTTTCGTTAAGTAAGTTTTCATCAATTTCTAATTGTTTAAAAACTTCGCTCATTTTAACGTCTTCTTTAATACGTGCTCGTTCTAATGATATTTCATAGATTTTATGATCATCATCATATTCATCATATATTTCGCCTACTATTTCTTCAATAATATCTTCAATGGTAATAATACCAATAATATTTGATGAAGAATTATTTTCAACTACAAATGCCATTTGGGCACGTTCGGCACGCATTTTTTCTAGTGCGCTTGATAAAATTGAATTAGCTGACACATTTGGTACTCTTTTAATATAATTCATAATTTTCCCTCGTTGTAAGTGAAAAATATCTTTTAATAATAAAATACCTATTAATTGACCACCATGCATAACAGGCAAACGTGAATAATTTGTTTCTTTGAAAATTTCAAGTGCTTCTTTTACAGATGATCTAAAACTAATAGATGTAACATCTTTTAGTTTTATATAGTGAGAAGACACTTTAGTTGAATCTAGGTCTAAGGCTTTTTGTGCTAACATGCTTTCGCCTGCTTGCAGCACTCCTTCTTCTTGGGCTAAGTTAATAATACTTTTTAAATCTTCTTCAGAATTAGTTACATAAACCCTTGTTGTTAGTTTTGAAAAAGGCCAAGTAAGAATTCAAAAAATTCAAAAGTTAACATCAATATACCAACTAAAGAATTGTAAGTATTTTTTGGGATTTTTCTTTGCAATTAATTTGGGTGTGATTTCGCCAAATAAAACCAACAAAGGAGTTACTAAACAAATTGAGATAATTAACCGGCTTGTTTCATTAGTAAGTAATAATCCTAGCATATAAGATGTTAAAGTGGCAGAAGCTACATTAACTAAATTATTGGCTATTAAGATAGTTGTTAAGATGCGGTTAAATCTTTTGTGGTGTTTTTCAATGAGTTTAGATGATTTTTCATTATTTTCTTTCATTTCGTGAATTTTAACCGCAGATAATGATGAATACGCTGTTTCACAACCACTATAAATTGCACTTAATAAAAATAAGAGTAATAGCCCAACGATAATACCTACAAAAAGTGGAATATTTAAGGTAACTTGGTTAGTTAAGGCTGATGTTGCTTGTTGAGTTGAGGCATACCTCGAGTATATGTCCATGATTCTCCTAATATTTTCGTTCGTAGAAGGTTACTTTGGCACCTTCATAAAGTAATTCACCTTCTCCAATTGGGCCACTACGGTTTTTAGCAATGGATAAATCAGTTAGAATATGTGAATTAAAACTATTGAATTGGTCTTGATTATTATCTGGTTTTAATTTTGTTTGATTACGACTTAAAAAGATTACAATATCAGCATCTTGCTCTATGGCTCCTGATTCTCTTAGATCACTTAATTGCGGCTTTTTATTTTCGCGACTTTCAACAGTTCTTGATAATTGTGATAAAGCTAAAATTGGAATTTTTAAATCAATTGCTAAAACTTTTAAAGCTCTTGAAATTTGCGCTACTTCATTTTGACGATTACCACTAAATTCACTACCTGAGATTAATTGTAAGTAATCAACAATCAACAAACTCAATCCATTTTTGTTTGTGGTTTGTATTTCTTTGTGCAATTGTTTAATTTTTCAAACTAAATCTGAAATTTTGCTTGAAGTATTATCATCAAAATGTAAATTAGTAATATTTTTATTGCGTGAAATAACTGATCTTAATATGACTAAGTCATTTTGTTCTAATAATTTGGGTTTTTGTAATTTACCAAGGTTAATTGAAGCTAAAGATGAATAAAACCGGGTGGTTAATTCAGTATAAGGCATTTCTAATGAAATAAATGCACAACTATATGGCCTAATAATTTGTCCTTGTGTATCAACTTGTTCTTCTTGGGTAATATTTTTAGCTATATTTAATGCAAGGGCAGTTTTACCTACCCCGGGTCTTGCTGCTAAAATAATTAATTGTCCAGGTTTAAAGCCTTGGATTAAATTATCAATTAAATCATAACCAGTTTTTAATCCTTCATTAGTATCATTCACTAATCCTTGTGATATTAATTCTTCAAATTCTTGGGTTGCTTCATTAAATGGAATAAAAGAACTATTTTGTAAAGATGAAGAATAGTTTTCTTCTAAGAAGGTGGTAAAATCTTGAACTGAATCTTGAAAGTTTAAATTTTTTTTAGTGTTTAAGGCTTTAAGCGAGGCTTGGTAAAAAGCTTCTAAATTACGCATTTTGAGCAATTCAATTAATTGCTCAATTTTATCTAAAAAATTATCAGCATTAGCAAATAATGAATTAATTTCATTAATTAAAGCACTAGTTACTTTTGGGTATTTGTGTTTTAAGTCTTCAGCTTCAACAAATTCCTGAATTTCGTAATAATCGTTAAAAACCCCAACTCCATGGATGTTTTTATTACGTTTTTCATTAATAAATTCAAAAAGTTGCTTATTATCATCATGATAAAAGTGTTCACCAGTTAAATATTGGCAAGCAGTTTGTTGTCTATTTGCATCATCCATCATTAAGTTTAAAACACTTTTTTCGGTTAAATCATCATTGAATAAGGTTTGTTGGTTATTTAAAAATTCAAAGCTTTCAAAATTATGGTATTTTCTAATATGTTTTTTTCTATTTTTTTTCATTAGTAATGTTTAAGAATATGTGTAAAGTTGCTTCAATTTCTTTGTAGATATAAACTTTAATTTCATGATTTCCATGTGAAACTAGGTGGATTTTTTGTAATGCATGTTTAGGTAATGAAAAGCCTAGTTCTTTAAGTTTTTTATCAATATCTTTAGCAGAAATTGAACCGTGCACATTTAAATTCCCGTTTTTGTCAATCGTTGATGATAATTGGAATTTTAATGTTAAATCTTCTATTTTAGATTTTAATTCATATGCGTGAGAACGTTTTTCGTGCTCATCAGCAACTAAATTATCTAAAACTTTATTTAATTTAGCTAAATTTGTTTCATTATAAGCAACTGCAAAACCTTTTTTTATTAAAAAGTTGGTACCGTATCCAGCTGATACTTTAATTATGGTATTCGCTTTACCATCTTTACAATCTTTAGTTAATATTACTTTCATTTTTAATTAATCTCCCTGTGGTTGTTATAGCATGTTTGACATTATCAACAAATGTTTCCAAATCTTCTTGACTAGTCGCGGCTGCTGCATTAAAATGACCACCACCTCCAACAGCCTCGCAGATAATTTGAACATTTGTATTAATGCCTCTTGCACTTAGTTTATAGATATTTTTTTTATTTTCTAACTTAGCAATAACAAAAGAAGCAATTCTTCCTTTGATACGTAAGATTTCATTTGCTGCTATTGAAATTTCATCATTCGAGGCTTCAATATTAGAATATGCTAAGAAATGTCCTTTTTTAATTTCGTAAATATTTTCAATCAATGATTGAATTTTATCATTAGTGCTGTGGTCTATTTTTAATACTTCAACACTTCGAGATGAACTAGCATTTTGACTTTGCAATCATGATGCAGCTGCAAAGGTACTTGAAGTTACTGATTTTGAAAATTGGCTTGTATCAAGCATAATTCCATTGAGCAACATTTGAGCGGCTAATTTAGATAAAACAAACTTATTTTCTAAAAAGGTAAGAATTTCTGTCACGATTTGGCAAGTACTTGAAGAACTTGTTTCAACATAACAATTAGTTTTTAGTGCAAAATCAGTTTGTTTTAATAAACGATGGTGGTCGAGTATAAAAATATTTTCACGTTTCACATTTATAATTGCCTTTGGATTATCAGTTCGCTCAGGATCAGCCACATCAACAAAGATAATTAGTGAATTAATATTGGTATTTTTTAAAGCAAAACTAGAATTATAAACAATGTTATTTTTGGGAATTTTATAATCTTTAATCATTTGAGTAGTAGTTGAATCAAAAGCATCTGAAATAATATAAGGTTTCTTTTTAAAATGTTTAACTAGTTCATAAACAGCATAAGCGGCACCCCAAGCATCTAAATCTGCTAATTGGTGACCATAAATAAAAACTTGATCAATACTTTCATCTAAAAGTTTTTGTTCTAATTGCTCTGCCAGATACCTAATACGTGTTTTTGAATTATCTTTTAAAACTTCAGTATTTGAACCTAAGAAAAAAGTTGGTACAAAGTTTGTTTGAATAGCTATTTGATCTCCACCACGGGACTGAGCTTGAGTCAAAGCATTTTTGGCTTTTTCGATTTTTGTTTTTAGTGATATTCATCCGTAAGAAAATCCTCCGCTAATAGTTAGTTTTTTAACTAATTTATCACTAAGAGCATTTTTTATATTAAAAAATAAATTAAAGTTTTCGTTAATTAATTTATGAATACTTTCTTCATTTGTAAAAATCAAGAATTTACCATTTGTATATTGCCGATAAATAAAATTATACTTTTGACTATATTCACTTAGCACAGTTACTAAAATACTATTAATTTTAAATAATTGTTCTTCAGATAAAATTGACTGATATAGCAAATAGTTATCAATTTCAATTTCACCAATAACTGGCATTTGTTCTTGTGCTTGAGTTTTATAAATATTTTCACTCGTTACATCACGAAAAATTAATAAATGCTCTGCTGGAAAAATTTGCAATTGGAAATATTGATCCTTAAAATTAATTAATAAGTATTTATCAAAAGGTAATTTATTATTTACTAAATTTGGATCAAGAGTTTTAATCATATTGGCTAAATTCACTCCAATAAAATCTTGACCAAATGTTGTTTTAATATAGTTTGTAGTTCAAATTATTTCATGGTTAGTATTATAAATGCACATGCCAAGATTATTTTGGTCTAAAATATCATATAAAATTTTATTAAATGAAGTATCAATTATTTTCTTGTTTTTGGCAAAATTTCTTGCTCCCCAATAAACAATCAAAATTGTTATTGTTAATAACGAAATAATTGCAACCGAAATAATAGCAGAAACAATTGCCTTATTATAGTCATTTAGTGATGTTAAAATTATTATAATACTTAGCAATAGTGAAAGTATCCCAGGAATCAGTCAAATTAATGATTTTTTACTAAATTTCATTTTTACTTCCTTTACTTTATATATATAAATACTTAATAATTTATATTATAACATTTTTAAACTTTTATGGCTTTCTTTTGTGTAAAAAAAGATCTTAATGATCTTTTATTTGTGTTCGTGAAAAGAAAGGATTAAGGTAGCAATAATCACTCCTAAAAATAAAATTGCCAATGTAATTAATCATTTATGTTTACTAAAATGTTGGTGGTAAAATTCGGGAAAAAATTCCACTAATGATGTGAAAATAAATATTCCGCCAACTCCTGCATATAACATTGCTTTACCAGAGTAATCAATTGAGCCACCTGCAAACATGCCTATTACCATAAAAGGTAAAAATAAAAACAAACCTAAGAATGATAATAATAGTGCTTTAATAGGTGTATAGCCAGATTCTTTTAACCTTATATAAAAAACAATTTCTTCAGGTATTAAATGAATAATTAATGAAAAAAAGTAAGCAAATGTAATTGAATAGTTAACTTCACCAATTTCATTTGGGGTAAATAAACTGAGGTTGTAACCTAATAACAAACCTTCGGGGATTCGGTGAGTTAAAAGTAATAATAAAGCGATAATTTTTAGTTTTGCCTCTGTTTTTTTAAATATTGTCGAATTGGCAATGTCTATTTTATCTTGAGAATTGAAAATATAATCTTCATGAATGTGCTGATGATGTTCATGATCATCACTATGATCATGAACAAAAACACTAAGCGATTTATGTGTCAAAAGTTTTTTGTTAAATTGATATGATAAAACAAATTTAATAAAAAAAGCAAATGCAAGGCCAATTATTAAACCGACAACCACAAACAAAATATTATATCCATATAATGTGCTTTTACTATAGTCACGTCCAAATGTTTTAGATACAAATAAATATGAATTTTCAAGGGCTTCACGTAAAAACCCAAAGGTTGCTAGGACAATAAAAAAACCTGTCGAAAAAGCATATACATAAATACTAAATGATTTTTTCGATAAATATTTATTTAAAAAAGGTAAGAATAATGAAATTAAAATTGGTATTAGAAGCATTGCTGCTAAAAATATTAAAATTAACAGGAGTTTTGCTATTATTTCATTATTTAAGTTATTTGATAAAGAGTTATATAAAGTTTCGATTCAACGCATTATAAGTTATGTTTAATTTCAATATTATGATACACTTCTTGAACATCGTCATCATCTTTAAGTTTATCAACAAATTCAAGCAATTTTTTCTCTTTTTCTGAATCGTATTCAACATACATATTTGGAATATATGTTACTTCACATTGGGTGAAGTTTTCAACACTTAAAGCTGCTTCAACGGCATTTTTTAAATTACTGAAGTTTTCGGGTGAGCAAGTTAAGATAAATGAAGCATCAGTCTCTTGTACATCTTGTGCATTATTTTCTAAGGCAACAAAAGTTACTTCATCATTTGAATAATCTTGTTTTTCAAATTCAATAACGCCTCTTTTATCAAAAGCAAATGGCAATTGCCCAGTCTTTCCTAAAGTTGCATTTTGTTTGTTGAAATATGCCTGAATATTTGATTTAACACGATTTACATTATCACTTAAAGCAACAACGATAAAAGTTGCTCCACCACTTACTGTAGCATTGAATAATAATTCAGTATACGTTTCTGAATTTTTAGAACCTTTAGCCTTCGCAATAGCCCTTTCAATATTATCTTTTGGCATATTTTTTGCTTTAGCTTTAGTAATTGCTAATTTTAAAGCTGGGTTCATATCTGGGTCTGGCCCAAGAGATGCTGCTACAAAAATTTCTTTTGAAAGTTTTTGGAATATTTTTCCTCTTGCTGCATCTTGTGCTCCCTTACGGTGTGCAATATTTGCTGAATGTGAATGTCCTGCCATAATTTTCTCCTATTTTATATTTCTAACTGTATATATTTTATCACGTTTATGTTGTGTTATTTTATGTTTATATTCTATTTTATCGATAGTTTCTCTATCTAAAAATTCTACTAATTTTTCTCTATTATTATAATGATTTAAATAAAAATCTAAATGATTATAACTAAAACCTAGTTCAAGTTCATCACTTTGACCTTCTCATAGTCCGGCACTTGGTGTTTTGTTGATAATTTGGTTTGGAACATTTAACAAACTTGCCAAAAATCTAACTTCTCCTTTGGTAAGTTTTGAAATTGGTAATAAATCGGCCCCGCCGTCGCCAAATTTGGTAAAGTAACCTATAAAAACTTCATCAGCATTATCAGTTCCTAAAACTAAATAATTATGTTCTTGGGCTAGGGCATATAATGTAGTCATTCTTAGCCTTGGTTTGATGTTAGCAATCGCTAAATCATTTTTTAAATTTAGTTGGTTTGATAAAGATTCAAAAGTTTTGCTTAAGTCAACTCTTTGAAAAGTATCGTTAAAGTTTTTTTCTAATAATTTAATATGATCTAAATCACTTTGATTCATATTATTAATTGGCATAACAACACCAAGGGTGGATTTAGGCATAATTGATTTCGCAATTGCATAAACTAATGAAGAATCAACTCCGCCACTAATTCCAACTACAAATCCCTTTGCATTTGCCTTTAGCAATCGACACTTTAAGAAGCTTTGAATTTTCTTTAAGTACTTTAATGCAATTTCGTGGTCATAACTTACTTGAAAATTATTATATTTACTAATTTTACTCATTTTACTCCTTTTTTGGAAATTTTAATATATAAAATTAAATATAAAGTATACTTTTTACGGTTTTTGTAATTGATTTTATATTTAATTATTTATTAATTAGATCTTTAATATTTTAATGTATAATAATGAAATATAAAAATTTTTATTTAAAATTATTTGAAAAGTTGTTTTTAATAAAAAATAACTTTTAATATTATAATAGTATATTGATTTTTTGGAACTTAATTAAATTTTAATTTCCGAAAAAAAATATTTATTAAAATCAGAATTATGGGAGAAATATGAAAGAAAATAAATTAACATTAAGTGCCTTAATCTTAGATAAAAAGAAAGCTTGTGTACCTGGTGCAATTATAGAGCAAGAATTTTTTAATAATGCTGATCACCTTGCTTTTAAAAGATTTAAAAAAGGTGATAGTTTTGTTGTCGTCTATCATGATGAAAAAAATACCATTGATTCGCGTGCTATTTTAGCAACATTTTTACGTATTGTTGAAGTAAACACCCCAAATGGCAAATGACATAAAATAATTTTTAAATCAAGAAGTTATTTTGATGTAGATGATATTGGTTTAATTGTATACGAAGAAAGCGATCCAAAGGCTCCATATAAGTTTTATCCACAAATCCAATATGAAGAAATTGCACAAAAATATGATCTAGGTCAAATTTCATTTGGTGTAATTGGTGAACGTGATGATTTAGACTTATTTACTGATCTAAATGCATCTCAAAACGAAAATGATCTAATGAGATATTATGACATTTTTAGATCATTACAAAATCCTATTGAAAGAGATGCTGATAATAGCAAAACTTTTGAAGAAATTTTCTTTATTAATCAACCTCTTTCTGATCAATATGCTTCAATTAACTACCTTGAAGAATTAGTTGGTAAATATACTGAATATAACTTTAAAAAACATGGTTTTGAAAGTACTAAAGAATTTTTATTAAGTGCTATTTCATATTTAAATAATGATTATTTTGATCGTGGAACAATGTATCATGAATTTTCAATATCAGAATTACAAGAAATTTTACGCCGTATTAGTGAATTTTTAGGGTTATCTGCCGGAATTTCAAAACAAGTTCAAGAAAATATGAATAAAAAAGTATCTAATCAACATAAGGAATTCATAATTCGTGAAAAGGTTAAAATTTTACAAGAAGAGCTAGCAAATATTAATGTTCCAATTGTGGAAGATGAATATGCAAATGACTTGCGCGATAAAACTAAAGCACAAATTTATCCTGATTCAGTTAAAAAATTAATTACAGAAGAAAATAAGCGTTCAAGCGAAATGATGCCAGCTTCACCAGAAGCTTCAATTTCAAAAACTTTTGTTTCCACATTAAAAAAATTACCTTGAAGAAAAACACAAAAAGAATTTTTAGATATTAAACATGCCCGCGCAGTTTTAGAAAAATATCACTATGGATTAGATAAAGTTAAAGAAAGAATTGTTGAATATATTGCAGTTATTATTAACCAAAAAAATAATGAGAGAAAATCTGCTAAAAAACTCAAACTCGATAATCAACTAGAAGTAGATTTAAACTTATTTAAAGAAGATAATAAAAAAGTTCAAGAATTCAATAATGTTCCGATTATTTGTTTAGTTGGTCCTCCTGGTACTGGAAAAACTTCTCTTTCTAAAGCAATTGCTGAATCATTGCAACGTAAATTTGTAAAAATTTCTTTAGGAGGAGTCCATGATGAGAGTGAAATTAGGGGTCATCGTCGCACATATGTTGGTGCGATGCCTGGAAAAATTATTAAAGGTATTTTAAAAGCAGAAGTTTCAAACCCTGTTATTTTACTTGATGAAATTGATAAGATGGCATCAACTAATAAAGGAGATCCAGCTAGTGCAATGCTGGAAGTTTTAGATCCAGAACAAAACTCTAAATTCCAAGATCATTATCTTGAACATGAATATGATTTATCTAAAGCAATCTTTATAGCAACGGCAAATTATTATGAAAGTATTCCGCACGCCTTAATTGACCGTGTTGAAATTATTGAACTTTCATCTTACACTTTAACGGAAAAAATTCATATTGCTCGAAAACATTTACTTTCTAAAGCGATGCAACAAGTTGCTTTACCTGAAGATTACTTGCAACTAAGTGATGAAACACTTAAATATATTATTCAACATTATACTTCTGAAGCCGGTGTACGGGGATTAAAACGTATTTTAGATAAAATCGCACGTAAATTAACAGTTAAATTGTTAGAAACTAAACAAAAAGATTGGCCAAAACATCATGCTGTTGAAATTGAAGACTTAGAAGACTTATTAGGAGTGGCTCTTTACAAGAAAAATAAAGAAATTGAAGAAGAAAAACCAGGAACCGTTAATGGTCTTGCCTATACTTCAACTGGTGGTTCATCATTGCAGATCGAAGTTAATATTTTCCCTGGAAAAGAAGAGATAAAAATCACTGGATCATTAAAAGAAGTTATGAAGGAATCTGCTCAAATTTCTGTCTCATATGTTCGTTCTAATGTTGAAAAATTTGGTATTAGTGGATTTGATTTTGACAAACATACAATTCACATTCACGTTCCTGAAGGCGCCGTTCCTAAAGATGGGCCTAGTGCAGGTGTAACATTTACAACTGCCTTAATTTCTGCATTGAAAAAATTCCCAGTTCCACCAATTTATGGAATGACTGGCGAAATCACCCTACGTGGTAAAGTTTTAGATATTGGTGGATTAAAAGAAAAATCTTTTGCAGCAAACCAAAAAAATATTCAAAAAGTATTTATCCCATATGGTAATATTAATAATTTAAGGGATATACCAGCTGAAATAAAAAATACATTAACATACATTCCTGTTAAAAATTACGAAGAAATATACAACGTAATTTTCAACAAGAAAAAACCATTAAAAGTAATTAAAGAATAGTATGGGCAAGCACTTTACTGCCAAAACATTTACACTTTTTACAATCAACTTCATCGTTGGTTTAGGTTTTATAACCACAATAACCAGTGTTTTAAATCTTGGTTATTGGGGTTATCTTGTTATTGTATTATCTTTATTGACTGTTTTGGGAACATCCTTAGTATTTTCCCGTCTATCCAACGTATATAGCGATCATTACGGAGGATCATATGCCTTTGCCAGAAATATAGATGATGATATAACAAATCACACTTACTCAATGAAGAAAAATTCAAAATTATCAATACATCAAAGATTTAATCGTTCTTTTAAACGTAATTTTATTTTCTTTATTGGTTGAAACCAATTTATTCAATCACCAATTTTATCTTCAATTTCACCCTTGCTTTTATCAAGAATTATTGAAGATATTCTTAGCCCAAATACACCTAACCTAATCATAATTATTTGAATTATTAGGTCTTTAGCGGTATTATTATTTGGGATTTTAATTATTATTTCTACTTTTGGTTTAAAACTTAGTAAAAAGGTAATTTTAGCAAGTTCAATTTTAAAATGGTTAGTTCTTGGACTTGGGCTAATTTTACTGATTACCCAAATTACAAATCTAGGTTACCATGAAAGTTTTGTGCGTTCTAAAAATATCAGCACCAAACTTATTTTTTCTAGTACTCTACTGTTTATCTTTGCTTTTGCGGGAATTGAAGACATGGCTGCTATGACCAAGGATGTGCATTTTAAAAATTTTAGAGTAATTTTACTTAGTGCAATCGGGTTAGTTTTTGTTTTTTACATGATTGCTTATTCTGTAATGCTAGGACTACGCGAAGCATTTATTGATAAAAAGTTTCATGAATACTATAATTTATCTTTAGGAATTTTTGGTTTAATCATCTTTGTGGTTGGTTTTATATCTGGAGATATTGGTTATAAAATAACTCAAACTGTTTCAAGTGCACGAAAATTAGTGCCACTGGCTCAAGATAATTTAATCGTTGAATCTTTAGCATTAAAGAACAAAAATAACGAA
Organism: Mycoplasma sp. 6934; assembly: GCF_055523595.1. Classification (NCBI taxonomy): domain Bacteria; kingdom Bacillati; phylum Mycoplasmatota; class Mollicutes; order Mycoplasmatales; family Mycoplasmataceae; genus Mycoplasma; species Mycoplasma sp. 6934. Next base: position 687,372 of record NZ_JBVFVE010000001.1, on the reverse strand, counting down.
TACAAAAAAGCAATTATTTTTGTTGCCTTTTATACACTTGTATCAATGGTTGTTTTATGTTTAATTGTATTACTAGCCCCCAAAGAAAAACAAGGCAATTATTTTGATGCTGTAATTAACATGAGTTCAATTGCTTTATTACTTGAAGATATCATGACCTTTATTGTCGCCTTTATCTTGGAAAAGAAGAAAAAAATTACAAGAATACCGATTTGAGAGAAAATTGCATATGTTGCTGGAATTATGTGAGCATCATTTTTGTTAATTACATTTTTTGTACCAGATATTTTTGGTGCTAGTTTAACTAGTGAAGTGATCTTTACTATTTTTGGATACCTTGCATTCTTAATTTCGGGCTCTTTAATTCGCTATTATTCATATTATAAATACAAACAAAAACTTAAACACATGAAACAAAAAGCAATTTTATATCATCATTAAAATCCTAGTTTGGCTAGGATTTTTTAGTGATTTTAAAGGTGGATTTAGCCCCTTTATAACAACTTAGTTCCTAAAAAAAAAAAAAAACAGCTAAAAATATTTTTTAAGGCTGTATTCAAGGCATGGAAATATATTATGTTTGTAGATTTATGCATACAGAATTTAACAATATAAGATATAATTAAATACGTAATAATATATAGGAGGTAAATTCAATGACAAATGAATTATTTGAGAAGAAAAGAATTTATGTTAATTATAATTCTAAAATTAGTTCTAAATCGAAGAACCAATGAATTTTTATTTATAAAATTATCTTAATTCTTTTCTTTTTCGCTGGAGCTTTGTCGCTATTTTTAACACTTGACAAATCATTATTCCCAGCAACTTTAATTAAAGTTAACAGCACTAGTGCAAACTTGCAAGATTTTATTTCATTTGAAACAATTACAAAGCAAGAAAATAATGCCGTTGTCTTAATAAGGTTTAGTATTTTAATGTTTGTATTTTTATTTAGTATTTTCAAAAATTACTCAAATATTAATACGCAAAAAGAAAAATTAAAACATTATTCAATATTCTATGTTTTATACTTTTTGTTATCACTTGTTTCATTAATTTTATTTTACACATTTATTTTAACCAAAAATGATAATGGTGCAGAAGTAAAATTTAGAGCATATCAATACTTAGAATTAATTTATATTTTAATTCCCTTATTATTCATTAACGTTGCTTTTGAAATATATAACTTTTTAATTAAAAGAAAGTCAGACCCTGTTTTATATAAGTCTACTTGACCTTTAATTATTCAGGTTATTTCCCAAGTTGTATTAACTACTTTTGTGTTATTTAACGTGTTACTTTGAGTTTCATATTCAAAAGCAGATGGGGCAAGATTATTTAGAAATACAACTGGAAATGAACAAAAATATTGAAACTTTGTTGATCAATTATTCAATATTAAAAGTTTTAGTAATTTAGCTATTATTGCTGCTTCATTTATTTTCGTAATATTCTTAATCATCGGAGCAAACGTAATTAAACTACAAAAATTATCAGAAAAGAATATTTACAAACATCAAGATAAAGATTCTTTCTTAATTGCACTTGTATTTGCTTTATTAGTTACAGTGTGATTAGCAACACTTTTACTACAAGATCCTGCTAAATTTGCGATTTTAGGTGCCGAAGCCACTTATAACTTTAACAATGGGATTATTATCCTATTAGCAATTCTAGCAACTGGATTATATTTCTTAGTTTCATACTTAAAATACACTAAGACAAAAAACCCATCAAATTTAATTATTAGATTTTCAATAGCACAATTATTAATTTGATTACCATTTATGGTATCTGTAATTCAATTTGAAAATTCTAATTTTATGATTATTAATTTATTAGTAATTAGTCTTTTATCAATTTCCACATTTACGCACTACATACTAGTAAATAAATTTATTAACAAGTTAACATTTATCATGTTAGTAATGATCTTTTCATTCAAAATTATTTTATTATTAATCTTAGGTTTAAACCACCAATTATTAATTAATAACAATTATGTTTTGGTTTCAGTGCCAACCCCAATTTCAGTAATTAAAATTATCGTTATTGTATATGCGGCTTCAATATTTACATTATTTGTAGTACAAGCATTACAGTTAGAAACTCTTGTAACCTTAAGAATATTTAAAGAAAAAAGATTTAGTTTAAAGAAGGGAAACTAGCATATGAGAAAAACAACATTATTTAAAAAAACACCAAAAATCAATGAAGAAGGTCTTTTTGATTTATACAAACAATATAAAACCGTTTATGAACAAAATGCTTCTAAGATTTTATCTTTTGAGACCATAATTAGCAAACCATTATTGTTAAATAATTTAGGGTTTAAATCGCCTGAATTTAAAACAATCAAACATAGATTAGAAAAAGCTGTTAGAGAGCGACACAATATTCAATTTAAGGATTTCACAATTATGTTTAACTTAAATTTAAAATATTCAAAAGTTACAATGGTTCCACTAATTGCTAGTGGTGAAATCCTTTCAGATAATCATGTGATTAATTTTGTTTCTGATGAGGAAGATTATGCTATTAATAATCTTTTAACAGCATTTAATACAGAAATTAGCGAATTAATCTCAAGAGGTTTTTATTTAGAGCTTATTCCTAACACACTTATTTTTCAAGGTCCTGATTCATTAAAACTATTTTTTAACCAAGAAGTAACCTCAAAAGTTGAATAATGCACATAAAGGAACTAGTCCAAAAGAAACAGAACCTAGAAAATATAAAATTAAAAGTAAATAATGATAAAAATATTTTGTTAATTAACATCCTTAATTTAACAAAAAAATTATCATTTTACTTAGATAGTGCTTTGCTTAACTCTAATTTACTAAAGTTTTTAAAATCTAAGTATACTATCTCAAATAACTTTATAACTGATTCGAAACCTACAACTCATAAATTTCTTTTTCATAAAACAAGAGAACTCTATGTTTATATTACTGAAGAACAAAAATATGGTACTGAATCATATACAAGATATGAAAATGAAATTTTAGCAAGAGCTAAAAAGGCTGAAATTGATTTAATTACTATTGGAGAACGTGCAAAATCATTTGCGCAGCTACATAAATTTAATCAATTATTACATTTTGAAAATACATTATTTAAGAACTTAACTACTTTATTAACTAAAACAATTAAAATACTATTTATCGAAAATAACTATACAAAAGTAAACTTTGTACTTAACTCAAACAAAAACTTTAAAGACGTATTTACAGTTTTGCCGCTTGAAGCATTCGACGTAGCAAAATTATTACATACCGAGTCTGTAGTAGATAAAAACTCACAATTCTTATCATTTGCGGAAATTTATCCTAATATTGAAAACTTTATTGAGTCACAAATTTCAATTTTCTTAGAAAATGCTATTAACTCACTTATTACTGAATCATCATTTTATGCAGCTAAAAACAATCTAGTTACAATTGACAAAAAAATTAAACAACTTGATGATGAATTATTGTTATTAACTAAACGTATTAATCGTGTAAAACAAGAAAAGCAAATTGAAGAAATAACTTTCTTAACCAAGAAAAAACGTACTATTTTTGAAGAGGGTGGCAAATAATGGCATTTAAACAAATTTCAATTACTTTCTTAAACAATAAAAAGAAAGATAACATTTATGATTATGATGTTTTTATTAATAGTAATGATGAAGACACATGAGTTAAACTAGGTGATAATTCAATTGGTTCTTACCCAAGACTTTTATTAAAATTTGTTAATAATACAGTGCAAAATACGTTTTTTATGTTCTTAGAGAATGTGAGTTTTCTTACACAAGATAATATGATGAATATTAAAACATTTTCAAAACCTAACTTTTACAAAAAAACAAACCAAAAAATTGCTTTAAATAATGATTTGTTTACTAAAAAACAACGAGTATCAGATTTAGTTTCAAACCAATTTATTGGTTGATCAATCGAAGAAGTACTCGAATTAGAATTTTTAGAATACGAAATCTTTAAACTATCAATGAGTAAGTTATTGAATTTAGAGGAGGTTAATAACCATGAATAAAAAATTCAAAAAACTGTTTAACTTATTAGCCCTTTCGCCAACTTTACTTGCACCTTTAGCTTTAGTTTCACAAACTCCAGGTGAAGGCCAAAATCCTAACCAAGGAACTGGGGGAGAGCAACAAAACCCTGGAGGCACACAAGCTCCACAAACCCCACCAAAAAATGCTGAAGACTTCGACTCATTTAAAGAAATTGCTGAAAATGCAACTAAAGAAATGGTTACTAACGCGGTTAACAACTTTATTTCATGAGTTGACGACCAAAAACAAAAAATTAATACTCAAGAAACAGATTTTCAAAAGAAATTAAGTAAAATTACTTACTTAAACATTCTTTCAAACTTTTTCAAAAAGAATAAGGATGAAATTATTGCAAATCCTTCGGCTAAGGATTTAAATATTATCTTCCCATTAGTGGCTGGAACCCAGCGTAACGTTGATATCTCAAATATTAAATATAACAATGAAGATTTTAATGGGGTTTGAGTTGGATCAACTAACCCAACTGACTATAAAACTCCATTAGGTGAAGGAACAACTTTTCAAGTACCTGATGGTGGTAAAGATCAAGTTAACTCATGAGATAAGAAAAAATTAGAAGAATCTCTTGGGAAATATGGGAAAAGTTTATTAGAAGAATTTAATAAATTAATTTATAAAGAAGAAGATGCCCTAGAAATTGATAAAGATTATTTTTTATCACTTAACGAAGATCCAAAAGATAATAGATATGATATTAAACCACCACAAGGTTATAATTCATGAGATGAATATATTGTTTCTAAATTTAAACCTAGAATTTCTAAGTTTGACTTAGAAAAAAATATTGAATTAACAAAAGAAGAGCAAGAACAACAGCAACAGCAACAACCACCTGATCCAGATAATCCTGATAATCCAGATCAAGATAAACCAACAGATCCAGTTAAAACTCAAGAGATCTCACAAGGGATTCCGCCTTTGTCTCCTGAACTTAAATGGCATCAGATGGATGATAGTGACATAGCTGAAAAATTTGCTTCTAATAACGAAATTTTCTTCTTTAAAAACCCTGTTAACACTAGATATAAATATACTGTACAAAGTGTTAAAAAAGAAGGTGATAAATATATTGCTGAAGTAAAACTTAGCGATACAGTTGAAGTTGATAAGAATAGAACTTATACTGCAGAAGTAAAAGTTCATAATAATAAAAAAACTGCGGCTTTAACCGAATTAACTTACCAAACAATTTCAAAATTATTTACAGACTTATATAAGTCATTAGGAATTGATGAAAAAATAAACTATACAAATCTTGAAAGTAATCAACTATCTGATGCTTTATTTCAAATTGTTAATAGTGGTGTGCAATTAATTAACACTGCATCATTTATTAAAAATTATGAAGCTGTACAAAATGCATATGCAAATGATATTTCCTTAATTGAAGTTTCTAAGACAGTTTTAAATAGTTCTGGTTTTGAAGATAACTTAACCGAGTTAACCTTAGCTTCAATAAAAACTTCACAAATTAATAACTTACCTTACTATTATTCATTAGTTAATGCTTTAAACCGTAAAAAAGAGTTATTAAAAAATCGGATTACTCGTAACGATAAAATAGAAGGTCAACTAAAAGAAAAAGGAATTGACATTAAACATATCAACACCTTTTATTCTAACTTAGAAACCAAAATTTATAAACTTAGAAAATCAACTGATCTTTCAACATTTAATGTTACAAAATGGTATGAAAGATTCATTAAAAATATTAAAATAGTTTCTGAAGAATTATTGCTATTACAAAAAGTAATTGGTGAAACTCAAACTCAAACATCGCAAAGCCAACCTACTCAACCAAATATTCCAGCTGGTGCTAATGCCCAAGAAAACATTCAATCTCAAGAACCAGCACCTAACCCTGCTGAAGATGAGCAACAAGCTGCATATAAAGAGATTATTAAACGTAATAACCAAGAAGTTAAGACTAATGGTAGCATAATTATGGGATTTGGAATTTCGCTTTGAGTTATGGGACTTATAGCAAGCATCGCAAACACATTTATGCTTATAAAAGCATTTACAACAGACCGTTGAAAACAATATAGAAAATTATCAATTTTATTAGCAACATCATTTGTTGTTGCAATTATTGTAGGTATTGTCTTACATATTTTAGGATTATAGGAGGAAAAATGAATAAAAATCCAACAATTACATCTATATTTGATTATATAGTAGAAGTTACCGGGGAATTCCCATATAAACAAAGACAGTTTTATCATTTATTAGATAATACTGATGTTAAATTAATGTTAATAAATGCGACAGCAAACAAAGCCTTTTTATTAGCTAATACAAAGGAAGCTCAACTTAAAATTGGTGCTGAAATTGTGTTAGAAAATGATGATGCTAGAGTTGATACACCAAGTGATTTATTTGGAAATGTTATTGACATTTTTGGAAACAAAGTACTTCCAACACCTGAGAAAAACTATTTATATACACAACCAACAGGAGCTAAAGTTTTTGAACTAGCCCACGACTTAATGTCAGTTAAAACACTTAAAGATCAGTTATTTACTGGTATTGTATCAGTTGACTTACTTATACCAATTGGTAAAGGACAACGTGAATTAATTATTGGTGATCGTCAAACTGGTAAAACACATATTGCTATTAACACAATTATTAACCAAGCTAAGGAAGGAGTTAAATCAATTTATGTCGCAGTTGGCCAAAAACGTGAAGCAATTTCAAGAATTTACCGTACTTTAAGTGAATATGGAGCAATGCAAAATACAATTATTATCGATGCGCCTTCAACAAGTGCTTTTGAACAATACCTTGCACCATACATAGGAATGGCACATGCTGAAAACTTATCATACGAACATGATGTTTTGGTTGTCTTTGATGATTTAACAAAACATGCAAACATTATTCGTGAAATTGCACTTTTAACTGACCGTCCAGTTGGTAAAGAAGCTATGCCAGGGGATACATTCTTCTCACACTCTCAATTATTAGAGCGTTCAGGAAGTTTTGAAAATAGAAAAACTATTACTGCCTTGCCAATTTTACAAACTATTGATGGAGATATTACCTCATTAGTATCATCTAACATCATTTCAATTACTGATGGTCAAATTGTAACTAGTGCCGATTTATTTTCACAAGGAATCTTGCCAGCTATTAACATTGATCTATCTGTTTCGCGTACTGGATCAAGCGTGCAAAGCCGTAGTGTTACTAAAGTAGCTGCCGAAGTTGGTAAAGCATACAGAAAATACAAACGTCACTTAAAACTTTCAATGTTAGATTACGAATTTAACAAAGAAACTACTGAACTATTAAACAAAGGTAAGTTAATTGAAAAATTATTTAATCAAAAAGGCTTTGCAATTTATTCTAAAAAAACAGTTTTACTTACTTCTAAATTAATCTCATGGGGATTATTTAACGGAATTAAAGACCAAGAAAGGGCCTTGCAATTTATTGATTTATTAATTCAAACTAATGATCAAGCACAAAATGCATATAATAAGATTATTAATGATACTGAAGTTTATGATGATGCCTTAGTAAGAACTTTCTTTGCATCAGCTTTAAAACAATATGCTAAATATAATGGTTATAATTGAGATATAACCATTGACCATGAATTTGTTGACTTTGAAGAAAGTTACCTTGAAGAATTAGCAATGAAATTAGGAGATAAATAATGAATGGAAAAATTTTAAGTTTATGGTCAGACGTTCTTGAAATAGAATTTTCTAAAGATCACTTACCAAAAGTAAACCATTTATTAACTTTACATAATGGTGCAACTTATTTATTAGTAAAAAGAGTGCTTAATGATACTACTGTTAGAGCTATTGTAATTTATAGTTCACAAGAAATTTCAATTAGCGATGTTGTTACAAACCTTGGACATAGCTTTATGGTTCCAGTTGGTAAAGACTCGCTTAATAACATTTACTCATTTAGAGGTGAAGCATTATTACCACAAGAATACCTTCCACTTAAAGTTGAAATGAATTCAACTATCAATAACACTCGTTTCCTTACTCGTGAATTTGAATTTATTGAAACTGGTATTAAAGCAATTGACTTCTTTATTCCAATTGTCAAAGGATACAAAATCGGTATTTTTGGTGGAGCTGGTGTTGGTAAAACTGTTTTAATGAAGGAAATGATTTTCAACATCAACCGTCAATCACCTAATACATCAAACATTTTCATTGGTTCTGGTGAGCGTTCAAGAGAAGCAATTGAGTTATACAATGAGCTTAAATCTTCAAACCTAATGGACAAATCAGTTATGTATATTTCTAAGATGAATGAATCACCTGGTGCTCGTATGTCAATTGTGCCAATTGGAGTAACAGCTGCTGAATACTTAAGAGATCAACATAACCAAGATGTGCTTTTATTCGTTGATAATATTTACCGTTTCTTACAAGCTGAAAATGAAACAAGTGCTACCTTAGGAAAACGTCCATCAGTTGGTGGATATCAATCTACTTTGGAAAGTGATGTTGCGGCAGTTGAAGATCGTTTATTTAAAAATGAAAATGGATCAATTACCTCATTCCAAACAATGTTTTTACCAATGGATGACTTGTCAGATCCATCAGCAGTTGCCGTATTTAACCACTTAGATGGGAACTTAGTTTTATCACGTGCGCAATCTGCTAAAAATATTTTCCCTGCTTTTGATCCATTAGCTAGTCAATCCAACTCAGTTACTGCTGAATTATTAGGTAAAAAGCACTTTGATGCAATTATTGAGGCTAAGAGGATTTTAAAAGCTTACAAGGATTTAGAAGACGTTATTTTAATTTTAGGTTTTGATGAACTGGATGATGAAAGTAAAAACACAGTTAAAAAAGCTTTACAACTTGAAAACTTCTTTACACAAAACTTCTTCATGACTGAACACTTTACTAAATCACCAGGGGTTTTTGTGCCACTTAACGAAACAGTTGACTCTGTTATCAGAATTCTTGAAGGAAAATACTTGAAACAAAGTCCTGAAATTTTCCAATATGTTGGATCAAACTTAACTATTCCTACTGATGAAGAACTTGAATCATCAATGTAATATAGTTAATTTTAAATAATGAGAAAAAGAAAAATATTACAGGGACTTATTAGTGTTTCATCACTTATAAGTCCTTTGTTCTTTCTTAGTGCATGTAATCCAACACAAAAAGACCCAGAAAAACCAAACCCAGAACCTGATCCTGCCCCACTGCCACCAGCTGTAAATGATCCAGGCAATAATAATGATAGTCAACCAAAAAATCCTGGTAATAATACCACCCAAAAATCGCCAGAAGTTACTAGCACTAAAAGTTTAAACCATTTTAATTTAGTGCAACTTGATCCTTATTCTCGTCAAGTGGATTTTTGATTCCATGCCCAAAACCAAAAAGATTTAAAACGTGATAAATTCCATATTTTACTTAATGATACTGTTAAAGTTGACTTAGTTAATGGATCAGTTTCATATGGAGTATATGCCGGAAGTTTTGAAGTGCCTAACTCACTCAGTTCTTTAACTAAAGCTCAGTTATTTTATGAAGATACTACTGTTAAATATCATTCTGAGCAAATAGCGCAGCCCATAGAATTTAAAACTGACAAACTAGGTTATGTTGACTTTGAAATTACAAAACATTCTAATGATTCAAAGAAACTTGAAGATATTTATCCAACTGATTTAAAACTAGCGGATTTGGAAATTAATGTTAAAGGTCAAAATGCCAATTTATATAATTACAATGTTACAAAATTTGATTATTTTGTAGACCAAAAAGGCCAAAATATTTCTGATTGACTAGGAGCTTTAAATTTAATTATTACTTTTACAAATAAAACAAATCCAAGTGAGGTATTTACAAGATCTAAACTTATTACTGGTCTTAAATTTAACCCAATTGATGGTAAAAAAAATAATGCATATGATAAAAACGATCCTCAAAACCATGAACATTTAAACCATGATTATGTTTTATATAAACATTTAAACCATCAACAACGTTATGAAATGGATAATGTGTTATATTTAAATAGTTTGATGGCACATTTACAATTTAAAGGAATTTCGCCCCTTGATTACCGCTTAGATTTAAATATTGCTTCTAACAAAGAAGCAATAAATAATTTTGATAAAAAAGCTAAAGAATTAGGTTTAGATACATATCAATCTTCTTATATTAAAGGTTTTACATTACCAAAATATGACACTAATGGAGAATTTTTAGGTCTGGCAATGCAAGCAGGCGGTGAAATTGAAAAAGGACCTGAACGTGCGGATTCAATTGGGCGTTTCCAATGGAGATATAGTGGCCTTGCACGAACTTTAGTTAATGAATATTATAAAACGGCAGCAATGCAGACTTATAGCGTACAATTTACTAATCCAGTGGAAGGATCAACTCAATCTTCTGCTGGAACAATGTGGATTTTAGATTATCAAATTTCTGAGGATGGGAAATATCCAACTAAATGATATTTTGGAACTAACTTACACGTTGCAGATAATTTTACGAGCCAAACTCGGAATGTAAGCATTGCTAAATTAAAAAATAATATTAATTTTAAACTGGGAAATTTTTTTCGGACGGTTTTACCTTCCCCAACCATACCATTTGGCTAAGCCAAACGGAATGCTTTGGGAAGGTTTTTTTTATCTTATTCTTTTATAATTATATCAGTTTATAAATTCTTTGATTTTTTGTGATAATTCAATAAAAGTAAGTCTTTTACAGGTTTGAACAAAATTTGGGAAAATTTCACTTTTAAGAATTGAAAAGAAATACTCAATTTCACGATTGTCAAGACTATTACCAATTCTTGACATTGATATTTTACCTTTTAGTGATTTTATTTTTTTAGTATATTCAAGCGAAGAATAAGTAGATCCATGGTCAGAATGTAAAATAAAATTATTTTTGAATTTTGTATTGGTGATATTATTCAAAATTAGTTCAGTATCATTTCTAAGTGATAATTCATAGGTCACAAACTTAGTTTTATGATCAATAATTGCAGATAAATAAATATGATTCTGTTCAATATCTTTTGGTGCTGGTATATAGGTCACGTCTGTTGCATATATATTATTGTTGCTTGAATTATAATCTCTTTTTACTAAATCAGGTACTTTAACACTAGTATTTTTAGATTCTTTAGTTTTATGTTTTTGTCTAACAAATGTTTTCAAATTCAGTTTTTTCATATAATTTCCTAGGGTTCTAGGATTTATTTGAATATTATATTCTTGGAAAATATATTTAGCAAGTCTCCTTCGTCCATACCTTTCTTTATTTTCGACAAAACTTTGAAAAATTATTTCTTTGTGTTTAACCTTTAGTTCTTTAGTCTTGTTGTTATCTTTCAATTTCTCGTAATATGTAGATCTTGAAACACATATCATTTTAGATTTTTTAGTATGTGAAAGATTCTTGATTTTCTTTATCTTTGAGATATCTGCATCAATATTATTTTCATTAAAAATTCGATAGTAGTATTTTATAACTGCATCTTTTTCATCGTCTTTAAGAGTATCAATTCATGTATAATCGAGAACTTTCTTTTTCTTTCTCCCAACACCTTTATCTTTCTTAGGTGATTTACCACTTTGTGATTCTATGTTCATATTTAAATTATACAGTTTTCTTTTCTTTAACATATTTCTCATTGATTCTTTATTTCAGTATACTTTTCTGATATCAAAACATAAATTTTCAAATTCTGCCTTGGTTATTCCCAGGTTCAAATATTTATCGTATAAGTCAAAAATTTTGACCCATTCCTTAGTCTTTAAATGTCTCATAACTACCTCCTTTTCTTTATATTAAAAATATTCGGATTTTGTCCGAATATTTTTTCCCTGTCTAATTTAGATAAACAATTTTCTGCAGTAAGCACTGATATTGATTTTGAACAATTTACTTTTAGAAATGGTGTTGCTCAATCTATGGTGAAAAAAGTTTTTGAAGGAAAAAACTTTTTATCTTCAAAACCTGCTGATTTTTTAACTCCAGAACAAAAAGCAAAATATGAAAATTTAGAAGAATTTGTGGATTTTGCAGTGCTAGAATTTGATTTTAGTCACGTTAATTCAGATAATGTTTGAGCCTATGATTATTCAACAAATGCTAGCTCAAATTTAGATTATGAATATGATCAAATCAAGAATAAACCTGATGAATTTGCAAAACTAATTACTAATGATTATGCAAACACCAAAGATAAACATATTAAATTTTTAAAAAAATCATACTTACAAGACTATTCTCAAATTGACCGCGAACTAATTTCAACTAATGAAACTAAAAAACAGTACCAAGGGAACGAACTATATTCAGTTGGGTACCCATTATCATTTGAAGATTATTTCTTTTTAAATGAAGATGGATCAGGTGCAAATCAAAGTGAAAATTACCGTACCCGAATGGATATATATTCGCTTTGAACAAATTCAAACCCAGAGTTTTATTGGCATAAAGATGAATATGAGCAAAGTTATAAAGATTTAGGTAATTATTTATCTAGTTCACTTGGCTATCGTACTTTTACTAATAAACCAGGACTTACTGATGCTTTTTTAACTGCAACTCATACTGGTAAAGACTTTTATGTCTCAGGCAATGATAAATTAATTGGGTATGGGTTAAATTATTTACCTAAGCAATATGTTCCATATGGTGGAGCTAGTGGGACATCATTTAGAAATCAAAATAATGAGCTTGTTGGTGTTTTCCATTCTGGTAACTCCGCTGCTCGTACTGGTTTATTAGCAGCCTTTAGATCAGAAGGATTTAATTACCAAGGATTATTTGGAGAATATAATTTACCGCAATATGATTTAATATATGGAGGAGGAAATCTTCAAATTAACTCCTATCGCCAAGCTATGGCTCAAATATACCCTGATTCTAAAACTAATTTATTCCCTACAGGTTTTAATAATATTCCTGAAGAATTTAAATTTAATAAATAAAATATAATTTTCTTATATAATATATACATAAAAATTCATTTTTTTATAAATTCTATAAATATAGAAAGGAATATTATGCATAAAAAACTAAAGAAATTTCTTATTTTTGGTGCAACTGCTCCGCTTTTTGCCATTGCTAGTTGCACAGCACCTGCTCCTGAACCAGGAGCAGGTAATCGAACAACGACACCCACACCTAGTGATCCTACCCCAGCACCCAAAGATCCGACTAAAGAACCAGTTATTGGAACAAAGGAAACAAATCCGAACCCTGAAACACCAAAGACTGAGTCAAATCCTGGCAAGTCTGATCCAACACCTCCACCAGTAAGTGACCCGAACTTTACAAAAACACAAAAGGAACGTGAAAACGAGAAAAATACTGACCCAGGTTTTAAAGATCAAGAAGAAAAAAAATCAGATACTGTTACACCTCCACCTTCAAAATCGCAGCAAGACCCTCCAAAAAAAGAAGAACCTGCTAAACCTGAAAATAAAAACCAACAACAATATGAACAATTATTAACTGAAGTTCAAATATTTTTAAAAGATGAATTAAAGTCTGAGTTAAAGTATGAATTGTACAGAGATTCATTAAATCAAATAATTGATGATACTAATTATTATTTAGTTACAAATCACCCAGTAAATTCAGAAGATTTATACAAGCAACAATATAATAAATTATCTTCATCTTTTAATGAAGCTAAAAGTAAGTATAAATCAGCACCAGAGGTTTCATATACTGAATCTGACTTGCAACATAAAGAAGGTAAAGGAAAAAGTGAAGATTTACTTTCATTAAATTATTCTAACCAAGTACCTGCAAATGCTAAAATTAATTTAGAAGCTATGAGTTATTTAAAATTCCTTAGTGCTGAGCAAATCAAAAGGTATTATGATGACAATGACCCTGCTTTAATCAAGCAACTTGGAAAAGACGGAATTTCTAAAAACCGCAAGATTATTGATGATAAAGTAAAAGATATTACCAAAGGAAAAGATAAAAAAATGGATCAAGTAAAAGCGGTTTTTGATTGACTTACAGCTAATTTAAAATATGCACAAGGTGCAGATCAAACTGCTTCAATTGACCCTGTTGAAGCTATGAATAAATTAATAGTTGTTTGTGGTGGTTTTAGCAACCTATACAAAGCAATGCTTGATTCTTTAAATGTCCAAAGTGCAGTTGTGATCGGCTGATCAAAATATGGATATCACCAATGAAATATTGTTTTTGACGAAGATAAAAAAGAATTTTTCCATTCTGATGCTACCTGGGGTCAAGGTTACTACGCTAAGACAAATGATGATTTTGCTAAAGACCATAGGTCATTTGAAATTTTAAATTCGCCATATGTAAAAGATGGCTTTGAATATAAATATTATCGTGGTTTTGCTCTTAATGGTAATAAAAACAAAAATGCGGATCAAAATCAAAAACATGCTGATAATATTAATGATTTAAAAGTTACAAGTATTTCATCACAAGCATTAAAAGAAAGCAAAAAATTATACATTGGTGAACATATCGAGCAAATTGATTATGCTGGCGGAACTGGTGAAGTAGTTGAATTTACTGTTAATCCTAATAATAAGCATTTTAGTGCTAAAGATGGTATTTTATACAACAAAGAGATGACTAAATTATTAGTTATTCCTAATAAACTTACAAATAAAGAATTTACTTTACCTAAAACAGTTCGTGAAATTCAAGATTGAAAACAATCATTCAATAACCCATATTTGGAAAAAATTAACGTAGAACCAGGTAGTTATTGGTTTGCATCTTATGGTGGTATTTTATACACTAATAACTTTGAAAGATTAGTTTTTGTTCCTAATAATATTGGCCCAACTGTTACGGTTCATAAAAATGCCAATTTTAAAGAACATACCTTTGCACAACTAAAAAATATTAGCGAAATCATTATACCTGAAGGTGTTACTAGATTACCGCAATGGTTTGTAAATAGTGTAACAAGTTTAAGAAAAATTCACTTGCCTTCCTCATTAACTGAACTTAAAGAAGATTCATTATGAAATGTTTCTAACCTTACAGTTAAAGTACAAGATAAAATGAATCAATCTGTTTTAAATATTTTAAAGAAAAAAGGTTTTAAAATTGAAAAATAAACTAAAATAACATGGCTAAGTAGACAGGGAAGAAATATTCGGACAAAATCCGAATATTTTTAATATAAAGAAAAAGAGGTAGTTATGAGACATTTAAAGACTAAAGAATGAGTTAAAATTTTTGACTTATACGATAAATACTTGAACCTGGTAATAACCAAAGCAGAATTTGAAAATTTCTGTTTTGACATCAGAAAAGCATACTGAAATAAAGAATCAATGAAAAATATGTTAAAGAAAAGAAAACTGTATAATTTAAATATGAACATAGAATCACAAAGCGGTAAATCACCCAAGAAAGATAAAGGTGTTGGGAGAAAGAAAAAGAAAGTTCTCGATTATACATGAATTAATACTCTTAAAGATGATGAAAAAGATGCAGTTATAAAATACTACTATCGAATTTTTAATGAAAATAATATTGATGCAGATATTAAAAATATTAAAGAAATTGAAAATCTTTCATCAAAATACAAGGCAAAAATTTTTTTAATAGCAAGATCCACATATTATGAGAAATTGAAAGATAACAACAAAGCTAAAGAGATAAATGTCAAACACAAAGAAATAATTTTTAAAAGTTTTGTCGAAAATAAAGAAAGGTATGGACGAAGGAGGCTTGCTAAATATATTTTCCAAGAATATAATATTCAAATAAATCCTAGAACCCTTGGGAATTATATGAAAAAACTTAATTTAAAAACATTTGTTAGACAAAAACGTAAAAACAAAGAATCTAAAAATACTTGTGTTAAAGTGCCTGATTTAGTAAAACGAGATTATAATTCAATCAACAATAATATATATGCAACAGACGTGACCTACATACCAGCACCAAAAGACATTGAGCAAAATCATATTTATTTATCCGCAATTATCGACCATAAAACTAAGTTTGTGACCTATGAATTATCACTTAGAAATGATACCGAACTAATTTTGAATAATATCAGTAATACAAAATTCAAAAAAAATTTTATTTTACATTCTGACCATGGATCTGCTTATTCGTCGGTTGAATATACTAAAAAAATAGAATTGCTAAAAGGTAAAATATCAATGTCAAGAATTGGCAATAGTCTAGACAACCGTGAAATTGAATATTTCTTTTCAATTCTTAAAAGCGAGATTTTTCCAAATTTTGATCAAACCTGTAAAAGGCTTACTTTTATTGAATTATCACAAAAAATCAAAGAATTTATAAACTGATATAATTATAAAAGAATAAGATAAAAAAAACCTTCCCAAAGCATTCCGTTTGGCTTAGCCAAATGGTATGGTTGGGGAAGGTAAAACCGTCCGAAAAAAATTTCCCAGTTTAAAGGCCATGTTATTTTTAATAAAAGTTTCTAGGATATACTCCATAGAAGCTTTAGACATTATATTTGTATAAGAAGAAAAAGATAACACCAATAACTATTAACAATAGAATAATTGAAATAATACTAAAATAAAAGATTAAATGAAATTTAATTTTTTTATATTTATCTAAATTACTATTTTCTTGGTGATGTTTTATAATTTGCTCTATTTCTTGAATTTGGTTGTTTTCTTTTTCAATTTTATCTATTTGATTATTCATTATCAAATTTTAATTCCGGCATTACGCTTAATGCTATTGCTTCAGGGCCAGTATGAACAGCAATTACAGAAGGTGTTAAGAAGATTGATTGAGGATTAACTTTAAAGTATTTGTTATTCATTACAATATCTACAAGTTCTTTCTTAATACCATGAATAAAAGTAATTACAAATTTCTTATCTTTAATTTTAGATGATTGTTCTTCACAATACTCCACAATGCCCTCAATAACTTTTTGGATTGCCTTTGTAATATTTCTTTTTAAACTTGCTAGTTTAACACTACCGTCTTCCTCATAACTTAAAATAGGCAACATTGGTATTTTAGTTAAAACAAATTTTTTGAAACTTGATAGTCTACCACCTTTAATCATGTGATCAATATTTTCAGGTACAATATTTGTTATAGATGATTCATTAATTCACACCATTTCTTCATATAATTGTTGAATTGTATAATTCTTTTGCTCATATAAATGTTTTAAATAATCAACTGTTTTAGTTATTTGATCCCCAATTAAATGGTTTTCCATAACGTGGATATTACCTAGTTCTTGCCCAATTGTGCGAACTGTGTTAGCAGTTGCTGATAATTTTGAAGAAATTCCCACAAAAATTACATCATCAAATTCTTCCGAAGCATCTTTTAATATTTGTTCGATTGTATCTAGTTTTGGCAATGATGTTAAAACTTTATTAGCTTTAGAAATTTTTTCTAATAACTCTTGGCGATCATCAATACCATCAAGGTATGTTACTCCATCAATTTCTACTTGTAAGGGTAAAAATTTGTAACCTAATTCTTGTGCTTGTTGCTTTGTTAAACAAGAAAAAGCATCTAATATAATTCCTAATTTTTTCATAAAGTAATTTTAACATAAAATAAATATAAATCTAAATATTAAATTTATTATTAAGATTAAAAATTTTATAAATAGTTATTTAAAACATAAGATAATTTTAGGCTTTATGGTTATATAATTATTTATATTAATTTTAATAAATAATAAAGATGCTTATTTTTTTATAGGATAGCAAAATTTATATTTATGCAAATTACTCTGATATCACCAAAATTGTTTGGTGTTGATTAATGCACTCTTTTTTTATGATAAAAAAGATATACTAAATATTATAAACAATAATATTAACTAATATAAACGCGAAGCGGTGCCTAGCATCAATAACTTTGTAGTTTTTACATTATTAAATAAAAAAATTAATATTGCAAATAGTAGATGACAAAAAAATGAAGATTATTAAAACCTATATAATTGATATAATTATTCATATTTAAAAGCATACCTGGATAAATAGTAAAAAACTCACGCCGACTAAACAAGTATAAATAATTTGCTTATTTGAATATTCCCTGTCTAACTAGTGTGAGTTTTTAAAAAAAGATAAAAATATTATTTTTAAGTTTGTGAGCTTTGTATCATTTGCGTATATTTACCATTTATTTGCAATAATTCACTGTGTGTTCCTTTTTCTAGTATTTTACCTTTATCGATAACTAAAATTAAATCGGAGTTAATTATTGTACTTAGCCGGTGGGCTATTGAAATTGTTGTTGTTTTGTTAGTTAATTTATCCATTGATTTTTGAATTTCTATTTCAGTTAAAGAATCGATGTTTGAAGTAGCTTCATCTAAAATAATAATGTGCGGATTTTGATAATTTACCCTAGCTATAGAAACTAATTGCTTTTGTCCTTGGGATAAACTTGAATTATGATTTATTAAATACGATTTTGTACCTTGTGGCATTTTTTCTATGTGAGTTGTTAAATTTGAGCTATCAATTGCTTGTTGTAATAATGATTCATTAAATGGTTTAGTTGCTCCATAGGTTATATTATTTTCAATTGTATCTGTGAAGATTTGAATGTCTTGGAGCACAAAGCCAAAAAGTTTTCTTAAGGAACTTTTTTTGATTAATTTAATATTAATATTGTCAATTAAAATTTCGCCACTGCTAACTTCATAAAAGCGACCAAGTAAATTAACAATTGTTGTTTTACCTGCCCCGGTTTTACCAACTAATGCAATTTTTTGACCTGGGAGCACTGTAAAACTAATATTATCTATGGTAGCAATATTTTCATATGCAAAGGAAACATTCTTAAATTCAATTAAACCTTGATAACTTGCAAGTTTATCTTGTTGCTTATTAACTCAATAAAATTTATCATTTTCTTCTTTGAGATAAATCTCGCCTTGGTCTTCTTCATCTTGTTGATCTATAATCCCAAAGATACGTTTTGAGCCTTCAATGGCTTTTAAAATATCATTAGCTCGCATCATGATTGTTGACACAGGATGTGCAAATGATTTGGCAAATTGCGTAAAAGAAACTAAAGTACCAACTGTTAAACCAAGACCAGCTGAATTACCTTGAACAAATAAAATTGATCCAAAAACAGCAATTGTTCCATAACAAATTAAACCAATGTTAAATGATACAGGAAATAACATTCCAGATAAGCGGTAAGTTTTGTGACTTATTTTTTTGTGCTCATTGGTTAGTTTATGGTATTTTTCAATAATTTGGTTTGAATTATTAAAAATTTTAGTTGTGGCAAAGCTGCTAAGAGATTCTTCAACAAATGCTGTTACAATGGCATTTTGCTTTCTTTCATTTCCAAAAGCTTTTTTAGAATGTTTCATAATAAAATATGATGAAACAATAATTAAGGCTAAGAAACAAAGCATAATTAAGGTTAATTGTCAACTTAAAGTTAGCATCATAATAATTGAAACTGAAAGAGTTAAAATTGAATTTAGAATATTGGGAATTACATCTCTAAAAAATCCTTTTAAAGTCTCAATATCCGATGTAAAGGCAACAATGATTGAGCCCTTCATTTCTTTATTGACATAATCCATTGGCAATTTTTGAATTTTATAGTAAAGTTGATCTTGAATCTTTTTAGTTGTTTTAAATGTAACCAAGTTTAAAAATCAAGTTCCAATGAATTTAAAGATAATTGCAAATAAGAAGAGTAATGCTGACAAAACAATTACTAAAGTAAAAAAATGTCAATCAAAAGTTTTTGGATCTCTAATAGCATTTGGGTCTAAATAATCTTTTAAAACAAGATCAACAATAACTTTACCAATAAAAATTTGGTTATAAAGCATTCCAATTGAGGCAACTAAAAATAGAAAGATCCCTAAGATTAAAATTAGCTTATTATTAGATCACAGAAGTTTAAAAATGCGCTTTACTAAATTTTTATCATGTTTAATATATTTTGAATGCATAATTAAAAACTTTCTATAATTGAATTTTGGTATGAATAAATATCCTTATAAAACTTATTTAATTCTAGTAATTCATCATGATTACCAAAATTGCTAATCATTCCATCTTCTAATACTATAATGTTATCGCAATCTTTAATTGAACTAATTTTTTGCGAAATAATAACTTTCAGACAATTATCAATTTGATTAATTGTTTCTTTTATGCTTTGTTCTGTTTTAAAATCTAATGCACTAGTTGCATCATCCATTATTAATAAATCAGGATTTTTAATTAATGATCTGGCAATTGCTAGTCTTTGGCGTTGTCCACCTGAAAAATTTGAACCTTTTTGATTAACTAGAGTATTTAATTGTTTTGGACTATTAATGACAAAGTCATAAATTTGTGCTTTTTGTAAAACATCATAAATTTCATTATCGCTTACATCATTCTTAATTGAGGTAAAATTTGATTTAATCGTCCCTGAGAATAAAATATTTTCTTGGAAAACAATTGATATTTTTTCACGCAATCTATCTAAATCGTATTCTTTGATATTAATATCATTAATCAATATTTGGCCTTCAGTAACATCATAAAAGCGGGCTAATAGGTTAACTAGAGTACTTTTACCTTCGCCTGTTTTACCAATTATTCCTAATGAAGTATGCTTATCTAAAATAAAATTAATATTAGATAAAGTGTTTTGTTTATTTTGCTGGTATTTAAATGAAACATTTTTAAATTCAATTTTTTGGATTATAAAATCTTTAATAGGATTTGCCACATTTTTAATTTGAGTTTTGTGGTTTAATATTTCGCTGAGTCGTTTTGAACTAGGGATTGCTATAAAAATATTGTAGCTAATATTTAAAATTCCTAAAAATGAAGAAGTAATCATTCAAATATATGTTCCAAATAAAACAATATGCCCAACATCAATTTTTTTATTTAAAAATAAATTAACACCAATAGTAGCTAATAAAATCAACGACATATAAATGACTGTCATAAATGAAGTTTCACCGAAAGAGTTAACTAAAACAATTTTTAAGTTAGATTTCATTAATTTTTGAGTATGATCTTGAATTTTTTTAGTTTCTAAATCTTCGGTAACATTAGCTTTAATTGTTTTTAGAGAATGTAAGTTTTCTTGCAATTTCTGGTTAAATTGATCATTATATTTAAATAGTTTACGGATATTTTTACGTACAATATACATAATTGCAAACATAACAAAACAAATTGGAATTGAAATTAGGAAAACATATGATAATTGGGTTGACTCACTTAATGAAAAGTATAAAGCGCTTGAAAACATAAATACCGAGCGAACAACAGATGTAACTCCTAACTGCAGAGTTCTTTCCATTGAACCAACATCATTACTTAACCGGTTTAAGATTGTTCCAACTGAAAAGTGGTTTAAGTCTTGTGGTGAAAAACTTTGAATTTGTTCAAATAATTTATTTTTAATATTTGCACTAAACTGTGTTTGGTATTTAGATACTAAAACAACCTGGACAAATACTGAAATAAACAAAGTTGAAAAAATAAATAAAAATAAGTAACCTGCATTTTGATAAATAGCTTGTTGTTTTGTTATTTGTCCTTCTCATTTATCTAGCGAAATAATATTAATAATGTTTTGCACATACCTTGGAGTCATAACTTCCAAAAAGATTTGAATACAAATAAGGGTTATTGTTAGGAAAATTAAAAACCTAATGCCTTTAGTAAAATCTCAAATTTTAATTTTATTCTTAGTTTTCAACGTCATGGCCATCTCTAATACACTCACATTCATAACTTCGCTCTAAATCAATTTGATAAATTGATTTAAGCAACGGTTTAAATTTTTTAACAAAAGTATCATTTAAATAATAATATGAATACAATCCCTTCCTGCTAGCTGAAATTATTTGAGCTTTTTTCAAATCATTTAAATGCTTAGAAATGTTAGATTGCTTTGCATTTAACACATTAACAATTGTCATCACATCACATTCATTTTCGTGACACGTAAATAAATGCATGATGATATTTTTTTTAATTTTTTTGGATAAAAAACCCAGGATATCTTCTAATTTGAGTGAATTATTTTCATACATACAAATATCTTTCTGTTAGTTTAATTTTTCAATTCTTTTTCATTGTTAGTGTTTTGATTTGGTTCATTTGAATTTATGATGAAATCAAGTTCTTTACGTAATTCATCTTCATTGATTGGCTGATCATTTACTAAAGTTTTTTCATTTTCTATATTTGGTTTATTTAATATATCATCTTCAAATGCAAAATCATAATATTCAAAATCTTGGTTTTGAATGTCTGTGGTTTTTTCACTTGCTTGAATATCTTGATCGCCATCTACTTTATAATCATCTTCATTTATTTGAATTGCTGGATCTTGTTCATCTTGTTTTGGAAATTGATTATTTGAAATTTTTTGTTCAAGGCTTTGGACGTTTTTTTGTTGTATAACTTCATTCTTAATTTTAGTGTTTTCAACATGCTGGTTGATATTTTGAATATCAACTACTTTTTCTATTTCTTTATCAGATGTTTTTAACTGATTTGCAAAAGTTGGACTTTCTAATTGTTTTTCAACTTGTGCATTATTTTCATTTTTTAAAAAGTAGTCTAATTCACCTTTGTTCAAAATGTAGGTTAAACTTGGTTTTAGTTCTTTATTCTTTTCTTGATTTCCTTCATTGTTAAATCAATATTCTAATTCATTTTGTTGATGAATTCATGAAATAGGTGAGATTATGTGTACATCATATTTTTTGGATTTTAAGAAACGGAATTGGTCTCTAATATCCATATATGTTTCGTTGTTTAAGTTAGTAAAGGAATCAAAAATAATTGCCTTAAAAGGTTTTTGATTTTTGGTAATTAGTAAGTCTATTTTCAAAGAACCAACAATATAATTTTCAAATATTTCATATTGATTTTGGTTGGATATACATTTATTAATACTATTTTTTACTAATTCAATAAATCATTTAGAATTTTCTAAATTACTAATAGTTTTTTGTTTATTAGCTTTTAAATCAAATAATTGTAAATCATCAACTGGATCATCATTTTGATTTAGGGAGTCATAAACATCTTGTTTACGTTGGATACTGGTTTTTTCTAAAAATTGCAACCATTTTTTGAAGATTTCTAAATCTTCAGAATAATTCTCAGGTAATTTAATATCAGATGCTTTAACTGTTTTAACAACAATCATTTTATCTTTTGCGCGAGTTATCGCTACATTTAAAGTATTTTTACCACTGTTTGGCTTACAAATTGAAGTTGAAGAAAACCTTGTAAATTTATCATATGATACAGTAGTAATAACTAAGTCAGCTTCATGGCCTTGGATATTTTCAACATTACGAATCATAATTTTATTTTCCGTAATATCATCATAAAGCTCTGGGTATTTATTAAGCAATAAATTGTTAATATAATCACTTTGTTGTATATTAAAAGCTAAAATAATGATTTTATCATATTTTTTTAAATTTGCTTTTAAGACTTCAATAACTTTTAAAGCTTCAACTTCATTTTTCTGGTCTTTTCATTGTCCTTCTACTTGATATACTTCAATTGCATCATTGATATTATCATCATTTGTATCAATCACATCTAATTGAGAGTTATAAAAATGATTTGATGAAAAAGACATTAGTTCTGAATAATTTGAACGATAATTTTTGTCTAATAAAATTTTAGTGATATTTAGAGATGAAGCATAGTCTAATATTGATTCAACTTTTCCAAAAATACTATCATCAGTACTGCGACGTCCAAACCAATTACTTGGGCTCATTTGTTTTGGATCTCCTGCTAAAATTTTAGTTTTAGCTAAATATAAAATTGGTAGTCCCTTTTCAATAAAAATTTGACTTGATTCATCTAAGATTGCATAGTCAATTTCGCCTTTAGTTCAATGTGCTAAATCAGTGTCAGGAGTAACTACAATAATTGGATAAATTACTTTTAGCAATTTGGCAAATTTTTTCATGAATTTTTGCGGTTCTAGGTTTTTAATGCGTACATGCTGTGCAAATTCCTGATATTCTTTGCTATCATTTTCATCTAATTTAGTAAGGCGGTTGTAGATTCGTTCTAAAATAATTTTATGTAAGATCTTTTGGTCTCAAATAAATTGATGATATTTTAAATTTTTAGTTAATTCAATAATTTCATTTAGTTTATTAATGGTTTCTTTATCCAGAGAATTTTGCGGTAATTCATTAAAAAAAGTGATTAAATCTGAAAAACTTCCATCAAATTTCGGTATATGTGATTCGATATTTTCAGCAACAATTTTAAGCTTGCGATATTTTGGTAAAAAGGTTAATCATTTGATTTTGTTTTCTTTTTTCAAAATTTCAAGAATTTGACCGTGGGAATATTCATATTCAGGGTATAAAATATCATTTGGTAAATTAATTAACATTTCAACATCGCTTATATAATTTGGATCTTGTTTATGTTTTGCTAAGTAATAATAAGCCCTTAGGATTGATTGAATATGTTTATTTATTAAAATACCATTTATTAAATAAATGTATTTTTGTTCTTGTTGACTAATAATGGGTGTTCGTTCGCTTGGGTTAATTGGATCTTTAAAATTTTCTAATAATTGAAGGTATTTAATAATTGGTTCATAAAACTTATTTTTATTGATGTTTTTAGATTTTAAAGCAAAAAGGCAAAATGATTGCAAAATACCCATTCTTTCTTTAATAACATCTAAGGCTGCCTTTTTTTGCGAAGCTACTATAGCAGTTTTGTTATAAATTAAAATATTAGTGATTAAATTAACTATGGTTTGTGATTTACCTGTCCCTGGGGGACCTCAAATAATCGTATCTTGATTTAATGATGAAACAATTGCTTTGTCTTGCGATAAGTTTGAAGGTGTAATTTTAAAAATTGTGTAGTTAGGATTATTTATTGTTTTGGTAATTGTTTCTTGGTAAATATTTTTATTAAAACTAACTTTTAAAATTTCATCAAATTCTTGCTTTTCAATGATTTCTTTCATTCTTGCACGTGAGTACCCACCCAATGGTTCAAAAATACCAATAATGGCACCGGGGTGAAACATTAAACTTTCATTTTGAATTTCGCTTTCACCCATATTTTCGAATGATCCAAATACTTCTTCTGGTAATGTAAATAAATTTTCCCAATCTTTTTGTAAGATTGTAATTAATGCATTCATTGAATTAATATTTAAGTTTTTGTCAAGGTGCATGGTGATATCTTTACTTTGGAAAAAGAATAATAGTTTTTCATTAACTTTAATATCACCTTCACTTGTTAAAAATGGTTTTCCATTTTTAATATTAATAGTAACTTCTTTAAAGAATAATGGTGCATAAATTACTTTATCTTCAATTTTCAAACTTATAAATAAGAATCCAATATGTAATGGTCAAACATTAGTTTCTTCCAAATATTCATGGGCCTTAACTGATAATTGCTTTAAGGTAGTAACTTGACTATGAATCTTGCTTTGAATAATATTAAGAATATTTTTCTTAATTTCATTAAAATGAGTTTTAGCATTTAAAAAGCGTTCAAACTTTAATTTACGGATATTTTTACTTTTAACTATATAAGTAAGTTCATCTAATGAATTTGATAATTCAATTTCTTTTTTTAAAGCCAATAAAGCCCCATCTAGTAATGAAATATTAAATGTTTCATTGTTTATAATTGCTTGGTATTGTTCATGGTCAATAAGATCTTTAAGATCTAAATAATCTTTGCGATTATTTCGGGTAAAAATTGCAGGATCTCCAGGTTCAACATCAAGCAAATTATTTAAAATAGTTGTATATTTAATGTCAATTGTATTCATTATGCTCCTTTACTATTTTGTAATGCATCAAATGTTGCTTTGGTATATACACCTAAAATTATTGAAATTAAATTACTTTTCACAAATAGTCCACTAACTCCCTTAAGGTTTTTGATTTTTTCTAAGTTCACTAATGAAATATCTTTAATTTCTAATTCAATTCTTGAAGGTTTATATTGTTTAATAATGTAATTATTTATGCCTAAAGCTTCGATTAATTTTGTTATTTCAAAAGGAGGATTATTCACTTGGTAAATAGTATTTTTTTCATGTTTTACTTTTTTTCACTTTAAAAGTATTAAACCAAATGTAACAATAATTAAAATAATTCTTTTCCATTTATTATTTATCATATTTAATATGATACTAGAAAATACAGAAATTTAAAACATAATGTTGATATATGCAATTAAAAAATAAAAGCAATTTGTTTTTTGCTTTTATTTTCCGAATTTAAAGTGGCAAACATCGCCATCTTGCATAATGTAGGTTTTACCTTCTTGGCGTAGTTTACCAGCATTTTTTGCACCTAATTCTCCACCATATTCTAAATAATCTTGGTAACTTATCACTTCCGCCTTGATAAATTTTTTCTCAAAATCACTGTGAATCACCCCCGCACATTTAGGAGCAGATCAACCTTTTTTATAAACTCAAGCTCTTGCCTCGATTTTCCCTGCTGTAAAATATGTTTCAAGATCTAATAATTTAAAAGCAGCTTTGGTTAAAATGTCAAGACCACTACTTTGAATATTATAAATTGTAAATAACTCAAGTTTTTCATCATTATTTTCTATCATACTTAATTGAGCTTCTAATTCAGCTGAAATTGGGATTAACTGTTCATGGTCTTTTAAAGAACTTTCAAGTGATTTGTATAATTCATCATTTTGATAATCGATAAATTGTTCACTATTTAAATTAGCAACGTAAATAATTTTCTTAAAGGTTAATAAATTATAACCTTTAATGAATTTTGTTTCAGCTTCATCTAAGAGTGCTTCACGTGCTGGTATAGTTTGTTCTAATGCTGCTTTTACTTTTAAAGCAGAATTTTGTTCAATAATTGCATCTTTATCCCCAGATTTCGCTTTTTTAGAAATTCTATTTAAAACGTTATTTATAGTTTCTAAATCTGCCAAGATTAATTCATAATTAATAATTTCTTTATCTCGTACTGGATTAATTGAGTTAGCAACATGTAATATATTTTTATCATTAAAACATCTAATAACATGAATAATAGCATCCACATCGCGAATGTTAGCTAAAAATTTATTACCTAAACCTTCACCTTTTGAAGCTCCTTGTACTAAACCAGCTATATCAACAAAATCAAAAGTAGCTCAAACAACTTTATCTGGATTAATTAATTTTGCAATTTGCTTAAGGCGCGGGTCAATCAATGGAACAGTTGAAATATTTGGTTCAATTGTGGTAAAGGCATAATTTGAAGATTCAACTTGTTTTTTGGTTAAGGCACTAAATAAAGTGCTCTTACCTACATTGGGCAATCCGATAATTCCTGCTTTTAATGACATAAGACTCCTAACTAAAAAAATTTATTTATAAAAATGTATTTTATTTATTTTACTTTAAATTTGGTAAAATTAAAAAAAATATTAGGATAATCAGGAGATTTATGGCCTTTAGTACTTTAAATATTTGAAGAAGTTTTTATAATAATGAATCAATTTCAACATTAGAGGAATTTGATAACGAAATTAAACATTACCATACGGATTTTGACAATTTAGTAAGCAAGGCTAAAAGTACAGTTTATGGCATTGAATTTGTAGGAATTAATAAATTTAATTTAGACCATTTAAATCCATTTAGTTGCCTGAGTATTTTTGCAATTTTCTTGAAAGATTTATCAAGTAACAAAAATAAAAAAATATTAATTGCAACTGATTTTGGGAATGCTCAAGGCCAAAATTTAAAAAACCTATTAGTACGTTATGCTAACAAAGCAAAGTTTGAAGTTTTTACTCATAATTATGATACCATTAATGAATTTTTATTTTATAAAACTATCGAAACTACTGGTATTAATAATGGAATCTTCTTAAGTTATAATCAAACTCAAAATAAATATTATTTGAAGTTAGTTAAAGATAAGATTTATCTAAAATTGCAAGAATATATTTTTTACTTAAGTGAATTTACTAAAATTAATAATTTATTTTTATTATCACCAAGTTCACAATCAACAATTATTAATGTTGATAAAATACTTAAACTTTACTGTTCAAATTTTAAAACTAATTTTACATCAAAAACAGGTGATTTTGAACTAAACAAAACATTAAAAATTAGTATTATTGCATCAAATTCTCTAGATTTATTTATCTTACAAAGAATTTTGAAAAATTCTAGTTATAAAGTTGTTATATATAAAAGAAATATTTCAAATAAAATGCTATTTACTATTTTTGATTTAAATTTTGGCAAACATAAAACGGATTTAATTATTCATCTTAATGAAGCAAAGCAGTTAAAAATTTATGCTAAAGTTAAAAGTAGGTATATTACCCTTAAAGAAGAAGATTTAATTTACTTATTTATTAACTATAATTTTTTAACTTGAAAAAATGATTCAAGCCTTGATTTAAACCAAGTTTATTTACCATTTTATGTACCAAAATTTATTCTCAATCTCTTAATAAATTTTAAAATACCTTATGATAATAATCAAAATATTGCCTTAGGGGCTAATAACGTTTTACTTAGTTACACTCATAATAAATTTTCTGCAAATTTAGGAAACCAATTAAATTATTCAAATTTTGACTTTATTTTAAAGTTATCTAAAATGTTTTTAGACTATAAAAACAACAATTATCTTTTTGGTTATAAGTATCTTAAAACCCTTGAAAGTAAATTTAATTTTTCTTTAAGCACCAAAGAAGTTAATTTTGAATACCATGAAGCCTTGGAAGCATTAAATATTTTTGAAGTGGGCAAAGTTTTTTTAAAGTCTATTAAACTTACTAAAATCCAGCAACATGAATTTGAAAATCGTGAGCAACACGATTTATTAGAAGTTACTTTTAAGTATAAAGAGCATAGTTTTTATATGTATGCTTTTTATGATTTTAACAAAAAAAACCTTGTTCTAAAATTTGAATCCGAATTAGCAATGAACTATTCTAAAACAAAGAGATTCTTAGTAAGAATAATCCACAAATTCTTACAATGAGCAATTATTAAAAACTTAAATAAATTTAAAAAAGAGACAAAAAATGCAAAAATGAACCTGAAAACAAATTCTTAAAGAATATTTAAAATTTCAATTTAAAGCAAGAAAAACTTATTTTGTTTTAAGTTTATTTTTTATATTTTATTGGTTAGTTGTTTTAATTGATTTTATTGTGCAACACCGTTATGATAATTATAAATTTTTAAATTCTATAAACACTTCAATTATAATTACCTTTGTAGGTGCGCTTTTGGCTTATGGTTTAAAAATGGGCTTATTAAATAAAACGATTAATAATTTTAAAAACATTAATTCTAAAAATACAAAAATTAAAGAGCAAAAAAAGCTTATGGAAATGTCAGAAAGTCAAAAACAAATTTTTTATAAACAAAAAGAATTACAAGACAATTACTATAATAGCTTTTATTATAAAACCTCCTTTGGCTATGTTTTAAATTTGATTTTATGAACAATAATTTTTGTAATTAATATCATTATTACTTACGCTTAAAAACTAATAATATTTATTATTAGATTTTTTTGTTTTTGGTATAATGAAACTCATATGAATAATTACAGTAAAATTAATGAAACATTCTTAAATCATTTAAAGTCTTCCGGGTTTGTTTTTCAAGGTAGTGAAATATACGGTGGCCTTGCCAATACTTGAGATTATGGGCCCTTAGGTTCACTTTTAAAAGATAATATTCGTGATTTATGAAAAAAAGAATTTATCTTAAAAGAAAGCAGTAATTTTTTAATTGATTCTAAAATTTTGATGAATCCGCAAGTTTGGGTTACTAGTGGCCATGTATCAAATTTTAGCGATCCATTGATTGAAAATAAAATAAATGGGAGGCGCTATCGAGCGGACAAAATAGCTCAAGAAGTTAATCCAACCTTAGTTCCTGAAAAAATGACAAAAAAGGAACTCAAAGAATTCTTAGATTATAATGTTTTTGAATACGAAGGTTCTAAAACAAATTGAAGTGAGATCAGAGAATTCAACTTAATGTTCGAAACTGAGCAAGGAATCGTTGAAGGAAGTAAGAATAAAATCTATCTACGTCCTGAAACTGCCCAAGGTATTTTTGTTAATTTTAAAAATGTTTTGCGCTCTACTCGGGCTAAATTACCTTTTGGAATTGGCCAAATTGGTAAAAGTTTTAGAAATGAAGTAACCCCGGGCAACTTTATTTTTCGGACCAGAGAATTTGAGCAAATGGAATTAGAGTTTTTCAGTTTTCCAGATCAAGCTGATTATTGATTTGATTATTACGTTAATAAAGCTCAAAATTTTATTTTAAAATTAGGCATTAAGCAAGAAAGCATAAAAATTCGTAATCATGAACCTGAAGAATTGGCCCATTACTCAAAAGGAACAACTGATATTGAGTTTAAGTTTCCATTTGGCTGAGGTGAATTACTTGGGGTTGCCAATCGCAGTGATTATGATTTAAAATCTCATGAGCAAGCTTCAGGTGAATCCTTAGTTTATTTAGATCCGGAAACAAATACAAAAATTACTCCATATGTGATTGAACCAAGTATTGGTTTAGACCGTTTAATGTATGCAATTTTACTTGATACATATTATGAAGAAAATTTTGATAATGGAGATTCTAGAATCTTATTCAAATTTCCTTTAGAACTATCTCCATATAAAGTTGCCATCTTGCCATTAGTTAAAAAACTTAGTCCTAAAGCCAAAGAAATTATGTCTTTTTTAGTTGATAAAGGAATTTCATGTGTTTATGATGAAGCTGGTTCAATTGGTAAACGATACCGCCGCCAGGATGCAATTGGGACATATTGATCATTAACAGTTGACTACGATTCATTAGAAACTAACACTTTTACCTTAAGAAATCGTGATACAATGGAACAATTTAGAATTGATCTAGATCAAATATTTAAATACTTATAGAATAGAATATAAAAATGAACCAAATAAATTTTAAAGAAATCAACCAACAAATTTTAGATAAAGCAGACATAGTACAAGTTATTTCTAATTTTATTTCCTTAACTAAAAAAGGAAATAATTATTTAGGTTTATGTCCTTTTCACCAAGATTCAAACCCTAGTTTTACAGTTTCTGTATCAAAAGGTATTTATAAATGTTTTTCATGTTCAGAATCTGGTAATGTAATAACTTTTATTAAAAAACATCTTAATAAAAGTTACCTTGAAACAATTGAATATTTATCTAATGAATTATCGCTTAATTTAGATTTATCTCACATTAATTCTCAAAATATTGCGACTAAAACCGAACAGGAAATTCAGTTACTAGAGCTCTTAAATGTTGCTAATTCATTTTTTAAAATTAAAGCAACAAGTAATATAAAAGCCCAAGAATATTTAAAAAAGCGCCAGATTTTTGATCCTGAGATACGTAAAAAATTTAATATTGGCTATGCTCCTTATCATGAGTTACGTGAATATTTAAATACATCTGCTAATTTTTCAAATGAGCTAATTTTGCAAGCTGGGCTTATTAATAATGAATTACATGATATTTTTTGGAACAGAATTACCTTTGGAATTAAAAATGAATTTAATGAAATAGTAGGTTTTAGTGCTCGGGCGCTAGATGAAGATAGCAAACCTAAATACATCAATTCACCCGAAACAATCTTGTTTAATAAATCCAAAATCTTATATAACATTTATAATGCTTTAGAAGAGGCTCAAAATACCAAGGAAATTATTATTGTTGAAGGTTTTATGGATGTTATTGCCTTTGATAAAGCTAGTTTTGGTAATGTTGTAGCTTTAATGGGGACGGCTCTTAGCAATCATCATGTTTCATTAATAAAACAATATTCAATTACTTTATTTTTAGATAATGATTTAGCAGGGATCAATGCTACTTTAAAATCTTTAAAAACTTTATTACGTAATCAAGTGCAAGAAGTTTATGTTGCATATAATTCTGCAAATAAAGATCCAGATGAAATTTTAAATAGCGAAGGTCCACACGGATTAAAACACATTTTAGATCAAAAAAAATCTTTTATTGATTTTATTTATGATTATTATCTTGATTTACACAAATTAAAAGAAGTTTTTGATTTCAAGAACGTGAAAAAATTTAGTGATGATGTTAAAGAGTTTTTATCATTAATAAGTTATGATAAAAAGAATTATTTTGCCACTAAATTTAAAAATGAATTTAATTATGATTTACTGGAAAATTTAACAACACCATCCTCGCCACTACATGAATTAAATAATTTTATAAACATGGATTATGAGACATATTATGAATCATATAACATACATAATTCCAAAATTTTAAATCAAAGTAAATTTAATGATTTTATGGCCAATAATATTAGAATTAAATTCTTAATTTACTTTATTTTAAAACCAGACTTTGCAAAACGCTTTTTTCAATTAGATAATTCAAGTATTCTTTATTGTAAACCACAAAACTTAGCCAATACTTTTAATGAAATTAAATCAAGTACTTTTACGTATTTAGAACTTGACCCCAGTTCAGAAAGTAATGAATTAGTTCATAATATAAAGCGGCAAATGCACCGTAAAGTTTTTGATTTGATTAAATCTTATAATGAACAATTTCCTGAAGATGATTTAAAAGAATTTTATCTTAGTTATACTAATAAGATACAAAATACTTTGCAAGAAGAAAGTGGGAAAGTTGCATTGACTCCATTAATACGAGAATTATTAAATTCTCATAATGATGAAAATCGCAAGTTTAATATTACCCCAAGCACAAAAAACTATAATAATTTAATTAAAGAATTAAAACGTTTTAAAGAAATTAAATTATAAGGAGAAAACATGAAATCTAACTTTAAGACTTTTATAAATTTACTAAGCAATGATATGAAAAAGAAAAATAAATCTAGTTTATCTCAAGAAGAGGTAATGGATTTTTTATACCAACAAAACTTAGATGTTCCAGATGATCAAATGGATGAATTATTTAACCAACTAATAGAAGAAAATATTTTAACCAACGAACAGGATTCTGGAGATTTAGATGAAGTTTTCTTAGAAGATTTCCAAAAAGAAGTATCTAATAACTCTAAAAAAATAAAAAAACAAACTAACGAATTTGATTTAGAATCGATAACTGATGAATTAGATAAAATTGAACTTGAAGAACCTAATTTTAGTGACTTAGAAGATGCCAATGATGATGATTTGTATATTGATGATGAAT
The DNA here is from genome assembly GCF_055523595.1 of Mycoplasma sp. 6934. Taxonomy (NCBI): domain Bacteria; kingdom Bacillati; phylum Mycoplasmatota; class Mollicutes; order Mycoplasmatales; family Mycoplasmataceae; genus Mycoplasma; species Mycoplasma sp. 6934. The sequence continues at coordinate 654,082 of NZ_JBVFVE010000001.1, read as the reverse complement.
CAGATGAAGAACAAGATGACGAAGATTTAGAAAAAGATTCCGATGAATATTCTGATGATGATTCAGAAACATACTATGATGAATTTAGTGACGATGATGATTTTGATCTAGGCGAGCAACTATTGAATGTTGAAGAGAAAAAATCTGAGAATTTATATAATAAACTTACTGAAACTAATGACATTGTAAAATGATATATGCGTTGGATAGGTAAATATGGTAAGTTATTAACAGAAGCTGAAGAAAAAGAGTTAGCTCGCCGCATGATGCAAGGAGGCTTTCGTGGTAAAAAAGCCCGCGATACTTTAATTAATCGTAATTTACGTTTAGTAATTAATAATGCTAAAAAATATAAAAATCGTGGCCTGTCTTTTATTGATTTAATTTCAGAAGGTAATTCAGGAATTATTAAAGCTGCTCAAAAATTTGATATTAATAAAGGATTTAAGTTTTCAACTTACGCTACTTGGTGAATACGCCAAGCAATTACTCGTGCAGTTGCTGATCAAGCTCGCACGATTAGAGTTCCAGTGCACATGGTTGAAACAATTAATAAAGTTTCAAAAGTAGAACGTGAATTAAGTCACGAACTAGGCTATGAACCCTCTGATGAAGAAATTGCAGAAAGAATCGGAGGTGCATTTACAACAGACAAAGTTCGCTACATTCGTAAAATAAATGCTGACCCTATTTCATTAGACAAACAAGTGGGTAAAGAAAATGATTCACAATTTAGTGATTTTGTTAAAGATGATAATATTGTTAGCCCAATCGATCATTCGTCAAAAGATGAGCTAAGTGTTATTTTACAAAAAATGCTTGATCGTTTGGAACCTGATGAAAAAGAATTAATTTCTAAGCGTTATGGAATTGGAGTTGACCAAAACGGTGTTCCTTATAAAGTGCATAGCCTTGAAGCTTTAGCAGCTGCTCGAAATAATGTATCAAAAGAAAGAATTAGGCAAATTGAAAATAAAATTCTTAAGAAATTAAGAAATGACCCAAAATACGGAAATATTTTAAAGGATTTTTATTAATATGACTGTAAAACAAGTAATTGAATATTTAGAAGATTTATACCCTTTAAAAGATTCTGAACCTTGAGATTATTCTGGTTTAAACGTAAAAAACAAACTTTCAAGCAAACTTACTGGAGTTTTATTAGCAATTGATTTAACAAATGAAGTTTTAAGCAAAGCAATTGAGTTAAAGTGTAATTTAATTTTAACTCACCACCCATTTATTTTTAGTGATTCTTGGGGTAAAGAATATCAAAGTGCTCCGTATAAAAAAGAAATTAATTCCAAATTAAAAGAACATAATATTAGCGTTTATTCTTTACATACTAATTATGATATAGCATACTTAGGTACCTCGCACCAAGTTTTTAAATATTTAGGATTAGATGAATATAATTTAAGGATGTTTCCAACTTTATATGGAGTTGTTTTTGATAATCCTGCTGGTGTTAATTTAATTGAGATTATTAAGGAAAAATTTAATTATCAAAATACCTTAAGGTCTAATTTTGATCCAAATAAATTAAAAGAATTTAAGAGAGTAGCTATTTTAGCAGGATCAGGTTCCATTTATGATATTAACAAACTAAGTTCGAGTCTAAAAGTTGATTTATTTATTACTAGTGATTTAAAATGAAATGAATGAATTAACTACCAAGAAAAACAAATTAATGTTTTAGAAATCCCGCATAAGTGTGAAGAAGTCTTTGCATATCAAATTATGCAAGACTTAGAGCAAATTTTGCCTAAAGATAAAATTTATTTTAAAGCAATAAAATTACCATATAAAAACATTATTTAATAATAAATACTAAAGAAGGTTTTCATGTCTAGAAAGTTTACAATTAAGCGAATTTTAATTTTTATTCTCCAATTATTAATTTCTAGTGGATATTTTGCTAGCATGATTTTTCTTACACTTTTTATTAATAATGACCTAATTTGGCTTTTACTGATTTTTATTTATTTACTTAATGTAATTACAACTTTTATTATTCATGCTCAAAACAGAAATAACCAGGCTAAGTTTAGTTGGTTATATTTAGTGCTATTTGTGCCTATTTTTGGTCATATTATTTTCTTTGTCTTTGGTTTAGATTTAAAATCTAAATTTGAAAGGCAACTAGAAGAATTACCCGAATATAAAATTTCATATTATTCAGATATAAATTCGTCGACTCATAATTCGACAAACCCTATTATTCAAAAAATGATTTTAAAACGTAAAACATTAATGTATGATGCAAATATTCGTTTAATATCAGAAGGATATGATTTTTATCAAAAATTAATTCAAAGTTTAAAAGAAGCTAAAAAAAGTATTTTCATTATTACATACATAATTAAAAATAGCGAAATAGCAAAAGAAATTATTGAAATTTTAAAACAAAAACAAAAACAAGGCATTGAAATTAAGTGACTAATTGACGATTTTGGAGCAATTGGCAAACAACGTAAATACATTAATAATTTAATTAAAACAAATTTAATCAAAATTCGAATGATTGGTAAAATTTATTATCCATTTATAAATTTTTCATCATTTACACGAAACCACCAAAAATTCTTTATTATAGATTCCGAATTAGTATTTTCTGGCGGAAATAATATTTCAGATGAATATGGATCATTATCTCCAAAATACGGTCATTGAATTGATGTTAATTACATTATGCAAGGGCCTTATATTAATTCCTATGTGTTGCTATTTTTCAAATTATGACGTTTAATTTCAAAAGAAAAAATTAATAATTTAAGTTATTATTTAACATATAATTCACACCAAGAAGAAACATATAATTCCAGGGCTTTATTGGTAGCTGATTCTCCAAATTATAAATACTCCACAATTGAAGACTTTTTACTTTTGGCTTTATCAAATGCAAAAAGTAGCATTAAAATTGCAACTCCATATTTTACATTAACAAGTTCTTTAGAAAAACTGTTAATAATAGCATTAAAAACCGGGGTGCAAATTACTATTTATTTTCCCGGATTACCAGACAAAAAACTTGTTTATAAAACTGGTTTAAACCAATTAAATCGCTATATTCCATTTGGGTTAAAAGTAAAAATTTATTCTGATCATTTTTTACATTCGAAAATGGGAATTATTGATGGTGAAGTTGGTTGACTGGGAACTAATAATTTAGATCCACGCAGCATGTTTTCGCAATATGAAACAGTTGATATTGTGCAAGGTGAGATTGTCGAAGATTTAAAAACGTTATTTAGAAAATATGATAAAAAATGTATTAATTTTCACAAAATGTCGAATATTGAACGTAAATATAATAAAATTGAAAACTTCTTTTTCAATTGAATTAAAACATTAATTTAATTTGTGGTATAATTATATTTGGCATTTATTAGAAAATAATTAATTAGATATAGAAAGGTTCATAATATGAAAGAATTGAAATGCAAAATAATTGACCCAATTGGTTTACATGCACGCCCTGCTTCATTGGTAACAGCTGTTGCTGCTAGATTCAAATCAGAAGCAAAATTATCATATGAAGGACGTGAAGGTAATTTAAAGTCAATTATGAATATTATGGCGCTAGGAATTAAATGTGGCGCAGAAATTACAATTAAAACTTCAGGTGAAGATGAACAAGAAGCTATTGATGCAATCAAAAAAGCTCTTGTAGACCACCAATTAATTTAATAAATAATAAAAAAGTGACTTGATTTCTCAAGTCCTTTTTTATTTGAATTATTTTTTGTCTTGAATAGCAACTACACCAGGAAGAGCAATGCCTTGTAAGAATTCTAGACTAGCTCCGCCTCCAGTTGAAACGTGTGAGAACATATCTTCCATACCAAGTTTTTCAATAGCAGCAACGCTATCACCCCCACCAACAACAGTATAGGTATCTTTTAAAGTTGCAATTGCTTTGCAAACTGCAAGTGTCCCATGTTTGTAGTTTTCAAATTCAGCAACACCCATAGGTCCATTTCAAACCACAGTTTTTGCATTTACTAAGGCATCCTGTACAGCTTTAATAGATTTAGGACCTAAATCAAGTGCCATGTAGCCTTCTTTAACTGAAACTTCTTGAATTTCGGGTGCAACATCTTTAAATTCTGTTGCTACAGCATGATCAACTGGTAAAATAACCTTATGTTTGTATTTTGCTAAAAAGTCTTTGGCAAGTGGCAAGTAATCATCTTCTACTAATGAATTACCAACGTTAATTCCTTGAGCTTTTAGGAATGTATAAGCCATCCCCCCACCAATAATCATTTTGTCAGCAATTTTAATTAAGTTTTCAAGTACCTTAATTTTATCTGATACTTTAGCTCCACCAATAATTGCCACATATGGATGTACAGGGTTTTTAAGAGCTTTTTCTAAAGATGAAACTTCTTTTTCCATTAAATAACCTAATGCAGATTCTTTGATATTTTTAGCAATTCCAACGTTTGAAGCATGTGCACGGTGCGCTGTACCAAAAGCATCATTAATAAAAACATCAGCTAACGATGCTCAATAAGCACCAAGTTCAGGGTTATTTTTACTTTCGGCCTTGTCGTTTAAATCTTCATAACGTGTGTTTTGTACTAAAATTACATCCCCAGGTTTCATTTCGTTAATAACTTTTTCTAAGACTGGGCCTTTAGTTTGTTCGACAAACTTAATTGGTCTTTTAAGTTGTCGAGCTAATTCAAAAGCTACTGGTTTTAAAGTATGTTTTGAAAGACAAGAATTTTCTTTAACTCTCCCGTGGTGTGAAAGTAAGATTAACTTTCCACCATCATTTAAGACTTTTAATAAAGTCGGCAATGCTGCACTAATTCTTTTTGTTGATGTGATAATACCATCTTGTACTGGAACATTAAAGTCAACACGTACTAGGACTTTTTTACCAGATAGTTGTAAATTGTCAATTGTATTTTTCATGTAATCCTCCTAATTTTATAATACATAAATATTATAAATTATTTTCATAAAGACAACATTTAAAACTGTAAAAAAATAGTAAATATTTTTAGGGCTAGATATGGGATGAAATGTCTTAATATCCCATTAAAAAAATTGAGTTTTATGGTAAAATATTAATACCTAAGGGTGGTTAGTATGAAATTATCATTAATATCAATCGTACCAAGTGATTTAAAACAATTAGAATATTATTTTGAAGCTTTGGAAGAGCAAACTAGTCAAGATTTTGAAGTTGTATTGTGTTTAAACAATGCAACTTCAAAAAATTTAGAAATTATCAAAGAATTGGGAAAATATCAAGCTTCTTTTGGTAAGAGGCTTAAGTTTATTTATAACTCAAAACAAAGCACTGCTCAAGAAAGTTTACTTAATGCTTACAGGGTAATTTCAGGTGAATATTCTGTTGTTTTTAATTGTGATATTCAATATATAAAAAAACATTATGTGGAAAGAATGATTCAAGCAATTGAGCAAACTAAAGTCGATATTTTGGAATTTAAACCAAAAATAAATGGTTCAATCACTTGAAAACCAACAGCTAGAGTGGTCGAGGGTCGCAAGATTAATTTACAAGAAAATAAATTAACTTTTGCCTATACTTATCCATTTATTTTCAACAAAATTATTAAAAAAAGCTTATCAAATAAAATTCTTGGTCATAAATTTAAAACAGCTAATAATAATAAATTGTGTCTTGAACTAAATTATATGTTATTTTTAGAGGCTAAAACGTATACATATTTAGATTATAAAATGTTTGCTGAATATTTTCCTACTGATATTTGATTAATTACCAAAAACTTTTTAACTTCTTTTGATAATTTACAAAACATTGTTCAAATTAAACATTTAAACTTTAATGATGAATTAGTTTATGCAAAATATTATTTTATTAAATTACTCTTAACTGGTTTTTTAAATGAAACAAAATTTATGTACCGTCGAATCTATAAAACTAAGGAAGATATTTGAGAAAAACGTAATCCAAAAGTCTTTGAAGCTCATTTTGAAATAATTAAAACGCTTGATTTGCAATATAAATCTAAAAATTATTTTATAACCAACCCATATTTCTTAAGAAATAATAATGAAATTATTTTATTATCTCTGCCAATTTCAAAACTAAAAAACACCAAAATTTTAAAGAGACTTAGTTAATAAGTGTATAAAAATGCAAGTTTCTTTAAAAGATTGCTAGCAAATATTATTGATTTAATTTGTTTTTTTTCATTAGTATTGTTATCATTTTATCTTTTAAGAATTACAAAAAAACCAAATGACTTGCCTAGTGCGGGTGTTTTTTATTTCGGGGTTGTTTTAATCTGGATTTTTCTTGCTTTATTTTACCAATTAATTCCAGTTTTATTTAATGGTAAAACAATTGGTTTGTGGATTTGCAAATTAAAAATCATTAATTCAAAAACTAAGGAATTTTCCAAAATCTCAATCTTTAAACATAATTATTTTATTACTTGGTTTTTTTTCTTGATTTTACTCATTACATTATCCTTCTTAAGCCATATGAGTTTTGTGTGAAATGAGCAAAAACAAATAACTTTACGAAATGATTTATATCATCAGATTGTGTTGAGAATCATTACTACTTTATTAACTATGCATTTTTTTATTTTAATTGCAGGGTACTTTATGCTGCTGGTTTCCAAGCGCAATTTAATTTTAATTGATTTACTAACCGAAACCCGAGTGGTTGAAGATAAACAAATTAGGCAAGTAATTAGTGAACTTAAATTCTTGCCCCAAAAAAATATACGCCGAAAATTTATTTATAAATAGGAGGAAACATGCTATTAAGAAAAATCGATTTATTAAGTGATTTAAATGAAAAACAACGTGAAGCCGTTGTTTATTTTGATACCCCCTTACGGATTATAGCTGGAGCTGGTTCAGGAAAGACAAAAGTTTTAACCAGAAAAGTATCATACTTAATTAATGATTTAAATGTTCCAGTCGAGTCAATTTTAGCTGTAACTTTTACTAATAAAGCAGCTCAAGAATTAGTGCAAAGAATTGGGAATTATTGTCAACAAGATATTGGAAAAATTAATGCTAAGACTTTCCACTCTTTCTGTGCTGATGTCTTGCGCAAGGACATTCGCCAGTTAGGATATCCTACAAGTTTTCAAATTATTGATGAACAAGACAAAGATACAATTTTAAAAAAGATTTATAAATCTTTAGGAATTACAACTACAGAAATTCCATATAAGACCGCTTCGCAATATATTTCTTGAGCCAAGAATTATTCAGAAGACCCTAAAGAATTTGCAAAAGTCTTATCTAAGGAACAAAAACCTTCGATTTTGAATAAAATCTATATTGAATATTTAAACGAATTAGCTATTAATGGTTCCTTAGATTTTGATGATTTAATAATTCAAACTTATAAACTGTTTACAATGCGTCCTGATGTTTTAGCTAAATATCAGAAAAAATTCAAATATATTTTAATTGATGAGTTTCAGGATACTGCATCTATGCAATATAACATTATGAAAATGCTTTATACAGATCACACACATTTAACAATTGTTGGTGATCCTGATCAAACCATTTATAACTGAAGAGGTGCAAAAGTTGATTTAATTCTAAATTTTGATAAAGATTATCCTGATGCTAAAACTGTTATTTTAGATTTAAATTACCGTTCAACTAAAAAAATCTTGGAAGCTGCTAATAAATTAATTAAACATAATAATATTAGATTCAGTAAGGATTTAGTAACACAAAATGAGGATGGGACTGATTTAGAATACCAACATTTATACAATGAAGAAGCAGAAGCTGCATGAGTTGTCACAAAAATAAATGAATTAAAAAAACAAAAAAACCCTTTGCGTTCAATTGCAATTTTATTTAGATCTAATTATTATTCGCGGGCTTTTGAACAAGCTTTAATCGAAGCCAATATACCCCATAAATTAATTAATGGAGTTAAATTTTATCAAAGAGATGAAATTAAAGATGTTATTGCTTTTTTAAGGGTTTTATTTGATGGACACCAAATCTCACTTGAGCGCATTATTAATGTGCCAAGCCGGGGGATTGGCGAAGTGAAATTGCAAAGAATTAGAGATTTTGCAACTAGCCATCATAAAACCATGTTTTGAGCTCTGCGCGATCATTTTAAAGAATTAAATCCTAAAGAATTTGGCGTTGATTTTCTCAAAAATAAACTTAAACCATTTTTGGAAACTATTTTATTATATAAAAATGCTATTGAAACTAAAAAACTTAAAATTAGCCGTGCCCTTGATGCATTTTTAGAAAAAATAGGTTATTATGAAAGTATAAAAAATGATAAAAACCTTCGTGGGACAGCTAAGGAAAATGTAAAAGAATTAATTAAATCAATTGATAATTGGGAAAAGAATAATGTTGGCGGAACTTTAGAAGATTATCTTAATATGGTAAGTTTACTTTCTGTAAGTGATGAATATCATAATGAAACTAACTATGTTACTTTAATGACAATTCATTCATCAAAAGGTTTAGAATATGAAAATGTCTTTTTAGTTGGGCTTAGCGATGGAGTTTTCCCAAGTTTTAGAATTTATGATGAAGGAGATTTTATTAATAATTCAAAGGGTAAAAGCACTAGTGAACTATTAGAAGAAGAAAGGCGCTTAGCATATGTTGCTATTACCAGGGCAAAGAAAAAATTATTTATATCATCATCACGGGGAATGGTTTACTCACTTGATAAATTTAAAGTTCCTTCACCTTTTTTAAGTGAAATGGGGATTAACCTGAGTGATACGATTTTATTAGATGATCCAACTAAATTTGTTTTAAATACCGAATCATATAATGATGTTGTATTAAAAAATGAACAAATAGCAGTTGGTGATATTATTTCGCATATTACTTTTGGTGAAGGTGAAGTTATTGAGGTAGGTAATAGTAATGATATTGAAGTTTTATTCCATAAAGATCAAGTCACACGAAAATTAAATAAAACCCACCCAGCAATTAGGCTTTTAAGTAGGTAATTATGGCCATTTTTTATGGTTTTATTTTCTTTACAATCTTTCTTTTAATTATCCTCTTACTTATTGCAATTTTGGTTTGCATTTATATGTATTTTCATGCCTCATGGGATATCATGCATTACGAGATTGATATGAGTAATTTAAGGGTAATTAGATTAAATAAAAAAAATGCATATTTTGCAACTAATTTAGATGTTAAAAAAACAACAGTCGGTATGTTTAAATATGGTTCTTTAAAAGAATTCTTAGCTTATTTTGAGCAAGATACTCAAATCAATTTGAATAAATTTTTAGACAATCCATTTAATCATAAAGAAACACATGAACTAGATATAAAATTTAATAATTTTGTTATTAAAAAATATCATTTTATAACTTGATTTATTTTTAAATTAGAAAGTTATTTTTTAAAAAAACATGTTGTCAAAATGACTATAAGAAGTATTGCTGCAAATAAGTTTTTTTGTACAATAACCTGGAAAAAAGTTTTTAGTAAAAAACAAATTTTTAAAATACCTGAATTAACTGATAAAACAAGTGAAATAGAGTGGAAAAATTTTGTAGTTATAGGTGGTTTATTAAAATTAGAAAAATATAATGCTATTTTTTATAAAGAGGAAATATCTTGAATTATTAAATCTTTAGGTTTAAAGGGCAAAAATTGAAAGATTTTTAAAGCTGAGGATACGTTAGTTTTTTTAGTGAAAAAAGTAAGTAAATATCGTTTTAAATACTTGCTGAAAAAAATAACTACCTTAAATACTCAATATGGCCTTAATGCATTTTTTGATAAATTTACTATTTTTAGATATCCTTTGCTAAATACTTTATATTACAAACATAACCTTAAAGAATTATTAAATTATTCACTTTACAATATGATTTATTCTAATTCCCCAAATAATTACCTTAATTTAAATCCGGCAATTTTAAAAGAAGAAGTCTTTCAAACTTTTAGTAAGAATTTAAATTTATATAAGACTTTAAATGCTAATGCACTAAAATTTAAATTATCTATGCAAAAAGTAATCAATACACATTTAACTAATGATAAAGTTAATTTATCGTTAGTTAAAGTATCTATTACTAATGAATTAATTAGGCAAGAATGAATTGATTCCTTTGACTTAATACCAACACTTGCGTATAAATATCAAAATCTTTGGTTTGATTATGCTGATAGCTATGCAAAAGAAGAAAATCTTAATCTAATTTATAAAATACAGCAAGCAGACTTTTTACGCAATGATTTTTTATTAGACGGTGCTAAAGTTATGTGTGTATTAACTTCACAAAGCGATTATTTTGATTATAAAAAAATTAATAATAAAATAGCAATTTATTCTAATAATAATTATGAATATGGTATTTATTTAACTAATATAAATAAAAGTATTTATAATTTAATTAATGCATTAAATAACTTAAAACTAATAGTTTTAAGTAAAGATATTTGTAATAATTTAAAAATGTGAAATACCATCTTTTCATGTTATCGATTATTACAATTAACTAAAGCAAAGAATATTTTAGTGATTTATGAAACTATACCGCAAGGTTTAGAAGATTTAATTTACTGCAAATTAGATTTAAAATATACTTTAGATATAATGGACTAAAATATACCTACTAAATTATAATTTAAAAGTAAAAATAAACACAACCAAAAAATCTTGGTTGTGTTTTAGTGTTAAGTAGATTAATTACCTGATTTAGAATTAACTACTAGCTTGTTGTTCCCCCCTGATTGAGCTTGAGAAGAAGTAGCATCGCTTTGTGTAACATCTATTTCATAGAATGCGAATTTATCTGCAAAACTAGGATTATGCAATCATGCTTTAATAGTTTTGATGTTTTCTATTTTATTTGTGTGTTCTTGATATTGATTTTCTTGAGTAGCTTCCTCTGTATTAGCTGAATTTTCGCCTTTCTTTTCCATTTTGTACATTGTGAACTCAATTTTACGTTCTGGATTATTATTATTATTATAGGTCATTCCTCAATATTCTTTTGTACCATCCATTAAAGTTGCGTATCCAGAGTAAATTTGACCATTATTATCTTCAATTTCAAGATGCACAGTATGGAAATGAGAAATTAAGTTAGCAAAATTTTCAAATTTTTTGCTATATTCTTCAGAATTTGCGTTTTCATTTTGACTTTCAGCATTATCTTGCGTACCTACATTAAAGGTTAAAGTTAAAGTTGGTTTATTATTTAAATTATCTGTAGTTTGTGAGAAAACAGCACTTTTTACTACACTTTTTACATAATCGTGCACTTGCTTGTATGCTTTTTCATCTTCTTCTTTTTGCTTTTCTTCAGCAGTTTTAGCTTTAGGTATTAAAGTTGTGATGTGGAAGTATTCTCCATCATATTTATATTTTAAAGTTAAAATTCTCGTTTCTGGATTAAATTCAGCTAAATATAATTTTTTATCAGTTGAATTAGCAGTACCTTCTAATTTATTAACATCTCAGCCATCTTTTATTTTTAAAATAGCTGTTTCAGGTTTACCGCCTGATCCTTGAATTGATAAGTATACATTATTATTGGTATTATTTGTTGGTCCATAAAGTTGCATTTGTTTTAGTTTTCCACCTTCTTTATTAGCAGGTTTTTCTAAATATGCTTTTAACAACTGATCAAAACGTTCTCCTAGTCCTTCATCTGTAACATTTTCTAAATGTTCCCCAACTTGATTATAATCAGGTTCCTGAACTGGAGGAGTTGTGTTACCTGGGTCTTCAGTTCCTGGGTTTTCAGTTCCTGGGTTTTCGGTTCCTGGGTTTTCAGTTCCTGGGTTTTCAGTTCCTGGGTTTTCAGTTCCTGGGTTTTCGGTTCCTGGGTTTTCAGTTCCTGGGTTTTCGGTTCCTGGGTTTTCAGTTCCTGGGTTTTCGGTTCCTGGGTTTTCAGTTCCTGGGTTTTCAGTTCCTGGGTTTTCGGTTCCTGGGTTTTCGGTTCCTGGGTTTTCGGTTCCTGGGTCTTCAGTTCCTGGAGGAGTGGTTGTTACATCAGCTAAGGTTGTAAATGAACGTTTGACATTAAATGATGTATCGTTGTTTACCTTGATGGTATCTAGTTCGTATGTAGTACCTTTAGTTAAACCAGTAATAGTAATTTTATATTCATTATCAGCTGGTTTGTTTAAACTTGAAACTGTAAAATTATGAGTTGTGTCATTAACTTTTACATTAAGTTGGTCTGTTCCTTGTAGACCAGTAATTTTAGCGGTGAATTCAGCACTTGTTTGAGTTACTGTAATTTCACTAACATTTTGAATAGTAAATTGTCTTTTTTGGGGCTGAGGCGCTGTACATGAAACAGCAGTAACAGCCGTAATTGAGACTAAGTTAGTTGTTACTAATAAAAATTTTCGTAATTTCATAAATCTTCCTTTTCATATAATATTTGATTATCTTAATAAATTTAAATAAAATGTAAATTTTTGCTAGATATATTTAAAATTTATTTCAGGAGTAAAAGCAAATTTTAAAATATCTGTATATATTTTATTATATTTATATAAATTACATGCAAAAAAAAAAAAAAAAAAACGTACTAAATATAATTCTAAAACAGAGGATTTTGCTTGAAAAGTTAATTATTCTATAAATTTAATTTTATATTAATGCTAAATCATATAAAATTAAACCATGAAAGATATTATTTATTTACATACTAATACTGAATATTCGTTTTTAAATTCAACAATTAGACTTAACGACTTATTTAAACTTGCAAAGCAAAAAAAAGTTAAATATTTAACATTAACTGATTTTGAAAATTTCCATGCTTTACAATTTTATTGAAATTTTCAAAATGAATATGACTTTAAATTAATATTAGGGGTTGAATTAAAACTAACAGAAGGTTTTCAAATTATTGCTTTAGCTAAAAATAATTCTGGTTTTTTAAAATTAAAAGAATTAGTTTTAGCTAAAAGCGCTCAAGCAGAAATTTCATATTATGATTTAGATGATCCTAATATATTTTTAATTGATCACTTTGAATTAGGAGCAAAAGCTAAGAATATTAAATTAGATAAATATTTAGGTAATTTTTATTTAAATTCCAAAACAATGCAAGAATATCAAACAGTATATGCTCCTACTAAAAAGATTTTATATTTTGATGATAATGAATTATTACCAATTTTAAATAAAATTGGTAATTTAGATGAAAACAATACTATTTATAGTGAATATTATGAAATAGGTGAATTTTCTGATGTTAGTGATGAAGTATACAATAATATTTTATCCATTGTCAATAGTATTGAAAATTTTAAACCTGATACATCTCTTAAATTACCAAAATATTCAAATAATTCAGTAGAACAGTTACTTAATTTAATAAATGGGGAACGTTATCATCAAATTATTAAAAAATATGATAAAGAATTAGTTGATCAACGAATTAACTTTGAATTTAAAGTAATTAAAAAAATTGGGTTTATTGATTATTTTTTAATTATTCAAGATGTAATTAACTATGCTAAAAATAATAATATTTTAATAGGTCCTGGCCGTGGGTCTGCTTCAGGTTCATTAATTTCGTATTTAATTGGTATAACTTCAGTAAATCCAATTGAATTTAATTTATTGTTTGAAAGATTTTTAAATTTAGAAAGAGTTGGCTTGCCGGATATTGATATTGATATTCAAGATAACAAACGAGATTTAATTTTTGAATATTTAGCTAAAAAATACGGGCAAGATAAAGTAGCCTTTATTTCGACATTTCAAACTATGGCTTCAAAAAATTCGCTACGTGATGTTGGAAGATATTTAAATATGCCACGCAGCGAATTAGATGCAATCTCGGATTGTTTATCAATGCATGATCTTTCATTAGAACATGCTGCACTTAATAATAAAAGATATGCTTTATATGCACAAAAATATCCTAAATTACATTATTTAGCATCGCGCCTTGAAGGTTTACCAAGACAATTAGGAATTCATGCAGCTGGCTTTATTATTAGCAATGAACCTTTAATTAATATTGTCCCTGTACAAGAAAGTAATTTTAAACTAAACCAATTACAAATGACAATGAATAATTTAGAACAATATGGATTAATTAAAATAGATTTTTTAGGTTTAAAAAATCTAACTTTTATTAATGAATTAGAAAGTGAAATTCCAAAAGATTTGCATTTTGATAAAGTAATTAATAATTCAATTGCTTTATTTAATGATTTACCAACTTTTAAATTGTTAAATTCAACTTTAACTGATGGTATTTTTCAACTTGAATCGCCTGGAATGCGCAAGGCAATTAAAGAAGTGGTTATTGATAAATTTGACGATATTTATGCAGTTTTAGCTTTATTTAGACCAGGGCCAAGCAAATATATTAAAACTTATGCTAAAAATAAAATTAATCCATTATTTATTGATAAAATCCACCCATTATATGATAATATTGTAAAAAATACTTACGGAATTATTGTTTACCAAGAACAAATTATGCAAATAGTGCAAGATGTAGCTAATATGTCGTTTTCAAAAGCTGATTTATTTAGAAGGGCAATTTCTAAGAAAAAAGAACAAGAACTTAAATTATATAAAGATGAGTTTTTTGAAGGTGGACTAAAAAATGGATTTAGCAAGGAAACTTTAAACACAATTTATGCTAAGATAGAAAAATTTGCTGATTATGGATTTAATAAATCTCATGCAGTTGCATATGCTTTTATTAGTTATAAATTAGCATATTACAAAGCAAGATTTCCAATGATTTTTTATAAGTATTTATTGTCAAATACTGGAGTTGATCAGCAAACTATTAAAAATTATGTTGATGAAGCAAGGTTGTTTAAAATTACCACTAAAATTCCAAACATTAATATTTCTAGTTTTGAATGTGAAATAAAAAATAATGAGATTTATTTAAGTTTTGCCTTAATTAAAGGAGTGGGGCAAGCTGCTATTGAGAAAATTATTAATGAACGTCAAAGAGGCGGTTTATTTACTAGTTTTATTTCCGCATGATTAAGGTTAAAAGTTGCTGGGCTTGGAGAAAGTATTTTAGAAACATTAATTAAAGCGGGCGCATTTAATGTATTTGGTAATGTTAAAATGCTTTTAGCAAGTTTAGATATTTGCCTTGATTATTATGAATTGTTTAAATCTGAAACTAAAAAATTAGATAACCCACTTGAGTATTTAAATAAATTTATTAGTGTTCATAAGCTTGGTGATCACTTACTAACTGAAGCCATTCAGGATATTGAATTTGAAAATGAATGAGAAATTAAATTACTTGGCTCAATGTATAGCCATGAATTTTTAAAAATTAATAATACTTCAAATTTACAAAATGAACCAAATGAAATTTGCTTATTAAATTTACAAGATCAAGCAAATTGGCTTAAAGTAAAAATTTTATCTGTTAGCAAAGGTAAAAAAGATAATCAACTGAATTTTAAATTACAAGATAATTCTAAGGCAGTGATTGCTTCAACTTGAAATACTAAATTGATTTCATGGTTAACTAAGGAATTACCTAAAACAGTTCGAGTATTAATACTAAAAAAGGATGATAAATATTATAATTTGAAAGATATCGAGGAATTAATTTATGAAGAATAATATATGTTCATTAGTAATTGATGGAAATTATTTACTATTTCAATCCTTTTATGCCACTTACCGCGGAGATTTAACTCAAATTTTACGTAATTCAAATGGTGTGCCTACAAATGCAATTGCAATTTTTTTATCTCAATTAATTAAGTTGTTAAAATTTATTGAACCAACTCATTTAATGATTGCATTTGATGCACATGGCAAAACAAAGCGGCACAACATTTTTCCTGAGTATAAATCAGGGAGAATTAAAGCACCGCAAGAATTATTTGACCAATTTGATTATATAAAAAAATTACTTACCTTATTAAATATTAAATGAATTGAACAAATAGGAGATGAAGCTGATGATATTATTGGAACATATTGTAAAAAAATGTCTGGAGAAAAATATATTTTTTCATCAGACAAAGATTTATTACAATTAGTCGATTTAAATACTTCATATATTATTAAAAAAGGTTTGGATATTTCTATTGTTAATTTAGATAATTTTTATCAAATTTATCAATTAAATCCAAGCCAAATAACTACATTTAAAGGACTTAAAGGTGATACTAGTGATAATTTACCTGGGGTTCCAGGAATTGGTGATAAAACTGCACTAAAATTAATTGGAGCTTATAATAACTTTGAAAATCTTTATCAACTTTTAGAATTAGGGCAATTAAACGAATCCAAAAGCATTATTGAAAAGTTAAGCAAGGGTAAAGATTCTGGATTTTTATCTTACGAATTATCTAAAATTAATACTAATGTCCAAAATTTAAATTTAGATATTGATTTTTATTTATTAAATATAAACTATGATAATGCATTAGATTATTTAAATGAATTAGAATTAGAAAAATTTAAACTAGAACTAAAACGCTTTTTAAATAAAGGATAAAATGGTTGCAATAGTTGGTAAAATATGTGTTGGCAAAAGCAGGATTTTAAAATTATTATTTAATAAAGGCTATCATGTTTTAGAAGTAGATCATTTTGTTACGTTGTTATATAAAGATATTAATTTTGTAAAAAAGGTAAAAAATTTAGTAAAGTATGATTTGGTAACAAAAAATAGTTTAGATAAACAAAAAATTAAAACTTGAATTTTATTGGATATACACAATTTGCAAATATTAGAAAATTTAATAAATATCGAACTTTATATACACCTACAAAATCATAACTATGATTTTGTAGAATATCCAATTTTATTTAAGGCACCTAAAGAAATAATAACGTTATTTAGCGAAATTTGACATGTACAAATTCCGGAAATAAAGCGAAAAAGTTTTTTAAATAAAAAATATGGAAAAACTGATTTAATAAAAAAATTAGATACTTTAAATGCTTATAATTGGCAAAATAAGGAACTTTTTAATAATTTAAAGGTTGTGGATATCTCTTGGGAAAAAGCATTAGTTTACCCTAAGAAATAATTATTATCTTTTAAATTTATAAATATTATTTAAAATTGTTTTGCATTTAAACCAAAAGGAGTAATCATTATGAATTTTTTAGATTTTGACTATTTTAAAATTTCACTTAAAACAACTATTTATAATTCTGATTTAAATAATTTACGTAAATATTATGCACCTATTTTAGATCATTTAAGTATTTTACTTTATGAGTACTTAAATGATTTAGCTAAAAACAATGATCACGTTACACCGTATAGTTTTGCTACTTTAAATTTATTATTAAATACTAATGAAACAAATTTGCACCAAGCTAGGATGCAACTTGAAGCATTAGGTTTAATTAATACTTACAAAGATAATGAAAGTGCAACAATTATTTTGGAATTACATAAACCATTACAAGGGCAAGAAATTATTAAAAATCCATTTATTTCACAAATGATTAAGCAAAAAGTTGGTGATGCTAACTTTAAGCGTTTAACAAGCCTTCCAAATAAGGTTGTTATCAATAATTTTGCTTTTGAAGATATTTCAGCTAATTTCTTTAATGTTTTCCAAGAGTCATTAACGAATTCACAAAATATTGTTAAGAATTTTTATCTTAAAACAGGTCAAGATCCTATTAACGAAGATAAAATTAAAAATATTGTTAAACAACGTGAAGTTTATACTAAATTAGAAGTATCGAATATTAAATACGCTAATGACTATCAAGCATTAATGCAGCTTAGGCCTAGTGAATTTATTATGCAAATGACTAACAATGATAATTTTGAATTAAATGAAGGTTTTTTAGAAACATGAAGTAATGTGTTTAAGGAATCTAAAACCTTAAACTTAGTAATTTATTACAGTATTAAGCGTTATAAAAATGATACATGGCCTAAATATGTTAATTTATTAATTAAAGAATTATCTGATACTCACCTTAATGAATTTAGTGAAGTTGAAGCATACCTGGATGGTAAATTTAAAAATAGTACCCGTACCAAAAAAATGTATGAAGAAAAACTAATTTTAAAAAATGATTATTTAAAAGGTTTAAAAAATGTCTAAACTTAATTTTTCGACTAATGATAAAAAACTCAATCAAGCACTTAGTAGTGATATAGATCAAGATAAATTAATTACAAAATTAAAAAATAATAAATTTCTTGCAAACCTTATTCAAAAACATAATTTAAATGACCAAGAAATTTTTACATATCTGCCTCAAATGTTAATTTTAGAACAAGAAAGCCATAAAACTAATTTAGTTTGACAAACAACAATTGCTAGAAATCATAAAAATAAGCTAGTTTTTGGTAAACAACTCAGTGCTACAAATTTAACAAACGAATTTAAAATAAAAACAAATATCTTATTTAAAGAATATAATACATATTCAAATGATGATCTTTTAACTAAAGCTATTTTAAGTTTATTTCAAGATGAATTAGATATTTATGAATATTTAACAGATTTGTATAACAAAAAAACAAATTTAGACACTTTATACATAACTGGGTCAATTAAATCCAAACGCTCTTATACTTTATCCTTAATTGCAAACTATTATGCAATTAACGATCAAAAAGTAGCCTATTTAGATATTAATTTACTAGAAGATAAACTTAAACGTAGTTTTAATAAATCAAATTTAGACATTGATTCTTTGTTAGAAGATTTAGTTAATGTTGATATTTTAATCTTTGATGAAATTGGTTTAAAGCAACTATCTTTATGGTTTTTAGATAGTTTCTTTTTACCTTTATTAAGTCAAAGGCTCCAAAATAAATCCAAAACATATTTTGGTTCATATTATAATTTTAATGAACTAGGTAAACAACTTTTTAAGAAATCACCAAGTGGTGAAAATATTGACCCCAAAGGCCCACTTGCTAAAAAACTTATTTATTTAATTGATCAATTATCAAAAGAAAAGGTATGAATCCATCATGAGTAAAAATCCATCAAAAATTGTTCTGGCTGGAACACCAAATTTTTCAGTACCAGTTTTCGAAGAAGTAATCAAACATTTTAACGTTGTTGCTATTGTATCGCAACCAGATAAACCAGCAAACCGAGGTTATAAGCTTGAAGCTACTCCTACAAAATTATTAGCCCAAAAATATCAAATTCCTCTATTTCAACCTAATAAAATAAGCGAAATTTATGAAGAATTAAAATCCTTGGATTATGATATTTTGCTAACTTGTGCTTTTGGGCAGTATATCCCAAGTAAAGTTTTAGATTTAGCTAAAATTGCCTCAATCAATATTCATGGCTCATTATTACCTAAATATCGAGGCGCTGCTCCTTTGCAACATAGTTTACTAAATGGAGATTGTGAAACGGGTATTACATTAATTTATATGACTAAAGAAATGGATGCTGGAGATATGCTTTTTAAAGCATCATTGCAAGTTAGTGATTTAGATACTTCTGATTCATTATTTCAAAAAGTATCTAATTTAGCTAAAATGCAGATAACAAATTGATTAACTAAATTAATTAACAATGAAATCAAACCTGAAAAACAAGACGAAAGTTTAGTTACTTTATCACCTAAGTTACTTAAAGAAGATGGATTGCTAAGTAATCAGTTAACAGCAACTGAAGCTTTTAATAAAATTAGAGCATATTCTTCAAATCCAGGGTGTTACTTATATTTAAACAACAAACGAGTTAAAATCTTTTACGCCAGTTATACTAAAATTCCTAATTCTTTAGAACTGATATTTAGAGATGGAACATTGTACGCAACTGATTACCAATACGAATCTAAAAAACGAGTTAAATTACCTCAATGAAAATAACCTGGAAACATTTCCAGGTTATTTAATTATTTTTGTGAATTACTAATAAAAAACTAAAAATTTGTATTATAATAAACCAGTAAAAGATGAAATTTTACATTTACACTTTAAAATATATACTTTAAATTTTAATTTTATAATAGAAGGGACAAAATGAAAAAAGTTGCAATTAACGGATTTGGAAGAATTGGTAGATTATTCTTCCGTAGATTATTAGAATCAGGGTCAAACCTTGAAGTTGTGGCTGTTAATGATTTAACAGATGCTAAAACATTAGCTCACTTATTAAAATTTGATACAGCATTTGGTAGATTAAATGCTACTGTTGAAGCTAAAGAAGGCGCAATTGTTGTAAATGGTAAAGAAATTAAAGTCTTAGCTGAAAGAGACCCAGAAAACTTACCATGAGTAGAATTAGGAATTGACTTAGTTGTTGAATCAACTGGATTCTTTACTAAACGTGAAGGAGCTGAAAAACACGTTAAAGCTGGAGCTAAAAAAGTTGTTGTTTCAGCACCATCAGACAAAGATGTTAAAACAGTTGTTTACAATGTAAACCATAATATTTTAGATGCAAGCGATACAGTTATTTCAGCTGCATCATGTACAACAAACAGTTTAGCGCCTATGGTTAAAGTACTTGTTGACCAATTTGGTTTAAAATCAGGGTACATGACTACGATCCATGCTTATACTGGAGACCAAAGATTACAAGATGCTCCTCACAAAGACTTACGCAGAGCACGTGCTGCTGCGGCAAACATGGTACCTACATCAACAGGTGCTGCTAAAGCTATTGGATTAGTTGTTCCAGAAGCAAGTGGTAAGCTAGATGGTGTTGCAATTCGTGTGCCATTAATTACTGGATCATTAGTAGACTTAACAGTATTCTTAGACAAACAACCTACTGTTGAAGAATTAAATGCTGCTATGAAGGCTGCTGCTAACGAAACAATGAAATACGAAACAGAAGAAATCGTTTCTTCAGACATTGTTAATTCATCACATGGTTCAATCTTTGATTCAGCACTTACAACAGTAAAACCAACACCTGAAGGTAACTTATATAAATTATTCTCATGATACGACAATGAAATGTCATATGTGTCACAATTAGTTAGAACAGTTGTTTACTTTGCTAACTTAGATAAATAGTTTTAATTAAACTACACAAAATATAACACCATAGCTTGTGCTATGGTGTTATTAATTATAAAAATTTTTTAAACTAAATAATTACTAAATATATTAGTTATAAGTAAACATGGACAGCAAAATTTAACATTTTAGTAACTTATAATGCCATTGCAAATTGCTTTGGCGTTTTTCAGTTTAAGTTTGATTGAATTCGATCGTTATTATACCAAACTACATATTCTTGTATCATATCATTAAGTTCATTGAATGTTATTTTGGAATAATCTAAATCATTTAATAATTCGGTTTTAATGATCCCAAACCAATATTCAATTTCTCGATTATCAAGTGAGTTTCCCACTCTTGATAACGAAATAACGCCACCAATATTTTGAACTTCTTTAATATATTGATGATGTGTATATTGAAAGCCATGATCTGAGTGAATGATAAAATTTTTGGGTTTGTATTGTTTTAATGAATTTAAAGTGTCTAAAACTAGTTCTAGATTATTACTTCTTGATAATTTAAAACCAACAATTTGTTTAGTTTTATGAGACAAAATTGCAGACAAATAAACGTGTGATTCTAACACATCTTTTGGCGCTTTTATATATGAAACATCAGTTGCATAAATATTTCGATTGTTTTGATCATTATAATCACGATTTACGAAGTTATCAATCTGAGTAGATAGATTTTTAATTTCTTTTCGTTTTGATTTTTGTCTAAGCTTACATTTTAGGCCTAAAAGGTTCATATATCTCCCTAAAGAACGTTC
The DNA here is from genome assembly GCF_055523595.1 of Mycoplasma sp. 6934. Lineage (NCBI taxonomy): Bacteria > Bacillati > Mycoplasmatota > Mollicutes > Mycoplasmatales > Mycoplasmataceae > Mycoplasma > Mycoplasma sp. 6934. The sequence continues at coordinate 632,380 of NZ_JBVFVE010000001.1, read as the reverse complement.
GTTTATATCTATTTTGTATTTTTGAGATATGTAAACACTTAGCTTTAGCCTTCCATATCTTGACTTTGTTTCTATGAACGATTTTTCAATTACATCACTATGTTTAGGGAGTTTTTGTGAAATTTTAATCTTATGAGTTTTAGAAATTGTTTGCCTAGAAATGCCAAAAACTTCTGAAAGCTTCACATAACTTATTCTAAAACTTTTTAATTCAATAACTTTCTTACTTTTGGGTAATTCATTGGTAATTTCATAATATCTTTTAGCTATTTGTAACAAATCATCACGATCAAAAATATCTCAATTTGGTTCTCTTTTCTTCTTAGGACTGCCACTTCCTTTTTTGCGGTTTTCGCCTTTCTTTGTCTGCACTAAGTCTTCCATACCTAAATTATAATACTTAATTATTTTATTAATAAACATGGACAGCAAAATTTAACATTTTAGTTATTTATAATTCCATAGCAAATTGCTGTGGAGTTTTTCAGTTTAAGTTTGATTGAATTCGGTCATTGTTGTACCAAATTACATATTCTTGTATCATATCATTAAGTTCATTAAATGTTATTTTTGAATAATCTAAATCATTTAATAATTCAGTTTTAATGATTCCAAACCAATATTCAATTTCTCGATTATCAAGAGAATTTCCCACTCTTGATAACGAAATAATCCCACCAAGATTTTTAACTTCTTTAATATATTGATGATGTGTATATTGAAAGCCATGATCTGAGTGAATGATAAAATTTTTGTATTTGTATTGCTTTAATGAATTTAAATTGTCTAAAACTAGTTCTAGATTATTACTTTTTGATAATTTAAAACCAACAATTTGTTTAGTTTTATGAGACAAAATTGCAGACAAATAAACGTGTGATTCTAACACATCTTTTGGCGCTTTTATATATGAAACATCAGTTGCATAAATATTTCGATTGTTTTGATCATTATAATCACGATTTACGAAGTTATCAATCTGAGTAGATAGATTTTTAATTTCTTTTCGTTTTGATTTTTGTCTAAGCTTACATTTTAGGCCTAAAAGGTTCATATATCTCCCTAATGAACGTTCGTTTATATCTATTTTGTATTTTTTAGATATGTAAACACTTAGTTTTAACCTTCCATATCTTGACTTTGTTTCTGCGAACGATTTTTCGATTACATCACTATATTTAGGGAGTTTTTGTGCAATTTTAATATTTTGAGTTTTAGAAATTGTTTGTCTAGAAATGCCAAAAACTTCTGCAAGCTTAACATAACTTATACTAAAACTTTTAGATTCAATAACTTTCTTACTTTTAGGTAATTCGTTGGTAATTTCATAATATCTTTTAGCTATTTGTAACAAATCATCACGATCAAAAATATCTCAATTTGGTTCTCTTTTCGTCTTAGGTTTGCCGCTTCCTTTTTTGCGGCTTTCCCCTTTCTTTGTCTGTAATAAGTCTTCCATACCTAAATTATAATACTTAATTATTTTATTAATTCTAACTTTTACACTATTTCTTTGTAAGTTTTTTGTTTCTGGTGATATTTGGTAAATAGCTTGGAAAGCACCTGGGAAACCTGATTTTTGATATTCTTCATATATTTTTGCAAATTCTTCTTTCTTTAAATGTCTTGACATAATTTATCCTTTCAAAAAAATTCTTCGTTGGTACCAACGAATGGTAACAGAAAAGCTAACATTTACATGTTAACTTTTCTGTCCGGCTTTAAAGCCCCAATTATATTTGGAATAGTTAAATTTATTTATTATGGTATATTTTTTGAGTAACAGGTGTGCCTTAAATTTAATATACTACCACCAAATTTAATGGTATTGTGTTATAATTTAATAATAAAATAAAAAGAGGTAAACGTGATAAAAGTTAAGAAAATATTTTTATTAGGTGTTTTATATTCGCTTTTACCATTATCAATAATTGGATGCAGTGTAAATTCGCCACATAAAGAAGACATACAAAACCCAGATTTTCAAAATAACTTTCGAACTAGATTGCAAAAAGAATTAAATTCTATATATAGTAGTGCTAAAGACAAGTTTTTATCTTTTGCAACTGTAAATAAATTTATTCCTGAGACTATTCGAAATGATAAAGATAAATTTAAAAATTATGTTTTAGACTTTAAATTTTTTGAATCAGTTGACACAAGCAAAAAATTAGATGTTTTGGTTAAGTTACAAACTAAAGAAGATTTTGATGAAATTATTATTAAAAGGTTTAAACAACTAAATAACAGTCAAGATTTAAAAATAAACGATACGGAAATACGAGAGGAATTTCAAAGAATTTATCTTAAAAACCAAAATGTATATGAATTTTTAAAATTTAATGATATTTATATTTATGATGATGGTTCTTTAGGTTTTTATTACTACTTTGTAGTACCATTTGAATATGACAACAATATCCAGTTAAATATCATTGAACCAGAAAGATACATCGATGAAGTAAATCTTCCACCAACAAATTCAACATGAGCTGTTTTTGCGTTACCAAATAATAAAACTATTACTGTAAAAATGATAAAACCACAAGCTACTAATATAGATTCTGCTTCATCGTGAGAATTCAAAAACAAACTTATTAGTTGATACAATGATGAATTTAAAAATTATTTTAAATAATAACTGTAAATAATTTTAGTAAAAAGTTAACATAAAATGTTAACTTTTTATATTAAGTTAATTATCATAATATTCTTATTTATAAACTTTTAGTTAGAAAAAAATAAGAATTTATTAATAATATTTTTTTAACCCTTAATTAAATGGTTATTTGTTTATTTTTAAATTAAAGATTCATTAAATCTTATTGTATAATACAAAGGACACAAATAAACGGAGGCATTTATGAAACAAATACTATTTATAAATGGATCACTTAATACAAGTGACTCATCATATTCAACACAAACTCTAAACTATGTTAAATCATTATTTAACGAAGAAGAATACGCAATAGAGGAATTTAATTTAAATCAAACCATTTTTGCACAAAAGATTCTTACTAATGGTAATTTAAAAACCTTTTGACAAGAAGTTGACAGCGATACATGAATTAATAAACTTAAGCAAGTAGACTTATTAGTTATTTCAACTTCAATGATTAATTTTGGACCAACTGCAGCCTTAAAAAGTTTTATCGATGCAATTGCAGTTGCTGAAAAAACTTTTTCATATAAATATTCAACAACCAATGATGCAATTGGATATTTAACTAATTTGAATGTTTTAGTGATTGGTGCACAAGGCTCAAGTTTTGGAATTTATCCATGAGGTGACCATATTAAATGATTAAAAGGAACTTTTAATTTCCTTGGAGCTAAAGCGATTTATAACTTTGATATTTATGGTACTAAAACAACTGAAATTGCTAAATTAAGAGCAAGTGAATATGTGCAAAGCATTCAAGAAGAGATTAAAACTCTAGTTAACAAAATAAAAAGCAATTTATAATTAGCTATTTTAAACCATTTAATGCATATTATGTGCCTTAAATGGTTTTTATAAAAATTTTAAAAAAATACCAAAAGATTTAATAAAATTTATTTATAGGGAAAGTTTATGAGTAAGTTTTTTAAAAAGTTTTTCAGATTTAGCACATTATTAAGTTTATCTTTTGTAACATACAGTTGTACAAATATTACTAAAGAACCACAGTTAGTTGATGATAAAGAACCTAAAAAAATTGAAGTTAGCTCTGGTAACGAAATAAGCAAAGATCAATTAAATTTTGAAAATATTTTTGAGTTGTCAGAAGATCAAAAAAATATTGGCCAGCTCTTTGATAATTTAAAAAATGAATATGAAACTAAGCAAAAAACTAAATTTAGTAAAATGAGATTATATGGTTGAACAAAAAACAAACAAGGTCGTAAAACTGATAAAATTCATTTGACAATGCCAGCTCTTGGTAACAATAAAAGAAATTCCATACTAAAATTTCGAAAAGATCTAGATCTAAGCAACCTCCCATGAGAATATAATCCCCAGGGTCATTTTGTTAACACATCTTTTGATGAAACTACTAGAGTTTTAACTATCAAATATGTTCTAAATAATAAAACATATTTACAAAAGATTTTTATCCCAAAAGCAATAGAAACAAATAATTTAGAAAATCTTAACATTGATAAAAACATTGAAAATGCTGATACAAAACAAGATGTTATTAAAAATGAAAATTCAAATATACATAAAGATTCAGTTGCAGAAACAAAAAAACAAAATTCAAACAACTTTAATAATAATGAGTTATTAAATAGCACAAAATCTTTAACAAATAAACCTGAAGAAAGTCTTCCTTTACTTACCTCCGTTAAAATATCAACCTGAAATATTCAGAATTTCGGTAATAAAAAAATCACAAAAGAAGATTTTAGAATTCAAGCATTAGCAGAAATAATTGCTCTTGAAAAATTGCAATTTATTTCAGTTCAAGAAGTTAATTACGAGGAATTTAATGGTGTAAGTACTTTGGTTGAAGTTTTAAATGAAAAATATAATTTGAACTTTAAGTTAGCTAAAAGTCCTAAGGGCTTAAAATCAAAAGATCGTCTTGATTCTCATGCTGTTTGAGAATCATATGGTATTTTATATAATGCTAATAGTTTTGAACAACTCGATAATAGTGGTTTTGAAGATTTTGAAGGTAAGAATGTTGTTTTTACTCGTCCATTATGAATGTCATATTGGAAAGTAAAAAATTCTACTACTAAATTTTGAATTATTAATGGTCATTTAGATGGTCCAGGCGCAAACCGTAAGTATAATGAAATATTAAGCCCAATAATTGATGGATACAAATGAAGCTCGCAAGGAGACCAGGAAGTTAAAGAATTTCTGGACATCCATAATGCTTTTGAAAAACTAAAGGACTTTTATCCAAGTAAAACATTAGAAGATTTAGTTATTTTTAATGGTGATACCAATATTAAAGAAAATCATTTTATAAAATCAAATAATTATTATTTATCTAAAAAGTACGAATTAGGATATAAAAATTCCCAATCTAAAAATGACATTGAATCTTACAAAACATCATTTTCCAAAAAACGTTATGTGAATCCATATGATAAATTTATTGCTTTTGATCCAAATGATGAATTTGAAGCTTTGGATGCAAAAGATTTTAAATTTGATTTAAAAAATGTATTCAATAATAAATTAGATTATCAAAAGTATTTAGATTTATATATTAAAGAAAAATCTAGTCCACAATTAACAAAAGAAGAATTAGCCTTAAAGTTATCTGACCATACTTTTGCTAATGCTTTAATTAAGGTAAAAAACCCTTAATTTAATTATACAAATAATGGATATTTTATGGTAAAATAACATTTATGAAAAATACAAATAAAATTGCATTATCATGTGAACTTTGTAGACGTAAAAATTACTATACTAATAAAAGTTTAGGCAATCCTAAACGTCTAAAAATTAAAAAATATTGCATTCATTGTGCTACACATAGCTTACATCAAGAAGAGGTCTAAAGTGGAAGAATTAATTAAAGTTAAAGACAAAAAACCAAAAAGATATTGAATTAGAAAGTTAGTTAAGGAAATTAAACGAGTACGTTGACCTGACTTTCAAACTAATAAGAAAAATTTTATAATGACAATTGTATTTGCATTTTTATTCACTGTGTTTGTTTCATTAGTAACCTATGGACTAACTGAACTGTGGTCAGTTTTATCATTAAACTAATAATTAAGTAGATGGAGATTATATGGAAACTATATTTAAATGATATGTTATTTCTACAATGAGAGGCAAAGAAGATGCGGTTATTGAATCGCTAAACAACCGGATTGAAGCTGAAAATATCTTAAAAGATTTTGATTTAAATGCTAATGAAGGATCTGCATTTAAAATATTTCAAAGACCAACTTTAACCCAACGTGAGTGGCAAAAAAAAGAAGAAGGCTTACCATACAAGATTAAAAAAGTAAATTTATATCCAGGATACATTTATGCCAAAATGCATATGTCTGATGAAGCATGGTATTTAGTGCGTAACACCCAATATGTTACTGGACTAATTGGATCATCTGGAAAAGGGGCAAAACCAACTCCAATTGGTATTTTAGAAATTAAAAAAATGCTTAAACTTGAAGCAGACTATTGACGTTCATTTGAAGCTGGTGAAGATATTTTTGGTTATTATCAACCTGGTGATATAGTTGAAATTATCGATGGTGTTTATACTGGACATGAAGGAGAAATTACTTCAATTAATAATAATGAAAAACAAGTAACCTTAAAATTTGAAAGTTATGGTAAGGAACAAGAAATTACTGTTTCAATTGATACAATTGTTAAACTAAAGGACAAAGATTAATAAGTAAAACACAAATTTTTCAATTTGTGTTTTTTAAAGGAGTTATTATGTTGAGAATAATCAGTGGGTTATATCGTAACCGTAAAATAAATTACCCTGATTTAAAAATTGTTAGGCCAACAACTGATAAGGTTCGCGAAGCAATTTTTTCATCATTACAATTTAAAATTCAAAATAGCTATGTTTTAGATCTATTTGCAGGTTCAGGAGCTTTAGCCATTGAAGCTTTAAGCAGAGGTGCTAAATTTGCTGATATTGTTGAAAAGAACAAGGATGCTTATAAAATCATTAATGCCAACCTTTCTTCATTGGGAATTAAAAATGCTAATTTATACCAAGTTAATGCCCTTGATTTTTTATTAACTAAAAAACAAAGATATGATTTTATCTTTCTTGATGCTCCTTATCAAGATTATGATTTAATAAACCAAGCATTAACCTTAATATCCCAAAATAATATTTTAAATAATGAAGGAGAAATAATTTTAGAAACAGATAACATTTCTAAAATTATAATTCCGGCTTCTTTATATATTTATAAAGAACGTAAGTATGGAAAAATATATGTCTATTACGTTGCCAAACAATAAAAAAATAACAATTGGTCAAATCTTAGAATTAACATGCCAAGAACTAAGTTATGAAGGACTAGGCACAACTCGTATTAATAATAAACCAATTTTAGTTAGTAATTTTTACCCTAATGAAGTAGCAAAAGTTAAAATTACTAAAGTATATGCTAAATATTGTGTTGGGATAATTGTTGAAATGTTGCAATATTCAAAGCATAGGGCAAATAAGCAATTTACTAATTTAGATGCTATGCCATTAGCTAATTTAAATTATCAAGCCCAACTTGAGTTTAAACAAAGATATTTAAATTCATTATTTAAACGCAATTTTGCTTGAATAAATTTAAAAGAAATTGTTGAAGCAAACCAAATTTTTAATTACCGAAATAAGGCTAAATTTTTGCTTTCAATAGTTAATAATAAATTATCATTAGCTTCTTATTTAAAAGATGCTAATGATTTAAGTTATGATACTTCAAATTTAAGTTTAAATAATTTAGAATTAAATAAGGTTTTAGAATTGATTTTACTAACCATTAATAACTTTTATAATTACAATGATAAATTAATGCATTTAAATTTTTTTAAAACAATATTAATTAGAATAAATCATCATAACTTGGTTCAAGTAGGTTTTGAACTTGAACCAAGTTATGATTTACCTAAAAATTTAATTAATGAATTATTCTTAATTGACAATTTAATTGAAGTATATGTTTTAAAAAATAATCAATATTTAAAACTTGCAAGCAAAGATCAATTTCAAATTTCTTTGTTAAATAAAACCTTTAATTTAAATCTTAACTCTTTTTTCCAAGTTAATAGTGAAATAGCTTTTAAAATGTTTACTTTAGTTAAAGAAATAAACCATACTAAATACACCAAAGTATTAGATTTATTTTGTGGGGTTGGAATTATTTCTACTTTAGTTGCTAAAGATAATCAAGAAGTTTTAGGAATTGATATTACTAAAGAAGCTATTAATGATGCTCAAAGATATGTTTTAAATAACAATTTAAAACATAAATATATTGCTAAAGATATTTTTAAATCGCAACATATTTTGAATACTTTTATTGATCAAAATACTTTAAGTATCATTGATCCTCCTAGGAGTGGTTTGAATACTAAGTTGATTAATTATCTAAGTCAAAACAATATAAATACCTTAATTTATATTTCGTGTAACCCGAGAACTTTACTAAGAGATTTAAAAGATTTTTTAAATAATGGTTATAGTATAAACTGAATTCAACCTTTTGATATGTTTCCAAATACAGCGCATATTGAATGTGTAGTTTTATTAACTAAATAAGCTATAAGAAGTTTTTTTATTCTTAAAAAAGAAATTATATTAAATGGGCAGCCAAACTAATGTAAACATTGGTTAGGCTGCCCATTTTTTAGCAATAACTTCAATATATAAAAGTTAATTTTTATTTTGTAATATCAAGCTTTTTATGTTTTCCTTCCATATATATATATATATTATAATTAGATAATTAAAGATAAAAATATATAACAAAAATTTTAAAGAATTATATTTAGATTTTACATATAATGTTATATATAAAAAAAGAAGAAAGATAAAATAAAACAATGTAAATATTATAAAAATTCATTTTTTGTATTAGTTTATTATGGTTTACTAGAAAGTGGAAATATGAATTTATCGTTAAAAATAACATGCTCAGAAAATGTGGATTCTGAGATTTTAGACATCCTTAGAGATGGCAAATATCATGATGCAAAATTATCTACAAATAAAATTGAATTAAAAAGGGATCGTCGTGATGATAGATATATTGATTCATTAGTTAATGTTAAAATAGCATTAAAAAAAGAAGGTCAAGGATATTTAATCCTTATGGGAAAATTATCTCGTGATTTTCGCAGGCCTTATGGTGGGTCATTTCATATTGTTAAAAAAATTGATGAAATTTCAGACTTTAAACAAGTTAAGGGAGTTCCTGCAAGTATAAGATTTTCAGCAATGGATGAAGACTTAACTACAAATGATGAACTTTCAGAATATATGCAAAACCTAATTAATAATCCTAACTTTGAATTTAATATTAATCAATTTTCAGAATTCATGGATATTTTTAAATTTTATAAAGATTTATCAGCTGAACTAAATAATAATTTTTCATTTAAAATAACATCAATTTCAAAGCCATATTATTTTATTCCGATTCATGTTAAAGATTTAAATTTAGAAACTAAAGAAGAAATTAAAGATCAAAATGGTCTGCTTAAGGGTTATAAAATTAGCGAGATTACTTATGAAAAACTTAAAAATGAAGTTAAAAGGCAAGTTTTAAAATTAATTGATATACACATTAAGGATAGTAATGAGCCACTTCATTGAATTAAACGAGTTGGAGATGACAACATCTTTTTATCTAATAAATTAAAAATTTCAGAAAAAGATGTTGAAAATTTAAAACAATTTGAGGTTATTAACTGTAAGATTGTCGACAAAGAAGTAGTTTTATCCGGTGAATTTAAAAACAACGAAGACTATGAGAAGCATTTTAGTGCTTTAAACTTATATGATATGGGTCAAAAGATCAAGATTGATTCCATTGATAATTCGCTTCGTTTAATTAATCAAGGTGCAACTGGATCAGCCATTTCCCTTTTAGAATATTTAATTGGTGATAGTAAAATGCCTACTAAGCATTTAGAACCTACTGAGGTAACCAATAAATATACAAATGGTTTAAACAATTCACAGAAGCAAGCTTTTTTAATGGCTGTTGATGGGTCTCCTGTTAGTTTAATTAAAGGTCCTCCCGGAACTGGTAAAACACATGTTATTAATGCAATTGTTCAATATATAACTAAAGAATTAGGACAAAAAGTAGTAATTTCTTCACAAACACATATTGCCATTGATAATGTTTTAGACAAATTAATGCAAAATTTCGATATTATTATCCCAAATCGAATCACCAACCGAAAAAATAAATACAGCGGAAATGAAATAGATTCAACATTATATAAAACATGGGCACAAAAATTTTCTGAGCATAATAAGAATGTAACAGATTTAAAATTATCGGCTGCTATGGAAAAACAAATGTCTCATTTTGCGGGTGAACCAAGATTTAAATATACTGAATATTCTTCACCAAGTAATTTTCCAGTAATTGGTATAACCACTACCTCAAGTGCTTTAGGTGGCAAGAAAGGTTTTGAAATCCTAAAAGGATATGATTGGCTTATTATTGATGAAGTAAGTAAATGTCCTATTAGTGAGGTGCTAAGATATTTACCATATGTAAGCAAGGTTATTTTGGTTGGAGATAATTACCAATTAGCACCATTATTAGAATTTTCTAAAGAAGATGTTAAAGATTTGCCTTCATATAATGAAGATAAATTTGAAAAACTTCAAAATATTTATGAGCAATCAGTTTTTGATAAAGTAATGGATAAAGCACAACAAGCAAATCGGTTAGTTCTTTTAAATGAAAACTATCGATCTGTAAAACCAGTGCTTGCAGCTTATAACGTATTTTATGACAATAAACTTGAAAATAAACGTGAGCAAGTTAGACCTAATAAAGTTCGCTTTAATGTTACAGATAACAGTATTAACTATGATACTAATGATATTTTCTTTGTCGAGGTTTTAAATGGACAAGAAGCTAGAGAGGGAACTTCAAGATTTAATATTGAAGAAATAAATGCAACTGCATTTATTTTGAGAGATGTAATGCAAAAGGCAATTGATCCTGAAAATATTTCAGTAAGTGCTATTTTCCCTTATGCTGCTCAAATTGAAAAGTTCCAAAAGCAAAATATTGCTTTAATTAATGAAGCTAAAAAATTGTTTAAATCTTTTGAAATTGATACCGTAGATGCTTTCCAAGGTAAAGAATCAGATGTTGTTTTGGTTAATACAGTAGTCACTGATGCATTGCAACGAAATTTCCTAAATGATTTTAGGCGGATTAATGTCGCTATGTCACGGGCTAGAGATAAACTAATAATTTTTGGTAATAATCGTGTGCTTCGTCAAATTTCAATGAAAATACTTAATGGGCAAAAAAGAAAATATTTTAATGAAATAATTAGTTATATAACATCAAAAGGTAAATTTATTGAATATAATGGAGGTGAAGTAAAACATGCAGATAAAAGCAAAAGTAGCTTTAAGCTTGCCTAATAAATATTACAAAATAACTTTAAAGTATGATACATTCCAAAAAGCAACGTGAGATCAATATTTCATTGCATCCTTAGTTTATAATACAAATTATGAAAGCGATGCACATGTTTATATTAATGAAATTACAGGAAATGGTTCTTTAAACCAACATTTTAAAATACTTTATGATGAAATAATTAAAATGGAACCTGAACTAGACAGGGAAGAAATATTCGGACAAAATCCGAATATTTTTAATATAAAGAAAAAGAGGTAGTTATGAGACATTTAAAGACTAAAGAATGAGTTAAAATTTTTGACTTATACGATAAATACTTGAACCTGGTAATAACCAAAGCAGAATTTGAAAATTTCTGTTTTGACATCAGAAAAGCATACTGAAATAAAGAATCAATGAAAAATATGTTAAAGAAAAGAAAACTGTATAATTTAAATATGAACATAGAATCACAAAGCGGTAAATCACCCAAGAAAGATAAAGGTGTTGGGAGAAAGAAAAAGAAAGTTCTCGATTATACATGAATTAATACTCTTAAAGATGATGAAAAAGATGCAGTTATAAAATACTACTATCGAATTTTTAATGAAAATAATATTGATGCAGATATTAAAAATATTAAAGAAATTGAAAATCTTTCATCAAAATACAAGGCAAAAATTTTTTTAATAGCAAGATCCACATATTATGAGAAATTGAAAGATAACAACAAAGCTAAAGAGATAAATGTCAAACACAAAGAAATAATTTTTAAAAGTTTTGTCGAAAATAAAGAAAGGTATGGACGAAGGAGGCTTGCTAAATATATTTTCCAAGAATATAATATTCAAATAAATCCTAGAACCCTTGGGAATTATATGAAAAAACTTAATTTAAAAACATTTGTTAGACAAAAACGTAAAAACAAAGAATCTAAAAATACTTGTGTTAAAGTGCCTGATTTAGTAAAACGAGATTATAATTCAATCAACAATAATATATATGCAACAGACGTGACCTACATACCAGCACCAAAAGACATTGAGCAAAATCATATTTATTTATCCGCAATTATCGACCATAAAACTAAGTTTGTGACCTATGAATTATCACTTAGAAATGATACCGAACTAATTTTGAATAATATCAGTAATACAAAATTCAAAAAAAATTTTATTTTACATTCTGACCATGGATCTGCTTATTCGTCGGTTGAATATACTAAAAAAATAGAATTGCTAAAAGGTAAAATATCAATGTCAAGAATTGGCAATAGTCTAGACAACCGTGAAATTGAATATTTTAGACAGGGAAGAAATATTCGGACAAAATCCGAATATTTTTAATATAAAGAAAAAGAGGTAGTTATGAGACATTTAAAGACTAAAGAATGAGTTAAAATTTTTGACTTATACGATAAATACTTGAACCTGGTAATAACCAAAGCAGAATTTGAAAATTTCTGTTTTGACATCAGAAAAGCATACTGAAATAAAGAATCAATGAAAAATATGTTAAAGAAAAGAAAACTGTATAATTTAAATATGAACATAGAATCACAAAGCGGTAAATCACCCAAGAAAGATAAAGGTGTTGGGAGAAAGAAAAAGAAAGTTCTCGATTATACATGAATTAATACTCTTAAAGATGATGAAAAAGATGCAGTTATAAAATACTACTATCGAATTTTTAATGAAAATAATATTGATGCAGATATTAAAAATATTAAAGAAATTGAAAATCTTTCATCAAAATACAAGGCAAAAATTTTTTTAATAGCAAGATCCACATATTATGAGAAATTGAAAGATAACAACAAAGCTAAAGAGATAAATGTCAAACACAAAGAAATAATTTTTAAAAGTTTTGTCGAAAATAAAGAAAGGTATGGACGAAGGAGGCTTGCTAAATATATTTTCCAAGAATATAATATTCAAATAAATCCTAGAACCCTTGGGAATTATATGAAAAAACTTAATTTAAAAACATTTGTTAGACAAAAACGTAAAAACAAAGAATCTAAAAATACTTGTGTTAAAGTGCCTGATTTAGTAAAACGAGATTATAATTCAATCAACAATAATATATATGCAACAGACGTGACCTACATACCAGCACCAAAAGACATTGAGCAAAATCATATTTATTTATCCGCAATTATCGACCATAAAACTAAGTTTGTGACCTATGAATTATCACTTAGAAATGATACCGAACTAATTTTGAATAATATCAGTAATACAAAATTCAAAAAAAATTTTATTTTACATTCTGACCATGGATCTGCTTATTCGTCGGTTGAATATACTAAAAAAATAGAATTGCTAAAAGGTAAAATATCAATGTCAAGAATTGGCAATAGTCTAGACAACCGTGAAATTGAATATTTCTTTTCAATTCTTAAAAGCGAGATTTTTCCAAATTTTGATCAAACCTGTAAAAGGCTTACTTTTATTGAATTATCACAAAAAATCAAAGAATTTATAAACTGATATAATTATAAAAGAATAAGATAAAAAAAACCTTCCCAAAGCATTCCGTTTGGCTTAGCCAAATGGTATGGTTGGGGAAGGTAAAACCGTCCGAAAAAAATTTCCCAGTTTATAATTAATATATTATGAAATATTTATTTTTTGATATTGAGTGTGCTGATGGTTTAAAAGCAATTTGTGAATATGGATATGTTCTTACAGATGTAAATTTTAATATTCTTGAAAAACAAAATATTTTAATTAATCCTGAAACTGAATTTAACTTAACTGGTCGAAAAAATCGTCCCGATCTAGTTCTTGCTTACCCCCACGAAGTATATTATAAGCAACTTTCTTTTGAATATTATTATCAAACTATTAAAGAATTAATGGTGCAGGATGATTTAGTAATTTTTGGCTATGCTGTAGAGAATGATATTAGTTTTTTAGCTGGAAGTATAAAACGTTATAACCTGCATTTATTTAATTATATTTCTTATGATATACAAAAGCTTGTTAGTGTTTTAAATAATGATGGAACAAACCATCCTTCACTAGAAAAAGTGTTTAATGATTTACTAAATAGTGGGGCTGAAGTAAACTTGCAAGATCACAAAGCTTGTGATGATGCACATAAGTCAATGCTTGTCTTAAAAGAACTAACCAGCACACAAAACTTAAATACAATAGAATTGCTTCATTTATACCCAGATCTAAAATATAAAACATTTGATTATTTAAAACAACGCGAACAAATTCTAAAATTGGGAAAAGAAACACGTAAGAAAGAACAAATTGCAAAAAGAGTAAGGAGAGAAGAACGTAAAAGACGACAAGAGTTAAAACGAAAGAAAAAATTTGATCAATTTTGAGAAACAACTTTAAAACTCGCTAAAGAAGGTGGATTTGAAAATATAAATGTCCCTGAAGAATCATTGAAAGATTTCCTTAAAGCAATTAATTATTATGAAAGAATTAAATTACACAAAAAACAAAATGTTAAAAATCAAATTAAAGATAATTTCAACAATGAAACATTTGAAGAATTTTTTGAAAAATCCTTAATCTTATCTAAAGAAGGAGGCTTTGAAAATATAACATCTGAACCATTGCTTAAATCATTTTTAAAATTAGTGAAACAACATCATTATCTTAATTTAAAATATTATAAACATCAAAACCAAAAAACTGTCCAAAAAAATATAGCCAAGCCTTTTGAAGAAATTTGAGAAGTGGCCTTAAATTTAGCCAAAAGTTAAATAATGTAACTTAATAAAAGTAAACAAGAATAAATGTCCTAAAGTAAACGAAAAGCTAACAATAATTGTTAGCTTTTTATTTTAATATTTTGCATGATCAAGTTTTTACAATATATATATATATATATATATATATGAATTATAATTAATTTAAATAAATAACTAACATAATAAATTTTTTGTTCTTCAAATTTATTATGTTACTACATATCATTCTGTCTATATAAACTTTGTAAGGAGTAAAATGTCAAATAATAATAAATCGCTCACCAGCATTGAGTTATTACAAAAACTACAAGAAATATTTATAAAATCCGGCTTTACAATTATTACGTGTGGCATTCGTATAAATAATTTTATAAAATTTAAAATTTTAAAACATAATCACGAATACTTTATAAATGTTAATATTCGCAATATTACAAGTGCATATTTACCAAATAAACCTGATGTAATGAGAAGACAAGTTAACAAACTTAATTTTAATGATATTCCTGATAATACTGCAAATAATGCAACAATGCTATTAGGACTTTGAGATATTAATGGTAAAAAAGTTTTAGTTGCTTGAAATCCATTTTTATTTGTTCATCATGAAACAAATCGCTCATGCTATGTATTAAAAGAAAGTTTAAATAAAGCATCACAAGAAGGTTTTTATCAAGGTAAGGATTCGGGTACAAATATTTTGGTTTGTTCTGAAAATAATTTTGAGGAACTATTATCGGTTTATCTAGAAAATTATAAGGCAGATTAAAATGAGCTTTTTAAAAAAAGATTTTGTATACGTTGATTTATTTGCTGGAATTGGTGGCTTTGCTCTAGCAATGCAAAAATATAGCAATAATAGCAAATGTTTATTTGCTTCTGAAATTAATGAAGCAGCTGCGCAAACATATGAACAAAATTTTAAACATAAACCTTTGGGAGATATCCAATTGTTAAATTTTAATAATTTATATCAAAAAAATATTGATGTAGTTTGTGCTGGTTTTCCATGTCAAACATTTTCCAAAGGTGGCAAGCAGGAGGGATTTAATGATTCACGTGGCACACTGTTTCGTGAAATAATTAGATTAATTGAAACAAAGCAAGATATTAAACAAAGACCAAAGATATTAATTTTAGAAAATGTCCAAAATTTAATTACTCATGATAGTGGTAATACATGAAACACAATTTATAATGAAATATCAAATGCTGGATATAATGTGGTTAAAAAACCACTAGTTGCAAGCCCTAAAGATTTTGGAGTTCCACAACTAAGAAATAGGGCAATAATACTAGCAGTGAGAAAAGATATATACAATGGTCCTATTAATTTAGAAATTAAAAAAGTTAAACAAAATACACCTACTATTTCTAAAATCATACAAGATGAGTTACAAATTAGCAATAAAGCAAAATATCAATTATCTAAAATTCAATTACAAACCCTAAAATGTTGGAATGACTTTATACAGATTATTCCAAAAAACAACAGAGTCTTAGGTTTTCCCATTTGGGTTGATGAATTTGGATTAAATTATGATATTTCAAATTTACCAATTTGAAAACAATCCATTATTAAACGAAACAGAACTTTATATTTTGAATATAAAGAAAAAATTGATAAATGACTAGAAAAGTGAAAGGTTAAAGATATTTTAAATAAAACAATGCGTAAATTTGAATGACAAGCTGGCTTGGATTTAGATAATCTTTTCGAAGGAATTATTCAATTCCGTCCTAGCGGAATTAGAGTCAAAAGACCTACAGAAGCCCCAGCATTAGTAGCAATGGACCACCGCCCAATTTATGGACCTCAAAAAAGGTATTTTACTGCTGTTGAATGTTTAAGGTTACAAAGTTTTCCGGATGATTTTAAATATATAGGAAATGAAAAAGAATTATTTAAACAACTAGGCAATGCAGTTAATGTTACTGTAATATATTCAATATTTAAAGATTTTATTGAATATATTAATAAAATGAGAAAGGTTAATAACAATGAATAATACTAAGAAGTACGATATAACTATAGGATCTGGTTTTATAAAAAATTTTCAATTTGAAAATTATAAACTTGAACGTGTTTTTTCTGAATTTATAGATAATTCTTTACAAAGTTTCTTAGACAACCAGGATATTTTAAAAAACCTTGAAGATGGTAAAAAGTGTAAAGTTTCAATTATTTGAGATAAAAATCAAATTATTATTGAAGATAATTCGTTTGGTATGAATGAGGAAGAATTTGGTAGAGCTTTAAAACTAAATGCAAAAAACCCAAATGCAAATAAAGATAATCAGTTAGGGATGTATGGCATAGGCTTAAAATATGCTTCTGTTTACTTAGGTAATAAATATACAATATCCACAACAAGATATGATTCTGGTTCTAGAATTAGTGCGTCTGTTGATATTGATGAGTTATCGGAAAATAATCCAAACGAAATTGAAGCAATCTTTGACCATGATCAAAAAGAAAACCATGGGACAATTATAACAATTACTAAATTAGTAAAAGAACTTAATAACCCAAATAAGGAAAATGAGCTGCGTGAAAAGCTTGGTACAATCTATCACCATTATTTAGAGAGGGGTATTTTAAATATTACGTTAAATAAAATACCTATAAAGTATGAAAAGCCTGAAATATATATGGATGAAAATCAGCAAAGATATATTCGTAATATTAATGATTCATTTACTTTTAAAAATATAACATACGAATTCACAGGTTGAATAGGAATCCTTAATAAAGGAAATCGTAGTAAAACTGGTCTAAACATGATGCAAGCAAATAGGTGCATTGCACTTAACTATAAACCTGAAAAAATATTTGATAAAGGTAATTTATTTCCAACCCTCCGAGTAGTTGGGGAAATAAGATTTGAAGGAAAAAATTATGTTTTATCCTATACTAAAGATAAATTTGTTTGGAATCACGACGGTGCAGAGGATAAATTTCTTGAGAAATTAGCTTCAAATGAAAGCGTCTCATATATTATTAAACAATCTAAAAAAATTCGTGTAAAAGATGATGATAGAAAAATTAGTAATCAAACTAAAAAGATCTTGTCAGATAGTGCAGCAAGCACACCAACTATTAAAGAAGATATTAACAATAATGAGGAAAAATCAGTTAAAGAACTCCCAAAGAATGAATTTGAAAAAGATGTTGATGAAATTATATTTGAAAAATATAATGTTTTAGTAAATGATCAATTGGTTTATTTATATGTATCAATTCAAAGGCTTTCTTCAGATGTAGATTGCTTACAGTTTGATAAATATAAAGATGGCTATTCTCTTATTATAAATATTAATAATCAGTTTTATGTTAATAAATTTAAAAAAAGCGGAACAATTGCATCAGTTAATTCGATTATTATAATATTAGTTCAGAGTATGCTTCAAAGCCAAAGTTTGGGTATTAAATTGGCTGATTCTATAAAATTGCTTGACACAATTAATGAGATTATGGTTAAACAAAATGGATAGCAATAAAATTATTTTAACTAAAGTTGTTGAAGATAAAAAAGTTGCAGATAACTATATAAATTTAGCCAAATTAAACGGTTTTTATATAAAAAAATTTAAAGAATTTCTTGCGAAATCAGAAGATAGTCAAACAATTTCTCATATTCTTTCAAATTCATATCAAGCAATTTATAATTTTAAAAATCCAACTGGTAATATTAATCAATATAGTCCTGTTAAAATATTATGTTTAGGCAAGGTACAAAGTGGGAAAACATCATTTTTTTTAGCATCAACGGCGCTGGCATTTGATAATGGGTATGATATTGCTTATATACTAGCTGGGACTAAATTAAAATTAAAAGACCAAAATTTTAATAGACTAGTTGAAGGATTCAAAAATAACGAGAAATTAAAAATTTTTAATTTAAATTCCTCATTTAAGGAAGATATAAAGGATTTAATTAAACAAGGATGTAAAATTATATTAGTTGTTTTAAAAAATCCTGCAGAAAATACTAATTTGGGGAAAATGATGCAATTGGCAAAATTATATTCTGAAATACCATCAATTGTTATCGATGATGAGGGAGATGAATTTACTCCAGGAGCTCCAAAATCTAAAAAAAGGGGAATATCTAATAAAACTCATGACAATATAGTTGATATTATTACTTCTTTTAAGATATGCACATTTTTATCAGTTACAGCAACCCCACAAGCTAATTTACTCATTTCAACCTATGACCATATCTCACCTGATAGAGCTTTATTGGTTAAGCCAGGAAAAAATTATACTGGAGGAAGATCCTTTTTTGATACTATTGATAATCCACATATAAAAGTAATTGATGATAATGATGATTTTGAAAATTCAATACCTGATTCATTTAAAGAAGCCTTATATTTATTTATTTTTTCATGCGCCTTAAAGCGAGCACAAGGAGACTATAAACCTTTTTCAATGCTTGTACATCCTTCTTCATTTAACAAAATCCAAGATATTGTTGGATTACGTATAAAAAAATATATTAATACAACAATTACTTCGGGACTTGAAGATAAAAATTCTATATATTTTGATGATCTTAAAACTGAAATAAGTAAATGTTACAAAGAATATTATGAATTAAATAATGGTATTATCAAAATTGAGTTTAAAAAAATAGTTGGTGAACTTTCCAATGTTGTAAAAAATCTTAATTTACAAGTGATCAACCATAATAATATTGAAAAGGAAAAAACAAACTTTCTTTATAAGATTAAAGTAGGTGGCAACATGTTAGGGCGCGGCCTTACTTTGGATCGTTTAATCGTTTCATATATTTACAGAGATTCAAAAGAGGCACAAGTAGACACTATGTATCAAAGATGCCGCTGATTTGGATATAAAAATAATTATTTTGATATTTGCAGAGTATTTATGACTAAAGAACTACAAAGAAAATTTATGGCTATTGTATCAAATGAGGATCATATGTGAAATGCTTTTCAAGCATTTTTAGAGTCAAATTTGAATCTAAAGCAGTTTAAACGAACCTTTTTATTAGAACATGATAACTTAGTTTTAACACGCAAAAGTGTGTCAAATACTGTTAGTTTAAAAGTTATTTCATATGGTAATAAAGAAGATTTATCTGTAGAATTAACCAACCAACAAAAAGAACATAATCGAAATTTATATTTAAATTTTTGTAAAAAATATGGATCAAAAGGAAAATTAATTGATTTTGACACATCGCAAGAACATAATCAAAGGCATTTATTGTTAAAGCTTAGTTTTAATGAGTTTTATAATGAATTTTTATCTAAACTTGTTTTTGGATTTACTAGTCCATTTAGTCTAGAAAGTTTTGCAATAATTAATAATAGAATAAAACAAGGGTTACAAAGTGATGAAATTTTAATTATGCTTATGAGGTATCAAAAAGGTCAGTATCGTTCTTATACTGATTCCACAAATACATCTATAAAAAGATTGTTTCAAGGTCAAAATCATGGAACTAAATTTTCTGGTGATAGGTACCCAGTTGATATAAATGGAAATGATTATACAAATATTCCATTCATTCAAATACATATGGTAGATATTTTTAATAAAACGCCTATATTTGAATCATGTATCCCATTAATAACTTTTAATAATCCTTTAACATCTCAAACAATAAAATTGGTTACAGGAGATAATGTTTATGAATAAAGAAACAAAATATTTTGGAAATTTTCCAAAAGAGGAGTGATTTTCAAATAATGTTTTTATGTTTGAAAGTGACGAAAGAATAAAAACTATTTTAATTAAAAATAGTAAAAATTTCGTAAAAACTAGTGATGGTATGACTGATAACTTGCATTATTCAATCAATGGTAAATATACTGATGGCAATACAAGTTACTATTTTCATACTATCTCGTGCTTAAGGCAAGATAATAAATCAAAAGAGCAATTTCAAATTATTTATGATTATTTATTTAAAGCGATTGATAAACCTCAAGCAGGGGAAGATATTCTAAATTTGCTTGAATCTTTAGAAACTTTATTTAAATCTACACCGTCAAAAGATTTAGAACGAATACAAACAATTACATATTTAAAATTATTATTTCATATTTATTGTTATAAAAATGGCTTAAAAAGTATTTATAGTAAATTTAATAATATTGATGACCCTACAAGAGGAATTATACAATTAAATTCTACAACTTTAATTATTTTAAAAGGATCTTTAGGAAGCGATAGAATTCATAGATTTAATCATGATGTATTAACTTCTAATAAATTTAATTTATACTTTGTATCAATTTTGCTTGAAAAAAACGATAATGGAGTTAGTCTTTATGATTTATTTTCAAAGTTATTTGATTTAATTAAAGATCCCACCTTCTATTTATATTTAGAAATGCTTAAAATTAAGTGTGCAATTTCCAGTTTAAATAAAGGTGTAAGTTATAATTTAGATTATGCCATGGACCAATTGAAAATTTTTAAAAAAGAGCAATTACCAATTTTAGAAATTAATTCAAGCACTATTGCTATCAGTAATATTGAATATGACATTGATTGTAAAAAAGTGAATTCACTTACCCTAAGCAAATTTAAGGATGAAATTAATAAAAATTTTTACTTGAAAGATAAAGGAGAAAAATGGATTTAAAAGAATATAATAAAGTTAAAGATTTTACATACTTAGAATATTGTGATTATTTACAAAATAAATATGGAATAGGTCTTGGCCCATACTTTAAGGAAAATTGAGTTAAAAATCCAAAGATTACGAGAACTAAAGAAGGTTTGTTTGCACATCATAAATATGAAGATCATGCAATTATGTTATCTACCTTGGAATATGCAAAAAATAATCCTTATGAATGACAATTACCTGAAAACTTAGTATATTGCAATTATCTAGAACATTTATTCTTACATATTTTAATTGTCCAATACCCTGCGAAAAATAAAAATAAGCATGAAAATGTCGGTTATGGTGGTGTAGTTAATTTCTTAGTACCAGAATTAAATGATGTTTATTCTGGTTTCATGCCTGAAAGTGGGTGAAAAATTAAGCCGTATTCAGTTATAAAAGATCACAAAGATGTTTATTTACATTTACTTAAAAAATTTAAAAATATAATGAAAAATAACCCAAATTTCTCGCCGCTATCTTTATTATCTTCGTGACCTTATAACAAAGATGTGTGAAGCATTAATAATAACTTAGAATTATATAATGAAATATTAGATCTATAAAATTTTTACTAGTTGCCTATAATACTGGTTGCAAATACCAAATTTTATATATTAATATTTATATATATATATATATATAATGTTATAATATAAATATAATTAAAGGAAAATACAAAAAGGACAAAATATGAGACTTAAACGAAAATACAAAATAGTTTTAATATCCCTTGGTTCTGCAATGGGTATAACTACTATTTTTACAACTGTGCAATCATTGCAAATAGATTCTAAAAATAGTCATAAGTATAATGTGCAACAAACTGTTAATACCTTCTTAGACAACAATACTGCTGATCCTAAGAATTCATATCCAAATACTTATGATGCAAATTTAGATCGTAAACCAAGAGAACCTGAACCAACTCCTCCTAAAGAAGTTGAAGAGCCTCTTACAATACTTCCAGATCCCCCAAAGATTATTGATGATAAAAAAGAGGAACCTAAACCAGTGGACCCTCCTAAATTAGAAGAGGATGCATTGCCAATTCCTACTCCCGTTCCGCCGGTAGAAGATACTAAACCAGTTGAACCAGATGTTCCAATTCAAAAAACTCCAATTGAGGTAAAACCTGAACCGGACAAAGAACCTTATGAAAGAGTGCAACGTCGTGAACGGAAAGAAATTAACCAAGGTGGTATTAAATTTACAGCTGATATTGCATATTTAAATCCACCTAAAACTGAAAGATATGATCGAGATCGAGGAATTGCGAACCGGATTGCATATCAAAATGAATTTCAAGAAGTTGAAGGTATTTATAATGCTTTAACGGAAGCAAATATTAAAATTTCTGTGGAAAGATCGCAAAAAGGCGCTAAAGATGCAGATTGACTTTTCCAAAATTCAAATACTTCATTCCATGAAGTATTACATGATGAAAAGTTAGATATTGAAGCTCAAATTGATTTCTTTAAACGTAATGGCGATGGTGCTATTGAAGCATTAGGTAACTTATATGCAAGGTATTTTAGACTTTTAGAAAAACCTGAAAAACTTAAAGAATATCTTGATGAAACTGGTTTAAAAAACTTTGATAAATGGTGAAACATGACCAAGATCTTTAAATACCGGCCTCCGCGTGCAAATCAAGATGTTGAAGTTCCTCTTGGTAAATTATTGCTTTTAATGCATATTGATCAATCTAAAATTAATAAAGTTAGCGATCGTGTTAAAAAATACCTAGAAGAAGGTTTTGTAATTTCAGAAAGCGGACAAGTATGAGTTAATGAAAATGGTGAATGAGAATCATATGTTTATTCACCACCAGTTAACAATGTTCAATTAAGAATCCAATACGATAATAAAAATCGTCGTGTTTTATGAAATAACGAAACATGGCCTGGTCGTAATTCTGATGACATAAGATTAGGTAATTATAACGGTTGAACTAAAACTTGGGCAAACCAAGAATTTGAACAAAAAGGATATGCTGATTTAATTGCAGGATTTCATGGTATTACAATTAATAGGTTTACTAATAATAAACCTGAAGAAGGAAAACTCAAAGAAGCTATTGTTGTTGAAATTGATGTTGAACAACCAAAAGCATATCAAAATGCTCAAGCCTTAATTGAAAGACTGCAAAAAAATAACGTCAAGATTACTGGTTATCGGATTAAAAGTATTGGAAGAGTTGGGGCAAACCAAGATATGGATAAAATCTTTGCTGCTTTACCAAACAAATTGCCAATGCTTGAATTATTCTTCGCGTCAAAAAATACAACTGCCTTAAAATATATTAAAGGTAAAGAAATTGACGAATTAGCCATGTATACAGACCAAAAATTAAATGCTTTAGCAAACGACTGGGCATTTAATCCATGGGCTTTAAATAAAGTTGCTTGAGTCAACATGGATGATTACAATATATCATGAGGTGCTTTAAATAGCCAAGAAAGAATTTATTCTCGAATTAGTTTTGACAATTTAGCCTTTGATGAAGAAGACGTTATCGTTAATGGAAAATATGATTTAACAATTATTAACGATGGCTTAAGAATGGCTTATTGAGCTAGAAACAACGAAAGAATCTTCCAAGGTGGTTGAGGTGGTGGTAATAAGCCTGATAGTCAAAGGGATGGAAACTCATGGCCTCTTGGCTTAGATTTCAGCAATGCACCAAGTATTAAAACATTAGCAGGTATGGTATTCGAAGACGTGTTAGGTAATAATAGTACTGTTCGTAAACTACGTAGAATTAAATTATTCAATGATTCAGATATATGATCTGTATCTGCTTTTGAAATGAACAATGCACAATTTAGCAAAATTCTAATTACTGGCGAGCCGGGTGATCCAAGCAAGATCTTCTTTAGTAATGGTAAAGAAACTAAGAAGATAATGATGAGGGCACTAGAACCTGGTAAAGGTGAAAAACTTAATGCAGAAGGTGCTGGCAACTTACGTACTTTATTAAATAATAGTGATGGAACCTTTAATTCAAACACTGAAATTATTGTTCAAGCAGGGGAACAAGCTTTACTAGATTCTTTAAAATCTGCTGGGTTTAATGCAAGGTATGAAGTTGAGGATGACAAATATATCATTTTATAATTAACAAAAACAATATGTGTACAAGCATATTGTTTTTATATATAAATTTTATTAGTCTAAATACACAATAAATGCATTTAATTGAATAAATTAGGTGCATAAAATTTTATGGTTGTTTTTCTATCTTAATGTGATAAATATTCATTAAATAAGAATTATAAGAAATTTAATTATTACCGGTGATTAATAAGTAATTTAAACAAAAAAACCTAGCCATGAGCTAAGTTTTAAGTTAGTCTTTATTTTGTTCATGTTGTTGTAGACTTGGTTTTATCATATTTTGTGCTTTATAGTTTTTAAAACTGATCAATTTAATAACAAATGGGTTAAAGTATTTTTCGGTAAAGCCTTGCACAAATAAGTATAAAAATGGTGCTAACAATGTACCAAGCAACATTGCAAAAGTTCCAGTTAAAATACCATTATATGCTTGTGCACTTGGGTTTGTTAAAGTTCAAGAAATGCCAAGGTTGTTTGTGTAAGCAGCAAAGCCATTTGAATAGGTATCTTCAAATAATAAATTCGGTAATTGCTGTGCTAAACCTCTGGCTGGATTAATTGCAGCAGACCCAGTTAATATTCCCATTCAAACGCTAAATGAAATAATTGCCATAATAAATGTATCACGGTATTTATTATCAATTCTTGGTGAAAAAATTGGTACTAATAATACAACTGTCACAATCATTTCAAAGAAGAAAATTCATGTTGAGCCTGAGGCCATTATTGATCCTTCACCATTTTTAACCACAAAAGGTGAAAATGATTTTTTAGCAGCTACTAGTGAGTTAATTGGTGCATTAGCAACATAAGTATCGCCTACGTTTGCCTTTCCAACTGCATAAATAATTGCACCTGCAATAAAAGCCCCAATTACTTGCATTAAGATTTTAAATAAAGTATATTTACCATCATTTGTCCCATTTAAATATCTTGTAATTGAAACAGCCGGATTTAAATCACAACTAAATCTTAGAAAAATAAATAATACTAATCCAACTGCCACAAAACCCGCAAAGAAACCAACCAAGACTGGGTGAATCAAATATTCTTCTATAATAATGGGTTGGCCATCTTTATCTTTAATAAAGGTACTAAGGCCTGCTAATAATAATGAAAGCATAATTGTACCAATTGTTTCAGAAATACCATGAATTAATCAAGTTTTTG
This sequence comes from Mycoplasma sp. 6934, assembly GCF_055523595.1. Lineage (NCBI taxonomy): Bacteria > Bacillati > Mycoplasmatota > Mollicutes > Mycoplasmatales > Mycoplasmataceae > Mycoplasma > Mycoplasma sp. 6934. The sequence continues at coordinate 606,634 of NZ_JBVFVE010000001.1, read as the reverse complement.
GATCCTTTGGTTTTTCTGCATTTAAACGTTTATCTTTGGTTAATTTAAAATAACTAAAGAGCGATTGAGTTTTTAAGGTTTGCTTTTGTTTATCCATTTTTAATTTTTCCATTTTCTAAAATAATTAAGGCATTTTCAAAGTTGTTATTTTGAGCGGCATCTGCATGATCTAACGTTACTTTAGCTATTTGTGTAAGTGCTAAATCAGTTAGAAATGCTTGGTGTGAGGTAATTAACACATTTGGCATTTCAATTAATTCTTTTCATTGAGGATCTAAGTTCTTTAAATCTTCAATACGAGCTGAAACATCTTCGTAAAATCTTCCTTCTTCGCGCTCTAACACATCAGTTGCTAAGCCACGGATTTTTCCAGATTTAAGAGCCTTAATAATTGCTTCTAAGTCTAATATTTCGCCACGGGCTGTATTAACTACAATAACACCATCTTTCATTTTATCAACTGCAGCTTGGTCTAATAAATATTTTGTTGATGGTAGCAATGGACAGTGAATTGAAATGAAATCTGACTCTTCTAGTAATTTACTTAATGAAACAAATTCAATTTCTAATTTTGCAGCTAAATCAGGGAAGTTTTCTTGTGCATAGGCATCAAATACTAATACCCTTGCACCAGTTGCTTTGGCAATTTTAATAAATGTTTGCCCAATTTTTCCTGAACCAATTACTCCAACTGTTGAATTTGCAATACATTTACCATCTAATCCGTTTAAAGAAAAGTTGTATTGTTCAACTCGTTTATTTGCTTGAATTAAATTTCTATTTAGTGCTGATAAACCGGCAAAGGCAAATTCTCCAATGCTTTCAGCTGAGTAATTAAAGATTCTAAAAACATTAATTCCTAATTTGTTAGCTGTTGCAATATCAATCTTATTATATCCCATTGATCTTTGAAATCAATGTCTTACCCCCAACTTTGCTAAAACATCTAAAATTACTTTATCTCCGTATGTGTTAACAAAGGCACAAACTGCATCATATCCTTTGGCCAAAGAAGCAGTATTAAGGTTTAAATTTTCTTTGAAAAATGTAATTTGGTGTCTGCTTTCATTATACTTTTCAAAATATTTTATGTCATAATCTTTCGCATCAAAAAATGCTATTTTCATTCTGTCTCCTATTTCTAATTTTGTGAATTTAAAATAACTTATAAAGTTATTTAAAATTATATAAAATTATGCCTATAACGTAAATAAAAAATGCGGAATTTATAATGAAAATTGTTAATGAATATTTTGATATTTTTGTTTACAAATTTTAAAAATATAATATAATTATAAGGCCATTTGAACAATAACCTACTAACCTGGTCAGGATAGAGATATAGCAGCCATATGAAGAAGTATTGTGTCAGGTGGTCTTTTTTTATATTTTAATAAAAGGAGTAATTTATGGATATATTTTTTAAAAATAATGAATTTTTATTTAAATTACGAGTTGGTTATTTAGTTAAACATGATAATAAAATTTTATTATCCAAAAATCCAAATGGTACATATTTTTATTTACCCGGGGGCAAAATTGAATTTGGCGAAACTTCGAGCAATGCCCTTAAGCGTGAAATATTTGAAGAATTAAAACTTATTCCCAATACAATTAAGGAATTATTTCACGAAGAAACTTTTTATTATTCAGACTTTTTTAAAGCAAACGTGCATGAAATTTGTTTTTATTTTGAGGTAAATTTAAACATGCCCAAGCATATGTTAAATGATGAATTTGAAATTTGTGAAACTCCAACTAAAAGACTATATTTTAAATGGGTTAATGAACAAGACTTAGAAAATATAAATTTTGTTCCCCAATCAATTTTAAAATACCTTAATAAACCAAATGCTTTGAATAAATCATAGTATTTGGTTTTCTTTTTATACTTAAAATATAAAAAGAAAACCAAGATCCATCTTGGTTTATTAAATTTTTAGTTATTTTCGAATTCATCATAAGTTTCATTGTAATCTAAATCAAAATCATAAGTTTCTTGCATTGGTTCATTTTCAACATCCTCAATGATTTGATCAAGTGAAAATTGTTCTATTTCAGCTCTTAATTCTTCAGTAAATGTTGGCTCTGGTTCTTTATGTTTATCAGGGAAATATGAAGCAAAACTACGAATGTCATATTTACCTTTTAATTCATAATTAGAGTTAGTTCCGGCAGGAATTTTTTGACCTAAAATAATGTTTTCTTTTAATCCTTCAAGCATATCGATGCGTTTACCAATTGATGAATTAACTAAGATCTTTGCTGTTTCTTGGAAAGAAGCAGCAGCTAGGAAGGACGTAGATTGAAGCGGAATTTGTTTAGCTCCAGAAATTTTTGGTTTACCATATGCAGGACGTAATCCTTTAGCTAATAATTTAGCATTTTCAGTTTGGTAAACATAAGTATCAACTAATGATCCACTAAATAATCTTGAATCACCTGGATCAATAATTAAAATTTTTGACAACATTTGTGAAATAATAATTTCAATATATTTATCGGCAATTGTAATACCTTGGAGGCGGTATAGTCGTTGAATTTCTTTAAGTAAGTAATTTTGTACAGTTCTTACATCGGTGGTATTTAATAATTGGTTTAAAACAATTGGACCATCAAAGATTTTTTGGCCAGGAACAACCTTATCTCCTTCTTTTACTCTTAATCTTTGAGTAGTTGATCCAGTCACAAATTCATTAAGTAAATTGCCTTGATCGTCTGTTGTTGCAATTGTAACTTGTGTTAAGTCAGCAAATTTTTTGGCATCCTTACTTAAGATTTGTTCTATTTTTGTAATAGTACCATTTCATTTAGAAATTGCGGCTGGTTTACCTCATGGATTATCATAAGCATCGATCAACTCAATTAAACGACCAAACCCACCAGTAATATCTTCAACTCCGGCAACCCCTCCAGTATGGAAAGTACGCATGGTTAGCTGAGTTCCAGGTTCACCAATTGATTGAGCAGCTACAATACCAACGGCTTCACCAATATTTACAACACGGTTGGTCGCTAAATCTTTTCCATAACAAACCTTACATACCCCGTTTTTGGTGTGACATGATAAAACTGAACGAATATCAACAGTTTCTAACTTTAATTCATTAGCTAAGTAATTTGCAATTTGAGGTGTAATTAATTTGTTCGCGGCAATTACTAAATTACCATCATTATCGTAAATAGCTTTATTTGTATATCTTCCTTCAATTCTTTCGTATAAGGATTCAATGACAACATTTGTTTTAGTATCTTTAATATTTTTAACGACAAACCCAAAATCTGAACCACAGTCTTCTTCACGTACTACAATACTTTGTGCCACGTCAATTAATCTACGTGTTAAATACCCAGATTTAGCAGTGTTAAGTGCTGTATCGGTAAGTCCTTTACGTGCACCATGGGTTGATGAATAAAATTCGTAGGCACTAAGACCATTTAAGAAAGATGACTTAACAGGGATTTCGATGGTAGAACGCACGACACGTTCATTTTCAGCATCAGCTTTTAATGTTTTGGTGTTGTTTGACATCAGTCCACGCATACCGGCCAACTGAATTAAGTTAGAAGTATTTCCACGAGCCCCAGAAGACATCATCATAAATAATGGATTATCTACTTCTAAATTAGTTATTTCTTTAAGGGATTTTTCGACTTTATCTTTGACTTTTGATCATTTTTCAATTGTTAATTTATAACGTTCATCATCTGTTAAATAACCATTTTCAAAATATGTTTTTAATTTAGCGATATATTCATCACCTTCTTTTATATAATTTTTAGTTAATTCAGAAGTTTTAACATCATTCATTGAAATAGTAATTCCTGAAATAGTTGAATAATGGAATCCTAATTCTTTAATATTATCTAAAATTTCAGCAACGTAGTTGGAATATTTAAACCAAACAGTTTCTAAGGCTTTTGAATATTGTTCTAAAGTTCAATCTAATTGTTCTAATGATTCATTAGGAGAATGTGAAAAAGTGTATTTGTCAAATTCTTCAATAATAAAATTATTTAATAATTTAGCATGTGTATCAGGTAATAATTCACCTTTATAATCAACTAAAGCATTAAGAGCTTCTAGTTGGTCTTTATAATTAGTTTTATTAATATTGTTAATTACACTTGCTAAATCTTCAATTGTAATAACAGAAACATATTCTTTGTAAATTTGATGAATAATTTTAGCGGTATCTTTTTTAGATAAAGCTAAGTTTAGGTCCACATTTGCAATTACTTGTCTAAAGTTTTGTCCATATTCCAAAGTATAACGATCCAATGCGTCACGTGAAGTATGAATTACTTCTTTAGTTGAAACCTTAGTTTCGCCATTAGAGGCTTTAACATAACTTTTTTCTACGTATTTACCAAAAATAAACTCAAATTCTTTTGGCAATACGTTGTTGTAAATGAATTTACCTACTGTAGAAAAGATGTATGGTTTAGTTGTTTGCTTTAATAATTTAGGTTTATTTAAACTACTAATTGGTAATACAACTCTTGTATGTAAGTTAATATCATTACGTTCATAAGCGCGCATCATTTCTTCAAAGTTTTGATAGTAATTTCCTTCACCCTTTGCTTGATCACCTGTTTTTTCAATGGTTAAATAGTAAATTCCTAAAATAATATCTTGTGAAGGGTTAATGATGGGTTCACCATCTTTTGGACCTAAAATATTTTTTGAGGCTAACATTAATTCTTGTGCTTCACGAACCGCTTTTTCAGAAATTGGCACGTGAACAGCCATTTGGTCCCCATCAAAGTCGGCATTAAAAGCCGTTGTTACTAATGGGTGTAATTTAATTGCTTTAGAACGAATTAAAACCGGTTCAAAGGCTTGAATCGATAAACGGTGTAAGGTAGGAGCACGGTTTAATAACACCGGGCGACCTTTAATTGCTTCATCAACATATGGTCAAATTTTTGGATCTAAATTTTCAATTAGTTTTTTAGCAGTTTTAATGCTTGTAACACTTTCTTCCTTTGCAATTAAATCTTTAATAATTCATGGTTCAAATAATTTAGCAGCAATATCTCTAGGGATTCCTACTTGGTACATTTTTAAAGATGGCCCAGCAACAATTACACTACGAGCCGAATAATCAACACGTTTACCTAATAAATTTTGACGGAAACGACCTTTTTTACCTGTTAAACTGTCTGAAATTGATTTTAAAGGATGATTATCCCTTGAAGAAACTGGAGTTGGTTTTTTACGAGCATTGTCAATTAAAGCATCAACAGCTTCTTGGACCATACGGTATTCATTTTGTCTAATTAACATAGGAGCATCAGTATCATGCCATTTTTCAACACGTGAGTTTCTAATAATGATCCGGCGGTATAATTCATTAATATCACTAGTTGAATGTCTTCCTCCATCAAGTTGTACCAGTGGCCTTAAATCAGCAGGAATAACTGGCAATTCATAGATTAACATATCTGTTGGTTTTTGGCCAGAACGAATGAATGATGAAATAATTGTTAAACGTTTATATAATTTTTGGCGTTGTTGAATTTTTGAAACAGAAACATCTTTTTGCTTATTGATTTCTGAATTAATTTTATCTATTTGTTCTTGAACTAATTGTTGTTCTTTATGGCTATCAAAGTTTGTTAATAAATACTCAATAGCTTGCGAACCTGTACCAATTAAAGCATCTGAATATTCTTTAATAATATCGTTATATTGGTAAAAATCAATACCATAATCTTTACCATCTTGAGATTGAGCATAATCGCGTAGTTCATATAAAGCTTCAATAATAATTTCTGAGGCTTCTTCGTCATCTTTGTTTAATTCTTTTAATTCTTCTAAAGCAGCTTCATAAATTGTGGCTGCTTTGTTAATATCAATAATTGTATTTTTCTTGAGTGATTTTAATGATCCACTCTCTAACACAATATGTGATTTATAGTAAATTAATTTTTCTAAATCTGATTTTGAAACCACTTGTTTTTCATCTTCAACTCTTAGGCCAAGCAAATTGGAAATAACTGAGTGATCAATTTTAAAGAATCAAAAGTGGACAACTGGAGTATGTAAGTGAATATGACCCATTCTGCTACGACGTGAAATTTTAGGTAATATTTCTGGATTATATCTTTTACATTGAGGAGTTTTAGAACATGTTGAGTTAACATCACTTTTTTTGTATTTGGTACCACAAATTGGACATTTAAAATCTATTGTAGGACCAAAAATTAACTCATCAAACAAACCGTCCCTTTCAGTTTTATAGGTTTTATAATTAATTGTTTCAGCTTTTGTAACTTCTCCGTGCGACCATTTTAAAACATCTTCTTTAGTTGCTAAAGAAAGTGTGATTTTACGAATTTTATCTTTTTGATTTTGTTTAACAGTTGCGCTATTCACTTTCCCCTCCTGTTTCATATTGGATTATTTGATCTTCGTCTTGTGGACTTTCAAAACTTTGTTCTAATTTCATACCAAGACCTTTTAATTCATAACTAAGCACATTGAATGATTCTGGAACACCTGGTGTTGGAACTTCTTTTCCTGATACTAAAGCACTATATAAGTTATTACGACCTAAAATATCATCAGATTTATAAGTTAAAATTTCTTGCAGGATATTTGTAGCACCATATGATTCTAAGGCCCAAGTTTCCATTTCACCAAACCTTTGACCACCATTTTGAGACTTACCTCCTAGTGGTTGTTGGGTAATTAATGAGTATGGACCAACTGAACGTACGTGCATTTTATCATCAACCATATGGTTAAGTTTTAACATATACATAATACCAACTGAAATTGGTTTATCAAATTTTCGACCTGTAATTGGGTCAATAATAATTTGTTTACCAGTTTTATCAAGACCAGCTTCTTCTAAGGCTGCTTCAATATCTGGTTTTTTTACTCCATCAAATGAAGGAGACACGAATTTAACATTTAATTTACGAGCTGCCATACCAAGGTGTAACTCTAAAATTTGACCAATGTTCATACGTGAAGGTACCCCTTGAGGATTTAACATTACATCAAGTGGTGTTCCATCTTCTAAGTGAGGCATGTCTTCTTCAGGTAATACAATTGACACAACACCTTTGTTACCATGACGACCGGCAACTTTATCTCCGACTTTTATTTTACGTTTTTGAGCAATTGATACTTTAACAATTTTTTCAATTCCTTCTTCTAAAATATCACCTTTATCACGTGATAAAACTTCAACGTGTGTAATAGTTCCGTTATGTCCGTTTTTAACTTTTAATGAAGTATCTTTATCTGTTGGTGCTTTTAAAGATAAAATTTGGTATAGTAATTTATCTTCTTGAGAAGGGTTTTCTTCTGCTTTAGGGGAAACTCTACCAACTAATACGTCTCCTGGATATACTTCTGAACCAACTTTAACAATACCAGTTTCATCTAAATGACGTAGTGCATGTTTTGAAACGTTTGGCACGTCTTTTGTTAATATATCATCTCCAGATCTAGATGAACGGAATTGAATTGTTTGTTCTTCGATATGAATTGAAGTAAAGACATCATCACGAACTATTTTTTCATTTAAGATTACAGCATCTTCGAAGTTATATCCATTTCAAGTTGTGAAACCAACCAAAACGTTTTTACCTAAAGCCATTTCACCATCTTTAAATGATGAACCATCAGTTAAAATGTCACCTGTTTCAACAACATCTCCTACTCGAACTAATGGGATTTGTTGAATTATAGTTCCTTGGTTAGATCTTTCGAAATTACGAAGAGAATATTTGTCTGTAATACCTGTTTCATTTCTTTGAATGTGAATATGTGATCCATCAACATAGGTAACAGTACCAGCATTTTTAGCTAGCAAGTTATATGATGAATATTTAGCTATATCAGCTTCTATACCAGTAGCAACTAATGGAGCTTCTGCTTGTAATAACGGAACAGCTTGACGTTGCATGTTTGATCCCATCAAGGCACGGTTTGCATCATCATTTTCTAAGAAAGGAATTCCGGCAGCAGCTACTGATAAAATTTGTCTTGATGAAACTTCGACAAAGTCTACGTCCCCTCCATTACCATTTACATAAGTATAGTTTTTACGAATGGTTAAATTATCATCAATAATACGGTTATTTTCATCAACATTTACCGATGATTGTGCAATTGAATAACCTAATTCTTGGCGAGGGTTTAAATAATGTACATCATTATAATCAACTACACCATTATTAACTTTGAAATAAGGAGTTTTTAAAAATCCTTTTTCATCAATTTGTGAATAGCTAGCAAAATTTAAAATTAACCCAATGTTTAGACCTTCAGGTGTTTCAATTGGACAAATTCTCCCGTAGTGAGTTGAATGTACATCCCGAACCTCAAATTGAGCAGTATCCCGATTAAGACCACCAGGCCCTAAAGAAGTTACGCGACGCTTATTAGATATTTCAGATAAAGGATTAATTTGATCCATAAATTGTGAAAGTTTAGAAGTATTAAAAAAAGATTTAAATTGATTTGTAATTAATTTGTTGTTAGTAACATTTTTAACAGTTACCTTCTCAACATCTTTTGCACCAATTGATTCACGTGTTGTTTTTTCAAGTTTACTTAATGCAATTTGTAATTGGGTTTCAATCAATTCACCAACTGAAACAACACGCTTGTTAATTAATGAATCAGGTTCATCATCTTGCCCAAGGCCATCTGTTAAGTTAAAGTAGTAACTAACAGCTGCTACAATATCTGAGATTAATAAGTGGTGTTCAATTGCTGAAGGGTCATTACCAATAACGGTAACAGGTTCTTTTTCTGGATCATTCATTCATTTTTTACTTGGGTAAACTTTAACCTTAATAACTTTAATTCTTTTTCTTAAGATAGGATTATTAAAAACAGTATTTGGATTTTTCTCATTTAATTCAGCTCGATATAACTTATAGTATACATGTTCTGGGTCCAGATCAAGTTTTTCAGTTCTAATAAATCTTTGATTAAAATTTTCTTGAATTTCTTTAGCTTTTTCAAAAGTAATAAAAGTTCCTTTTTCGAATAAAATTTCACCACTTTTGTTTTTAATGTCTTGAGCTAAATATGTGTTAGTAATACGGTCTATTAATGAAAGTTTATTATTAAGCATATAACGACCAACATCAGATAAGTTATATCTACGTTTGTCAAATAAAATACCTGGTAATAATGATTTTTTAGCATCTTGTGTATCACGATCACCTTTTCGTATTGTTCTAAAAATATCTTCTTGTGCCGCTGCAACTAATTCATCTTTATCGTCAACATATCTTTCTAAGATTTTATCTTTTTTAATTGTTTCATCAAGTAAATCATTTGGACCAAAAAGTTTTTGAAGTTGTTTTTGGGTAAATCCAAAGTAAGCTAAAAAAGTACCTAACTGAATGTTTTTGTTACGATCTAATTTTACCTTAACAGGATCAAGAGTTGATGAGGTTATTTTATGTGATACTTCAAATCACGAACCTATTTTTGGTAAAATTTCAAGTTTGTTAAAAAGATCGTCTGATTGTTTGTTCCGCACGCCAACCCCAAAGTAAGCTCCAGGGGATCTTACTAACTGGCTCACAATAACTTTTTCAGAACCATTGATAATAAAACTACCACCAGAGGTCATGTATGGTATTTCTCCTAAAAGAATTTTATCTTTTTGGATTTCACCAGTATTAATATTTTCTTTTTGAAGATAAATGTAAACCTTTGAACTGTAGTTAATTCCTTTAGCTTTACATTTATTAATTTCTTCTGTTTCGCTTGTTATCTTTTTAAACGGATATTCAATTTCAACAGAGTTTTTAATATAGTCAAGCTTTACTTGACCGGTAATGATTGGATAAATTTCGAGTAAAACTTCATTAATACGTTTTTTCATGAAGTTATCAAAACTATCTTTCCGACTCATTAAAAGATTTTCTAATTTTAATGATTTTTTAGTCACTGAATAATCACGGCGTTGCGTAATTGGACCAAATTTACGAATTGTATATTTTGGTTTTTGATTCATACAAGACCTTCCTTAATTTTATGTTTTTGCTTATAAAAAATGTTATAAAAATAAAATAAACTTTTGCATAATAAATTAAAATATTACAAAAGTAATAAAATTTTACTATATTTGTTAAATTTAGTAAATAAAATTATTTGTTTTTTATTCATTGTTTTTGATATAAAAAAATTATTAGAAAATTTTGAAAAGGTTTATAATTAATTTATGAAATTTAAATATTCCAAATTAGTAAAATCACTACTTACAATTATGCCACTTGTAATAGTTGCTTCTTGCAATAATATCAATAAAAATAAACCTAAAAAACCAGATATTCCCCCTGCAATAATAGGCAAAAAGGAAGATCTAGAAAAAGAAAAAACTATTAATTCAGTTGTTAAAACTGATGGTATTAAAAAAAACATAGATAAGCCATTTGAAGATAAACAAGTTCCTAAAAAACAAGAGGATCCAAGTTCGAAAGATAATAATGTAGCAAATAATAATTCTCAAAATCCTGCAAATGAAACTGATACAATTCTAGGCACATCACCTTCAAATATAAACCATACTGACCAAAATAATGAAAATATTAATAAAAATAATAAAGCTATAGAAAATAACGATAAGCCTGGTAAACCTGATGATGAAAATAACAATTCAGATCCAGAAAAAGATTCCGGATTAGACACTTTAAAAGAACCAGATTTTAGTGATTTAAATACTTTAAATTTGAATATTAATTTAAATATCAAAAAATATCAAGATTACGATGCATTATCATATAAAACATTTATAAAAGATAATCCTAATTCGATAATAAGTTTATTACAAGTCCCAAGTGATATATATGAAAAATATACTATTATTTTAGAATCTTATGAATTATTAAATATAGATAACGAAAAAGGAACAATTAAAGATATAAATCTTAAATTTACTTTAAAAAATACTGATAAATTTAAAGTTTTAAAATACTCTTTAAGCGGATTTAAAACTTTAAGTTCACCTAAAAATAGTAATCCAAAATATGATTTTATTACAAAGCAAGAAACTAAAAGTTATAATAATTTTTTAAATCTTTTTCCATCTTTAGTTGGTGCTTTTTTACTTTGAAATAAAAATGATCAAGTTCAAACTAACCTTCAAAAAAATTCGCTTGCAAGTACTTATGCTTTTGAATCACTTGCAAATAAAAAAGAAAATGAATATTTTAAAGATCCTAATATTGTTTTTAACCCTTCACTTCCTTATTTATTCTTAAAAGTTAATCAAAAAGATCAAGAAATATATAATTTTAAAATATCTGCAATTAATGCAAATGATATAGAAGGTAGTCTAACACTGCAAATTGATATTTTCGATCGCTCTGAATCAGTTGAACAAAATAAATACCCAGACGTAACTAAAACAATTAGTTTTGATAATTTTGCATCATTTAATAAAAACATTAATGATTATAAATTTGCAATTAATTCTGAAGATTTTAATATAAATCTAAAAAAATATACAAAACTAGCCAAAAAACTAAATGAGGATATTTTTGCTAAATATGCTAACCAGGAAATTAATGGTCAAATTGATATAACAAGCGAGTTTAGTGCTTTTGAACAGCGGACTTTAAAAATCGCTTTATTTAATTCTTTAGTTTTTGACATGAATAATGATATTTATCAAGTATCAAATGTAAATAACTTACTAAAAATAACTGATATCTTTGCCTTTCAAGGAAATTATTCAATTTACCCCTTTTTAACTAAATTTAATAATGATTACCTTAATATATCTAATGTAACATTATCATTAAATAAAGGCAAATTCATAATTAAATTTAATATAGAATATTCGTTATTACCATTTATTTCATCTGGGTTTACTAATTTAGATTCCTTTGAATTTGCAACTGAAGGGATTACTAAATCTTTTACGTATCAGTTAATCCAGGAGTAAATTGCATAATTCTAAAAGAGCCTTTAGCAATCAAGAAACAGTTGATAAATATGCTATGAGTATTTTAGACGTAGGATTATGGAAATCTGAAGAATTTTTAATTAATAAATATGTTGCTAAAAATTCTAAAATATTAGATTTAGGATGCGGGACCGGAAGAACTACTTTTTGATTATATAAGCTTGGTTGAAAAAACATAAAAGGTGTAGATATATCCAAAGAAATGATTAATAAATGTAATGAAATTAATCAAATCTTAAAGTTTGATATTAAATTTTATCACCAAGATGCAACTACTTTATCATTTAGTGATAACTTGTTTGATTTTGTCTTTTTTTCATTTAATTGTTGGCCTGGAATTGTTAATTTCAAAAGCAGAATTAATGCACTAAAAGAAATATACAGAGTGTTAAAACCTGGGGGCATTTACATATTCACAGCACATACCCGAAATGAATTAGAATATCATCAAAGATATCAAACTAACTTTAGGAATTGTACTGAATTTGAATTTAAAGAATATGGGGATTATGTATTTCAAAATGAAGAAGGATTTTGAAACTTTATGCATTTATATTCAACTAATGAATTAAGAAATCTAATTAAAAACCATACTAATTTTGAAATTTTAGAAATACTCGAGCGGGATAAATATTTTAAAGAATCGCAAAAAGTACTTGAATTTTCTGATAATACTAATTTTTGAATATTGAAAAAATAGAGTAAATTAAATTTACTCTATTTTTATTTATGATAAGTAATATTATGTTTAATTGTATACGCTCGGTAAATTTGTTCAATTAACATTATCCTAAACAATTGGTGTGGAAACGTTAAATCTGAGAAGTTTATTTTAGTTGTAAATTTATCTTCAATTACACCGTTTGATCCACCAATTACAAAAGTAATATTATCAAGGTTAGTAATATAACTGGAAAAGGATAATGAATCCATTTTTTCGCCTTGTAATGATAAATAGATTACCATGGAATTTTTAGGAATTTTTTCAAAAATTAACTGTGTTTCCTTGTATTTTTTTAATTCTATATTATCGATTTTTTGTTCTTTAATTTCAATTACATTTACTTTAGTAAAGTAATTAACTTTTTTTAAGTAACCATTAAAAATAACTTGGTATTCTTTAGATAATGATCCTACTGCTATAATATTTAATTTCATTATTTTTTCTTTGTTGAAATATAAAACATTAACATTTGAATATCAGAAGGGTTAATTCCTGAAATTCTTGATGCTTGTCCAATTGTTGTAGGCTTTATAAGCATGAGTTTTTGCTTAGCTTCTGTGGCTAAATTTGTAACTAAATTATAATCTAAATCAGATGGTATTTTAAAATTGTCTAATTTAGCCATTTTTTGTGCTAAAGATTCTTGTTTTTTAATATAACCATCAAGGCGTACAATAGTTACTAATTCATTTTTATATTCAAAATCGCCTAAAATATCTTTAGCATCTACTTCAGGACGTGAAATTACCTTAAGAAGTGAAACTCCGTTTTCAATTTGATATTTTTTGGCTAATTCACTTTTAGATGAAACAAATTTAGTATTTAATTCTTGAATTTTTTGATCAATTAATTGATATTTATTTAAAACATTTTGGTAATGCTCTTTAGTTAAAATCCCAACTTGATATCCATATTTTGCTAAGCGAATATCAGGATTATCATTTCTTAATAATAAACGATATTCAGCCCTTGAAGTAAGCATTCTGTATGGTTCTTTAGTTCCTTTAGTTACTAAATCATCTATTAAAACACCAATATAAGCATCTGAACGATTTAAAACAAGTGGTTCTTTTTGTTCTATTTTTTGACCTGCATTAATACCAGCAATTAAACCTTGAGCAGCAGCCTCCTCATAACCGCTAGTTCCGTTGATTTGACCAGCAGTAAATAAGTTTTTAATTATTTTTGATTCTAAAGTATTTGAAATTTGCAAAGGGTTAAGGGCATCATATTCAATTGCGTAACCTCATTTTTGAACTTTTGCATTTTGTAAACCTGGAATTGTTTTAAGCATCTTTTCTTGAACATCAATTGGCATTGAAGTTGACAATCCATTTACATAAATAATGCTTCCATCAGCTGTTTCAGGTTCAAAAAAGATTTGATGCCTATTTTTATCTCTAAAACGCATTACTTTATCTTCAACACTTGGACAATATCTTGGTCCTATCCCTTCGATTAAACCTGAATACATTGAAGATTTATTAATATTTTGTTCGATAATTTGGTGAGTTGTTTCATTAGTATAAGTTAAATAACATGAAATTTGCTCATTTAATTTAACTCCAGAACGGTTTGAAAAAGTTAAATATGTATCATCTAAGTTTTCTTTTTCAACTTGACTAAAATCAATTGAAGATGCATAAACCCGAGGAGGTGTTCCTGTTTTGAGGCGTTGTAGTTCTAAACCATGGTTTAACAACGATTGACTTAATTTAGGGGTAGTTTTTTGGTTATCTGGACCACTAATTGTAATATCTTGTCCCCTTAAAATACGTGAGTTCATATATGTTCCAGTAGTAATAACAGCTGTTTTTGCTTCTAACATCATCCCACTTCATAATTTTACACCATAAAATTCTTTATCTTTGTTTACTAAAATTTCTTCAACTGTAGCTTGGATTAAAGTTATATTTGGATGAGCTAAAAGGGCTTGTTTGATAATGTAAGAATATTTTTCTTTATCAATTTGTGCCCTTAATGCACGAACTGCTGGACCTTTTGATTCATTAAGCATTTTAATTTGAATCATGGATAGATCCGAAAAATATCCTTGCATCCCTCCTAATGCATCAATTTCTCGTGTTATTATTCCCTTGGCAGGTCCTCCAATTGATGGATTACATGGCATCATTGCTAACTTATTTAAATCAAATGATATTAAAGCAACTTTATGTCCTTTGTTTGCTAAAGCAAAGGTTGCTTCCACTCCGGCATGGCCACCACCAACTATTATTGCATCGTATTTAGTATTATTCATAATTAATTAAATTTTACCAAATATTTAATTAAGATGGTTAATAACTTATTAACTTTCCACTAATACGTTTTTTGTCTTTATCTAAAACAGTAATAATAGCATTGATTACTTGGCCAGGAGCAAAAGTTTCATATTGACTTAAATTATTTGTAAGGTTTAACTCTTTTGTTGGAATAAATAAACTTTCTTTTAACCCGATGTAAGCAAAAATTCCAAAATCAGTAATGTTTTCAATAAAGCCAGTTATTTCTTGGTTTTCTGATAAATCCTCAAAATTAATAATCGAACTTTTTAAAATAAAGCCTGTTTTATCGCGTTTAATTGGTTGAATACTTGTTGATAATGCTTCTAAAATTAATTTAACATCATAATAATCAGCATTAAATTCTTTAGCAATTATTTCTATATCTAAATGCTCAAGGTTTATCCCAGTATCTTTGGGTTCTAAGTTATATTGTTTGATTATTTTAAAGGCAATGGGATATAAATCAGGATGGATTATGGTTTTGTCTAAAAAATTATTTGAATTAAAAATTCTTAGAAAACCAACGGCTTGCTCGTAGGTTTTTTCACCAATACCTTTAACATTTAATAAATCACTGCGGTTTGTAAAATCACCATTTTCACGTCTATGTTGTACGATATTTTGAGCATGTTTATTTGAAAGTCCTGAAATGTAAGTTAAAATTTCTTTGGTTGCCAGGTTAATATCAACACCAACTTTATTAACTACTTTTTGCACTTTAAAAGTTAGATAATTGTCTAATTCTTTTTGATTTACATCATGTTGGTATTGGCCAACCCCAATTGATTTAGGATCAATTTTCACATATTCGTTTAATGGATATAAAAATTTTCGCCCAATATTAATTGCACTACGTTCTTCAACAGATAAATTAGGGAATTCTTCAATAGCTATCTTTGAAACAGAATAAACACTAGCCCCAACTTCAGAGACAATTGTATATTTAAGGTTAGTTAACTTATATTTGGCAATTAAATCAGAAATAAATTTTTCAGTTTCCCTTGATGCAGTTCCATTACCAATTACAATTATGTCAATTTGGTGCTTTTGAACTGCTTTAAGAATAATTTCCTGTGCTTTTTCTATATCTTTATAAGGTTCATTTGGAAAAATTTTATTAACTTCTAAAACATCTCCATTTTTATTTAATACGGCAAGCTTGCAACCATTTTTAAAGCCTGGGTCAATTGATAAAACATTAACATTATCAATTGCAGGAGTATTTAATAATTTTTCAACTGAATTAGAAAAAATTTCGATTGCAGATGTTTCGGCTTTGGCAAATAATTCGTTGAAAATTTCGCGCTCAACTGATGGAAGTATCAAACGGTTTAAAGAATCAATAATTGCTGGTTTTAAATTCTTATGATTGATTTTTTTGCGATCCACCATATACAAAATATATGAAACAAAATTGTCAAAATTATATTCAAAAGATAATGAAACAATATTTAAATTAACAGCTCTGTTAATAGCTAAAATATTATGATTTTTTAAATATTTAAGGGGCATTTTAAAATCATAATAAAGTTTGAATTTTTCTTTTTCGTCGTTTTTATTTTTTTTAGCATTGGTTTTAAGTATTCCATAAGTATAAATGCGCTTTTTAATTTCAATTTTTATTTGAGTGTCTTGTGAAATTCATTGGGCAATAATATAATTAGCCTGTTCTAATGCGAACTCAATATTTGGTATTTTATCAGATAAATATTTATAGGCTTCTTGAGCAATATTAAATATTGGATTTTTATTTTTAAAAATACTTAATGCTAAAGGTTCTAATCCTAAATTTATTGCTTGAGTGGCCTTGGTTTTTTTACCTACTTTAAAAGGTTCATATAATGATTCTAAATCACTTTTAGATGTAATTTGGTTTATTTTTGCTAATAATTCATCAGTTAAGAGTTTTTTTTCATCTAAGATATTGATAATTGCCTCTTTACGTTTGTTTAATGCTTCGTAATATTTATATAATTTGTCAATTTGATAAATTTGTTCTTCGTTTAATCCTTTTGTGACATTTTGGCGATACCTGGCAATAAATGGTACAGTATCACCATTAGAAAGCATCTCTAATACTAAGTTTACTTGGTTAGTCGTTAATGATAGTTCGCTTGCTGTTGTTTGAATACTTTTTTGGGCGATATTAAGATTTTGATTCATATTTTCTCCTTTGTTTCATAACTTTGTTTCTAAAATATAGTTTTTCAGCTAGAGTTGAAATTTCAAATGCTTTTAGTGTATTATTAAATTCTTTGATATTAATACTTTGAGGCAATTTGGCTGGTTCCTGGCTTAGTTCTAAAAGTTTTGCTTCAAGATTACTCATATTAGCAATAATTACGTGTTGTGGAATATTACTTATTTCTAGTTTTAATTCATCGGGAAAAACAATTAATGATGCATATGAAATATGCTTATTTGTAGTTTTGAAAATATTCTTAATGTGTATTTCGTTTTGTACTATTGGATTTTTAGTTTTAAATTTTTTGTTTTTTCCTTTACTTAAATTAAGTTCAGGAGCATTTGCATCACCTGATAAAACACCTTGAAAGTATTTGTATTCAGAGCATACTAACATTGATTCATTAAAAAAGATCGAATCAACTTCATATAATACTTTATCGAATTTATAAGCCCCACCCGCGATAAAATTAAAATTGGTATTTTTAAGTATTTTTTTAATTTTATTATTGATTGAATCTTCAAATAAAAAACCTTTTTTCTTGCTTTTTATATTATGAATATATTTATGTAAAACAAATAAACTGAAATAAATTATAATCCCAATTGAAAAGAGTGTAATTAACGTTATTATTATGATTAGAAACTGTTGTTGATTCATATTTTTTCCTAACTTTAACTAATATTTTAAAATATTAAGGATAAAAAACATTTAGTTGAACTAAATGTTTTTTATTATAGATGTTAATTTGCATCTGCAAATTTGTATTCTTCAGGTACATTTTCTAATGCAAAACCATTTTTAAATAATCAAGTATTACCTTTGTTTGCTTTAAGCATCGCATCACGGTATGAATTTTTTTGATCTTTTCCAGTTCCATAAATTACGTCGTATTGAGGTAAATTGTATGAACCATATAATCCTTGATAATCAAAACCACTTGAACGAAGAGCTGCTGCAACACCAGTTGATGCTGTTAAATTGGCACTATGGAAGATCGCAACAACCTTATTTTCTTGAGTACGTACTGAGGATCCTGAAGCTCCGCCTCCTGGTACATAGCGACGAGGTAAGTATGCTAAATTCATTGCTACATATTGTTTATTATCATGACTTGAACGATATGGGCCACTTCCAGTAACTGGATTAGATAAAAATTGATCTACAATTCCAGGTTTATTTGTAAAAGTACGGTATCCAAGGTTATAAGATAAATTATATCCTAACTTGTATACAATTTGTGAACGTTCATCTTTAGTTGGCGGCTTTTGATATAAATCATAAGCTGCATTAGTTCATAAACTATATGTATACAATGCAACACTTAGTAAATTTTCATCTTGGTAATTATCTAAGAAAAAGTCTAAAAATCCTTGTGATTGAGTAGCTGGAAAACCAAGAATATATAAATTATCATAGTTTGTTAAAACACTCTTAAAATCATCTGTGGCTAAAGGTCAATCGATTTTTTCATATTTTGATAAATAATCATAATTAGCAAATGAAACTTTTTTATTATCTTCTAAATTAGCATAATCATTGGTTAATGCTTTAATTTGCTCCTCAGTATAATCAGTTTTACTAAAGTCAATTTCAAATATTGCAAAATCCATATATTCTTTTAGATCTTGGCTTTTATCTGCAATATAGTCTTTAGGATCTAATTTTAAATAATCTCTTCCATCAAAAATACGGCTAAAAGCTTCTTTGTTTTGATCTGAGAAATTATAAGATTTAAAACGATCGTCAAAATGAATTGTTTGTAATTTTTGGTATAAAGAAGGAGTATTTTTGTTTAAGACAGTTAATTGAAAACTATCTAATGCATCATTAGCACCATCAATGACGTGCAAATTAGTTGCAAAATATCATTTTTTTGGATACGAACCATCGCTAGTTAATTCATAATCCATAATTCAGGCCGTTCCTGAAAAAGGCGAATGAGTATTAGGGTAATTTTGTAGTTTATTAAAGTCATCTTCTTCACTAATTTTTGAAATTAACTTTTCTTTAACTGATTCTTGTAATTCAGTATTTGCTTTTACTCTTGCAATGACTTTATCTTGGTGACCTTTAACATAATCACGGTATTTTTTCACAGCTTCTTGATAATCATTTTCAGCAATTAATAAATTAAAGGTTTGTTCAATTAATTGCTTGACAACACCTTGATTATCCTTGTGGCGTGAATAAACTCCTAGGATACGTTCTTTTTCTTGTGCATTATTAATCATATTGATAAAGACTGTTAAATCTGCATCGTTTTTTAATAATTCACTAGCAATAGCTCGTTGCTTAGGATCTTTTGAAATGCTTCAATTACTTATTTTAAATTGATAGGATTGAAGCGAAATATTTGAATATGTTTCATTTGTAATTGTGCGTGCTAATCCTTTATTAAGATGACTTTCTTTAGTATGTGAATCTACCCATGAAGAACCCTTACCTGTTTCAGTTAGCTTTAAATCCAAACCTTTAAAATTACCTTGTTCATCATAACTTGGGATAGTCATTCCTAAGCGATTTGAACGATCGTAAGTAGGTAAATTTAATTCCTTAGCTTTCGCATCAAATTGAGCCTTTGTTTCCTGGGTAATATTTGTATTTCTTAATTCAGTATTTAATGCCAGGCCTCTATCATAATCAACCATATCTTTTTCATAACGCTCTTGCTGAGTTGCATTTAGATATTTACTCCATTCTGAATCAGATTTTTTAGGTGGTTGAATAATATAACTTTGTTGTTTAAATCCATTAACTCGATATTTTAAAGTATCGTTAATATTATCTTTATATATAAAGATAATTTCAACACTATTATCAGTATCTGATGCAACTGAATTTAAAACTTTTAGGTCAGTATTACCATCTTTTAAATTTATTTTAACTTCACCAGTAACAACTTTTGAAGAAAAATCATTTTTATTAAAGTTTTCTTTATAGTTATTTGGATCAACAAATGAACCTTCTACTTTAAAAAGTTGGTCAAAGTCCTTGCCTTTAAGAGATTCAGAAAATTGTGCAAAGGTTAATTCTTCTTTTGGTTTGGGGTTTGTATCGCCTGTTTTAGGTTTGCCATCTTCAGGAGTAGGTTCTTTATTAGTACATGATAAAGCAGTTGTTAAAAATCCTAAAGAACTAAGTGAAGAAAAAAGTAAAGTATATTTCTTTTTCATTTTGCCTCATTTGTATTTTTTATGTTTATTAATTATTTATTGTTGGCTTAAATTTAAATTCTTCAGGAACATTTTCTAAATTAAATCCATTTTTGAATAATCAAGTATTTCCTTTGCCTGCTTTAAGCATTTCATTTCGATATGAATTTTTTTGATCTTTACCAGTCCCATAAATTACATCATATTGAGGTAAATTATATTCACCATATAACCCTTTATAATTAAATCCATCACTTCTGAAAGCGGCGGCAAGTCCAGATCCTGCATATTGATTAACACTATGGAAAATTCCAACAACCTTGTTATCTTGAATTCTTACCTGCGAACCACTTGCACCTCCTCCTGGGATATAGCGACGTGGTGCATAAGCTAGGTTCATTGCGACATATTGTTTATCATCTTGTGGAGAGGTATATGGAGCAGACCCAATGATTGGAGCAGATATAAACTGATCAACAACTCCAGGTTTATCAGTGAATGTACGATAACCTAGGGTGTAAGAAAGTCCATAACCTAATTCATAAGTTGTTTTAGATTTTTCATCATCAGTTGGCCCTGGTTTTTTATAAAGGTCATAAGAAGCATTGGTTCATAAACTATATGTAAACCATTGTTGTTCATAAAGAGTCTTGTCTTCATATTGGTCAATAAAGTAATCTTCAAAATGATCTGTTTTAGTTTTTGGATAACCTAAGATGTATAAATTATCATATTTTTTAAGATCTTCAATATTACGTGTAGCTAAAGGTATATCAATTTTTGAATATTGATTTAAATAATCATAGTTAACAAATGAGATCTTACGATCATCTTTATTAGCATAATTATTTGTTATAAATTTAATATCTTCTTCTGTGTAGTTGGTTTTTTCAAAGTCTATTTCAAAAATTGCAATATCAATAAATTCTTTTTTATCAAAAGTTTTGTCAGCTAAAAAATCTACTGGATCCTTAGTTAAATAATCGCGGCCATCAAAAATTCTTGTAATTGCCTTTGAATTATCGTCATTAAAGTCATATGATTTGAAACGATCATCTAATGGAATTGTACGTAATTTATTGTATAGTGAAGTCATTTCTTCATGTAAAACAGTTAATTGAAAGTTTTTAAAATGAATTTGGTCCATTGCATCAATGACGTGCAGGTTAGTTGCAAAATATCATTTAGTTGGATATTTACCGTCTTTTGGCAATTCATAGTCCATAATTCAAGCGGTACCTGCATTAGGTGTAAAACTTTCTCATAAATGTTGTAAATGATTAAAGTTTTCATTTCTTTTTGCGTGGTTAACAGTAGAAATAAGTTTATCTTTAATTTTTTTATCTAATGTTGTTTTGTTAATTTTGTCAATTAGTAAAGATCTTCTGTGTTTATTGAATTCATCTTCATATCTTTGACGTGCAGGATAAAGCCCAATTTCAGAGGCTAATTGTTCAAAGGCTTTATCGTGAATTACCACAACTGTAGCGGCATCATCATAATTACGCTTTAATTTTTCAAGTAAGTCACTTTTAATTTCCTCATTTGATAACATTTTAATTAAATATTCATGAACAAATGGGTCTGGAACGAAGATTTCTTTGGCAACTAATCGATCTGCTTCATGAGCAGAAACGGCTCAGTTTGTTAATTTAATGTTATATGAAGATAAGGCCATATTAGCATAAGTTTGGTTAGTAATTGTCCGAGCCAAACCAGCATTTAAACCTTTAATTCTTCCATAACTATCAACTCATGAATCTGCTTTCCCTTGTTCTTGCAGTTTCATGTCAAGACCTAAAACCTTTCCATCTGCATCATATTTAGGAATGGTAAAACCTAATAAGTTTGAGCGATCATAATTTGCTAAGTTTAATTCTTTAGCTAATTTATCATACTGTTCTTTGGTTTGAGTTGTTGCGCCTAATTCACGAGCTTGTGCTCCACTTGCGAGTAATTGATCATATGCTTTCATGTCTTGATCATATCGCTCTTGTTGGGTTGATTCTCGGTAG
This sequence comes from Mycoplasma sp. 6934, assembly GCF_055523595.1. Classification (NCBI taxonomy): domain Bacteria; kingdom Bacillati; phylum Mycoplasmatota; class Mollicutes; order Mycoplasmatales; family Mycoplasmataceae; genus Mycoplasma; species Mycoplasma sp. 6934. The sequence goes on along the minus strand of NZ_JBVFVE010000001.1, from coordinate 584,319 downwards.
ATTGTTCAGTCACTAGCTGGTTGATTGTTATTTGTTGATAGTGAATTACTATTTTTGTCAAGAAAGCCATCAATATCAAATTGAACTAAGTTATTTGAATTATTTTTATAAGCAAAAATTAGTGCAGCTCTATTTTGGTTTTCAACTGATATGGCATTAACGATTTTTAACGTTGTATCATCATTTTTTAAAGTAACCTTTAAATCACCAGAAACAACTTTTTCAATGAATTCGTCTTTAGTAAAATTAGCTTTAATATCATCTAAACCAAAACTTGTTCCAGTTATTTTAAATAAATCACTAAAAGTTTTGTTAGCAATTGATGTCTTAAAGGTTTCAAAATCACCGTTAGTATTTATAGTTCCAGTGGAGTCTTGTCCTGTGTCATTGCCTAGATCAGGATTTGGTTTAACAGGTTCGGGGTTTTGCACTGGGTCACTTGTGCTACAAGAAACCAATGCTCCAAAACTTACAATACTTAAAATTGAACCTAAATTAAGAAAAAATTTCTTTTTCATTAGCTGTTTTTAATTATTCCTTCAGGGAATAAAGCTGTTTTAGGGTATTTAGATGTTAAAGTTGTAAGTTTAGCAAGATTTTGACGGTATGATTTTTCTTGTTTTGGATATTTGGATTTATCACTTCCATCAATAAGATTGTATGCAAAGTTTGTAGCTGGATTATCTTGGGTCATAATTAACTGGATAAATCCGCCACGTTTTGATAAATCTGATGCACCATCAGTATTATCAACTGTTGAATAAATACCTACAGGAACTCCATATTCATTAAGCACCATTGAACCACTGGCACCATAGTATAGTGAAGAATTATCAACATTGAAACTGTAGCCAAAAGGAACTGTTGCTCTTTTTGAATCAAATACAGGTGAAACGGTTAAATTGTTTGTGAATGTATTATTTCTGTATGTAATATCGTGGTTTAAATCAGTTGAAGTATTAGTCATAAATACAGATCCAAGATGACTAGCTTTAGGATATCCACCAATATAAATTCTTTCAGGTTTTAAAGCTCTACGATTATTTTTTTGATATGAAGAAGCATAGTCAAATGGGATGTATAAAGTATCTCCATCATGTTTTAACGATTTTAAATCATCATCAAATGATTTAATTGCTTTATCAATGTGGTCTTTCAATTCTTTATGTTCTGAATTATTTAATGAAGAATATTTGATTTCAACAGCGAAGACTGCAAAATCAATTCCAAGTTTTTGGTCAGTAAATTCATCATTAGGTCTTACACTCGCTGTTTGTTTAAGTTGATTATTTGAAGTTGAATCAAAAATATCAATTGCAGCAAATACTGTTTTTGGATTTCCTAAGATATCTCCAATTGGTGTTGATTTTTGTTTATCAGTAACTGAATCAGGTAAGTTAGAGTACAATTTAGGTATATTTGTTTCAATACTTGGAATTTGTTTATTTTTAATTGGAGCAGTATTAATATTTGATTTTGGAACACCTAAAAAGAAGTTAGTATTTTTTGAATCTTCAGTTGTTTCGTATTCTAAAAATTTACCTTTATCAGCAGTTCCTTCAAAAGTGTTTGCTTGTCTATTATGAACGTGTAAATTAGTTGCTAAAAATAAAATTAGGTTTTGTTTGGTCTGATTATTATCAAATGCATAATCAAGTAATCAACCTGTTCCATCATAATTTGAGTAAACCTGTTCACCTTTGTTTTTATAACCATATCCAATTGAAAAACTACGGTCCTTTAATTTTTCAATAGCTTGTTCTTGAGATATTTTTTGGAAACTAAATGTTCTAGTTTCGGTTGGACTTGTATCTTGGGCTGCTTCTTGTTCTTCTTTAATAGCGTTTTGAACTTCAGTTTTCAAGGCTTCGAGTTGTTGTTTAGTTTGACTCAATTCTATACGAAGACCAAAAACACCTTTTTGTCTGTTATCATCAGGTAATTGTTGGATTAAAGCTCTAATTTCTTGTTTTAAGGGTTCTAATTCTTGAGGGTTTTGTGTTGGCTCACCAGGTTGTCCAGGATTTGCTGTATGACCCTGTCCATTATTTGGGTCTGAATTATTATTTGTATTTGATCCTCCTGGGTTTGTGTTAGAATTAGGATTTTTTTCTTTATTTTCTTGATCTTTAGCTCTTTGTTTTAATGAATTAAAGTTTGATTCTGTTGATGTATTAGAATTTTTAAATCCATTAAACTCAGTTGTTAATTGGGTTTTAACTTGTGTATCAGTAACTTTATCAATTGCGCTTTGTGTTTCGGTTACTAATTTATTTCAATATTCAGTAATTTGATTTTTTAAACGTGTTAAATCTTCGGTAGTTGAAGCTGTTTCCAAATTACGTTTGTATTGGAATGATGTTTGTGTATTTAATCTTAATATGTATGCATTAATATCAGCTTTTAATTGAGTATTGTCTGATGCACCTCTTTCAGGTGCGTCAGTTGTACCACATGATACAATCACTGGCATGATTGAAGTTGCTAATGTTAATGCTAAAACATTTTTAAATTTCTTATTAATCTTTTTCATATAATTATTATATAGATTTTTCTGTTTTTTGTAATAAACTTATCAGGAAAATTAAGGAGTGTTTTTTGGAAAAGTCACTTGCGAGATATTAACAAAATAATTGTCTTTTAATTTTAACATAATTTTTAGATAAAAAAATGTATGAGAAAACAGAAAACACGGCAGTGTTTTCTCGTCGGTTTTGCTTACTTTTGCCAAAAGTAAGGCCCCTTTGATTGCAATCAAAGGCGGGGGATTAAAAAAATTTTAAGTTATCTTATATTTCCGGACAACTTGCCGATAGTTATTTATTTTTTTCATCATATAATCAATTTCTTGCTGAGAGTATTTATCTAAGCTTTTTCCTTTGGGAATGTAATACCTAATTAAGCGGTGCATATTTTCTATTGAACCTTTTTGTCATGAACTATATGGTTGGCATTTAAATAATCTTTCAGTTGGAATTACCTGGTGCAATAAGACATTTTCACTACCATTATCAACTGTTAAAGTTTTAATGTCTAAGTTATGTTTCTTGATTAGTTTTAGAAGAGTCTGTTTTATAGCTTTGGAGTTGCGTTTTGAGAGCATAGCATAAGACATTCTGGTTTGCCGTTCAATTATCGTCACAATACAATATGTATCATTGATTTTACCAATAACGGTGTCTAATTCAAAATGGCCGTGTTCAGAGCGATCATTAATATAAGCTGGACGTTTCGAAATTTCCGTAGCATATTTTAATGTTTTAGGTTTGGTTTGTTTTTTCTTCCTTATGCCATATTTGCCTTCAGATTTTTTAACAATGTGGTCAAAATCAAGAAAATAAGGGTATTTTTTAATTATTTTATAAATTGTACTAGGTGAGGGAGCAAATTCATCAGGGGATAATTTTTTAAAAGAATTTACAAGATAGGTAACTGATTTCTTAACTTCTTTTTGCTGCAAATTCTTTTTATTTCTATTTTTAGTATATGTATTAAGCTCACTATACCAATATTTTCTGTAGGCCTTTCATTTATCTTTAATTGTATCACTTACAAAAAAGAGCCTCGCAAATGAATAGCCTAATAAATGTTCGTATAGTTTAGTAAAATTAAGAGTTTTAACACGCATTACTCTTTTTGAACACTTAGGACAAACATAGCGATTTTGTTTATCTAAACTAAGTGGTCTGCGATTTGTAATAATTTTAATTTTGCTTTTTATACTTCGAATGTCTCTGTTAAAAATCTTAGCTACTTCTTGGATTGAGAAGCCTTCAGAAAGTTCTTGTAAAATATTATAAAGTTGTTCTAGATCGATTTGATCTGATCGTAATTTTCGTTGCGACTCAAGTGCTCCTTGCATTTTCAAGATAGTGTTGTAATTCTCTTCAATTTTAAAATGTTGATATTTATTTTCTTTTCGATATTTGTCAAAAACACAAATATATTTTTCTAAATTTTTCATATAATTTTAAAGTCTCCTTTCATTTTTTAAAAATTATTAATACAACTATTTTATTACAAGGCAGACAAAAACAATGTCACATGCAAAAAAACTTGCATGTGACATTTCCAATTAATAGAAAATTAAGGAGAACCATGAAACTATTTATTTATCAACAAAACAACTTAATTCAAAAAATCAAGCTTGCAACAAACCAAGATATCTTTAATTTAATAATTAGAATATACAGCAAAACCTTTTATAAGTGTGAAAATTTTAATCATGCTTGTTTTAATAATTCTTTTAAATGAGTAAATGCAATTTTGGATACTTTTATTCATTTAAATAAAGTCTTTTTACATAAAAATCACGATCAATATATTAAAGATCGCATAATTCATTCGCTTGTTTTTGATCAAGAGGATATAGACCTATTAGATACAAAATTACCCAATAAAATTATTTTAAAAGAAAAAGAGTTTTACAACCTTAAAATAAAAGATTCGCATTTTTCTAGTAAAATAAAAACTAAAAATTGAACTGACTTTATTGAATGAAATAATATTTTTTTAAAAAGTTGCTTTTTGCACCAAAGTGATTTGCAAATAACATACCAAAATTTTGAAGTAAAAGAACAACAAATGCTTAAAACAAAAGTTCAACAACTAGTAAATTTAAATATCAACTCCCATTTAGAAAAACTTTTTGAATTTATATTAAATGACAAAATTAAAAGTTTTTAAAATAATGACTATCTTTTATGTCAATCATTATAAAAATCCATATTTTTAAATACTGTTTCTAACACCCTTTGATACCTTAATGTTACTTCTTTCTCTTAAAATCGGGGTGTTAACAATTTTTATTGTTACTATACTAATTGCTAGTAAGATATAATGGTTCAAGTTGTACATCAATCTCAACAATTTCACCTAATTTTTAAATATGTCTTTGTTTTTATTACGTTTACTTTGTTGAAACTAAATTTCTAATATTAACGTTATTTCTTGTGAAGTTTTCTTCTTTGATAATTTTGCTATTCTTCTTCCTCTTTTGGTTGTATGTATATTAAATAATCCTAATTGGTTGAATCTTCTTACCAAAGTTTTGTAAGAAATTTTTTGCCTTATAAAAGAACCATATTCTGAATAATAATAACTTTTAAACGAAAGTTGGTTATTTGTTAGAATGCTATTTAAAATAATTTCACATGTTTTTAAATAATCTTTAAACACTAATTCAATTTCTGAATCTGTAACTTTGCAACTTCTTTGTTGATTTTTATTTTTATGACTGATGTCAATTTCTTGATTACTTTTTATTATTTTTTTATATCTTTTTACAGTTGATACACTGAGCTTTGTAATTAAACTAAGTTGAGATAAAGATTTTTCAATATTTGTAGCAATTAATATGAGAGATTGCTGTTTTTTTAGTTCGTAGTTTGTTAAGTTTTTGTACTTATCTATGTTATGTTTGATTATCATAAATAATTTATACCATATTTTAATTAAATTAGTTCACTTTCGGTGGGATTTATATATGGGCCTAAATAGTAGTTATTTCAAAAATTAAAAGTTTTTAAAATAATGGTTAACTTTTAAGTTAATTTATTTTATAATATTACTGTGCAGTAATATAGAAAGGAAACTATGAACACATTTTTTAAGTATATTTTCTTTATACACAAAATTACATTAAAAAAGAAAAATACCTTAATTATCCCGTTAATATGGTTAACAGTGGCCCTTATATTTTTGGCTTCTGTTGTCTCATTTGATTTAAATACAAACATAAAAACATTAATTTTTTATATCATTGTTTTTATAGAATTACTATTAACCTTATTATACTCATCAATTAAATCGATTAATATTTTTAAGGATTTAGAAGAAGAAGGTATTGAACTATTAACTTTATCTAAAGCTATATCGCGCAAAAGCATAATATGAGGAAAAACATTGACAAATTTTTTATTTGCCTTTTATTGATCATTGGTTTTAGCAATCTCAAATTTTATAATTTTAGGAGCTTTAAAAGACCAAAATATAATTGCTTTAGGTTTTTTATCAATACCAATTTTTAGTTTAGGATATATTTTATTTGGTAATATAAGCTCTTTAATTGCTTATAAAGTTAATGCTAAAGTGGCAATTACCATTCCTTTGGTCTTATTTAGTCCACTTGTAATTGGTGGAACCATTATTTCAACTAAAAGCACTTCAACAAGCAATAATATTGCTTATTATTTAAACACCAAATATGAAAATAATCCTTCTGGAAACTTGCCAAACTTAGAAAAATTTTATTTAAATAACAAACAAGATACCTTTTACATTATTCCTAACGGAAATGATAAAAAAGAATTACGAGCTGACCAAAGAGAATATTTAAAAGAAGCATTTAATTATTCAAAAAACTCAGCCTTAGAATGACAAATTTATTCTTATTTATCATTACCTTACCAATTTGTTGATTATTTTAATACTCAGAATAAAAATATTGCTGAAACATTTGTTGAAAGTTCAAACAATAATTTAAGTAATTATATTTATTATAAAAATCAAGATACTTATACTTATAATTATGATTTAAATAAAAATGTTAATTTAAAACTTTATCCAATTACTAGTCATATTGTTAAAAAACAAGATTCAGATGGTAATTATCTTAAGGATCAATATGGAAATGATATTATTGAATCTAGGGTCAATAAAAATGCTTATTTAATTCCTGGTTCATTAAAATCATATAGTCACATTGAAAACTTAGTTAATACAAACTTAATTTATGCAAGGGAAGGGGCTGAAAGTTTTGGACAAAAATTCCCTGAAGATAAATTTATTTATTCAGCTTCAGATAATTTAGTTGGCCAAATTAAATGAGAATATTTAAAAGAACTTTTAGAAAGCGAAGTATTCCAATACTATGCAAAACAATTTGTACAAGCTTTGGCTAACGAATTTAAAGAAGCTTCATTAGATAATGTTTTTGAGGTTAAAGATATTATTTTTAAATTAATTTCACAACATTTAAAAATAGATTCAGAATATGAACTTTTAAAAATACATGATATTCGCTCTGTTGTTTTGAATAAAGATTCTCTTGAAAACCGTAGTATTAAAACTATTATTGAGAAGAAAATTTATATCGCACTAGGATTAATTTACTATTTATATTTTACATATAATAATACATTTGTGGCCGATGCTATTTTATTTAATACAACAACGAATAATTTTGATCCTCATTCAATTAATTTAGATATTGAAGGCTTTAGATATAACTTAGGAGGTTTTGCTAACTATGTAGCAAAACAACAAATTGAAGAAGATGAAAATAAAGAGCGAAAAGTAATTATTAGATATGAATTAGAACCATCTAATAATTATGCCTTTCAACCGGTTGAAGAAGTTTGGCAAGTAGCAAGAAATAACATTCAAACAGTTAATAAAAATTATTACTTTTTAATCTGAATTATTTTAATTGTTGGTTTTGTTGCACTTAATAATTGACTATACTTTAAAAAGGATTATAAATAATGGAAACAAAAATTTTAGAAGTCAAAAACTTAAGTAAAATCTATGACAATAAAAATGAACAAACTGGTATATTTGATTTAACATTTAGTGTTCCAAAAGGATCATTCCATGCTTTTATTGGCGAAAATGGAGCAGGAAAGACAACCACAATCAAAACAATTATTGGTGCATATATTAACCATACTGGTGAAGTATTTATTAATGGGATTAGCATTAAAGACCATAAAAGCCGCCTTGCACTTGGGTATATTCCTGAAAATGCAATTTTCCCCAAAGAATTAACCGTCTTAGATTACTTAATGTACCTTGGACAATTAAATGGAATTGCAAAAGAAGAATTATTACAAAAAATTGATCAATATTTAGAAGAATTTGAAATTAGTGATTTAAAACGCAAAAAACCATTTAATTTCTCTAGTGGTCAAAAGAAAAAAGTTTTATTAATTCAGGCTTTGCTAAACAACCCTGAAATAATTATTTTAGATGAACCAGCTGCCAACTTAGATCCAACGGCCCGCTACCAATTGTTTAACATACTTCAAAACTTACGTGAAAAAGGAATTACAATTTTTATTAGCTCACACATTTTAAGTGAAATTGATAAATTTGTTAATACTTTAACCTTAATTCATAAAGGTAGAATTGTATATTCAGGTGAAAAATATGCAAGCCTTGAAGAAATTTTTTATGAAAAAGTTATTAAGGTTTAATTTATTAACAGTAAGTTTTGTAAGTATGCCTTTAATTATTTCATGTTCAGAACATAATAAGCCAACAACTTCTCCTTACCAAGATTTAATCCAAGAAGATTACCAAATTAATGAAATTATTGAAAAGTTTGTTAAAGATAATTTAAAGCAAGATGATCCAAAAAGATTAAAGAGTTTTTTTAATGAACAATTAAGAGTGGAAGAAAAATTTAAATCAGAATTGAATATGTCTTTAACTTTTGCACCTTTATTTATACCTAAAATTGAGGAAATTGCAGAACGTTGAAAATTAAAAACAGCTCTTAATTCAGTTAAAATAATATCCTCAACCTTGAATGATCGTTGGTTTTGGTATTTACAAAATATTGGTAATTTTACATATGTTTTTAATAATTGAATGCCAAATTTTAAAGAACATAGAGCCCAATACCAAGAGGAATATTTGAAAAACCAATCAAGTTTTGAAGCATATTATGCAAACCAAAAAACATTAAGCAAAACATTTAAAGATTACCAAATAGTTGAATTTAGCAACTCATTTAGTTTATGACAAAATCCAACAAATAAATTTTTTAATCATAAAATTACTTTTTTAAGATTGAAAAACAAACAAGATCATAACATTCTAATTCCTATTTTTCTTTTTGAAAAAACTAATAATAGTTCACAAAGAGAAATCTTTTTAACTGGGGAAATATTTACTTTTCAAAATACGATAAATAATTTTGAAATGTTATATCAAACTTTATCATCATATATTTCAAAAGGAATGGAGTTTTATCCACAAAAAGAATTAGATTATTACCAAAAACTTAATTCTAATAATAATTTTAATCCTAATCCAATTTTAAGTGAGTTTAATGATGAATATTTTTTAAATCATTATCATAAAAATAATTATGCAAATGCATTTTATTATGCAAATGAATTATTTGATAAAGAAATACCAAATAATAAAATGTATCGCTATACCTGGGGGTTTATCGATGAGAAATAAGAAATTTAAATATCTTTTTTTTACTTTAAGTATGTTACCTTTTGCTACAGTTTCATGTGTAAATTATTCAAAGCAACCAGAATTAAATAAAATAATTAATAACGTTGATGCAATAACTTCAGTTTCAGATGATAATAAAAACAAAACTCACAAAACTATTATCGATACAATTTTAAATAATGCCTACCGGTTTGATTTTATTAAAATTCAAGAATATGTTAATTCCCAAACATCCCCTGATAGTTACCAAAATTTAGTTAATCAATTTAAAGAAATTACAAATAACTTTAAAAATAGCAACGATAAGAAAAAATACGCCTTAGAGCAAAATGACTTTTTTAGTAAAAATTGGTATTTTATATTAAATAATCTTGATAAAATTGAACTTACTTTTGTTGAATTTGTTACTGTTGACTTAGCTAAAAATTATTCAACTAGTGAAGAATACAAAGAAGAAATCATACCTAAAACTAACAGAATAAAAAATGGCATTGATAGAGGAACTTGGGAATTTGAAAATCACTTTTTGGAAGCAATTAGAGAAGGTATTGAATCAACTGAACTAGGTGATGTGGTGGTTTATTATATACGTAAAAATAAGCTTATCTTTAGGGTGATTATTAATAATCTTCGGGCTGAAAATACTCAACCTGAAGTACAATTACGTCCAATTAATTGATATTTTGGTGAATCTAAAGCAAATACAATTTCACCTTCACTAATTTCAAATGTAGTACATCAATTATTTATTCATGGATACGAGCGCGGGCGTCAAGAATTTGAAGTTGAAATGGTAAAAAAACAAAAGTATGGCTCACCAAGCTTTGTGTTCCTAACTTGGAAAGATAAAAATGTTTAGAAAATTAAAAAAATATTTATTTGTATCACCTTTAATGTTAATTACATTTGGGTTAGCTGCGAGCTGTTCTTCAAATAGCCTTGACCAAAAAAATCAAGAAATTAAATCAATTAAAATATCTAACCAATCAAAAGTTGACCAAAATTGAGAAAACTTTATTAACCGTAATTACATCCAAGTAATCTTAAAGTCAATTTATAAAGATGATTTAGAAAATCAAAATAAATACATTCAAACACAAAAAACTTTAAGCCAAGATTATTTTGCAGAATTACGTACCAAGATACGATATTCCAATAATATAATTTATCCATATTTTAATAAAGAAGAAGAAAAATATAAAAATAATCAAGCACATTATGCTGCTTTAAGTGGTAATAATGCTATTGTTGATTTATATACTAAAAATTGATTATTCTTTTTATTTAATTTAGATAAATTTACTTTCTTACAATATACTGAATTGCAAGCTTCTGATGAATCACAAAATGATTTAATTGATGAAATTGAAACTAACAATTTAATTTACGATGCTTTTTATACTCCAGCAAGTAACGAAATAATTGATTTTGTAGTTCAAAAATATTATAGCGAGAAAATTCAAGTAAGCGATTCACAAAATACTAGTGAACCTTATGAAATCAGAATTTACTTATTAACTAAAGATGGACGAATCTTACATTTTGATATCAGCGGAGATCATTCAAATAATTCAATCTCTGAAAGTTCGCCACCTGCTTTGCATAGTTATTTATACTCATATCCCAAACTAATTACTAGTAAAGATAAATTACGTGATTTTGATTTAAAAAAATACGTCGAAGTAGCAGCTGAATGAGATGATGAAAACTACACTTATAGCGATATAAATAAAACTTTATTTACTGATGAATATGGTGCAAAAGAATTTCGTTACATATTAATAAATATCAAAGGATAATATTATGAAAAAATGACTTTTAACTTTAAATATTTTACCAATAATGAGTGTTATCTCATGTACTAACAAAGAGCCCCAATCTGGCAATGCAAATACTAGAGACATTGATTTATCTAATCCTCAAGCAGTTGCAAGAAATGTTAAAAATATTGCCGATAAATTAGGAATTGAGGACCTTGCTGCTTCTGTTAATAACACAAATTTAAAATGAAATGAGTTTACTAAAAGGTTTGATACTTTAAACTATACTGATAGTGATTATGAAACAAAGTTAAATGATTTATTAAATGAAAATTGGGCTTTGTTTCTTTCGAATTTAGATTATTTTGCTTACTATAAATATCCAAATACTAAGTGATTTTTATATCCAGAAAAACCTAATGCAAAATATTCTGATATATATAAACATAGTATTGGATTAATAAAAATTGAAAACGAAGCCATCCCACATAACCACATTAAACAAGTTGATAAAGTTGTCGGTTTTAAATCCTTTAGCGATATATCTGAAAGTTTTACCTCTAAAATAACAAATAATACTAGAGTATATGTTTCGCTGGGTAGAGTAATTATGCAACTTGAAAAAGTTGATAATAAAGTAAAAATTATGCCTCAATTATTGTATTTTATTAATGAACCAGGATCTTATTCAGGAGCGATTAATGGAAATTACTGGGAAGTTGTCAAAGAAGTTTTAAATGTACATCCTGATAATTTTACTGAAACATTAGGCGCAATTATCGATCGCACTACTAAAGAAATTGGTTATCCTGCATATGTCTATTTGGGGAAAAAATAATTTTGGAAAAACCACCTATAAATTTATAGGTGGTTTTGTAATGCTTTTAAATATTAAAGTATTTATATCTTGAATTATCTTTTATGTAAGAAACCATCTTTTAATGAGTCTAATAATATATCAGTATTTGCACGTCCTGTATATCTATCGTTGTAGCCAACACGGTAGTAAACATAGGCTAATAATTGATCTGATCAATAGTTTCAATGACGTGTACTTGAAGCACGGTTTCCTATTATAAAATCGGTATTATAAGATCTAATGCCATATCACGAAGAATAACCACCCATAGCTTCTAATTCTTTATTAGATAGTTGCTTAAACTTATCTGGATAAGTATCTCTAGCATCACCAAAAGCCATGCTTAGAGAATTAACCACCATGGAAACAGCATCTAAACCGATATTTCAGAACCATCCGCCAAGTTCAGCTTTGTCTTTTAAGAATCATAATACAAGTGCTGTTATACGATAAGCAGCATGATATTCTGGATTACCTTTAGGATTATTTATATTATATGTTTTATTTGACAATTTAACTAACATTTGTCTAAAAATTGGACGGTAGAATATTCTTAATAAATCTGCAACTCGATCCCTAATTGTAAGTACACTGTAATCTTGGTAAAAACCATAACCTTCTTCTGTATCAATTGGTGCTTCAGGTGGTGTTGGAGTAGGAGATGGACTAGGAGTAATTGGTTTACCAGGATCCACTGGTGGTTTAGGTGGATCAATTGGTTTACCTGGTTTTTCGTGTTCTCATTCTCCATTCATTAATGTATTTTTTATAAATCCGTAAATACCAGTCATTTTAGTGCGGTCACTTGCTTCAAAAATACGGTTAATAAATCTAACATAATTATCATCCCCTAAACTATCAATTAAAGCCTTTAAAAAGGGAATATTCTCATAAATTTTGCTAAGTTGGAATGTTTTATAATCTCATGCTAATAGAAAGTGGAATGCTCCATCAGTAATTGCACGAATTACGATTTTTGGATCATCACGTTTTAGTTTTGAAAAATCAATTAACCTAATTCTTTCATAGATTTTATCAATCATACCCTTTAATTCGTTGCGGTCAGCAATAAATTTAAAGAAATTACCAACCATGTTATTAACCATCGTGGCATCTTGGCCTGTAAAACTAAACATAACATTTGAATCTCTTAGTTTTGAAATTAAAACTTGTGCAGCACCTTTAACTAACCTTTGATCAGGATTTTTTAAGGTTGCTTTTATTCAATTATAGAAATTATCTTTTAATTTACTTGAAGTTTCTGTAGGAGCATTTAACAAGGTGTTTAGAGCCGTTAATCAACTGTTATTTTTTTGGTATTCATTGATTCTAGTTATAAAATCACTAATTGAAGTATTTAATGCTTGCCGTAAATCAGGGTTATTAATTGCAAGTATTAACATGTCTTTGACAAGTATTTTATCAATATCTGGATAACTTGCTGTTATTAATTCTACAATGCCAAATTCATCAATTGCAGCCCTTATTCTATTTTGATCATTAATAAAGTTACTAATTGCTTCAAATGCAAAATCAATAATTAATTTTGAATTCTTTTGAATTAATTCATCTTTTAAGAGTTTTTTAATTGTATTAAATTCAGATATCTTTAAATTGCCACTTAATGCATTTGCGATTACGCTAGGAATTTGTTTAAGATTATTTGCACGTGATACTGTTTCAAAAACAGCATTTAGTGCATTTGTAAAGATTTCCTGGCGTACTAAAAAACCACCAAATCCATCAGCAAACTTACGTTTTAGTTCATTTGCTTGCGAAGTATTACGAATATTGAAGAATTTAATTCCTTTGTCAAAAACAGCTATAATAGAATTTTTGGCGTTAGTTTTCTTAAATCCATTTTGTAAAATTTTAACAATTTTAGCTTGGAAGTTTTGTTTGTTATTTGGGTTATTAAAGTAAATTTTAAAGATATCAACTAAGCTGTTAATATTAGAAAATTGTGATTTATTGTTGATAATATAAACCATAATTTCACCAACAACTTCTTTAATTGAACTTGGATCTAAAATATCATCAATAACACCGGTAAAGTGTGTTTTATCAATGAAATTACGGGTAATAAATGCTCTTGAACTACTTGGTAATAAACTTCAAACGAGTTCTCCAAGTTGCACATCTTTTATTAAGATAGTAGTAGCATTTTCAACCACAACAGTTAAATCTAACTTAGCAATTTCAAAAGCAGAATTATTTAAAACTTCTTTAAATAATTGTGCAGCTCTTAAGTCAAAATTATCTTGACTTATAAAGTTATTGACACTTTTTACTAAACTATTAATAATTGAGTTAATTGTAAGTGGGTCTTTTGATTTTTTGAGATCCAAAATTAAATTATCAACTAAGTTATCAGTAAGTTTTAAATTCTTATTAAAAATATTGACAAGTGAAAATGAGTTTTTAACAAAATTTTCAGAATTTGACAATCTGTCAAAGATTTGACTATATTTAGTATTCTTAACTTCATTAACCGTTATTTTACTAATAATGTTGTGAAAATTAGTATTGATTAAAAGTTTGTTTAAGATAGTTTTTAATAAATTTGCAGAACTATTTGAAAAAGAAGAATCTTGCAATAATCTATTTAATAAATCTCAAAAATCATTTGCTGATTTAAATGCATTTCAATTATTAACTGAAGCTCCAAATAGATCTTTAAAATTATTTAGAATCTGGTTATCACTTAAAATAGCTTTTAAAACGCTTTCTAAATCAGTCTCAGGAATTTGGTATTTAACTAATACATTGCTTTGACTTGCAGTATTTACAAAAGATTTAAGTAATTCATTATTTTGGCCAATATTAGTCAAAACACTGTTGAAAATTTGTTTTAAATCATTTTTATTATTACTTAAATTTTCAAAATGAATAAAGAATTTTTTATATGTTTGATATGAACCAAGATTTAACTTGCTAGAAATTCAATCTTGTAACCTACTTATAGCTTGCTCAGTATTAATTGATGAAGTAATTGAATCAAGAGTTTGAGTAAATAAGTTAGGTAATAATTGAATATCTTTTAAATAATTGTTAAGATTATTTAAAAGAGCAGATACTAATGCAGTTTTATTAATTCCATTTAGGTTAATTTGGTAATTTTTAGCTAAATTATCAATTAATCTTAAAGCTATTTCAAGCACCTTAGGATTGCTAGATAATGAATTTGCAAAAGTATTTAAATATGAAATAATTGCATTTTTAACAGGTGCTTTTGTTAAAGCTGTTTTAAGTAATTCAAAAAGATTATTTGTATGATTTAGCCAGTTTGTATCATTAATAAGTTCAGGGACAATACTGGTTAAGGCATTATTTAAACTAGTATTATCTAAAGCTATTTGCCCTAATAATTTTAAGGTTTGTTTATCTATTAAGGTTAAAAATGCTGTATTTTGCTCAATATTATCAACTACTTGGTTAAAAATATTTGCTAAAACACCTTTATTTTTTAAACCAATTAATAGTTGCGAGATTGCTTTTGCTAAAGTTGCTTTGTCATTTTTTAAAAAGCTAAGGTTTAAAATCTTATCGACAAATTGTTTTGGATTATCCTTTAATTTTGATTGAATAATTAATGAAACATCGTTAGTTAATGCTTTAAATTCATCAAGCATTCCAGTTAAATTAGTTTGAGAACTTGCTGATTTAATTCTAATAAAGAATTTATCAATAATTGGTTTTAAAATATCAGCAGCTTCAACTAGTTGATCTAAATTATTACTTATATTCGTAATTAAATTTTTAATTTTTGCATCAGTAACTGAAACCCCATAAGTAGTGAAAGTTTGCATTAAAAAGTCATTAATTGCCTGCTTAACTTCAGTTGAATTTTTTAATAAGTCATTTATTAATCCATTAACGTCGGTTTCAAGTTTGTTTGTATCAATGATACTTAATGTTTTCTTTAAAACATCAAAATATGAAGTAACATCTTTAAATTCGTTGATTCTGGTTATAAAGTTATATACAGTATTATTGAAAATTGAGTTGAAGTGTTGGTTTGCCAGAATGTAATTAAATAATGTTTTAAGGGAACTTAATGGTATAAATTTAGCAATAGTGCTTTTAGCACTTTGAGGTAAGGCATCAAGAGCATTATCAAAAGTACCTTGTGTTTTTAAAATATTTATGATATTAGAAAGTAATTTAGTTAAATCATCTTTATTTTCTGCAAATAATTTTGAATTAGCTAACTCTTTAATTAAAGCAATAACTTTGCTTTCTTGGTTGGTTGAGTCTCCTAAATGTTTTTGTAGTCCATTAAGAATTACATTTGCAGTTTTAGTTATGTTAACTTGGGAACCATAAGTTGCTAAGGCATCAAAAATTGTATTGAAGATCAATTGGCTAAAGTTTAGATGTTTATCAATTATGTTATAAACATCTAAAACATTATCAACAATTCTTTGTTTATTTTCTATTCCTTTGAAGTATTCTGTAAAAGAAGGATTATTCAATAAGTTAGTAAGCAATTCTCTAAATGAAGTTTTAAATTTATCATTTAAGATTGCATCTTTAATAAATTTAACTAAAGGTTGCTCAATTTGTGATTTTAAAGATGGAATTGTAAAAATTGCTTTTACTAAATCATTATATGTTGTTGCTTTTTGTAAATGATTTAAGTTGTCTAACACAGTATTAACAATAGTTTTAAGGATTACTTTAAAATCGTCTTTTACCAAAATATCCGCTAAGGCATTTTTTAAAGTATTGTTAAGAGTTTCAGATCCAAATAAGTTAAGACCAACGTTAGTTAAAATTGGGGTAAGTGTTTCTTTTGTTACAAATTTTTGAATTAATTTTTCAATAATATGTTTTATAAATTCTTTTTCTTTACTTAAAAAGTTTGAATGAATAATTGATTTAATGAAATCATATTCTTGGATATCAACAGCATTAGTAAGATTATTAATTAGTGCTGTTTTTAGAGTCTCTAGATTAGTAATTGATTTAAGTTGCTGGTCACTAAAATTAAGTGTTTTATAAATTAATGAAACATTAGAATCAAAATAAACAACGTCCTGAACAAATTCCTTGAAGTTTTTAAATTGATCTAAGGTAAGTTTTTTACTTTCATCGATAAGTTGTTCACTCACTAGTAATTTATTAAGTGGTTCTAAAAGTAAATTGTAATTATTTAATAATTCTAAACTTGCAAATTCAATAACTTCCAAGAAGTATGTTTTATTTTTAGTAATAACATTAGATTTAACAAATGCCTGTATTATTTGATCAAGCTTAGTTGTTAAATCAGCAAAGATACTATTGGTTAGTTTATTAATACTTAAATCATTATATAAGTCATTAAGATTTTTATGTGAAGAATTTCAAATAGCATTTGAAATATAATCAATAATTTTTTGATTAAAGTTTGCTATTTTATCTATTGCATAATAATCTTTAATTAAGTTTTCAATAAATCCTTCAGTAGTAGATTTTTTGTATATTTTAGGATATTTATTTTCTAAAATTTGTGCTAAAAGTTTAACGATTGAATTGCTTCAAGATGGAGTATTAATCTTACTAAATATATTGGTTAATAATGTTTTTAGTTTAGTATGATCAATTGATTTTAAGGCTGTAAAAATTAAATCTGATAAAGAGTTAATTTGAGCAAGTTTTTGACTATTATTTAAAATTGAGCTAACTAATTCGAAAATGTTATTTTTAACTGCGTTATCACTTAAAACTAAGGTTGTTAAATCTGCAAGGTCTCTTAAGTTTGCATATTCTTGAATTTTTGATTTGATATTTTCGGGTAATATTCCACTAAGCAAGGTTGGGAATTTCTCTTTATCATTAGCAAAATGATTATAAATATTTTTAAAAACTTGTAATATTGCTTGTTTATTTTGTGTTAAATAATTTTGACTTATCGCTTTAATAATTCTAACTAAATTAGTTTCAAGTTTATCAGCTGCAAATTCTTTGAAAAGTTCTTTAATAAAAAATGAGATTAAACTACTAAAATCCAGCGAATCACTACTAATAAATTGTTCTAAGCCACTAAATAAATGTTTAATTAAATTAAGGTTGGTTAACTCACTAATTAAAGTATCATAAGTATTATTTAAAAATGTTTGTTTATCATTAACATTTTCTAATACTCAACTATATGAAGGCTGGTTTAAGAATCCTTGCAATAAGTTAACAACAACTTTTTTAATTGTGTGGTCTTTATGAACTCCACTAACAAAACTTGCTATTTCAGTTCCCAAGCTTTGTAAATTAGTTTTATCATTTAAAACCACTTTTAAAGCTTGAATTAGGGAAGTTGCATTTTTTAGGTTATCAAGGTTATTAAATAATAAATCAATTGCTAAATTAAGGGCTTTATGCAAGTTTTCATTATTGTAAATTAATGAAATAGTTGTTTTTATTTCATCCTTAGTTATATTATAAGGTAAACTTTCAGGTAATAAAGAATTAATAAATTCAGGGAATTGCGGTGATTTTATCTTTGTTAAGAAATCATTTAAAAATTCTTTTAATAAGTCTTTAGTTTCTAAAACTATTGGAGATGTTAAGATAACTTTATAAAGATTTAAATCTTTAAAATCAAAGAAGTCTTTAAATTTATCAAATAAATTAGAGGCAATTTGATCAATACTATTTGCCTCAGATAGCGTATTAAAAATTAAACTAAAGAATTGCTCATATTTATTGGTTGATTTTAAAATATGTTTAATACTTGGAATAACATTATGAATTAATGATTGATATTTTTTATCAATTGCTAAAAAACTATCTTTTGATATTTCAACTAAGGTTTTCGCTAAGGTTTTATTCAGTGAAATATCATTAAAAAGATCAATGCTAATATTTTTTAGGCTATTTTTAATTAACTTTTTAACATCAGCTTTTACTAATAATGTATTAATTAAATCATTCGTATCATTTAGTTTATCTAGTAAATTAGGATCATTAATAATTACTGTAATTGCACTATAAATAATGTTTTGTGTTTCAGGGTTATTAATTAGTGTAATAAATAATTTTTTGATTTCATCTTGGTCAAGGTATTTAGATACATTTGCATTTTCAAGCAATGTAGACAAATTATTGTTCACCAAGTTAACTAATAATCCATTTGCATTTAAATCAGCATAGACAATTTTGGCAATTGTCCCAATAAAATCAACATTATTTTTAATATATGGTTTATTAATAAGTTTTTTAGCAAAAGCAATAGGATCATTAATTTTTGTTTGGATAACGTTTAAAAGTTTATCTGAAAGACCATTAAGATCGCCAAGGATGTTATCTGAATTTTTAATTTCTTTAAGGTGCTCAAAGAATGTATTAATAACTGGTTCTAAAATATTAATATCATCTAAAGTTGGATTTAAATCATTGATTAATGATTGGATAAATTCATGATCTTTAGTTGTTAATTTAATATTTGCAGAACTTACATAGTTAGTTAATGAACTAATTAAAAATTGTTTAAATTCAGATGAATTACGGATTTTATTTAGGAAGCTTACTAAGTTTGTTTTAAATAAATCTAGGTTAAAATTACTAATTATTTTAAGAATTACTTCATTTAAACTTTGAACATTTTTAAAAGTATCATAGTTTTTTAATGTTGCATCAACTGTTGACAGCAACATTTGTTTGGTTTCAGTTAAATTAAGAACAAATTTAAATACATTATTTAAATCTTGTTCATTGAAAAATTTACTCAATGTTTGGTTGCTTCTTATTGCACTAGTTAAGACCATGCTTACAGAAGAAATATTTTGAGAATCTAAAAGGTTATTTAATAGTTGTGAAAGTAAATCTTGGTGGCTAGCTATAAATTTAGAATTAGCTAAGATTTTAATTACTTTTACTATATTACTTTCATAATCATTATTTAGTAAAAATGATTTAAATGAATCAACAAAAGCTTCTGAAACTACTTGAGTTATATTACCAAGGCCGCGAATTGCAATTTTGTTTAATACATTTGCAATCAAGTTATCAACAATTTTAAATTCAATATTTAATTCTTGTAATAAATCAAAACCATTATTAGTTGCTTGTTTCAGTTGTTCTTTAGTAATATTTTTAGTTAAATTAGCTTTTTCTAGTGAACTATAAACAACATTGGTTACTAAGTTTTGAACACCTTCATTATTAATAAAATATTTAAAATTATTATTAATTAATGATGATAATTCATCGTTATTCTTTTTATCTGCGATAAATGCATTAATAAATTGTGAAAGGTTTGAAAGATCACTAAATTCATCAGAATTGTAGATAAAGATATCGATTAACTTGCTAATTAAAGCAACAAAATCTTTAGAACTAATTAGATTATCAAAAATCTTATTTATATCAGTTTTTTGAATATTGTAGTCTTTCAATACATTATGAATTGGATTAACTAATAAATTACTAATTGAATCTTTAAAGAAGCTTAAAATATTTTGAATAACTTCTTTAATTGCTTTTGATAATTCATCTTTATTAAATTTAACTAATTCACTTCGTGCAATTCCGCTAATTACGTATGCTAAATTATCAAGAGATAGAATATTACTTGTGACAATTCGTTTTAAACTTGCAAAATCTAGGTTTTTATCTTTAGTAGCTAAATCAATTTGAATTTGAATATTAGCTAGAATTTGAGCTATTTTTTGTGAACCAAAAATTTCTGAAGTTAAATTGGCAAAATAAGTATTACCTTTAGTTGAAGTTTTATTAAGTAATGTTTTAAGAACACCGTTTGGATCAATTTGTTCGTAAACTGAGCTATTTGTTAAGAAATCAAGAACATCACCAATGTAATAATCAAAGACATAAGCTAACTCTTTTAAACGGCCCATGAAGTTTAATGGTGTTCTTAATAAATCAATTGAATATTCATAATCACTTGTTGTATTAATATATTCATATGAACTTTTTCCTAAAACGCTTTGATCAGGATTATCAACTTGAATTTGATAACTAGCTGTATTGGCATCTAATTTTAAATATTGATCTGTAAAATTGTAATTATCATAATATTTTTGATTTAAATTTGGCTTTGTGATCTTTAAATATAAATCCATTGCCATTTTTTTGTAACCTTTAGTTCCAGGGTGTATATCAAAGAAAATGGCTGATAGATCTTTTGCATTTTCATTCCAAAATTCATTATTATAAGTATTAACGTAATTTACATCTGCATTAATTGCTACTTCTTTTAATAAATCATTAAGGATTTCTTGCAATAAATCTAAAACTTTTAAACTACCTAAATTACCTATTAAGTTAGTATTAATATATTCATTAAGAACATTGAACAACATTAATAATGGCATTGGATATGAAACAATATTAATATTAGCTTTTGGTGCTAATTCTTTTAATTGCTTTGCAAATGCAATTAAACGCTTTCTCATTTCAGGCAGTGCTTTTTGAAATAAGCGGTTAACAAATTTAATTGCATCACCTAAAATTGGTTTATTATCAAAAAAGTTTTTAATTAAGTCTAAACTTTCGGCATCTCCAATTGTGTCAAATAATAGACCAAAGAAGTCATTTGCTCCCAAAGTAAAGGTAATTAAGTTTGAGTTTTGTAATTCATTAATAATTTGTTGTCGTTTATTATTAAGTGAACTAAAAATAACACTTGGATTTGTGCTAAAGCGTTTATTATCTAGTTCAAAATTTAAAAACTTTATTCAGTCCAGAGTTGTAGCTCCAGAAATTGCATAGTTATTAAATGATTCAACACGATTATTTTGATTTAACATTCGTGCTAAAAATGCAGGATATGATAAACCTGAAACACTATTATTAGCTTCGAGTTTACCTTTATAATCTTTTGGTAAAGTACCATCAAATCCCGCAGTAATCGAATCACCAATTGCAACATATCTAATTTTTTGGTCTGAATAAATGATGTTATTAGATATTTTACGTGGTAAATCACCATCTTGTGGTTTTGCAAGTTTTTGGGTATTATTTCCTGCTTTTGGATCACTTGTTACAAACTTTATTTTATCAAGTGAATCACTTGGTTTTTCATCTTCCTTAGGTTTTGGGTCTTTAGGTTCTTGATCACCTGAACGTCCAATTTGAACTGATGAACCTGGTGCCTTGCAGGCAGTGACTACTGATGTACTGATGCCTAGTGCAAAGAGCACTAAAAATAAACTACGTTTCTTATTTTTTGATTTCATAATGCCTCACTTTTTAAATAATATAATATATTAATATATATTATATAAAATTAAATGAAAAATACAACACTTGTAAATGCCTTTCAATCAGTAAAAATATATTAAAAAACAAGCATTTTAATTTGCTTGTTTTTGTTATAAAAAAGTTCTAAAAGTTGCTCAAATACTAGTTTAAAAATATTATTAAAACTTATTTTATACAGAAAAAGGAGGTACAAATGTAACACAAAACAGGGCAGCAACTATATTTAATATATAGTATTAAATAATAAAAGCATTTAAATAACTAAAAATATGCTTAAATTATAATGTTTAAAAATGTAGCTAATATTTTTAAACAAGTTATAATACTAAGTTAATTTAATTAAGTAATGATTTAATTATTGCCTTAAAATAAATATTTAGTTTATTTTTTTAATAAGTTTATCGTATTAAATGTGCGCACAAATAAACTTTAAGATTTATCATTAGCCCAAAACAAATAACAAAGTTTAATTTAATAATCAGCTAAATTAATTAGATTAAACTAAAATTTTATTTATAATAATTATTAATTGAAAGGAAATTATTTAAATATAAACAATATTTTGATTTACTAAGCAAGTTTTTTGATAACTCTTAATTTTGCACTTTTAGACCTTTTATTTTCGGATAGTTCCGATTTTGAAGGAGTTAGTTGTTTAATCACATATTTTTTTTCCTCTTGAATCGGCATCTTATGAGGTAAATTTGAATATGTGATTTTTTTAATAAATTGCTTTACAATGCGATCTTCTAAGGAGTGAAATGTAATAATCGCTAGGGTGCCATTATTATTAAGTAACTCTAATGCATCGTTAAGCATAGTTTTTAACGAATCTAGTTCGTTATTTACTTCAATCCTTAAGGCTTGGAAAACTTGTTTGGCGGGGTTTTTTTTGCGTAAAAGTGCTGCAGGGTATGCTTTTTTGATAATCTCTACTAATTCAAGTGTAGTTGTAATTGGACGGTTTATTATGATGGCCTTAGCAACTTTTTGTCAAAGCCTTACATCAGCGTAATCACGTAAGATTCGTTCTAAACTAGCTTGTGAATAAGTATTAATTAATTCAAGAGCAGAAAATTGTTGCTCTTGGTCCATACGCATATCCAAGGTAGCATCTTTGTTATAACTAAAACCACGGCTTGCTTGATCAACTTGAGGTGAAGAAAATCCTAAATCAGCAATAATACCATCTACTTTCTCGATATTCAATTCCCTTAATTTTGATTTTATATTTTTGAAATCACTTTTAATTAAGGTGTAATTGAGACTTACTTGTTTTAACTTAAAATCAGATGCCCTTATGGCAAATGAATCTTTATCAAAACAATATAAATGTCCATTCGTTATTTTTTCGAGGATTTTAGCTGAATGACCTCCTAGACCTAATGTTAAGTCAACATAAATACCATCAGGCTTAATATCAAGAGAATCAATAGTTTCATTAAGCATAACTGAATAGTGTAATTTATCCATTATGTTTTTCAGAAAGTTCTTGTGCGATTAAAGCAATATCATCAAGAGTGTGTTCATTAACAAAACTATTGTATTTCTCTGCTGATCATAATTCTACTAGTGTTCCAGCGCCAATAAAAATTATTTCTTTTTGGATAGCAAGTTGTTCGACCATTTGTTTTGGTAAACTAATGCGATTCATATTATCTAAGCTTACTTCAAAACTATTTCCTAAAATAGAGCGTGTAATAATCCGGGCTTTTTTATCAAATACACTTTGATTTTCTAACATTTTAATGTATTTTTTAAATTCTTCCTTACTGCGTAAGTCAGCATTCCCATCAAAGCCAATTGAAATCATAAAATTCGTGCCTAAATACTCTTTTATATTAGATGGTAAAACAACTCGGTTTTTTCCATCCATGTTTCGTGAGTGTGTTCCGTAGATAATATTTGACATTTTTTCCCACCATCCTATAATATTTTACCACTTATCGACCTTCTTACCAAGAAAATAGTAATAAAAAATGAGTTTTTTCAAACTCATTTTTTGCTTTAATGAATAATTATTCTTGTTGGAGTCATTCAAATGCTAGGCTGACATCTGAAATATCTCCAATTAAGGTAACTGTATCATTATAATGTAATAATGTTGAACCAGTTGGGCGAATGCTTTTACCATTATTTTTTACTAAAACTAAACTTACACCCCGCTTGTTAAAATCAACATCTTTAACTAATTTATTATTAAGTGAGTGGTTTTTTATTGTAGTTGTACCAATTACAAAATCATCACCAATTTCTTGAAAATTTTCACTATATTTTAAAAAGTTGCTATTAGCAGCTATTAATGCAGTTCGTTTCCCTGATTCATTTTCGGGACTAACAATTAAATCAACACCAATTTGTCTAAGAACACGGCTGTGTCTTGGTGTAGTTGAGCGTGCAATAATGTTTTTAGTTCCTAATTCTAATAATGCGGCAACAATCTCGATATTTTCAGGAACTGCTACAACAACTGTGCCAACTGAACTAATTTTATTAGCTTTTAGTAAACGAGTATCAGCGGCATCACCCAAAATTAAATTATCTATATCATCTTTATAACGTTTTAGCAATTCTTCATTACTATCAATAATAGTTATTTTTTTATTTAGTTTTAAAAGTTCATCTACAATTGATTGACCAAATCGACCAAGCCCAATAATAACTATGTCATCTGAATAACTAAATTTCATATTTTCCTAACCTATAACTATGTCAGTAGTTATATATTCATAATGTCTCTTATTACTTTTTTTCCTATTTCAAACAAGTAGTGATGAAGAAATTCCAAATTGACCAATAAACATCACAAAAATTAGTGCAATTTTAGAAACAATATTAAGATCTCTTGTAATACCTGTCGATAAGCCAGCTGTTCCAAAGGCACTAGCGACTTCAAAGAAGATATGCTCAGACTCATAAGAGGTAATATGAGCTTCAAATGTTTTACTTAATAATGCCTGATCTGTATTAACATTTCCACCATAAATATCAAAGGAAGTAAATAAGACAAAGGAAGCCATTAGCAATATTACTAAACCAATAATAAATACCTGGCCAGCCATAAATACATTTTCAGGGTTGATGCTGCGCTTAAAAACTCTAACCCTTGAACGTTTCAAGATAACTGAAAGAATTGTTAAAGAAACAATTGCAAAGGTAGTTGTTCTAATTCCTCCACCAGTTGAGGATGGTGCTGCGCCTATAACCATCATAATTAATAAAACAAAAAAACTTGTTCGTGAAAAATCTCTCATGTTAACAGTAGCAAAGCCAGCACTACGAGTTGATAAAGAAGTAAATACTAAAGCGAAAACTTTATCAAAAGTACCGCCATACATTTGACCTTGGTTTAAAAACTCTTTTAAGGTGCCATTTTTATACCCAATTAACATACCATTCTGATCAAAAAATTTAATAATATTAAGGTGGTTTTTATTTAAAATATTAAATCATTCTTTAGCACTATCTGTTGTTAAAGCTGAACTATCATTAAGGCTTGTTAATGATCTTAGTTCTTGATAAATTAGCTTACCTTGCTGAGTTGGATTTTCTGAATAAAAACTTAAAGTATAAAGCCAATTATTATAATCATTTTTCATAGCATCTGGAATGTAGACTTTATTTCAAAAGGTATTTGCATTAATTGAAAAAAATTCAAAACCAAACAACATTGCCAAACCAACTAAAAAAATTAAAAGATATGTAATTGTTGATACTTTGGTAAATAATAAGAAACGATATTTATTTTTTTTACGTTTAAGTTTATGTTTAAAATAACGGTTTATATCATAAATAACCGGGAAGCCTAGACCCCCTAAAACCAGCAAAATAATAAATCAAAATTGCAAAGCAAAATTTTGATAATAAGGCATTAAGGATCGACCTGAAATTAAATCAAAACCAGCATTATTAATAGCTGATATTGTATGAAAAAAACCAAACCTAAATGCTAGTGACCAATTTCCCTGTGGATTAACATATCCATCAAGAGTTTGTTGGATGCCAAAAGTATGCTCAGGATTAGCATAATAAAAATAAAAACTCATGGCAAAACCAGAAACCAAAATGACAGATAAAATAAATGTTACTGAAGAAGTTAATAAATTTCCAATTTTATTTACTTCAGTATGGTTTCTTTCATATTGGATCATTTTGTAAACATTCATAGATTTTATATTTCGTTTAAAAATAAAGTTAAAAATGTAAAATTTTAAAACAAAAATCCCTAAACCGCCACAGATAATTAAGATTGCCAAAATAATTTGGCCTAGAATATTTCAATGTAGGTGTGTGTCGTAAAGAACTAATCCTGTGTTACTAAAAGCACTTGAAACTGTAAAAAGAGAATTTAAATAGCTCTTTGCACTATATCAATCTTTCTCTGGATTAGTTTGAGTAATTGGGCTTCATAAAAATAAACTTGCAATAATCAGAATTAATAAATAAACAAATAGTAAATACTTTAATTTAGAGAGTCTTTTCCACCTTTGATAAAAATTATTAAATAATTTAAAGAGTGGATTTTTTTTAAATTTAGATTTTAATATCATTATTTTCATATTAATTGAACTTTCTGAAAAAATGCAAAAAATAAAAAACATTATTATTAAATAATGATTTAATATTTATTAAATTAGTTATCTTTTGCATTTTGCATAGAACGCATGATTTGGCGGATTTGTGTTTCGCTTGCTTTTCTACCCATTTGATTAAACATCACACGTAACATTTTTTCATTTACCGGTGGGTTTTCACGCAATTGTTTTTCAAAGAATTTTTTAGTTAGCATAAAAGTAACAAATGCAGCTGCAGCTACCGCTCCAATTACTACTAATATAATCATTAAAATAAATATTCCAGTAGTCATTTCTACCATAATTTTGCCTCCAATTTTTTATTAATTCTAATAATTTAAATTAATTATACTATATTTTACTTAAAAACAATATTTTGATATGTCTCATTATCAAAATCTTCTAAGAACTTTATAATTAAATTAGCAGTTGCCATTAAATCACTTATGGCACAAACTCCAATAGGGCTATGTAAATATCGTTGTGCTAATGAAAGAGTTAAAGTTGCAGCCCCGCCATTAGGAGAGTATTGTAACTCAGCAGCATCAGTTCCGCCACCTGCAGCTACAAACTTATATGCTGGTATATTGTATTTTTTTGAAATATCTATAAAACATTTAATAAGTTTTGGGTCCATAAGTGTCCCACCATCTTTCACCCTTAAAGCAGCACCTTTAAATAATGCAGTAGTTCCAGGTATTGTACCAATTGTATCATGGGTTGATGTTGTATCTAATGCTATAGCAATATCTGGTTTTATAATAGATACTGAGGTTCTAGCGCCCCTTGTTCCTACTTCTTCTTGAACAGTTCCAACTAAATATAAATCTACATTTAAATCTTTGTTTGATAGATCTTTTGCAATTTTTTCCAAAATAGTCACCCCAGCACGATTATCCATTGCTTTCCCACCAAGTAAATCTGGATTATCAAAGTATATTGTTTCGCCCGAGATAAAAATCGGATCTCCTATTTCAACACCATTATCTAGAGCTTCTTGCTCACTTTTGAAACCAAAATCAGCGTACAATTCATCATTAGTTAATGCTTTTGCAACTTTTTCACGTTCCATGATGTGAATGCTAGTATGTCCAAAAACACCTATGAATTCTTTACCAGCTCCTACTTTTAAAATAGCTTTTGTCCCAATAATAGTTGAAGCTCAAATTCCGCCAATTGCTGATAGTAAAAGTTGCCCTTGTTTTGAAATTGATCTAACAATGTAACCAACTTCATCCATATGGGCTGCAATCATTACTTTTGGAGCATTTTCAACTTTTGACTTTTTGTAAAAAATTACTGAGCCAAGTTTATCCCGTGAAACCTCATAAATGCTTGGAATATTTGCTTTTAGTTCGTCAACAATCGGTTCCTCATATCGTGACATTGCTTTGATTTCTAAATATTTTGTTAATCTTTGTTTAAAATTATTTTTCATTTTCTTCCTTTCAATTATAGCGAGCAATTAAAAAATTAATATTTTTACCTTGATTTGCTCATTTTGTTTCATAGCCTGTTTGATAATTGTTAAGATTATAATTAGATTTGTGTAAATCAGTAGTGATATCTGTAATTATTCAGTTGTTTTCTTGTAATGATTCAACTGAGTAATTAAATAATTTATCATTATCTGTTTTAAATCACAAACTACCATTTTTAACAAGTAAATTTTTGTATAAATCTAAATAAGTTTTGTAAGTTAAACGGCGTTTCTCGTGAGCATTTTTTGGTCAAGGGTCAGAAAAGGTTAATCAAATTTGCTCTACTTTTCCAATAAAAATGTCGTTTAATTCTTTTGCATCTTTAGTAATAATAAATAAATTCTCTAGATTATATTGTTTTATCTTAGTCAAAATTTTATTAGCAACAGTTTGATATTTTTCTAATGCATAATATTTTATATTAGGATTATTTATCGCAAGTTGCACAATCATTTCCCCTTTTCCTGCTCCAATTTCAATGACATCATTTTTGGATACTTGAATTGGAAAAGTTTGCAGATAAAATTTAGAATTATTAAGTTTGCCCTGTGCTGTATTATCAAAACGTAATCTCATAATTACATATTATAAATAATTATTGCATTTATAAACTAACTTATTTATAAATTATTTGATTATTTAATATAAAAACACCTTAATTATAAGGTGTTTGATTCTCATCGTGTTTTTGAGTATTATTAATATTTTTTAAAACTTCCACCGCAACAATTTGATCTTTATTACGTAAATTAATAACTTTTACACCTTTAGTATTTCTTGCAGTTTGGTTAAATTGATCAACTTTAATTCTAATTGTATTGCCATTTGAAGTAATTATTAATAATTCATCTTCTTGATTAACAAATGAAGCAAAGACTAAATGCCCAGATTTTTCTGGATTAATACCTGTAACTCCTTTAGCCCCACGTCTTGTAACTCTATATTCAGATTCATGAGTAATTTTTCCAAATCCTTTAGCTCCTAATGAAAAAATTAAATCTCCATCTTTATTTGAAGAACCATTAATTACATATTGGCCTTCTACAAGTTTTATTGCTTTAACACCAAGTGAGTTGCGACCCAAAGTACGTACTGAATCAATATCAAATAGTGCAATATTTTTATAGTTATTAGCAACAAGGACATTATCGCCAGATGTAGCGATAAATGCTCTGACTAATTGATCTTCATCTTGTAATTTAAAAGCTAAAATACCTGAGCGGCGTACATTACTAAATAATGAAAGAGGTGTTTTTTTGAAAATACCTTTTTTTGTGATGGTTGCTAAAAATAAATCATCAGCAAATTCATCAACAGAAATTATTGAAATAATCTTCTCATCTTCTTTAACGTTTAAGTTTTCTAAAATGTTAATAAAAGGTTGCCCTTTACTTTGTTTTGACACTTCTGGAATTTGATATCCTTTTAAGGCATATGCTTTACCAAAATTTGAAAAAAGTAGTAAGTTGGAGTGTGTTGAGGATTTTAAAATTAATGAAATATCATCATCATCATAAGTCTTCATACTTGTTGAACCTGCACCTCCGCGGCGTTGCGTAGTATATTGATCTAAATTAATTCTTTTCACATAGCCATTAATGGATGCAGTAATTACAATTTCTTTACGTGGAATTAAATCTTCATCATTAATTTTTCCCACTCCATAATAATCAATGCTAGTGCGGCGATTATCACCATATTTATCCCGAACTATTTCTAATTCTTCAATAATTAGATTAACAAGTTTTTCTTCGCTAGCTAAAATTTCTTGATATCCTTTTATTTCAATATATAGTTGGTTAATTTCACCAACCATCTTTTCATAATTTAAAGCAGTTAACCGACGTAGGTTCATATCTAAGATTGCTTTAGTTTGGCGTTCAGTAAATTCAAAGCGAGCAATTAAATTATCTTGTGCAATTTGATCAGTTTTAGAACTTTTAATAATTTTAATAACTTCGTCAATATTTAAAATTGCAACCTTTAACCCTTCTAAAATATGAACTTTTTCTTGTGCTTTAGTTAAATCATAATTAAGTCTACGAGTAAAAACATCCTTTTGATGATCTAAATAAACATTTAATGCTTGTTTTAAACTTAATGTTTTAGGTTCTCCATTAACTAGAGCAACTAAATTTGAATTAAATGTAGTTTGTAAATCTGATTTTTGGAATAATTGATTTAGTATAATACTTGGACTATATCCTTTTTTAATATCAAAAACAATTCTAATTCCGTTAAGGTTTGTTTCATCCCTAATATCAGCAATTCCATCAATAACTTTTTCTTTAACAAGTTCAACAATTTTTTTAATAATTGTACTGGTTTTAATTGCATAAGGAATTTCAGTAACGATAATTTTTGATTTAGCGTTAGCTTTTTCGATAATTTGTGTTTTAGATCTAACGATAATGCTACCACGTCCTGTTTCATAAGTATCAAGAACTCCTTTAGTACCTAAAATTATTCCTCCAGTAGGAAAATCAGGTCCTTTGACACTTTGCATTAATTCCATAGTTGTAATCTGAGGGTTTTTAGCTAATGCTATCGTGGCATTAATTATTTCTGTGAGGTTGTGTGGCGGAATTGAAGTAGCCATACCTACAGCAATACCTGAGGAACCACTAACTAGTAAATTTGGAAATTTAGCAGGTAAGACAACTGGTTCTTGCTCTGTTGCATCATAGTTATCGACAAAATCAACAGTGTCTTTTTTAATTCCTTCAAGGAGTTCACTTGAGAGTTTTGTCATTCTTGCTTCAGTGTAACGCATTGCCGCAGCTTGATCACCATCAATTGAGCCAAAGTTTCCATGTCCGTCAACTAATGGATAACGCATAGAGAAATCTTGTGCCATACGCACCATTGCTTCATAAACTGATGAATCACCATGAGGGTGATATTTACCTAAAACATCCCCAACAATTCTTGCACTTTTACGGTGTTGAGAACTTGGGGTAATTCCGAGTTCAAACATATCATATAGAATTCTTCGGTGTACTGGTTTTAGACCATCACGCGCATCAGGCAAAGCTCTGGAAACAATAACACTCATTGCATATTCTAAAAATGATGTTTTCATTTCGTCATCCACAATAACTGGCTTAAGTCCACCTTGTGGTTCTGTAATTAAACTAGGTTTTACTAAATAATCATCGTTATCTTGAGGGATTATTTCTTCAACATTATCATCATTAGTGGATTCTATATCATCTTTAAAAACTACTCTTTTATCTTCTTCATATTCATATTCAGGTTCCAAAGTTTGTTTCTTGTTATCTTCATTATCTAAATTAAATATCATTTTTTGCTCCTTTGATTGTTAAAATTCAACAAAATTATTATAAATAATAATTTTATTATATCACAAAAGTGAATTTTTAAGCTCTTACATAGTCTATATTTAAAACTTAGTTTAACTTAGATTAATGAAAGATAAAAGCAACAAAGTTTACTTTGTTGCTTTTACAAATATTATTTATAACACTTTCAAAACATTTAATTATTTTATTCAATCATATTCCATTTTTAAATTAATCTCATTTGAATCTGTTACTTTTGTCTTATTGAGTATAAGAAAATAACTTCTATATCAACTATTAGAACCTATTGCTTTATCATTAATTCAATTACTAGAATCAGAAATTCAAAAATATTTCTTCATTTTATAGTTTTTAGTTCATTCTAATTTAAGAGTATTTGTAACATAATTATATTTATAATTTTTTATATCCCAGCCTATTTTCCTGCGATCACCACGACTTGGCATTGATGGACTATAATAATTATTTAATAAAATTAAATCATGTGTTTCAAAATTGATGTTATCTAATAGTTCTTTAAATTTTTTAATAATAAAATCTTCATTTGGATATAAATGAATTTCAGTACTAACACGTCTAAACAAGTTTATAAAATCTTGTTTTGTTTTAAAAATATATGTAGTATTTTTAAAATTATTACTTGAATAAACTCATGGTGAGTTTTGGTTGTTCTCGTCAAGTCGGACATCCATGTTACTATATTTCCATGGTTCATAATAATCATATTCACTTTTTATAGTTACCGGGCGATTGGGATCTTTTATAAATAAACTTGGATACCCCGATTCTAAAGTTAGAAGTGTTCTATCTTTATTCCAATAAGAACTACCACCTTTTTCACTGTCTTTTTGTCATTGATTATGTTCAATTCGATATCAAGCATATAATGATGATGATATTATTAAAACAGAAGAACCTAAAAATAAAAGTGCATACTTAAGAATTTTTCTCATTTTTCAAGCCATTATTAGTTATTCTCTTCCTTAACATATGTAATTGCTACTTGAACAGGGTTTGTGTTTTTTGAATATCTATATGCCTCAAATCTATAAAAACCTGAATTCGGAACAGTGAATTCAACAACTTCAATATTTTTATTACCAGATGAAGAGGAAGCGATTAAGTTACCGGATGTATCTTTAATTAGAAAATCTATATCTGTTTTGTCGTTGGTGCCATTATATAAAAATGCTAAAGAAGCACGAATTTTATCACCTTTAGATAAATATACCTGGCGGGAATTTTTTGATCAATCATTACTTTTATCGGTTTTTGGTAAAATAATTAAGGACTGAATTGCTTGTTCTATTTTTTTATAATTTGGAATACCATAGCCAGTTTCATTTGTGTAAATTGAACTTATATTATTGGGTTTGCGTGAACCAGTAATAAGCGATGATTTGAAAATAATTGAATCAAATTCCTGTTCAAAATAAGATTTGTATTTTTGTTTTAGCATCCCTGCTATGGCTGTAATAACCGGGGTAGAAAAACTAGTACCGGAATTGTTGTATCCAGCTGTTATTAATGTTCCGGTTTTATCTATGTACTGAGTTCTATCGGTGAACCGATAATCACCTCCGAGAGCAACAACAGAAAGATAATTTAAGTCATTACCT
Organism: Mycoplasma sp. 6934; assembly: GCF_055523595.1. NCBI lineage: Bacteria > Bacillati > Mycoplasmatota > Mollicutes > Mycoplasmatales > Mycoplasmataceae > Mycoplasma > Mycoplasma sp. 6934. The sequence continues at coordinate 551,311 of NZ_JBVFVE010000001.1, read as the reverse complement.
ATTTGACTGTAATATGCTTTTCTTTCATTATTGTAAGCATCCGTAGCTCCAACTATAATACTATTTCTAGATAAAGCGATTTCAAAAATATCATTCTTTTTAGAATAAACATTTCCTGCCGCTATTATATTGATTAATTCAGGATTTTTATATATAATATCATCAAAGTACTTAGAAGCTCAATTATATGTGAGTATATCTTTCGGTATGTCTTCTGCTTTATCTGAATTATATCCAGGTAAACCTCAACTATTGTTAATTATATTTGTATAATTTAGTAGGTAGTTTAATTCACCAGAAATACCATTTCAATTTTCTGTATCTACTTGAACCGATACAATACTTGCCGTAGGGTTAATGCCCTTTTTACCGGCAATTAATTCTGCAACTTGTGTCGCATGTCTAGAGTATTTTTCAGTATAAAACCAAGCATTTCTTCATCAAAGACCGTTGCCATATTTACGATTTCATTCAAAAGCTTCACTATGGGTTTCGGCAACACCTCATTCTAAAACTCCTAAATTTAATTTATTATTAATAAAATTGTTAAAATGTCTGACCCTTGTTTCTTTATCCAAACCAACAAAAGAAAAAATTCTGTCATTTTCTAATTCAGTTTCAAGGTTACTGTTATAGTATCTACTATTTTGTATACTTTTATTCAATTTAATTGAATCGCTTCGAAGACCAATTAAGAAATCTTTATAATATATTCCTGTTGTAAAGCTATATATTTTTCTATATAATGTATTTTTATTATTAAAAAAAACATTTATAAAATCTTAAACTGGGAAATTTTTTTCGGACGGTTTTACCTTCCCCAACCATACCATTTGGCTAAGCCAAACGGAATGCTTTGGGAAGGTTTTTTATCTTATTCTTTTATAATTATATCAGTTTATAAATTCTTTGATTTTTTGTGATAATTCAATAAAAGTAAGCCTTTTACAGGTTTGATCAAAATTTGGAAAAATCTCACTTTTAAGAATTGAAAAGAAATATTCAATTTCACGGTTGTCTAGACTGTTGCCAATTCTTGACATTGATATTTTACCTTTTAGCAATTCTATTTTTTTAGTATATTCAACAGACGAATAAGCAGATCCATGGTCAGAATGTAAAATAAAATTTTTTTTGAATTTTGTATTACTGATATTATTTAAAATTAGTTCAGTATCATTTCTAAGAGATAATTCATAGGTCACAAACTTAGTTTTATGGTCGATAATTGCGGATAAATAAATATGATTTTGCTCAATGTCTTTTGGTGCTGGTATGTAGGTCACGTCTGTTGCATATATATTATTGTTGATTGAATTATAATCTCGTTTTACTAAATCAGGCACTTTAACACAAGTATTTTTAGATTCTTTGTTTTTACGTTTTTGTCTAACAAATGTTTTTAAATTAAGTTTTTTCATATAATTCCCAAGGGTTCTAGGATTTATTTGAATATTATATTCTTGGAAAATATATTTAGCAAGCCTCCTTCGTCCATACCTTTCTTTATTTTCGACAAAACTTTTAAAAATTATTTCTTTGTGTTTGACATTTATCTCTTTAGCTTTGTTGTTATCTTTCAATTTCTCATAATATGTGGATCTTGCTATTAAAAAAATTTTTGCCTTGTATTTTGATGAAAGATTTTCAATTTCTTTAATATTTTTAATATCTGCATCAATATTATTTTCATTAAAAATTCGATAGTAGTATTTTATAACTGCATCTTTTTCATCATCTTTAAGAGTATTAATTCATGTATAATCGAGAACTTTCTTTTTCTTTCTCCCAACACCTTTATCTTTCTTGGGTGATTTACCGCTTTGTGATTCTATGTTCATATTTAAATTATACAGTTTTCTTTTCTTTAACATATTTTTCATTGATTCTTTATTTCAGTATGCTTTTCTGATGTCAAAACAGAAATTTTCAAATTCTGCTTTGGTTATTCCCAGGTTCAAGTATTTATCATATAAGTCAAAAATTTTAACTCATTCTTTAGTCGTTAAATGTCTCATAAATACCTCTTTTTCTCTATATTAAAAATATTCGGATTTTAAACATGGACAGCAAAATTTAACATTTTAGTTATTTATAATTCCATAGCAAATTGCTGTGGAGTTTTTCAGTTTAAGTTTGATTGAATTCGGTCATTGTTGTACCAAATTACATATTCTTGTATCATATCATTAAGTTCATTAAATGTTATTTTTGAATAATCTAAATCATTTAATAATTCAGTTTTAATGATTCCAAACCAATATTCAATTTCTCGATTATCAAGAGAATTTCCCACTCTTGATAACGAAATAATACCACCATGATTTTTAACTTCTTTAATATATTGATGATGTGTATATTGAAAGCCATGATCTGAGTGAATGATAAAATTTTTGGATTTGTATTGCTTTAATGAATTTAAATTGTCTAAAACTAGTTCTAGATTATTACTTTTTGATAATTTAAAACCAATAATTTGTTTAGTTTTATGAGACAAAATTGCAGACAAATAAACGTGTGATTCTAACACATCTTTTGGCGCTTTTATATATGAAACATCAGTTGCATAAATATTTCGATTGTTTTGATCATTATAATCACGATTTACGAAGTTATCAATCTGAGTAGATAGATTTTTAATTTCTTTTCGTTTTGATTTTTGTCTAAGCTTACATTTTAGGCCTAAAAGGTTCATATATCTCCCTAATGAACGTTCGTTTATATCTATTTTGTATTTTTTAGATATGTAAACACTTAGTTTTAACCTTCCATATCTTGACTTTGTTTCTGCGAACGATTTTTCGATTACATCACTATATTTAGGGAGTTTTTGTGCAATTTTAATATTTTGAATTTTAGAAATTGTTTGTCTACAAATGCCAAAAACTTCTGCAAGCTTAACATAACTTATACTAAAACTTTTAGATTCAATAACTTTCTTACTTTTAGGTAATTCGTTGGTAATTTCATAATATCTTTTAGCTATTTGTAACAAATCATCACGATCAAAAATATCTCAATTTGGTTCTCTTTTCGTCTTAGGTTTGCCGCTTCCTTTTTTGCGGCTTTCACCTTTCTTTGTCTGCAATAGGTCTTCCATACCTAAATTATAATACTTAATTATTTTATTAATTCTAACTTTTACACTATTTCTTTGTAAGTTTTTTGTTTCTGGTGATATTTGGTAAATAGCTTGGAAAGCACCTGGTAAACCTGATTTTTGATATTCTTCATATATTTTTGCAAATTCTTCTTTTGTTTTTTGGAAAAGTCACTTGCGAGATGTTAACAAAATAATTGTCTTTTAATTTTAACATAATTTTTAGATAAAAAAATGTATGAGAAAACAGAAAACACGGCAGTGTTTTCTCGTCGGTTTTGCTTACTTTTGTCAAAAGTAAGGCCCCTTTGATTGCAATCAAAGGCGGGGGATTAAAAAAAATTTTAGGTTATCTTATATTTCCGGACAACTTGTCGATAATTATTTATTTTTTCCATCATATAATCAATTTCTTGCTGAGAGTATTTATCTAAGCTTTTTCCTTTGGGAATGTAATACCTAATTAAGCGGTGCATATTTTCTATTGAACCTTTTTGTCATGAACTATATGGTTGGCATTTAAATAATCTTTCAGTTGGAATTACCTCGTGCAATAAGACATTTTCACTACCATTATCAACTGTTAAAGTTTTAATGTCTAAGTTATGTTTCTTGATTAGTTTGACAAGAGTTTGTTTTATAGCTTTGGAGTTGCGTTTTGAGAGCATAGCATAAGACATTCTGGTTTGCCGTTCAATTATCGTCACAATACAATATGTATCATTGATTTTACCAATAACGGTGTCTAATTCAAAATGGCCGTGTTCAGAGCGATCATTAATATAAGCTGGACGTTTTGAAATTTCTGTTGCATATTTTAATGTTTTAGGTTTGGTTTGCTTATTCTTCCTTATGCCGTATTTTCCTTCAGATTTTTTAACAATGTGGTCAAATTCAAGGAAATAAGGGTATTTTTTAATTATTTTATAAATTGTACTAGGCGAAGGAGCAAATTCATCAGGGGATAATTTTTTAAAAGAATTAACAAGATAGGTAACTGATTTCTTAACTTCTTTTTGCTGCAAATTCTTTTTGTTTCTATTTTTATTGTATGTATTAAGCTCACTATACCAATACTTTCTGTAGGCCTTTCATTTCTCTTTAATTGCATCACTTACAAAAAAGAGTCGCGAAAATGAATAGCCTAATAAATGTTCGTATAGTTTGGTAAAATTAAGGGTTTTAACCCGCATTACTCTTTTTGAACACTTAGGACAAACATAGCGATTTTGTTTATCTAAACTAAGTGGTCTGCGATTTGTAATAATTTCGATTTTGCTTTTTATACTTCGAATGTCTCTATCAAATATCTTGGCTACTTCTTGGATTGAGAAGCCTTCAGTAAGTTCTTGTAAAATATTATAAAGTTGCTCTAGATCAATTTGGTTTGATCGTAATTTTCGATGCGACTCAAGAGCTCCTTGCATTTTCAAGATAGTATTATGATTCTCTTCGATTTTAAAATGTTGATATTTATTTTCTTTTCGATATTTGTCAAAAACACAAATATATTTTTCTAAATTTTTCATATAATTTTAAAGTCTCCTTTCATTTTTTTAAAATTTATTAATACAACTATTTTATTACAAGGCAGACAAAAACAATGTCACATGCAAAAAAACTTGCATGTGACATTTCCAATTAATATATATATCATACTTCATAATTTATTTTTTATAAAATTAATCAATTAAGAAATTTGTAAACAAAAAGTTTAGAAAATAAACTTGGAAATTTACTATGACAGTTTTTATGTCATATATAGCTAAAATATTAGTAAGTAAAAAATCAAGCCAAATAGACTTGATTTTAAAATTATTTATCGATTTTAATTTTTACACTTGGTCCCATTGAAGCAGAAACTGTTAAGTTCAACATATAAGTCCCTTTAACTGCAGCAGGTTTTAGTTTCTTAATTAAAGAAATAAGAACCTTTGCATTTTCTGCTAATGCTTGTGTTGACATTGACTGTTTACCAATTAATGAGTGGACAATACCTGCTTTATCTGTACGGTAGTTTGCTTTACCTTTTTTAAGTTCTTCAACTGCTTTTTCAGGAGTTGGTGTAACTGTACCAGTTTTAGGGTTAGGCATTAAACCTTTAGGTCCTAGTTTTTTACCATATTTTCCTAATAAAGGCATCATAGCAGGATCAGCAACCATTACATCAAAATCAAATTCATCTTCTTTTATTTTTTGTTCAAGAGCTGGTCCATCCACTACGATATCTGCGCCTGCTTCTTTAGCCGCTTTTGATTTTTCAGGGCTATTTGTCGCAACTAAAACTCTAATTGTTTTACCTGTACCATTTGGTAATAATACAGATCCACGAAGTTGTTGATCAGCCTTACGTACATCAAGGTTTAAGTTAAATGCTAAATCAATTGAAGCATCAAATTTTGCATATGAAGTTTTTTTAGCTAATTCTATTGCTTCTTCTAAATCATAAGCAACAGTTCTATCAAATTGCTCACGAGCATTTTTGAGATTTTTAGATAAATGTCTAGCCATTATTCAACTCCTTCATTAGCTTTTTCTTCATCACTAATAGTTGTAACTTCAATACCTTGTCCTTTAGTTTCAGCTAAGTTTGCCAAGTCAGCTTCTAAAGCCGCGGCTTTCAATTCAGCAAGTGCGGCTGATTTGGCAGCAGCTTTTGCTGCAGCTTTTGCTTTAAAAATATCATCATAACCTTCAACTAAAACACCCATTTGTTTTGCTGTACCAGCAATTGTAGCCATTGCAGCATCAATATCATTTGTGTTTAAGTCAGGTAATTTATATTCAGCAATTTCTCTTAGTTGATCTTTAGAAATTGTAGCAACAATAGTAGTTTTAGCATTTTTTGACCCTTGTTGAATCTTAGCAGCTTGTTTAATTTTGTATGATGCAGGCGCTGTGAATAATTTAAATTCAAATGTCTTGTCTTTGTAAACAGTAATTAAGACAGGAACTGGTTCATCACCTCTGTCTCTGGTTGCATCGTTAAATGCTTTAGTAAATTCTGGCATGTTAACACCTACACCAGCAAGAGCTGGCCCAGGCTTTGCTTTTCCGGCTAGGAATTGCAATTTAGCAACACGTTGTATTTCTTTTTTTGCCATGTTAGTATCCTTTCGATATTGTGGTCTAGCGATATTTTGATATCTCCCACTAGTAAGAGGCAATAATTAAATATTGCTTTTCTATTATAATAAAAAAAATAATTTTTAAAAGTTATTTTTTGTTTGTTTTTTTGGATGTTTTTCGACAGAATACTAAATTAAAGGCAACCAAAATAATATATAAAAAAACCTTTCAAGTTTATTTTGCTTTTTCAAAATATTGAAAGGTTTTTAGTTTGTTTAATTACCTTTAACTTCTTGTAAGAATCAAGGCAAATCAACTTCAGCAGGTTTTTTAAGATGTCATCTTAAAATTTGAGCTGCTACTGAATTTGTGTTTTTAATACTTAAAGCTTCTTGGCCAGGTTTATTAACTCCTAAATAGTTATAAGCAGATGTTTCATAGTTTCAAGCTAATAATTCAGTTAAAGGAACTCCAGAATTAATTGTTGAAATATATGAATTATTTGGTCCTAAAATTCCCGTTCCAGAATTTCCTGAATTAAAGAATGATTGCACATAACCATTTTGTCTAAATAAACTTATTACACTTGAGCTAGTTTGCGCTCGATTAACAAAGTATCCAGCTTGTTTTCCATATGGAAAACCGTTAATAGCAAATTGTTTGACATTTGGTCCAAATTGAACTCCATCTTCAGAACCAAAATAGTTCATATCCATATTTGGTAATTTATATCAATTTTCAAATCAAGCAACTAAGTCAAATTTTCCTTCTTTACGAGCCGCTTCAATTAAGGGTTTAATATCTACTGCAAAGACTGTTATGTCAACTTGCATACCAGTTGCTTTTTCGCCTTTTTCATTAATTTGATCGACACCTGATCAAATTACTTCAATAGGTACTTTATTAGCAACATTTAAGCCACCTCAATATGAAAATCCATCATCAACATCATTCCCAAAATTATTAGATGCTTTAGTTAAATAACTACTTTCATGTTTTTTGCCTAAATTCTCGCCTTCAACTTCGCTAAAGTTTGAAATATGTTGCACGTGGTTATTAGTTATAACGTAAAATCTTCCGTCAGAAAGGTCTTTCGATACCTTAGCTAACATAGTTGCTGAACCACGGTTATAAGCAAAACTACGAGCCCTTACATTATCAACAAGGTCAATTCCTTCTCAAGAACTATGCATATATTCTTGGTCTAGTTTATAACCTTCGTGTAATTTATAACTAACATTTTGGTTTGGGTTATATTCATTTGATTTAATTATTTCTTCTGAGTTATAGAATAAAATCGGTTGATTTTCTTGAGTATAATCTAACTTTTGGTAGTTAAATTGATTTGTTTCTAAATTACTAAAAGTTTCTTTTTGAAGTGAGTTGGTATATTGTATTGTTACATTAGCCCCAGCTGTATTAATTAAAAAGGCTTTGTTTTTATCAAAATTACCAAATTTAGAACTATCTAATGTTTCTTTATAAGTAATAGCTTCTTTATATGGATTAGCTACTAATACTTTATATTGATTATCATCAACAGCAACCTTAAAAATAACACCTTTACCAGCTTCATACTTGGCACTTAAAGTATAGTTAAATTGTGGATAATTGCCACCACTTAATTTTGAATATAATTTCGTTTGCCGTGAAACTGATAAAGTTTGACCTGCAAATAGTTGCTCAAAGTCAAATTCATAAGGGGTATGTTTATAAGTTTCTTCACCTTCACCACTAATTCTTTTTAACCTATGATCATCTTGAATTAATTGGTTAGCAAATAATGTGACTGTTAATTTTCTTTGAGTTGCATTATTTGCTAACAGAGTTTTTGAGATATATTTTTCAGCTAAAGTCCATGATGCTGAATTAGTTTTAGCATCATAAGTTCAGAGCAGATCTTCAAAATATGGTTCAATTTCCCTAGTTCTAGTTATGCTTGAACTTGAGTCGAAAACTGTTTGCAATGTTGTAGTTTTAAAAGTTAAGTTTTCTTTAGTTGTAGCTCCTGATCTAAAACCTGTTATTTTATATCAAGTATTAGCAACGTATGATAAATTAGTTGTTGGATTTGCAGCTTTAAACTTAACATAAACTGAATTATTATCACCTGGCTTTACTTCTTCAATGCTAAATTGATCTTTGCTAAGAGTAAAGTTTTTATAGGTTTGATCGTTTTTTACACTAACATAAGATTTTAAAGTAGTTTTATCTTTACTAATAAATTCTTGTGCTGATAATGAACTAATGTTAGCAATTGTTAAATCATCATAAGTTAAAGCATTTACTATTATTTCAGGATATAAGTTTTCTTTATAATCATTTCTAAGGTTTTTAAGAGTAATAACCTTAGAAGAATTAGTATATCTTTTAGTAGTATCAGTTTTGTTAATAAATCCCAGTTTAAAACTTAGTTCATTTGAATTATTACTTACAACATCGTAATAATAAACAAAGTAATTTTTTTGGATTTCAGTTAAGTTTATTGAATTACTTTGATCACTTGTATTAGCAATGCTTGCTGAAGAAGATCATAAACTTTCTTGTTGCTTACTATTTTCAATTTTCTTATCATCTGATGCTTGTGTTTTAGCTGGATTTTTAAATTCATTATTTTTTGAGCTATCTTCACTTGTTGCATTAGCCTTTAATTTAAGTAAATAATTAAGTTTATTAGCGGCATTTTGAGCTACGATATCTTTTGGATCTATAATTGCATAATTTGTATCTTTAGCTACGTTAGCTTTACGTAATTCAAAGTTAGTTGAATTAATTTGATCAATAATACTTTTATGATTTTGATCAATATTAGCAGCACTAAAATCTGATGCAGTGAATCAACTATTAGAATTAGCGGGTTTAATATCTAAATATGTTAAAGGTTTAAAGTATTTAATTGTTTTAGAGTATTCTGAAAGACTTTGATAATTGATTAAAAATCTGTTAGCAGTTTTATCAACCATAGTTCCATTTTCTTTAATTCAGAATTTAACTTTTGCACTTCCTCCAACGCTAGAATCTACATAATTTTTAGATTCAGTTAATTCATCAGCATATATTTGGAATTTACCTGCTTTTGGTAATTCATAATATTCATTAAATGCATTAACCGCATCTTTAGAATTAACTTGATTATGAGTTTTCTTAGGATCATTAACCTTTGTTAATTCTAAAATTTTGGAAGCATCATCTTTAGTCTCTGTTTTAATTAAATTTAACAGATAATTAAAATCATTTTGATCTTGGTTAGTTGATTTATCATTTTTTTCATTTGCTAATTCAACATCAATAATTTGTTCTTTATCACCTTGTTTAACTTTAAATTTAAAAATAGCAACATCTTTATTAGAATCATTAACATGGAAAATATCAGTTTCATTATAGTTAATTAATTCTCAATTTACTCCTGAAGGAACATTAACTGTAAAGATTTGTTTTAGTTGATTTTCTTTAATTTTTGCATGAACTTGCTTGATTTCTTCGGGTGTTAAAGCATTTTCATTATTCTGGTTATTTACAGTTGGATTAACTAAATTAACAACCGACTTAAGTTCTTTACTTTTTAAACTTTCGATTTTGTCCTTTTCAGTATTGAAAATATCAAGAGCAAATCACGTTAAAATATTAGAAGATTTTTGTGACACAAAAAATAGATACCTTTTTGAAAAATTAGGATCATTAGTAGGTAATTGTCATGATCCAGGCTCTTTATAGAATTTTTGTTGCTTAAATCATTCACTTGGGGTTATACTTACTCCTTTTAACCATTCTTCTTTAAAAGTAACATTATTTTGAGTTGATAATTTCGAAGTTTTAACAACTCTTTCGTTAACTAAAAATTCCAGTTCTGCTGCAACTTTAGAATTTTCATATTTAAAACTTCCTGCCTTAAATCTAAATTTAAAATAGCTATGCAAAATATTATTTTTGGCATTAAAGTTTTCTTTAATGTTAGCTTCATTAGCACTTAAATCACTTTGGTAATAATTTTTTAAATTTTCATAGTTTACAGTGAAAATTTCATCTAAATTAGTATAATTAAGTAAATTTAATTTAGTATTAAAATCATTCGTAAAAGTATATGTTTTTTCTACGTCGGTTACTAGCGATGCTTCGCTTGTACTTTTAGCTGTATAAACAAAGGTAAGCTGGTTAATATTGCTTTCAACAGTTTTAATTGCTTTTAAAGTTAAGATGGCCCCATCTATTTTTGGATTAGCTAAAAAGAGATTTTTATTTTGTTCAGTAATGTTTATACTATATACTTCACTAGCTAAATTATATTTTGTTAAATTCTCAGATAATTGTGGTGTAAGTTTGCTTTCAATATCTGTTTTAAATTGTTGAATTTCAGCACTTGAAGCATTACCGTTTAAATTACTTTGAGCTTCAGATAAATTATTTAAAATGTTGTTGATAGAATTAATATTTGAAGCTGAATTAACGTATTCGGCTTTATTAATCAATAAGTTATTTTGTAATAAATTAGATGCTTCTGATAAATATCTATCAAAATCAGATTTATTAGAAGCATTATTGTATTTACTTGTTGCTTTAACTTTATTAGCTTCATTAATTGCAGCTAAAATATCTGTAACTTTATTATTGTATAAATTAGCATTGTTTTTAGTTTCATTAATTAATGATTCAATATTTAAAGTGTCAATATGAGCTCCAAATGCATTTTTAAGTTCATTACTTAAATTATTTAAACTATTAATATTTGTTTTTGCTTGAGTTCTTAAATTATTTAAATTCTCCTGGTTTTGAGAATTTTTACTAATTTCGTTAGCTTGATTAATAAAAGTATCTAATTGGCTAACCAAGTTAGGATCAGATAATTTAGCATTATTAATAAATTCTCCATTGTAATATGAACTTACTGAATTAATAAAATCATTAGTTGCTGCATCTTTATTAGTTTTAGCTACAAAAGCTTTATAAATAGTTTTTAAACTTAAAGCTTTTGTATTAATAGATGAATATTTATTAATAGACTTTAATAAATTATTATTGGTTTTATAATCATTAACTGCTTCTAAATTTAATAAAGAAGTTTTAACTTCAGAATTAAAAATTGAATTTTCTTGGTTAAAAATCTTAACTATTTCATTAAAATCATTTAAGATTTTTTCACCATTTGCCTTAAAAATTACAAAACTAGTTTCAAGCTCTTGAAGTTTTGGTAATTCATTTGTTAAATTTGTTAAAATTTCTTGGTTGTTTGAACTAATTAAAGTAATACTATTTTGATATTGAGTAAGTAATGAATTATAGTTTTTGTCTAAAACTTTTTCTAAAAAGTTTTGATATTCACTTACATAATTTTTTGTTTGATAAGCAGAAGAATTACTATTAATAGTTAATAAGGTATTAACAAAGTTCGTTAAGGTGTCAACACTAACTTCTTGCAGGTATGTTTCATTATTTAAGATAGTATCAAATATTGAAATAACACCAGTTGGTAAACTAGCTGCGCTTTGTTTAATAGCATTAATTTTGTCTTGTTTAACACTTAATTCATTTTGTTTTGTAGGTTCATTTGGTTTATTTGGATCGCTTGGACCAGGGTTTGGATTTTGTGTTTGGTTATTTTGAGTGTCTTTAAGTTCACGTATTTTTACACTCAATTGATCTAATAATGTTTTTTGGCTTGTTAAAGCGTTTTTAATATCTAAATTTAAATTATTATAATCATTTAAAGCAGCATTTAATTTAGATTCATCTGCTAGGGCAATATTACTTGGAATTTTAGCTAGAATTTCTGCATGAGTAGTTGTAAAATTCTTTACACTACTTTGAATTGGGTCAATTGGATTTGCAGGCTTTTCTGGTTCTTTATTACATGCAATGGCAGCAACAGAGCCAAGTGGCAAAGCTATAATGTTTGTTAGTAATATAAATGTTTTCTTTGTTTTTTTCATATAGTCAATTCCTTTCTTTGTTTGAATTTATATTTTAAAAATAATAAACATTCCAGAAAATGAAATATTTACTATAAATATATTATATAATATATTTGTGAAATCACAACAAACTATAATTAATTTCATAAATAAAATTAAAGCGCCAACAGTTTTTGAAACTGAGTTGTACGAAATTTTAAAAAATTTTATTAATTATTTTGATCTACATGACAAACAAACAATTATTTTAGATGTCACAATTGTTTCGCGAAATGAAATTAAAAAATTGAATAAAACCTACCGTAATAAAGACTATATTACTGATATCTTATCATTTGATTTTCGTGATCAAGAATTATATGATAAATTACCCTTGCTCCATTTAGGAGAATTGGTGATTTGTTGAGATCGAGTAAAGCGCCAAGCAATTAAATTTAATCATTCTCTAAAACGAGAATTTTGTTACTTATTTACCCATGGCCTAGTACATTTATTTGGTTATGATCATGAAGAAGAAAACGAAAGAATTGAAATGAACAAAATTGTTGATGCTATATTTAACCCATTAAATATTACACGTGAAGGATAACAATATTATGAACATTGAAAAATTAAGAAATTTATTAACTAAATCATATGCCCCATATTCAAATTTCCAAGTAGCCGCTATTGCTATTGATGAATCAGGCAACGAATACCCTGGCGTTAACGTTGAAAATGCTGCTTACCCATCTGGTTTATGTGCTGAGCGCAGTGCCTTATTTGGCTCAGTTGCTTACGGAGCAAAAGTAGGGAGTTTTAAAGAAATCCACATCATTTCTAAAAAAGAAGATGAAATAAGTCCTTGTGCTGGGTGTCGCCAAGTAATGAGTGAATTTATGCCACAAGATGCACTAATTTACCAATATTCAAATGATGGACATAAAGTGCGAATCAACAAATTGTCTGAATTAGTGCCATTCCCAATTACACCAAAAGATATTAATTAATGAAAATTTGTTTTGCTAGTATTTTAGGAAGGCCAAATGTTGGTAAGAGCAGTTTAGTAAATGCAATTATTGGCTATGATATCGCAATTGTAACAGATACTGCCCAAACAACAAGGGACCAAATAACTGGTATTTATACTGATGAAGATTTCCAACTTATTTTTACTGATACACCTGGAATACATAAAGCTGAAAATAAACTTGGAGAAAGTTTAAATAAATCTGCTTACGAGTCAATTAAAAATGTGGATGTAGTTTTATTTTTAACCCCTGCTGACGAAAAAATTGGCAAAGGTGATAAATTAATTTTAGAGAAAATTACTAATCAAACTCATAAAATTGCAGTTATTTCCAAAGTCAATAAAATTAAAGGAAACCCGGAATTATTAACATCCAAAATATCTGAATTACAATCATATAACTTTGATTACATTATATCTACTGATATAAGTAATCAAAGTTCAATAGATTATTTACTTAAATTAATTAAAGATAATTTTGCCTATGAAGATACTTTGCAATATGACTCAGATTACATTACCGATAAATCTATACGTTTTATAGCTAAAGAAATCATAAGGGAAAGTGCTATTAATTTACTGTATGAAGAATTGCCTCATTCAATAGCAGTTGAAGTAACAGAATTTAATGAATCAAATCCTGAACATATTTATATTGATGCATATATTTATGTTAAAAAAGATTCACAAAAAGGTATGGTAATTGGTAAAAATGCGTCTAAAATTAAACAAATAAGTCAAAATGCAAGACATAAAATAGCCCACCAATTGCAAACCAAAGTTACCTTAACATTAAAAGTTAAAGTAGCCAAAAAATGAAATGATAATGAACAACAATTATCAAAATTTGGATATTAAACTAGAACTTAAAAGACATATGTATTTATATAGTGAGCCCATAAAATTGGACTAAAATTAATTTAAGGATTGATGCCTATATCCTAAAGGTGTCAGTCCTTTTAATTTTGTGATAATTCGTTTTTTGTTGTAATAATTTATATACTTGCGCATCGCTTTTTCTAAGTCTTCAAGAGTTTTGAATTCTTTTTCATGACCATAAAACATTTCGTTTTTCATGGTTCCAAAAAATATTTCAACAACACAATTATCATAGCAATTCTCTTTCGCGACATACTTTGTTTAATACCTCTTTTACTTAATTTGTCACGATATTGTTTCATTTGATATTGCCATCCCTGGTCAGAATGTAAAATTAATCCATTAAGATTTTTATACTTTTTAAAAGCTTTATTTAGCATTTGATTCACTTGTTCAAAATTAGGACTTTTTGAAATTGTGTATGAAACTACTTCACGGTTATGCACATCTATAATTGGTGATAAATATAGTTTTCCACTTGCTATTTTGAATTCAGATACATCAGTACTTCAAGTTTGATTCAATTTTGTAGTTTTGAAATTTCGCTCGTAATAAGTATTATGATTCTTTTTGTCAACAATCCTTGTAAGGAGTAAGTTATTACAAACCTTCCCAATTTCACCTTTATATGATTTATATTTTGATTTTGGCTGTAGACCAAATAAATTAAGTAATTTCATCAATCTTTTAACCCTTTTATGGTTAATAATATAACCTCTATTTCTTAGTTCTAAACAAATTCTTCGATATCCATAACGGGATTTATTCTCATTAAAAATATTCGCTATTGCTTGTTTTAAATCAAAATCTTTGTCATCTTTTGAAAAACTTTGAACAATATAAAAGTATGTTGACTTTGCTAATTGGAAAAAGTCTAGCATTAATCTTAATTTATATTTATGCCTTGATTCAAATATTACTTTTGCTTTTTCTTGTTTGGTTGCTCTGTCCTTTGTTGAACCAAGGCTCTCAATTTTTTTAAGAGGTCTACCTCCATTTCAAGTTGGGCATTTCTTTCTTCGAGTTCTTTAATTCTAGATAATGTTTTATCTTGTTTTGGGTTATTATTCTTTGGCATGGTCATTGGTATTTTACCTTTCTTTTTATTTATAAGACCATTATACCCAAATAATTTAAATTTTTTCACTCATGAATTAATTAATAGTTCTGCTTCCAAAGAGCGGATGGGTTTACCATTTAATACTTGCTTAACAATTTCTAATTTAAAGTTAGGACTGAAGTTTCGTCGTTTATTTCTTTCTGTAAATATGTCTAATCCGTGGAGGTTGTGCAAAAGCTTTATAAACTGAATTGTACGCATATTTACATTAAAAATTTCTGCAATTTGTTTGCTACTCTTACCAGCTTTATATAGTTTTATAATCTTTAGTTTATCTTCTAATTTTAGCTTCATAATAAAAACCCCTAAGTTTACCAATTGATTTGGCCCAACTTGTGGGGTTCACTATATTAATGTTCTTAATGGTTTAATTTATTTTGCTTTAGTATTATAAGGAATTTTCTTATCTTGTTCTTTTTCATATCTAGCATTAAAACCAGCATCTTTTATTGATTGAAATAAACTAGTTTCGCCCTCTTGAACAATAATAACACTATATTCATCAAAAATACCTTCATTATATTTTAATAAATGTCTTAGTTCAGCTATTCCATTATAATTTAGACGCTCATAATTATTTGGTTTTTCTACAACTATCCTAATTTCCTTAGTTGCTTTGCCGTTACTAAAGGTAATTTTAGTTGGTACATTATTAAAATTATCACCGACTAAAATATCACTAAATTGACCTTTATTCATATCTTGAGCAGAAATTGTTCAAATAGATTGATTGTTATAGAGTTTAATTTTGTTTAAATTTCTTTCATTACTGTTTCGATCTTTAAGCTCTAAACCTGCTAAGTTTTTTATGCTTGGTACATTAGAAAAATCAAGACCAAGTGGTCATGATGCAACAAAATTACGACCATTATTATCCTTAAGACTATAAGTTCGATTTAATCCTTGGAAGAATTTTTCATTATTTCTGGTTCAATAAAACATTTTTAAAGCCTTGTTTACTTTATACAAATCAAATTCACCAGCAATATAAACATCTTCTTCATCAAATGATAAGTTGTCAAATTTAATCACATCATATGATCTAGTTTTATTAGTATTGTCATTTAGATTTAAATTTTTGACTTTAGTTAAAACAAGCGGATTAATTGATCAATTTTCAATATTAGATCCAGTGTTTAAGTTTGGGTCAGTGTAAAAGTTTAATTCTTTAATTTCCTTATCTTTTAACTTTTTCATTACATTTGTATTAGTTGAAGCGAAAAATAATTCTAATAAAGGTAATTTATCAGGTAATGCATCAAAGATTTCATCCATATTTTGGTTACGGTTACTTTTACCAATATTTTTAAGACGGTAACCAGTTACTTTATATTTAGGATCATTGTTTAACTTTGCAATAAAAGCCTTAGCATTTTGGTATGCATTTTGTTGAGAAGCATCTATTTCAATGATAATAGCATATTGATATTCATTATCAACTTGTTTAATAGTTTTATATTTAGTTGCACTAATTCCATCTACATCACCAATTAAACTTCGATATCCATTTGATTCAAGTTCATACTTAATATTTTGAAGGCTTCAATTTTTCTGGTAATTTTGTAAACTGAAATAATCTAGTCTGTGTTGCTCAACATCTAGTGTATCAAAATCAAGAACGTTATTTGCATCACTAGTATAATTAGTGTTTTGGTAACTTGGAGTTTGTGTATCTGTATTTGGGTTATTTGGTTCTAGATTTTTATCACTTTGTTGTGAACCTTGGTTTGCTTGTTTTAAACTTGCTATTTTTTTATTTAAATTATCAAGAAGGTTAATTTCAGCTTGCAAGCTTCTTTTGGTCTCGCTATCTAAGCTATAATATGCATTTACAGCGTTTTTAACTTTAGTTTCATCATCTATTGTAATGTTGTTAGTATTTTTACGTAAGGCCTCAGCATGAGCATTTTTATAATTATTTACTTTAGTATTAATATTTTTTTGGTTTTGGTCAACACGCTTTAAATCACTTATTGTATCTTGTAAATTTAATAATATATTATAGTAATATTCTAATTTACTTTTAACGTTATTGCTTAAGGATTGATAATCACTAAGTGCAGAATTTAATCTAGCTTCATCAGCTAGAGATACATTGCTAACAGTCTTATTCAAAATAACATTATGAGTATTTCTAAAATTATTTATTTGGCGATTTTCTAAACTAACTATTTCTTTTAAAAGGGAGTCTAAGTGGTTTTTTTGTGGTTGCAATTTAGTTTTAACTTCTTTGCTTAAATTACTATACTCATTGATTGCACTTCTTACTTTTGGTGCATCAGCTATGCTAATATTATCAACATTTTTATCTAAAACGGTTTTATGAGAATTTTTATAATTAGTTTCTTCTTGAGTTTGTTGTTGTATGTTAAGTAAATTGTTATTTATAGTATTATTTAGTAATACATCAACACCTTTTTTAAATTCTGGATCTTTTAAACTAATTTTAAAAGCTTCTCGCATAGCTTCTTTTTGCTCACTACTAATAAGGTGTTTTGAATCTGCAAAAAGTTTGTCAAAATATTTTTCGAATTGTTCATCTTCAGGAGAAGAACATGATACTACAGATAAAGTTGTTAGACTTGTAAAGGTAGTTAAAAGTATTATTTTTTTTAATTTCATGGTTTCTTTCCTTTATTTAATTTATTATGTTATTTGTCATTAACTTATTATAATATATATATATATATATATATAACTAAAAAGTATAAAAACTTGTAATATTGATTTGACTATATAAGAATATAAAAATTAAAAGTTAAAAAAACCTGACTATAATTAGTCTGGTTTATTAATTTAATATTTTATTACGTTGTAATTAGCTACTTAACTATATTTTTGAAAATAAATACTATGATTTGCAAATTTTGATTAAAAACCCAAAAAAGTTTTTCATAAAAGATAATACTAATACATTATGTAGAATAACTACTTTTTTGCACTACTTTTTTAATTTTCTGCCCAGACTGTTGGGGTTAATCATTTTTTTACTTTTTGATTTATATTATGATGCTTTTGTTGCAAAAAAAAGATAATGAAAAAACAAACCAAAAAAATTTTTTTCTTCTTTGGCAACTAAATTGGAAAATTTATATATTTTTTGATGTTTTTACTGTCTAAAAAATCAGAACATAATTATTTATATCATTACATTAACTACAAAATTTCAAAATGAAGCAAAAAGATTTTTAACCCCCCGCCCTTGATTGCAATCAAGGGGGCCTTACTTTTGAAAAAGTAAGCAAAACTCCCAGAAAACACGTGCCCGTGTTTTCTATTTTTATTATTCTCTTTTTTATTAAAAAATATTAAAATTAATAGACAGGGAAGAAATATTCGGACAAAATCCGAATATTTTTAATATAAAGAAAAAGAGGTAGTTATGAGACATTTAAAGACTAAAGAATGAGTTAAAATTTTTGACTTATACGATAAATACTTGAACCTGGTAATAACCAAAGCAGAATTTGAAAATTTCTGTTTTGACATCAGAAAAGCATACTGAAATAAAGAATCAATGAAAAATATGTTAAAGAAAAGAAAACTGTATAATTTAAATATGAACATAGAATCACAAAGCGGTAAATCACCCAAGAAAGATAAAGGTGTTGGGAGAAAGAAAAAGAAAGTTCTCGATTATACATGAATTAATACTCTTAAAGATGATGAAAAAGATGCAGTTATAAAATACTACTATCGAATTTTTAATGAAAATAATATTGATGCAGATATTAAAAATATTAAAGAAATTGAAAATCTTTCATCAAAATACAAGGCAAAAATTTTTTTAATAGCAAGATCCACATATTATGAGAAATTGAAAGATAACAACAAAGCTAAAGAGATAAATGTCAAACACAAAGAAATAATTTTTAAAAGTTTTGTCGAAAATAAAGAAAGGTATGGACGAAGGAGGCTTGCTAAATATATTTTCCAAGAATATAATATTCAAATAAATCCTAGAACCCTTGGGAATTATATGAAAAAACTTAATTTAAAAACATTTGTTAGACAAAAACGTAAAAACAAAGAATCTAAAAATACTTGTGTTAAAGTGCCTGATTTAGTAAAACGAGATTATAATTCAATCAACAATAATATATATGCAACAGACGTGACCTACATACCAGCACCAAAAGACATTGAGCAAAATCATATTTATTTATCCGCAATTATCGACCATAAAACTAAGTTTGTGACCTATGAATTATCACTTAGAAATGATACCGAACTAATTTTGAATAATATCAGTAATACAAAATTCAAAAAAAATTTTATTTTACATTCTGACCATGGATCTGCTTATTCGTCGGTTGAATATACTAAAAAAATAGAATTGCTAAAAGGTAAAATATCAATGTCAAGAATTGGCAATAGTCTAGACAACCGTGAAATTGAATATTTCTTTTCAATTCTTAAAAGCGAGATTTTTCCAAATTTTGATCAAACCTGTAAAAGGCTTACTTTTATTGAATTATCACAAAAAATCAAAGAATTTATAAACTGATATAATTATAAAAGAATAAGATAAAAAAAACCTTCCCAAAGCATTCCGTTTGGCTTAGCCAAATGGTATGGTTGGGGAAGGTAAAACCGTCCGAAAAAAATTTCCCAGTTTATTAATATGCATCAATTTTTATTTCATCATTGATGCTTCTGTGTAATGTTCGAAGTATCTCTAAATACTCAGCCATAATCTTATTGGCTTCAAGGTTATTTCCTTGTGCATTCACAGAGACACTATTAAACTTTGAGATGTATAATTCAAGAGTTTTAAAAAATGAGTTTGTTTTCTTATGGATAAATGCTAGTTTTCCAACGGCAGGGATAGAATAGTCTAAACCTTTCTCAAGAGCTCACATTTCTGTAAAGCTTAGATATTTTCCATTAGGTTCTTTGGCAAAGTATTTTTTTCCATTATATTTAAAATACAAATTATCATCAGAAGAATGTACTAACACAACATCAGAATTATAAGGAAATATAATCCTTTTATCATGCATATCGAAAGCTGCAAGGTTTTTACCTTGGTATCTAACAACACCATTTAAAACTTTTCTATTAATCTCTAAATCAACGGCTCAATTAAACATGGACAGCAAAATTTAACATTTTAGTTATTTATAATTCCATAGCAAATTGCTGTGGAGTTTTTCAGTTTAAGTTTGATTGAATTCGGTCATTGTTGTACCAAATTACATATTCTTGTATCATATCATTAAGTTCATTAAATGTTATTTTTGAATAATCTAAATCATTTAATAATTCAGTTTTAATGATTCCAAACCAATATTCAATTTCTCGATTATCAAGAGAATTTCCCACTCTTGATAACGAAATAATACCACCAAGATTTTTAACTTCTTTAATATATTGATGATGTGTATATTGAAAGCCATGATCTGAGTGAATGATAAAATTTTTGGATTTGTATTGCTTTAATGAATTTAAATTGTCTAAAACTAGTTCTAGATTATTACTTTTTGATAATTTAAAACCAATAATTTGTTTAGTTTTATGAGACAAAATTGCAGACAAATAAACGTGTGATTCTAACACATCTTTTGGCGCTTTTATATATGAAACATCAGTTGCATAAATATTTCGATTGTTTTGATCATTATAATCACGATTTACGAAGTTATCAATCTGAGTAGATAGATTTTTAATTTCTTTTCGTTTTGATTTTTGTCTAAGCTTACATTTTAGGCCTAAAAGGTTCATATATCTCCCTAAAGAACGTTCGTTTATATCTATTTTGTATTTTTTAGATATGTAAACACTTAGTTTTAACCTTCCATATCTTGACTTTGTTTCTGCGAACGATTTTTCGATTACATCACTATATTTAGGGAGTTTTTGTGCAATTTTAATATTTTGAGTTTTAGAAATTGTTTGTCTAGAAATGCCAAAAACTTCTGCAAGCTTAACATAACTTATACTAAAACTTTTAGATTCAATAACTTTCTTACTTTTAGGTAATTCGTTGGTAATTTCATAATATCTTTTAGCTATTTGTAACAAATCATCACGATCAAAAATATCTCAATTTGGTTCTCTTTTCGTCTTAGGTTTGCCGCTTCCTTTTTTACGGTTTTCACCTTTCTTTGTCTGCAATAAGTCTTCCATACCTAAATTATAATACTTAATTATTTTATTAATTCTAACTTTTACACTATTTCTTTGTAAGTTTTTTGTTTCTGGTGATATTTGGTAAATAGCCCGAAAAGCACCTGGGAAACCTGACTTTTGATATTCTTCATATATTTTTGCAAATTCTTCTTTCTTTAAATGTCTTGACATAATTTATCCTTTCAAAAAAATTCTTCGTTGGTACCAACGAATGGTAACAGAAAAGCTAACATTTACATGTTAACTTTTCTGTCCGGATTTATAATAATACAATAAATATTAAGTTTGAACATCGAGAACAGATTTTCTCTCACAAAATTAGAAAAATATTTTAATAAATAACTAAAAGAATAAATTAAAACTATATAATTTAATTATGATTATAAAAAAACAAAACAAGAAATCACCTAAGACTAACAAAATTGCCACCAAAAAGAAAAAGAAAGTTCTTGATTATTCTTGAATTAGTACTTTAAAAAAGGATGAGAAAGATGCGGTAATAATGTTCTACGACAGAATTTTTAAAGAAAATAATATTGAAGTTGATATTAACGAAGCATTACAAGCAGAGAAAAATAAGCATTAGACCTTAGTGTTTAATATTCATTAGTTGTTTATCTAAAATTAATGTATTAGTATTATCTTTTATGAAAAACTTTTTTGTGTCCAATGACAACTATTTAGGCCCATATGTAAATCCCTCCGAAAATGAACTAATTTAATTAAAATATGGTATAAATTATTTATGAGAATCAAACATAACATAGATAAGTACAAAAACTTAACGAACTACGAACTAAAAAAACAGCAATCTCTCATATTAATTGCTGCTAATATTGAAAAATCTTTATCTCAACTTAGTTTAATTACAAAGCTCAGTGTATCAACTGTAAAAAGATATAAAAAAATAATAAAAAGTAATCAAGAAATTGTCATCAGTCATAAAAATAAAAATCAAAAAAGAAGTTGCAAAGTTACCGATTCAGAAATTGAATTAGTGTTTAAAGATTATTTAAAAACATGTGAAATTATTTTAAATAGCGTTCTAACAAATAACCAACTTTCGTTTAAAAGTTATTATTATTCAGAATATGGTTTTTTATAAGGCAAAAAATTTCTTACAAAACTTTGGTAAGAAGATTCAACTAATTAGGATTATTTAATATACATACAACCAAAAGAGGAAGAAAAATAGCAAAATTATCAAAGAAGAAAACTTCACAAGAGACAACATTGCTATTAAAAAAATATTATAAACAAATTAAACAAAATGAAAAACAAAGACAAGTTTTGGGTCTAAAGAAAAATTTAGAATTTGGTGAAATTGTTGAAATCGATGCTCAGCTTGAACCATATTTAAAAAATAATAAACCATTCTATCTTTATCATGCAATTGATGTTGCCACTGGAACACTATTAGCAGCATGATTTGAGGAACGAGAAACAACATTAGGATATCAAAGACTGTTGGAAATAGTATTTAAGAAATATGGATTTCCAAAGAAAATTTATACTGATAAAAGAAGAACTTTTTGGGGAAATGAAAACACACAAACAATTTTTGAAAAAGATTTAAATAAAAAAGGAATAGAAGTACTCAGTTCTTCTAATCCTAAACATAAACCACACGTTGAGAGATCTTTTAGAACATCATTAGACCAATACCCATTATTAATTCATGAAAACGGATATAAAGATATTAATGATTTAAAGCAACATAACGAAGTATTTCAAAATTATTACAACACGAGGAATAAAAAAATAATTTCTAAACATAATGTCTTTCAAAAAGAAGGAAAGAAAAACGGCAATTGAGCCGTTGATTTAGAGATTAATAGAAAAGTTTTAAATGGTGTTGTTAGATACCAAGGTAAGAACCTTGCAGCTTTCGATATGCATGACAAAAGGATTATATTTCCTTATAATTCTGATGTTGTGTTAGTACATTCTTCTGATGATAATTTGTATTTTAAATATAATGGAAAAAAATACTTTGCCAAAGAACCTAATGGAAAATATCTAAGCTTTACAGAAATGTGAGCTCTTGAGAAAGGTTTAGATTATTCTATCCCTGCCGTTGGAAAACTAGCATTTATCCATAAGAAAACAAACTCATTTTTTAAAACTCTTGAATTATACATCTCAAAGTTTAATAGTGTCTCTGTGAATGCACAAGGAAATAACCTTGAAGCCAATAAGATTATGGCCGAGTATTTAGAGATACTTCGAACATTACACAGAAGCATCAATGATGAAATAAAAATTGATGCATATTAATTTTAATATTTTTTAATAAAAAAGAGAATAATAAAAATAGAAAACACGGGCACGTGTTTTCTGGAAGTTTTGCTTACTTTTTCAAAAGTAAGGCTCCCTTGATTGCAATCAAGGGCGGGGGGTTTAAAAATCTTTTTGCATCATTTTGAAATTTTATAGTTAATTTAATAATATACATAATTATGTCTTGATTTTTTAGACAGTAAAAATATCAAAAAATATATAAATTTTCCAATTTAGTTGCCAAAGAAGAAAAAAATTTTTTTTCTTTGTTTTTTCGTTATCTTTTTTTGCAACAAAGGAATCCATAATATAAATCAAAAAATAAAAAAATGATTAACCCCAACAGTCTGGGCAAAAAATTAAAAAAGTAGTGCAAAAAAGTAGTTATTCTACAGTATTTATAATAAAATTATATATATAATAAAAGATATTTATAAACAATAAACATATACTAAGGGGAAATATCATGAAATTACGTAAATTTTTATTAGTAACAACTAACTTAGTTGCTATTTCAACAATTACTGCTGTATCATGTACAGCGCCCAAGCCCCAAAAAAGACAATTTATTATTCAAAATGTTAGTTCAATTACAGTAACTCAAACAAGTGCTGAATTCACCGCCAAAATTACTGGTCTACAAGGAAATGACCAACTTAATGTAAAAATTAATGATATAGTTCATAATTTTATAGTTTCAAGTTTAAACAAACCAGCTGATAATGAATATAAAATTACTATTAGTGGATTAACTAAAGGAACTACATATTTATTAGATACCATTAAGGTAAACAATGACACATTATTTAATGTCAAACGTTCATTTACAACATTAAACGATATAGTAGCTGCAAACCCGCCTATTGAAAATAGAGAACAAGAAGAACCAGTAAATCCTAATCCACCAAGAGAAGAAAATACATCTTCTAACCCAGGGACAAAAGAGCCAGTAACAGAAGATCCTAAAACTGTCACGAAGCAACCAGAATCAGAAAAACCCAACAATAGTACTGATAATAAACCAAGTGGTTTAGATAATTCAGAAAAAGTGGATCAACAACCTAAACCACCTAATAATAGTGGATCTGATGCACAAGAAGGTTCAAAACCAAATGATAATAAATCCGGGAGTAAAACCCAAACTAGTGATAGCGATTCAACTAATACTAATCAAATTGATACTGAAAATGAACCAACTGGTGACAACACCATTGATAATAATGCATATAAGGGCCAAGAAGAATCGAAGGATCCTTATAAACCAATACATGAAGCAAAACCACTAGTTCCATTACATAACTTTTTACCTATTTCAGAAAATGAAGTATTTTTAACTGCTAATATTACTAATGAAGAAAAACAACAATCCTTAGCAAAACTAAATGAAAGCATTTATACAAGCCTTGATAAAGTAGAAGAAAGAACAAGGGATAAACAGCCCTTTCTAGAATATTTTGATCCTGAGACTGAACTTATCTTTCGAGAATATAGTTATACAAATGATGATGGAAAAACATATAATTATCTACTTGGTAAACAAGGTTTGCTAATATTAGTTCATGAATTTAAACGTAAAATTCCTTATGGTCAAGAAATCAAAGATTTACAGGCACTAATATTAAATGATTATAAAGTTATTGATGAAAATGCCAATGGATTATACATGCCTGATTCCCGTAGAATTTTTGTGAATGGTTCAGGGGCTCAAAATAAGCAATTTGATTTATATGAAATTATTGGTTTTTTAATGCCAACTATCTTCCATGAATACATGCACCACTGGGCAAGTGTTTATGCTGAAATAGGACTAATCGAAGATCCTAAAATAGATGTGAAAAATGAAGTAGCAAAAGACTTAAATAAGCGCCAAACAACAGAAATATATTATAATCCTCCACAAAATAATACAAATGATGGACATTCACACGGAGCAAGGCAATTTTGAAATTCGTATTTTACTAGTTATTTTTATAGTTTATTAAATTATGATATAGATAAAAAAGGTTACATTGATCCAGAGATATTGAAAAAATTTGGTATTCCTAATGAAATAAAAGACTATTTACTTTTCCAAAATTTATCTGTAAATGATCTTTGGCGTTTAGCAAATGAATTAGAAACTCCAAACCATTTAAAAAATTATCCAACTTCTGAAACTCCACTATTCTTTTCGCCCCGTGGTTCATTTTACACATATACCCCAAGATTAAAATATACCTTTTCCTTAACTGAATTAGTGCCTCGCGAATACACTAAGTATGCTTATGAATCATACTTTTCTATTAACGATCAAAATAAATCATATATGAATGAAGAAACCAAACCAAATTCAGTGAATTGGTTTGGTGCTTGATATTTCAATATAGATTCTAGTGGTTATGTTTCTGGTTCTTTTTCACCATCAGGGAATGCTGAAGATTGATCCCATACTTATTTGAACAATTTTGATTCACCAATCAGGCAAGGTTGATTTCAAAACGGTGAAGGTGTTAATCTTTACGATAATTCTCCTAAGTTTAATGCCACTGCTATGCCTAATTCTATATTTGATATTAATAAATTTAGGTATCTAAATGAGATAAATCAAATCACTGAATTACCACCTGAAAAAACTAAAAATAGAGCTAATGAATTTTATAAATTATTCTTAGAAACCATGGGATATGGTAAAACAATAAGTCAAATTTATACTTATAGTGAAACCTCAAATAGCGAACAAGGCTTAGAAATGACAAGTACTAGCTACCCTACATTGCTTAGATTTAGTGGTTTTATTGACTCTAGTAAAAAAGTAGATGGTTTAGTTTTAAAAACAAATGATCAGATTTATAACCAGGTTAAATTTGACTATAGCAATGCTTTTAACTTTTTTGGTAAGTCTAATTATGATGAAGGTGCTTCTCTTTATGAAATAGCAGATGATCAAAATTTAAAAATTACAAAAGACCGCCAAACTCAAATTAATAAACGTATTTATCCTGATGATGTTGGATATAGTGCAAATTATTTAAGTTATATAACTAAAGAATTTATTGATGTTAAAGATAATTCAACTATCCATTTATGAATTGATAAGAATAATGATGGTAAAGCAACCAATGATGAATTAATTGATCAAGAAATAACTCTCCCAACCCAAAGAGCGGTAACAACTCAAAGGGCTACAAATGCTACTTATAGTAAATTTGAAAAATTCTTAATTCAAAATGAAAATGGATTAACTACTTTAAAACAAATTAAGCAATAATAGATATTAAAACATTTGCAATTTTAATTGCAAATGTTTTTTATAGAATCACTATTATTAATAATATTTTATAAATTCCTCCCTGTATCATTTATTGAGTTTTTCGTAATATTCATTCGCTTTTTCAAGGGGCATACTATGGGTAAATTTATTATCAATAAAATAAGTATTTAGCTTAAAATTTTGTTTCTTTGGTAAACTAAAAACTTTTCATGCTTGAGCACTTTTTCTGATGGTATTTACATAACCTGAAAGATTATTAATAAGTAATGTTAATTCTACTGAATCTTCAGTTATAAATGGAGCAGCAAGATAGTAAAATGCACCGCTATGATGAGCATATAAAATATAAAGATCATTATTTTCAAGATGTTGATAAACATTTTTATAATTTAAAAAAGATTTTTCAAATTCAGATATAATTTCTGCCTCTGTAGGCTTATAGTTTTCTAGAGTATGTAAATCTTGATATCTTTTTATAATTAGATTCTCAAATTCATCTTTTGTAGATATTTTAATAAGTTTACTTGTATCTTGTGTGCCATAAAGTGGGTTAGTTACATGGTTAAAAAACTTAAATTCATATCCAGAGCCATTTTTTTCATCAATTTTTTGTTTATAAGAAGATATTGATGGTACATATAAACTATTAACAGAACCTATGGTGTTTAGTTTTGCTCGAACTTGGCCATGAATTTCATACACTTTATTTTCTAACTAAGTTTTAAACATGTTATGATCTTCTTGAGTATTGGGTTCTGAATCAATGGATGAACAAGATAAAGAACTAAGAGGAAATACAATGCCACTGGCTGAAATTAATATTTTTTTGATTTTAGTCATTTCTTACTCCTATTTGTTACAAAAATAAACATGTAACTATTTTTTAAAATTTTTATACCTTTATATTTATTTAATACATGTACAAGTGTACTTGCAAGCACATAAATTTATTAAATCTCATAAACATAATTTAATTCTTTATGTATAAATAGTTATTAACTATTATTCAAAACTGCTATATTATAATTTTACTATATAAAAGCCTATAATGGTAAAAAATAATATATATTAATAGTAAGTTTTACGTAAATTATTTTCTTAATATATAAAGCGGCATCATAGATTACTAAAATTTCATAATGTTTATTAAACCTATAAATATTTGTATAAAAAATAATCAACAATTAAGTTATTGATTGTTGATTATTTAATTGTTATTTTTACTATATTTTGCTCTTAATTTATTAATATTTTCAAAGGTTGCTAAATATTTTACAAGGCCAAAGATAAAAATATAAATTGCAAAAACTGTAATAATATCATATTTATATCAAGTTCAAATTAGTATCGGTTCTTTGTCAGTTGGTTTGTATAAGGGCATTCAAAATAATGTCATTGTAACGCCAATTATAAAAGCAATAATTTGTAAATAAATAACTTTTAATTTATTGTAGTAAGCGAGTAGAAAACTGCTTACTAAAAAGCCCGCTGTATACAAAAAACTAAGTAGAATACGATAAGGAATTTTTAATTCATAACTAGAATTAAAAATTATTTGTCAAGGAATTAATTTGTCACTTATTAATAAAGTAGCAATTGTCATTAAAAAAAAGGTAACAAAAAATATTTTATTTAAAAGTTTTTGTGGATTTGTTTTTTTTAACATTATTTTTTATTTACCTTTAAATCAGTAATATAACTTATAAATTCATTTAATGGGAGTGTAGTAGAATTATCTTTGCCATATTCGCGATAATTTACAGTGTTATATAATCGTTCCTTTTCACCTAAAATAAGTTGGATTTTTGATTTAGAAATTTGTGCTTCTCTAATTTTTTTATTTAAACGTTCCGCAGATAAATTTACTTTTGACCTAAATCCAAGGCTAAAGAGTTTAGTATTAATTAACTTAGCATAGTGAACATCTTCATCAAAGTTTGTGGCTGGAATTATCGTAATTTGCTTTGGTGCAAGTCAAAATGGTAATACACCTTTAGTTTGTTCTAATAAAATAGCAACAAATCTTTCATAAGTTCCAATTAAGCCACGATGAATTAATACTGGTGTTTCTTCTTGGTTATTTTTATTTATAAAACTCATGGCGAATTTTTTAGGTAATAAAAAGTCTAATTGTAAGGTTGAAACTGTAATTTCATGTCCTAAGGCAGTATAAATTTGAATATCCATTTTAGGACCATAAAAAGCTGCTTCACCTAATTTTGCTTCATATTTTACATTTAATTCATCTAATACATTGCGAAGTTGTGTTTCAGCTTCGTTTCACATCGTTTCATCATCATAATACTTATCTTTATTTTCTGGATCTCTTAATGATAAAGAAACATAACTAATTTGGATGTTAAAAGATTCTAAAGTTTCTTTAATAAGTTGATACATTGATTTAAATTCTTCAGAAATTTGGTCTTTTCGTACAAATAAGTGCCCTTCAGTTAACAGCATACCACGCACTCTTTCAAGACCAGTTAAAGCACCTGATTTTTCATAGCGATATAGCTGGGACTGTTCAGAGTAACGAATTGGCAGATCACGGTATGAACGCTTTTCACTTTTATAACATAAAATATGGTGTGGGCATGTCATCGGACGAGGAATTAACCTTTCATTTTCAACCACAATAGGTTTAAACATATCATCTTTATAATGAGCTAAATGACCTGAAATTTGGTAAAGTTCTTCTTCTCCAAAATGAGGTGTTAAAACTTCAGTAAAACCATATTCACGATCTTTTTGTAATACTAGGTTTTTAATTTCATTATGAATGTACATCCCATCTTCTAACCAAAAAGGTAAACCTTGTCCACCTAACTTATTAAAGGTAAATAACTTCATTTCTTTACCAATTTTACGGTGATCTCGTTCCTTGCGATCTTTTAAAATTGCTAAAAATTCTTCTAATTCAGCATTTGATTCTCAAGAAGTTCCATAAATTCTAGTTAATTGAATATTATCAGAATTGCCACGTCAATATGCTCCAGCTAAATGAAGTAATTTAAAATGTTTAATATTCTTGGTATCTTGAACATGATCCCCAGCACACAGATCTGTGAAAATAACTTCATTATTTTGTGGATCTACTAGTGAATAAAAAGTAATGGTTTTATTTTGCTTTACTAATTCATCATATAATTCTTTTTTATATGGTTTATTTTCAAAACTATATTTATCAATGCTTACTTGTTTCATAACTAAATTACGTAAAGCAAGTTTTTTCATTAATTTTTCAATTTTAGTTAGTTCTGTATCACTAAGTGGATCAATAAATTCAAAATCATAGTAAAAACCTTCTTCAGTTGCTGGTCCAAATCCCAGTTTTACACCAGGATATAATCTTTCAATAGCAGCAGCTAGTAAATGTGATGTAGTATGGTTTAATTGTTTATTTGCTTTCATTTTCACCTCCGTAAAGTCCAATTTTGTTTTGTAAATTATTTATAGTTTGTTTTGCGATTTTTTGAGCTTTTAAAGCTCCTAATTTAGTAATATGGTTAACTTGTTGTAAATAAATTTGGTATTTGCTTTGAATTTGGCTTAATAAATCTTTAACACTTTGGGCAACTGCTTCTTTAAAGTCTTTGTAATTAGCATCTTTAAATTTCTCTTCAGCTTCTGCTAAAGATAAATCATTAAGTGAAGCATAAATATTTAATAAATTTAAAATACCTGGTTTAGCTTCCGAAATATAGATCTTATTTTCTGAATCAGTAACAGATTTTAAAATTTTATTATAAGCGCTTTGGGGATCTTCTAATAAATAAATAGTTGATTTAGTGCCCCTTTCACTTTTTGACATTTTTGTATTTGGGTCAGTTAAGGATTTAATTTTGGCACCAATTTTAGGCAAAATTGCTTGAGGAATTTTTAGGTTCGTTTTGTAATTCTTATTCAATCTTTGTGCAATATTTCGGGTCAATTCTAAATGCTGAATTTGATCTTCTCCAACTGGTACAACATCAGGATTATACAGTAGGATATCAGCAGCCATTAAAACTGGGTATGTTAATAAACCTGTTGGGATTTTTTCAGTACCATTAGCTTGCTTTAATTTTGAGGCTTGATCTTTGAATTGTGTCATACGCTTTAATTCACCTAAAGTAGTTTCAGAGCTACATAACCATTGCATTTGAGCATGTTCTAAAATTTGTGATTGGTAAAAAATTACATTTTTTTCATAATCTAGGCCACAAGCTGCATATAAAGCGACTATGGCTTCTCGAGTGCCCTTTAATTCATTAGGGTTAACTTTACCAGTTGTTAAAGCATGTAAATCAGCAACAAAGATGTAGGATTCGTACTCATTTTGCAATTTTACAAAGTTTTTAATAGCCCCAATATAGTTACCTAATGTTAGGGATCCAGTTGGCTTAATACCACTTACTAATCGTTTCATAATCCTCCATATTAAAAAGTTTTTTAATAATAAAATATTTTAAGTATATTTTGAAGCAATTAAAATCATTGCTTCAATTACACTATGTAAAATAATATTGGTTAAGTTGAATTTTTGAAAATATTTTAAATCACCACCAGTATAAAAAACTGGCAAATTTATTCTATTTATATCATTTATCAAACCGATAATACCGTAATAATTACCATTAATTATACCAATTGATAATGCATCTTTAGTATTAGTAGCTAATGATTTTGCTATTTGATAATTTAAATCTTGCTTATTTATTAATGAAATATTTTCAAAGAATGATTTTACACCTTGCTTAATACCCGGAAGTAAGATTACTCCTTCAAGAGTTTTATCAATAATTTGGGTAATAACAGTTGCGCTGCCAAGCGAAACTAAAATAGCAGATTGATACTTATTGGCAATTAAATAAGTATTTAATAAAATATCAATTCCTACTTCTTTAAATTTAATTAAAGGGTTTAATTCTAAAGTAAGGTTTTTAAATATAAATTGATGGTTAATTAACTGAATCTTAATTTTTAGTCGTGTTATAATGTTTATTAATTTATTTGTATATTTTAAATTTACACTACATAATCATGCTTTTTTTATTTTATGACTAAAATTATCCAAGATTTCTTTAATTAATTTATATGAAATTAATTTAACATTTAAAACCTTCACAATTGTTTTATTATCTTGTGTTTGAAAACCTATTTTTAAAGTTGTATTACCTAAATCTAAATAAATCATTATTGATTAAACATTAAAAATAATAATTTTACCTTTAATAAATTCTTTGTGTTTAATTTCTTTGCCTTCTATAAATTTTTGTACATTTGGATGGTTTTGAGCTAAAGCAATAATTTGCTGATCATCTATATCTGCAGTTTTTTCAATAATAGCCCGAACTTTTCCATTAACTTGCACAACTACTTTAACTATTGATTCTTTGATTAGTGATTGATTATATAAAGGCCAAATTTGGTCTTTTATTTGTTTTTTGTCTAAAAGTTCTAATAATTCTTCAGAAATATGTGGAGCTAGTGTTGAAAGCATAATCAAGAAATCAACTAAAGGTTGAAGGTTATTTAATTTTGTTACTTTATATAAAGCATTAATAAAGACCATAAGTTTACTAATTGCAATATTAAATTTTAATTGATCGATTGCTTCGGCTACTTCTTTAATTGTTGCTTGTCATACTGAATTAAATTCTTCATCTTCATATGAATCATCAATTAAAGTAGGATTTAAAGCAAATTTTTCAATAATCACAAAAACACGGTCTAACCACTTACGAATACCTTTAATTGAACTCACACTTCATTCTTTCGTATCAGTTAATGGGCCCATAAACATTTCATAAACCCGTAAAGTATCAGCGCCATATTCATTAACAATATCATCCGGGTTAATGACATTACCCCTACTTTTAGACATTTTTTGCCCATCAGGTCCCAAAATCATTCCTTGATTAACTACCTTCATAAAAGGCTCAGATACTGGCAAAATATTTATATCATATAAAAATTTATGTCAAAATCTAGAATAGATTAAATGCCCAACAGCATGTTCTTGTCCACCGATATATAAATCAACGGGAAGCCATTTTTGAAATCTTTGATATGCTTCTTTACTTTGGATATCTAAATATGTTCCATCTGAATTTTTTAAAATATAGGCTAAGAAATATCATGAACTACCTGCCCATTGCGGCATGGTATTTGTTTCTCTGCGGTATTTTTTACCATTACGTTCAAAATATAACCATTCTCTATTATTAGCAAGTGGTGATTCACCAGTTAGTGATGGTTTAATATTTTCCATATATGGCAATTCAACAATATTTTCTTCTAAGTAAATATTGTTATCTTCATCAAAGTAAACTGGAAAAGGTTCTCCTCAATATCTTTGGCGCGAGAAAATTCAATCCCTTAGTTTATATGATATTTGACTTTGTGCTAAGTTTTGTTCTTTTAATAAATTAAAAACTAAAATTGTCCGTTCTTGTTTAGATTGCTTTTCAAAATTAACTAAATCAATTATGCCAAAGTTTTTAGTTGGAAGAATCGAAGGTACAGCTAAGTTATATTTAGTAGCAAATTCTTGATCGCGTTCATCTTCGGCTGGAACACCCATAATTGCCCCAGTTCCATAAGTATTTAAAACATAATTAGATGTTCAAATTGGTAAAACTTCTTGAGTAATTGGATGAATGACATTTAAACCAGTGTATACACCTATTTTCTCTTTATTATTTGAAATCCTGTCTCGATCACTAATTGTTTTAGCATATTCTAAGAATTCATTTACTTCTTTTTGGTTTTTAACTCTTTTAATAATATCATGTTCGGGAGCAACAATTAAAAAACTTACTCCAAAAATTGTATCAATTCTTGTGGTAAAAACTTCAATAAAATCATCTGAATTTTCTAATTTGAATTTAACAATATGTCCGACAGATTTTCCAATTCAGTTTTCTTGCAATGTTTTTAGTGATTCTGAAAAATCAACATCTTTTAATCCTTCTAAAAGTTTTTCAGCATATGCAGTGATTTTTAAGACTCATTGTCTCATTGGTTTACGAATAACTGGGAAATTGCCTCTCTCACTAACTCGTTGACCATTTTCATCAGTTATAACCTCTTCATTAGCTAAGACAGTTCCAAGTTCTTCACACCAGTTAACATCAATTTCTTTAATTTCGGCAAGGCCTTGTTCGTATAACTTTTTAAAAATTCATTGTGTTCATTGGTAATATTTTGGATCAGTTGTATCAATTTCTTTATCTCAGTCAAATGATATTCCAAGACTTTTAAGTTGCTTTTTAAAAGTTTTAATATTATCTTGTGTAAAAGTTGCTGGATGGTTACCAGTTTTTAAGGCATATTGCTCAGCGGGTAAACCAAAGGCATCTCACCCAATTGGATGAAGGACATCAAAACCATTTAAACGTTTATAACGAGCTACAATATCAGTAGCTGTATAACCTTCAGGATGACCAACATGCAGCCCTGCTGCTGAGGGATATGGAAACATATCTAAAGCATAAAATTTCTTATCATGATTATTTGTTGTTTTGAAAGCTTGAGTTTTTTCTCAAATTGCTTGCCATTTTTGTTCAACTTCTTTGTGTTTATACATAGTTAACTAATTATAACCTAAAATAACTATATATATAATATATAACTTAAATAATATATAATATGATATTATAAGTATAATTAAGTAAATTAAAAAGTTGATATCATATTATAGAAGGAGAAACAAATGGCAAGATTTATTGATGAAATAACAATTTCATTACAAGGCGGTAAAGGCGGAAATGGAATGATTTCTTTCCGCCGCGAAGCCCACGTAGATAAAGGTGGGCCTGATGGGGGTGACGGAGGCCGTGGTGGTCATATTTATTTTGTAGGAGACCATGGAAAAAATACTTTACTAAGTTTTTATAAAAATAAACATATTAAAGCAGAAGATGGTGTTAATGGAGGCCCTAAAAACTTATATGGAGCTAATGCTAAAGATACCTACATTAAAGTTCCAATTGGAACTTTAGTATATAATGGTGAAAAATTAATTGCCGACGTAATTGAGGCAAATACACCATATTTAGTAGCAAATGGTGGAAAAGGGGGGCGGGGTAATAATAAATTCAAAACAGCCAAAAACACCGCACCTAAAATAGCTGAAAATGGGATGCCTGGGGAAAAATATGAGGCTAAAATAGTTTTGAAAATTTTATCTGATGTTGGGTTAGTTGGTAAACCTTCTGCTGGTAAATCAACTTTTTTAAATGCAATTTCTAATGCAAATGCAAAAGTAGCTGAATATGAATTTACTACCTTAGTTCCCCAACTTGGAATGGTTAAATATCATGATGATTCATTTACAATTGCTGATTTACCAGGGCTTATTAAAGGAGCTTCACTAGGAAAAGGTTTAGGAATACAATTTTTAAAACATATCGAAAGATGTCGAATTATTGCTCATATTATTGATTTTGGATCAGTTGATAAAGATCCTGTCATTGATTATCAAACAATTAATAATGAACTTAGCTCTTATAATTTAAAACTGGAAGAAAAACCTCAAATTGTAATTGCAAATAAATCTGATATGGATGTTTTTCAAGATAATATTGCCAAATTTAAACAAACATACCCAGATATAGAAATCATTGAAATTTCAGCTATTTTTAGGCAAAACCTTGAAATAGTTAAAGCTAAATTAGCAAATTTAGTTAAGCAATATGCACATGCAACTATCGAAAAAACAGAAGAAAAAATTAAAGTTATTGAATATGAACCAGATTTTAAAATTGCAAGCCCTTATAAGGGACATTTTATAATAAGTGGTAAAAAAGTCGAAGAGTTATATAATAAAATTCCAATTAATACTTATGATAATTTAGTTCGTTTTAATAATATTCTTAAAAAAATGGGTGTTTGAGATGAATTAATTAAAAGAGATATAACCCCTGGTGATACTGTATCAATTTACGGGTTTGAATTTGAATGAGAAAATGAATCATAAAAAACAAAGCAACGCTTTGTTTTTTGTATAATTTTATTATGAATGATTTTTCTTTAGAATTACATGAAAAAGTGAATGCAGTAGCAAATAAACCAGGGATTTATTTATGAAAAGATGAAACTGGTAATATTATTTATATTGGAAAAGCAAAAAACATTAAAAAAAGATTAAAACAATATTTACAAGGATTGGAAAATTCATATAAAACTACCAAAATGTTTCAAGAATTAGCAGAC
Organism: Mycoplasma sp. 6934; assembly: GCF_055523595.1. Taxonomy (NCBI): domain Bacteria; kingdom Bacillati; phylum Mycoplasmatota; class Mollicutes; order Mycoplasmatales; family Mycoplasmataceae; genus Mycoplasma; species Mycoplasma sp. 6934. The sequence continues at coordinate 515,368 of NZ_JBVFVE010000001.1, read as the reverse complement.
TTTGAAATCGTTTATACTCTTAATGAACGTGATGCATTACATCTTGAAGAGAAAATGATTAAAGAGTATAAACCAAAATATAACATTAAGCTTGTAAATTCGCAAAAAAATCCTTATATTAAAATAAGTATTAATAAAAAGAACTTGATTAATTTCAGTTTTAATTCAAAAGTATTTAAAAATAATGATCCTGATACAAATTATTATTTTGGACCTTTATTTTATAATGATGATCATAAAAACTTTATTAACGTATTTAAGAGCATTTATACATATAAAAACGGATTTTTGATTACTAGCCAAAGTTTAGAAGAAGCCAAAAATATATTCAACGAAATAAAAAGTATTTTTGAATTTAAAAATAATAATTTTAATCAAAAATTACAAGAATTAGAAAATGAGTTTGCATCTAAATTAGATTTTCAAAATGCATTAATGTATAAAAAAGCACAAGATTTTTTAATTAAAACAAAAATGCCTCAGATTACAGAAATTCATAAAATTAGTTTAATTGATTATATTTATGTTAAACAAATTAATCAATTAATATTTATAGCCCTCAAAACATATAATTATGGGATAGTCACAAATATAAGTATTAAATATTATGAATTTAATGGATTATTACAAGAATTTTTAGAATACTTTTTAAATAATTATTATAAAGATAAAATTATCCCTAAAAAACTTTATTTAAATAATGAATTAGAATCTTTAGACTTAATTATAAATAATGAAATGCAGAAAATAATTAGTTATCCAAAAGTTGGCATAAATCAAAAAATTTTAAATAACTTAAGAGATAATATTGAAGAAAAATATCAATCCTTAGGTTTAAATATAAATGAAAATATTTTACAAGAATTAAGCCTTAAGTTAGGCTATCAAGATTTAATCCAAAATATTTATATCTTTGATAATTCATTTGAAAAATCAAAAGATGGAGTGGGTGTTGTATTAAGTTTTAACTTAAAATCTAGCTCAAAACCCAAAGTATTTAAATGGTCTTTGGAAAAAGATATTCAAAAATTTAGTACTGAAGATGATTTAAAATATATGTATTTAAATACACTTCAATTTTTAAAAGTAAATCATGATAAAATTAATCAAAATGATCTTTTTGTTGCTGATGGAGCAATTAGTCAAATTAACGAAATTAAAGAAGCTTTAAAGAATTATAATTTTAACAATAAGGTAATTGGTTTAGTTAAAAACCAAAAGCATCAAACAAGTAAAGTTATTAATGATCAAAATATAACTTTAGAATTATCAATTAGTACTTTCAATTTTTTAAGCAATATTCAGTTCTTAGTAGATAAAAAAGCAAAAGAATATTTAAATAAAACACGTAACAACAAAATTAACAATTCACTACTCTTGCAAATACCTGGAATTGGTAAAAATATAGAAAATAAATTACTGCAAGCATTTTCTAATATCAAAAAAATAAAAAATGCACCAATATCAGAAATAGCCAATGTTGTTGGAAATAAGTTAGCATTAAAAATTAAAGAATATTTTGAAAATAAATAATATCTATTATAAGAAAGTAAAAGAATAACAATATTCAGATACTTCTGAATATTGTTATGTCTATTTGCTCCAATCGTTCAATTTTCTTATTACTAAGATATTATTCATATTCAAAATTAATATTTAAATCATCAACATTTTGAATGTTTGTTTTATCAATAATTAAAAAATAAGTTTTATGTTTTTTGGAAAAGTCACTTGCGAGATATTAACAAAATAATTGCGTTTTAATTTTATGTTTTTTGGAAAAGTCACTTGCGAGATGTTAACAAAATAATTGTCTTTTAATTTTAACATAATTTTTACATAAAAAATGTATGCTAAAACAGAAAACACGGCAGTGTTTTCTCGTCGGTTTTGCTTACTTTTGCCAAAAGTAAGGCCCCTTTGATTGCAATCAAAGGCGGGGGATTAAAAATTTCTTAGGTTATCTTATATTGGCTTACAACTTGCCGATAGTTATTTATTTTATCCATCATATAATCAATTTCTTGCTGAGAGTATTTATCTAAGCTTTTTCCTTTGGGAATGTAATACCTAATTAAGCGGTGCATATTTTCTATTGAACCTTTTTGTCATGAACTATATGGTTGGCATTTAAATAATCTTTCAGTTGGAATTACCTCGTGCAATAAGAAATTTTCACTACCATTATCAACAGTTAAAGTTTTAATGTCTAAGTTATGTTTCTTGATTAGTTTGATAAGAGTTTGTTTGATAGCTTTGGAGTTGCGTTTTGAGAGCATAGCATAAGACATTCTGGTTTGCCGTTCAATTATGGTTACAATACAATATGCGTCATTGATTTTACCAATAACGGTGTCTAATTCAAAATGGCCGTGTTCAGAGCGATCATTAATATAAGCTGGACGTTTCGAAATTTCTGTTGCATATTTTAATGTTTTAGGTTTGGTTTGCTTCTTCTTCCTTATGCCATATTTTCCTTCAGATTTTTTAACAATGTGGTCAAATTCAAGGAAATAAACTGGGAAATTTTTTTCGGACGGTTTTACCTTCCCCAACCATACCATTTGGCTAAGCCAAACGGAATGCTTTGGGAAGGTTTTTTTATCTTATTCTTTTATAATTATATCAGTTTATAAATTCTTTGATTTTTTGTGATAATTCAATAAAAGTAAGCTTTTTACAGGTTTGATCAAAATTTGGAAAAATCTCGCTTTTAAGAATTGAAAAGAAATATTCAATTTCACGGTTGTCTAAACTATTGCCAATTCTTGACATTGATATTTTACCTTTTAGCAATTCTATTTTTTTAGTATATTCAACCGACGAATAAGCAGATCCGTGGTCAGAATGTAAAATAAAATTTTTTTTGAATTTTGTATTACTGATATTATTCAAAATTAGTTCGGTATCATTTCTAAGTGATAATTCATAGGTCACAAACTTAGTTTTATGGTCGATAATTGCGGATAAATAAATATGATTTTGCTCAATGTCTTTTGGTGCTGGTATGTAGGTCACGTCTGTTGCATATATATTATTGTTGATTGAATTATAATCTCGTTTTACTAAATCAGGCACTTTAACACAAGTATTTTTAGATTCTTTGTTTTTACGTTTTTGTCTAACAAATGTTTTTAAATTAAGTTTTTTCATATAATTCCCAAGGGTTCTAGGATTTATTTGAATATTATATTCTTGGAAAATATATTTAGCAAGCCTCCTTCGTCCATACCTTTCTTTATTTTCGACAAAACTTTTAAAAATTATTTCTTTGTGTTTGACATTTATCTCTTTAGCTTTGTTGTTATCTTTCAATTTCTCATAATATGTGGATCTTGCTATTAAAAAAATTTTTGCCTTGTATTTTGATGAAAGATTTTCAATTTCTTTAATATTTTTAATATCTGCATCAATATTATTTTCATTAAAAATTCGATAGTAGTATTTTATAACTGCATCTTTTTCATCATCTTTAAGAGTATTAATTCATGTATAATCGAGAACTTTCTTTTTCTTTCTCCCAACACCTTTATCTTTCTTGGGTGATTTACCGCTTTGTGATTCTATGTTCATATTTAAATTATACAGTTTTCTTTTCTTTAACATATTTTTCATTGATTCTTTGTTTCAGTATGCTTTTCTGATGTCAAAACAGAAATTTTCAAATTCTGCTTTGGTTATTCCCAGGTTCAAGTATTTATCGTATAAGTCAAAAATTTTAATTCATTCTTTAGTCTTTAAATGTCTCATAACTACCTCTTTTTCTTTATATTAAAAATATTCGGATTTTGTCCGAATATTTCTTCCCTGTCTAAAAATAAGGGTATTTTTTAATTATTTTATAAATTGTACTAGGTGAGGGAGCAAATTCATCAGGGGATAATTTTTTAAAAGAATTCACAAGATAGGTAACTGATTTCTTAACTTCTTTTTGCTGCAAATTCTTTTTATTTCTATTTTTATTGTATGTATTAAGCTCACTATACCAATATTTTCTGTAGGCCTTTCATTTCTCTTTAATTGTATCACTTACAAAAAAGAGTCGCGAAAATGAATATCCTGATAAATGTTCGTATAGCTTGCTAAAATTAAGGGTTTTAACCCGCATTACTCTTTTTGAACACTTAGGACAAACATAGCGATTTTGTTTATCTAAACTAAGTGGTCTGCGATTTGTAATAATTTTAATTTTGCTTTTTATACTTCGAATGTCTCTGTTAAAAATCTTGGCTACTTCTTGGATTGAGAAGCCTTCAGAAAGTTCTTGTAAAATATTATAAAGTTGTTCTAGATCGATTTGATCTGATCGTAATTTTCGTTGTGTTCCAAGAGCTCCTTGCATTTTCAAGATAGTATTATGATTCTCTTCGATTTTAAAATGTTGATATTTATTTTCTTTTCGATATTTGTCAAAAACACAAATATATTTTTCTAAATTTTTCATATAATTTTAAAGTCTCCTTTCATTTTTTTAAAATTTATTAATACAACTATTTTATTACAAGGCAGACAAAAACAATGTCACATGCAAAAAAACTTGCATGTGACATTTCCATTTAATAAAAATAAGTTTTAAACCAATCGTCAGCACCAACAGATGCATTTCCACCTAATTTTTTGTCTGAATGAAATATGAAGAATCGATAACTATTATTAAAATTGAATTTAATATTTAGTTGCTGTGCTGCCTTATCAAAAGCAAAGCTTTTGATATTTAAACCTTTTTCTCTGTTATCTGATTCTGAAATTTTTTTATATAAATAATTATTTAAAATTACAATATCTTGTGTATCAAAATTAACTTTATCTAATAAGTCAATATGTTCTTGAATTATTTTTTCTTTATTTTGGTATTTTCTTGGATTATGTTTTTGTAATAACTGAATAAATTGTTTTTGATTTTTTATTAAATAGCTTGTTAGTTTTAAATTGTCTGTTTGTCATTTTAGTTTATTTACACTATCATAATTAATATTATTAAAATACTTATATACAATGTCACTAGAAAGATAATTAAATTCGTTTTCTTGACTATTTTCTTTTCATCTAGAATAACTATCCTTATCCTTATCTAGGATTTTATCTTCATCTATAAAAAATAGTCTTGGACTTACACCTTCTTTGGTCCAAGCATTTTTATCATTGTTTCAATAGGTGTGCTCAGAAATTAAACGAGATTTTTCAATTGTTTTAACTTCATAAAAGTAAACTCCAAGCAAAGATGCAGTCAAAATAGCTAGGACAAAAGTTGCCAGAAAATACTTTATAAACTTTTTTTCTTAGTTTTGTTTCACATATGTAATTTCAACTTCTACGTTTTGTTGTTCCCTTTTATAAATTTAATAAAATTTTTATAAAATTTATTTATGTTCATGAACATACTCCTTTTAAATATTGTTTACGTAATAAATAAATTAACTAATTTGCCTTAAATAATATATATAAGGCATTTTTATTATATCATTTTTTTGATATTTAAATTAATGTTATATATAATAAAAAAATATCTGGAAATATTTCCAGATATTTTAAATCGTTGTTTACTAAATTACTTCATATTGATCATCTTCAGTTTCAAAGCGGGCATTAAATCCTGCACCTTTGAGTGCTTGAAGAATTTTATTTTGTCCTGTTTCAACAATAATTTCTGTGTTTGAATTAAATGTTCCATCGCTTCAATTGATTAATGTACGTAAGTTAGCGATACCAGCTCCAGTTAATGTATCGCCATTAGTTTTATCAAGTGAGAAGAATTTAATTTTCTTAGTACTTTTGCCATTACTAAAGAAGATTTTTGAGCGATCGTCAGGAGTTTGTGGACCTTCAGTGATTAAAATCTCACTAAATTGAGCCACATTCATTTCGGCAGCTGATACTTCTCAAGTATCAGAATTATTGTAAAGTTTAATGCGTTTTAATCTACGTTTTGAGGAATTATTCCCTAAAATATCGTGGAACTGCATTCCTGCTAAAGTTTTAACACTTGGGGCATAGCTAAAATCTACACCAAGAGGCCATGAGTTTCCGTCTCTTCCAGAATCAGGCTTTGTTCCACTGCCTCAACCACCTTGGAAAATTCGTTCATTGTTTCTGGTTCAATATGCCATTCTTAAGCCTAAGTTAACTTTCTTAAGATCATAATCACCTTTTTCATTTTTAACATCTTCTTCATCAAATGATAAATTATCAAAGGTAATACGAGTATAAATTCTTTCTTGACTATTTAAGTATGCTCAGTTAACATTGTAATCATTCATATTTACTCAAGCAACTTTATTTAAAGCTCAAGGGTTAATTGCCCAATCGTTAGCATTACCATTTAATTTTTGGTCCGTATACATTGCAAGCTCATCAATTTCTTTATCTTTAATAAACCTAATTGCAGAAGTATTCTTAGATGCAAAGAATAATTCTAATAAAGGTAATTTTGTAGGTAAAGCAGCAAAAATTTTATCCATATTTTGATCTGCACCAACTAAACCAATATTTTTGAAACGATATCCAGTAATTTCATAACCATCTTTTTTCAGTCTTTCAATTAAAGCAAGCGCATTTTGGTAAGCTTTTGGTTGTTCAACATCAATTTCAACAACGGTCGCTTCTGTACGGTTAACACCTTGAATTTCCTCGCGTCTTGTATATTTAGTAATTGTAATACCATAAAAACCACCTATTAAGTCACCATATCCTTTATTAATAAATTCTTGATTTAAAATACGATCATCTCAATTGTAATATTTACCACGTTTAATATCATCTGAATTTCTGGTTGGCCATTGCGAATTATTACCTAATACTTTCTTAAATTTATTATCTTCAGTGTAACGACGTTGCACATTATTAATTGGTGGGCTAAAAGTATATGATTCTCATTCACCTTTTTCATTTACTCAAGTTTGGGTGTATTCCTCTGGAATAACAAAACCATTTTGTAATTGGCGTTGCACTTCTGCACTAACTTTAGTAATTTTGCTTTGGTCAATGTGCATTAATAAAAGTAATCTACCATATGGAACACGAATTTTATCATTTGATCTATATGGTTTTCATTCAACTATTTTTGGATCATCTCACCACCTGTCAAAGTTGGCTAAACCAGTTGGATCAACAAAAGTTCTTAATAATTCTTTATTTTGCAATAATCTTTCATAACGTGCTCATAAATTACCTAATTGCTCAGGTGCCCCTCCATCTCCAGCTAAGTATGCATTTAAATTTTCAATGTCTTGATTTTCATCGTGGAATAAATCATAATAACCAACACCCTTATTCTGAAAAATATAATCATTTTTCTTAGCTCCTCTTGCAGCAATAACACCACTAAGACGAATGTTTTCTTCAGTTAAAGCACCAGTAATTGATACAATCTCTTCAAATTCATTTTGGTATGGAATACGGTTGGCAATTCCATTATTTATATCATATTTTTCATCCTTAGGCGGATTTAAAACATCGATTTCGGCAAGATATTTAATTCCACCTTGGTTAATTTCTCTTTTTTCTCTACGTTGTACTCTTTGATATTCGGGCTCAGGTTGCTTAGGTTTAGGTTCTGGTTCAACTTTAATTGGTTGAGTTGGCACAGGAGCCACAGGAGGAGCCGGAACTGGTTCTTCAACTGGAGGAACTGGGGCAGGTACTGGCACAACATCATCCTCAATTTTTGGAGGATCTTCAGGTTTTGTCTCTTCTTTAATTTCTTCTTTAGGATCTTCAATAATCTTCGGAGGATCTTGAACAATTATAACTGGTTTGTCAATTTCTAAGGGTGGAGTTGGTTTAATTTCTTCTGGTTTGCGATCTAAATTATCATCAAAAGCATTTGGGAGTGAATTCTTTGGATCAGCTTTATCGTTATCTAAAAAAGTATTAACTCCTTGTTGGATGTTATACTTGTATCTATTTTGAGCATCAATTTGTAATGATTGAATAGTTGTAAAAATAGTAGTTGCTCCAAGAGCACTGGATACAACTAATAAACCTATTTTATGTTTTCTTCTAAACTTCATATACTTCCTTTACTTATATAAATATTTATACATTATTTTCTTTTATTTACTTCTCATTATATTATACCAGAATAATATATATAAATATATATATTAATTTTAAAATCTCAATTTAACTATTCTAGGTAAATTTGCAATATCATTGATTATTTCAATATGGTATTTATTAGTTAAACTTACCCACCAATCATAATGTAACGGATTAATTTCAAAATAAATTAATCCGTTTTTAGTTAAATAATTAGGAGCGTGGTTAATAATCTTTTTATAAAATTCAAGGCCATCATCATTAGCAAATAATGCATTATGAGGCTCAAAATTTAAAACAGATTTATCAAGTTTTTCATCATGTGATAAATATGGTGGATTACAAACAATTAAATCAAAAAGGTTATTACTTAAATTTTTAAATAAATCACTTTGATAAATATTAACATGTAAATCATTTATTTGAGCATTAATTTTAGTTTGTTTAATTGCTTCAACTGAAATATCACTTAATGTAATATCCCATATTGGCCTAGCTTTTTTTAAAGCAAGGCCAATAAAACCTGATCCTGCACATAAATCAAGTACTTTTATATTAGAAGAACTAGTATGATCATTCAAAACTTGTAAAATAAGTTCTTCGGTTTCATAACGAGGGATTAAGACATTATGTGAAAGATCAATTTTAACATTTGCCATTTCAATATAACCAATAATTTTTTGAACTGGCATTCCTTTATTTAGTAATTCTTCTTCAAAAGAAGATATAGTTTGCCTTAGACCGTATCTTCTTTTTTCTAATAACAAATCTGCTTTAGTTGCCATTAAAAATTAGAATCCTGTAATTTTAAATTTTGTTCTTCGGTTAATAATGCTTCAATTATAGCATTTAGTTTACCATTCATAATTGAAGTTAATGAGCTTGAGTAGGTGATACGGTGATCAGTGACACGATCTTGTGGGTAATTATATGTTCTAATTTTTTCACTACGGGCTCCAGAGCCAGCTAACTTGCGGTAACCAGATTCTTCTGCTTGTTTTTTTTGTAATTCTAAATCATACAATTTAGATTTTAAAATCCGCAATGCAATTTCTTTATTTTGAATTTGGCTTTTACCTTCTTGACATGAAACAACTATTCCGCTTGGATAGTGAGTAATTCTTACAGCTGAATCAGTTGTGTTAACAGATTGCCCGCCATTTCCACTTGAGCGAAACACATCAATCCTAATATCTTCAGTTTTAATTTGAATATCAATATCTTCATCAATTTCAGGCATAACAGTCACTGTTGCAGTAGAAGTATGAATTCTACCTTTCGTTTCGGTAACTGGAACCCTTTGCACCCTATGCACCCCAGATTCAAACTTTAATTTAGAATAAGGTTTTTCTCCTTTAATTGAAAAAGTAATTAATGTAAAACCTCCTGATTCAGCACTTGATGATTCTAAGATACCTATTTTCATATTATTTTGTGCAGCTCATTTTGAATACATTTTATAAAGATCACCTGCAAAAATATTTGCTTCATCGCCTCCAGCTGCACCTCTTATTTCAACAATCACATCTTTTTCATCATTCTCATCTTTAGGCAAGATGAGAATTTTTAGTTCACTTGATAATTGTTTTAAGCTAGCCTCATTTTCTTGAATTTCTAATTTTGCTAACTCAATTAAATCTGGATCTTTTTCTAAAGTTAATAATTCTTTAGCAGTTTTTAAATTTGATTCAGCATTTAAATAATTATTAAAAGTTTCTACAATATCACTAATTGAGTTAAGTTCTTTATTTATTTTATTATATTTTTTAATATCATTAATTACATCTGGGTTAACTAACTCAGATTTAAGTTGATCATATTTTGCTTTAATTTGTTGCAATGAACTATACATCTTTAATTCCATAGTGTTTTAATTTTACCATAATAAAGATTTATAAATTATGTTAAAATTAAATGTTTTTTGGAAAAGTCACTTGCGAGATATTAACAAAATAATTGTCTTTTAATTTTAACATAATTTTTAGATAAAAAAATGTATGAGAAAACAGAAAACACGGCAGTGTTTTCTCGTCGGTTTTGCTTACTTTTGCCAAAAGTAAGGCCCCTTTGATTGCAATCAAAGGCGGGGGATTAAAAAAATTTTAAGTTATCTTATATTTCCGGACAACTTGCCGATAGTTATTTATTTTTTTCATCATATAATCAATTTCTTGCTGAGAGTATTTATCTAAGCTTTTTCCTTTGGGAATGTAATACCTAATTAAGCGGTGCATATTTTCTATTGAACCTTTTTGTCATGAACTATATGGTTGGCATTTAAATAATCTTTCAGTTGGAATTACCTGGTGCAATAAGACATTTTCACTACCATTATCAACTGTTAAAGTTTTAATGTCTAAGTTATGTTTCTTGATTAGTTTTAGAAGAGTCTGTTTTATAGCTTTGGAGTTGCGTTTTGAGAGCATAGCATAAGACATTCTGGTTTGCCGTTCAATTATCGTCACAATACAATATGTATCATTGATTTTACCAATAACGGTGTCTAATTCAAAATGGCCGTGTTCAGAGCGATCATTAATATAAGCTGGACGTTTCGAAATTTCCGTAGCATATTTTAATGTTTTAGGTTTGGTTTGTTTTTTCTTCCTTATGCCATATTTGCCTTCAGATTTTTTAACAATGTGGTCAAAATCAAGAAAATAAGGGTATTTTTTAATTATTTTATAAATTGTACTAGGTGAGGGAGCAAATTCATCAGGGGATAATTTTTTAAAAGAATTTACAAGATAGGTAACTGATTTCTTAACTTCTTTTTGCTGCAAATTCTTTTTATTTCTATTTTTAGTATATGTATTAAGCTCACTATACCAATATTTTCTGTAGGCCTTTCATTTATCTTTAATTGTATCACTTACAAAAAAGAGCCTCGCAAATGAATAGCCTAATAAATGTTCGTATAGTTTAGTAAAATTAAGAGTTTTAACACGCATTACTCTTTTTGAACACTTAGGACAAACATAGCGATTTTGTTTATCTAAACTAAGTGGTCTGCGATTTGTAATAATTTTAATTTTGCTTTTTATACTTCGAATGTCTCTGTTAAAAATCTTAGCTACTTCTTGGATTGAGAAGCCTTCAGAAAGTTCTTGTAAAATATTATAAAGTTGTTCTAGATCGATTTGATCTGATCGTAATTTTCGTTGCGACTCAAGTGCTCCTTGCATTTTCAAGATAGTGTTGTAATTCTCTTCAATTTTAAAATGTTGATATTTATTTTCTTTTCGATATTTGTCAAAAACACAAATATATTTTTCTAAATTTTTCATATAATTTTAAAGTCTCCTTTCATTTTTTAAAAATTATTAATACAACTATTTTATTACAAGGCAGACAAAAACAATGTCACATGCAAAAAAACTTGCATGTGACATTTCCAATTAATATGTTAAAATTAAATTATTATATATAGGAAAGATTATGAATAGAATAGAAAACTTAATTAAAGAATTATGTCCAGGTGGTGTTGAGTATAAACCACTAAAAGAGTTGTGTTCAATAACAACAGGTAAATTAGACACAAAAGAAAAAGTTGAAGATGGATTATATCCATTTTATACATGTAATATTACTCCATATAAAATAGACAAATTTGCCTTTGATGCTGAAGCAATAATAATTGCTGGTAGTGGCAGCCAGCTTGCACATGTACATTACTATAAAGGTAAATTTAATGCTAATCAACGAACATATGTTTTACAAGGATTTAAAGAAGTTAATCCTTTATTCTTAATGCATTATTTAAAAACATATTTAAGAGATTATGTTTATAAATTTACAATTAATTCAGTAATACCTAATATAACTTTGCCAATTTTGCAAGGTTTTTCAATTCCTCTCCCGCCCCGCGTGATCCAAGATGAAATAGCTAAAATTCTAGATAATTTTACAGAACTTACCACAGAACTTACCACAGAACTTACCACAGAACTTACCACAGAACTTAAATACCGTAAGCAACAATATGAATATTACAGAGATAAATTATTAACTTTTGATAATTCAAAAGTTAATGTTGAGTATAAACCACTAAAAGAATTATGTTCAATAACAACAGGTAAATTAGATACAAAAGAAAAAGTTGAAGATGGATTATATCCATTTTATACATGTAATATTACTCCATATAAAATAGACAAATTTGCCTTTGATGCCGAAGCAATAATAATTGCTGGTAGTGGCAGCCAGCTTGCACATGTACATTACTATAAGGGTAAATTTAATGCTAATCAACGAACATATGTTTTACAAGGATTTAAAGACGTTAATTCATTATTCTTAATGCATTATTTAAAAACATATTTAAGAGATTATGTTTATAAATTTACAATTAATTCAGTAATACCTAATATAACTTTGCCAATTTTGCAAGGTTTTTCAATCCCCCTTCCTCCTCTTCCAGTCCAAAACCGTATTGCAGAAGTCTTAGACAATTTTGAGAAAATTTGTCATGATCTCAAAATTGGCTTGCCTTCTGAAATATCCTTAAGACAAAAACAATATGAATATTATAGAGATCTCTTATTATCATTTAATATTAATGATATTGAGAGAGAGAGAGAGAGAGAGAATAATCCAGGATTAGTCAAATTACTTGAATATGTCTTTGGTTTTGAACTAGTTAATTTTGGGTATGAGGTTAAATATAAACCTTTATGAGAAATAACTACTTGAAACAAAAAGTTTCAAGATGTTGCTTCTCATAAACAACAAGATATTTATAAATACAAAAAATATTTTAGTGCTAAAGAACTAAAAGATTTAGCAGATGATAAAGGTACAATTAAAATCTTAACTACTAATAAAACCAACATATTTGCTAACGAATCAAAAGTTAGCAAATATGTTGATGAGCAAGAAGTAATTTACCTTCCAACGGGTGGCAATGCCATAGTGCAATATTATAAAGGTAAATTCATTACTGGGGGTAATGTAATTGCATTACCTAGAGACAGTAATGAACTAAACATAAAATATTTATATTATGTATTAAATAATAAATTAGATTTAATTGAATCTTATTACAGGGGTGCAGGAATCCAGCATCCACATATGCCTGATATTTTGGAAATTCTTATACCTCTCCCTCCCCTTCAAATTCAAAATAAAATAGCAAGTATCCTAGATAATTTCTCTGACTTAACAAATGATTTAACTAAGGGCTTACCAGCTGAAATAAATCTTAGACAAAAACAATATGAATATTATAGAGATAGATTATTAAACTTTGATAAAGTGAATTAAAACAAACATTTAAAAAAGGAGACAAGGATTAAATATTTGGACAAATTCCAAATATTTAATCCCTGTCTATCAATTTATGTTTATTTTATTCAATCATATTTCATTTCAATGTTTAATGAATTAGAATCAGTTATATCTGTTTTATTAATAATAAAAAAGAAACTTCTATATCAATCGTTTGTCCCAATAGCCGTATCTAAAAGATAATTATTTTCTTCTGGTATTCAGAAATATTTTTTCATATTATAATTTTCTATTCAATCTATTTCAAGTGTTTTTGTTGTTTCGTTGTATGAGTACTCTTTAATATCTCAACCTATTTTTCGGCGATCTCCACGAGCAGGCATGAATGGACTATTATAATTATTTAATAAAATTAGATCTTGAGTTTCAAAATTAACCTTATCTAATAATTCCTTAAATTTTTTAATTATAACTTCTTGGTTTGGGTAAGGGCGAATTTCGCTGCTAACACTTAAAAAAAAGTTTATAAAAACTTGCTTTGTTTTAAAAATATATGTGCTATTTTTTAAATTATCTGATGAGTATATTAAAGGGCTAGATTCATTATTTATATCTAGTTTAATATGCTTATTGCTGTATTTATGTGGCTCATAATAATCATATTTACTTTGCGTATTTAATAGCCGCGCTGGATCTTTTACGAATAAGGGAGGGTATGATCCTTCATTAGTTCAAAGTGTTTTTGTTTTATTTCAATAAGAACTACCACTAATTTCATTGTCTTTTGACCATTGATTATGTTCAACTCTATACCATGTATATAATGATACAGGGACTATTAAAACTGCAGACCCTAGAAAGAGAAGTGGATATTTTATAATTTTTCTCATTTTTAAAGCCATAGTTTAATTTTGAGCCTTTGTGTATGTAATTGCCACCTCAACTGGGTTTGTGTTACTTGAAGATCTGTATGCTTCAAATCAATAAAATCCTGTGCTTGGAACAGTAAATTCTACAACTTCAATATTTTTATTTCAAGAATTTGAAGATGCAATAATATTACCATTTATATCTTTGATTCTAAAATCAATATTAGTTTTATCGTTTGAACCATTGTATAAGAATGCTAAAGAGGCACGAATTTTATCACCTTTAGATAAATATACTTGTCTTGAATTATTTCATGAATTATTGCTTTTATCAGTTTTAGGAAGAATTATTAATGATTGTATGGCCTGTTCAATTTTTTGATAGTTTGGAATACCATATCCTGTCTCATTAGTATAAATTGAATTTATTCCCTGGGGCTTGCGTGAACCAGTTATTAGTGCTGATTTAAAGATAATTGAATCCGATCCTTGGTCAAAATATGATTTATATTTTTGTTTTAACATTCCTGCAATAGCACTTATAACTGGGGCTGAAAAACTAGTCCCCTCATTATCATATCCAAGGTCAATTTTTTTACCATCAATTACAATTTGTGTTCGATCAGTAAATCAATATTTTCCGCCTGGAGCAACAACAGAAACATAATTAAGATTATTACCAATTTGGCTATAATATGTTTTTCTTTCTAAATTATCAATATCAGTTGCACCTACTACAATACTATTACGTGATAGGCCATTGCTAAATAATGTATTGACTCCTTCGCCATTTAAATTACCAGCTGCAACAACATTTATTAATTCTTTATTATTAAAGATTAAATCATCTAAATAATTAGACAACCAGTTGTACTTCACCATTTGTGGGTCAGCTTGCTTAGTTTTCTTTATGTAACCATGCGCTCAACTATTATTAACAATATTTGTATGTCTTAATAAGAAATTCATTTCTCCAGAAATACCATTTCAATTAACAGCAACTTGAACAGAAACAATACCTAGCGTAGGCATAATACCATTTTTTCCTGCTATTAGTTCGGAAACTTGTGTTGAATGGCGTGTATGTTTTTCCTCAAAGAACCATTCATTACGTCATCAAATTCCATTTCCATACTTACGGTTTCATTCAAAAGTTGGGAAGTGACTTTCAACAACACCTGTTTCTAGGACACCAACACTTAACTTATTATTTATAAAACTATTAAAATGTCTTGTTCTTGTTTCTTTGTCCAGTCCAA
The DNA here is from genome assembly GCF_055523595.1 of Mycoplasma sp. 6934. Taxonomy (NCBI): domain Bacteria; kingdom Bacillati; phylum Mycoplasmatota; class Mollicutes; order Mycoplasmatales; family Mycoplasmataceae; genus Mycoplasma; species Mycoplasma sp. 6934. The sequence goes on along the minus strand of NZ_JBVFVE010000001.1, from coordinate 499,977 downwards.
CTGAAGCAAATAGATTTTCATTTATATTTTCTTTTGCTCAATTTGAATGATAATATCTGTTATCATAAATACTTGTATCTTCGAGTGCTAAATTGTTGTTTTTTGAAAATCCAGTTTTTAAATAATCTTCATAATAAATATTTGTATTAAAGTTGTATATTTTTCTGAACTCAATACTGTTCTTATCTAAAAATTCAACTGTGAACTTTAACAATTGCTTATCATCAATTTGTTTGTGATGAGCTATAGATAACACACCTGTATATTCGTCATATTTAAACGGAAATTCATGATTAAAACTGTTTTTAAGTTTTTGTTTTAGTAAATCTAGATCTTTAAAATTAAAATTGGCAAAAATGTCCAAACGATTAACACCAAAATTTACGTTATTAGAATCAGAGGATAAACTAGCAGATTCAAATAAATTATTTTTAATATTGACATTTTCTATTTTTTGTGATATAACTTTATTCAATTCATTTTCATAATCTGCAATAACTGGACTATTAAATATTGCAATAATAGGTCCAATAATTAAAGATATTAATAATGGTTTTTTAAATTTATTTCATTTCATAATTATTTCCTTTGGTTTTTTATGATTTAAATAATTTATCTATTAATTTGTATGTAGTTGCGAGATATACTTATCTCGCTTATTATTATATCATTGTTTTTTCCGTTTGCTGAAATTTTTTCAATAAACAAATGTATGAGAAAACAGAAAACACGGCAGTGTTTTCTCGTCGGTTTTGCTTACTTTTGTCAAAAGTAAGGCCCCTTTGATTGCAATCAAAGGCGGGGGATTAAAAATTTCTTAGGTTATCTTATATTTCCGGACAACTTGCCGATAGTTATTTATTTTTTCCATCATATAATCAATTTCTTGCTGAGAGTATTTATCTAGACTTTTTCCTTTGGAAATGTAATACCTAATTAAGCGGTGCATATTTTCTATTGAACCTTTTTGTCATGAACTATATGGTTGGCATTTAAATAATCTTTCAGTTGGAATGACCTGTACAATAAGACATTTTCACTACCATTATCAACTGTTAAAGTTTTAATCTCTAAGTTATGTTTCTTGATTAGTTTGACAAGAGTTTGTTTGATAGCTTTGGAGTTACGTTTTGAAAGCATAGCATAAGACATTCTGGTTTGCCGTTCAATTATGGTCACAATACAATATGTATCATTGATTTTACCAATAACGGTGTCTAATTCAAAATGACCATGTTCAGAGCGATCATTAATATAAGCTGGACGTTTTGAAATTTCTGTAGCATATTTTAATGTTTTAGGTTTGGTTTGCTTCTTGTTCCTTATGCCATATTTGCCTTCAGATTTTTTAACAATGTGGTCAAATTCAAGGAAATAAGGGTATTTTTTAATTATTTTATAAATTGTACTAGGTGAGGGAGCAAATTCATCAGGGGATAATTTTTTAAAAGAATTCACAAGATAGGTAACTGATTTCTTAACTTCTTTTTGCTTATTAAATGGAAATGTCACATGCAAGTTTTTTTGCATGTGACATTTCCATTTAATATAAACAAATGTAAAATATTAATGATATGAACAAAAAAACAATAAATAGCATTAACTAAGCTTTAGTTATTACTATTTTCTTTGTCAAAGTTTAAAAAGTTAACTCTGTAATATTCATATTGTTTTGTCTTAATTATTTCTATGTTCTTATTTTATAAGTATTTAATTTAAATTATTATTATTATTATTTTGTACATCTAAAACATTAGTTTTAGATTTTTTTAATAAAAATCAATAAGCCCCTAATGAAACAACTGTATCAAAGGCATTCCCAACTCCAAATAAAATAGCAATACCGATTAATGAAGGTTCTCACACACCTGTTACCCACAAGATAAAGGCAATACCATAATAAATAGAGTTAGTTACTACTGATTCAAATAACATATAATGAGTTTTTCCTAAACCATAAAACGTGGCATCAACAACATTTTGGATGGCAAACAATATATAGAAAACAAATAAAACCATTACTAGTTCAAAGAGTTTATCTACTTCTCCAAAGTTTAAAACATATTTCATAAATGGTTTATAAGCAGGTATTAAAATAATTCAAATAAGTATTGTAATACCAGTAATTGCAAAATATCCTAAGGTATTATTTTTAACAGCATTTTTGTTTGTTGAAGTTTCTTGTTTAATTAATTCACCTAATTGCAAGATTGGTAGTAGCATTCAACCTCAAATAAAGTTATTAGCAACCCAATAAGTTCCTTGTTCATTGACAACATTTACCATTCTAGCAATCATAATCATATATGCTAAATTTCTAACAAATGATTCAAATCCTGAAATCCCACCAATTTTTGCAAATTCTTTTGCTCATTTAAAGTCCATTTTATCTTTGTTGAAAATATTAACACCATTTTTGGCAAGTAAGAATAATCCTGTTACTAATAATATTGCATTGACAATAATATTTGTAACCCCTATTCCGTTAACTCCCATATTGGCCGAAAGAGATAAACTAGAAACTAAGAATAAATCTAGTATTACAGATAAAACTAATTTTACTGCAGTTAAAAGATAAACTAATTTGCTTTTACCTAAAATGACTAAACCAACCAAAACAAATTGGAATAACACACCAAAAATATTCGCTACTGCTTCAATTCTTATATATTGTGCACTAGCATCAATAATTGATTCATTTGTCGCCATAACTTTAAGTAAGGGATTAGCACCACCTATTACAATTAATGACAAAATACTATAGATTCCAAAAGTTAGTAGCAGTCCAGTTTTCATGCGGTTTGTAAAATCTCTTTTATTGGATAAAACCTTACCTACAAAATAAAATAACGGCAAAATAATCGCTTCATTTATAACTTCATAAATTAAATTAACTCAAGATAATTGCCCTGCAATACTATATGATCATTCGCCAGGCAAGTTACCTAGTCAAAATACTCTTAAAGTAGTATAAATTATCGGTGCTAAACCAGTAACCAATAAAGCAAGAAATAATTTGTGATTAATATTTTTTAATGATATTTTTAATTTAGTAAGCATCTTTATATCCTCCTTTTAAATATTTATATTTTTATTTTTAAGAGTCTGCCCCCCCCTATTAATAAAAAGATTTTTATTAATAGGGGGGGGCAGATATTTATAAAATTTGAGTTTTCTTGTCTTATTATTATAACATATTCCAACTAAAAATCTATTTTTTGGTTAAAAAGAACATAGTGCATCATTAATCAACTCTAACAATTTATAAATTATTTAAAATTTATTTTCTATTTACTTTCATTGCTATATTTGTCAAGAGTTAATATGCCAAAACCAAAATCATTAACCATAATTAAATTTTACCATCCAAAAACACAATTTTAATTATCATTTATTAACATTAAAAATTAATATAAAAGTGTTATAATATAAAAACATTTAGAAATATAAATAAATTATTAAGGAGTATTCATGATTGATTCAATTAAATCATTTTTATTAAAACCAGTTTTTTATGATGGTTGAACTAATGTTGAAGTCAAAGGATGAATTTCATCAAACCGAGGAAACAAAAAAATACGTTTCCTAGAAGTTAACGATGGTTCAACTATTGAAAATTTACAAGTAGTTTTTAAAGGTCAAAATTTTGATTTCAACATACTTGATTCATTACGTCCTGGAGCCGCTGTTATAATTAAAGGAACTTTAAATGCAACGCCAAATTCTCCACAACCAATTGAATTAGTTGCCAGTGAATTGGTGGCATATAAAAATGTTGATGAGGATTATCCAATTCAAAACCAAGAAATTAAACTAGAGACTTTAAGGGATCTGCCACACTTAAGACACCGTACATCACTTTTAAGAGCTGTTATGTTAATTCGCTCTACTTTAGCTCATGAAGTGCATAAATATTTCATAAACAAAGAATTTCATTATTTAACAAGTCCTATTATTACAAGCAATGATGGCGAAGGAGTTGGCGAAACATTTAATGTTTCTGACAGTTCAAACCTTGAGCCGTTTTTTGGAAAAAATAAAAAAGCAACTTTGGGAGTGACAGGTCAATTACACGGGGAAAGTTATGCTTTAGGAATGCAAAAAATTTATACTTTTGGACCTACCTTTAGAGCCGAAAGATCTAACACTAAAAAACATTTAGCTGAATTTTGAATGATAGAACCTGAAATGGCTTTTTATGATTTAAATGATAACATTGCTTTAGCTGATGATATGCTTAAAGTAATTATTAGAAATACTTTAAGCAAACATAAAAAAGAATTTAGTTTCCTAGATTCATTACACGAAGGATTATTGGATCGTTTAAATCAATTTATTGAAACACCAATTCAAATCGTAGATTATCAAGATGCTATAAGTAAGCTTGCTGAAGTTAAGGATATTTTTGAAAATAAAGATATTAAATATGGACTGGATTTAGCTACTGAACACGAAAGATATTTAACTGAGCAAATTTATAAAAGACCGATTGCTGTTATAAATTTCCCAAAAGATTTTAAGGCATTTTATATGAAACAAAATGATGATAATAAATCAGTAGCAGCTTTTGACTTATTAGTGCCAGGTATTGGAGAATTAATAGGCGGAAGTCAAAGAGAATGTGATTATGATAAAATAGTGCAACGAGTAAATGAATTAAATATTGATCAAGAAGATTTACAATGATATTTAGATCTTCGTAGATATGGTCATATCATGTCATCAGGTTTTGGGGTAGGTTTTGAAAGATTAGTAATGTATGTCACAGGAATTGAAAATATTAGAGATGTAATACCATACCCAAGAACAACTGGGAATATTAGAATGTAAAAAGATACCAATGTAATATTAAATACAGTTGTATTTATTTATTATTAATAGTTAAATTTTATCTCAATAAGAAATTAATCAGCATGTATTTTAGAGAATTTATAAATAGTATTTTGCAAAGACATTATTATATCACTTAACAAATCGATCTCTATAATTTTGAGCTGATTCATCTATATCTCTATTTATACCATTATATTTTGGTGTAAACCCTTTTTTAACTAAAAAGACTTCTCAAACATAATCTGGTGATGGAATATATGCAGCAGGCGGTTGTAAAAGACGAGGATCAATGCTTTCATAAGAACCAATTCAATTTATGGTTACTTCATTATTTTCATAAATCGGAATTATAAAGCCACCATTTGGTGATTGTTTTGAACTTCTATATTTTATAAAAATATCATGATCTTCTAAAAGAGTATAAACATCTTGGTTATTTAAATATAATTCTTCAAATAGTTTTTTGATTTTTGAATTTTCATTATATTCACTATTATTATTTAATTCTTTAAACTTATTTATAATATGAGTGTCAAATTCATCTTTTGTTTTAACTTTTATTATACTACCCTCAATATATTCATGATAATTATGATTAGGATAATTACGGAAAAAACCTGTATTAAATGTATCTGATCCTTTTTGTCTATACTCGTCTTTTACTCTTTTTTCTTCTTCTGACACTCATTCTTTTGGAGCAAAAATAGCTGTTTTTGTAATATTTTGATAGATTGGATAAATCACATCATACATTTTTTTAACTTCCTTTTCATAATATTCGTCAGGTTTGTCAAGTATAATTCTCGGTGCAATAGGCTCTTTTCCAACAGGCGGTTTTTCATTACATGAAAATATAGTTATAGGCAATACTAAAGAAATAAGACCAATTAACGATTTTTTAATTATTTTCATCATTTTTAACCACGTGTGTTACAGCTATTAAATCATATACAGAATTGCTAAAGGAATATTTCTCATACTTTTTAATGCGATATCTATAAGTCCCTGAAGAAGTTGCTTTATATTCAAGTAATTCATCATTACTCACTGCAGACTGAATCATCTTCACAACAACCCATTTTCCATTTGATTCCTTTTTTTCTAAATATAAGTCATAATCAGAAAATCAATTGTTGTTTTGACGTTTTATTGCCTCAGATTGAGTCAAACGAATCTCAGATTTATGAGTTAAGTCTCACATTTTACCCTCGGCAATAGTTTTTTTGTTTTTCTAGTTCTTGGCTTCTTTTACGTGATGGAGAAAAGAAATTTAAAAATGAATTTCACCAACTTGTATTTTCTTTATACTCTGGCCTAACTTCAGATTGATTTAAAAGACCAGCATTAAACATTCAGGAACTAGATATTTTTATCGTTTGATTCTTTTTTAAATTTATTTCTTTACTTGAAAATACAAAACCACTATCATTAGTTGGATGAATTTTTAGTGTTGAATAGTTGTTAGCTGCTTCTAACATTGTTTTAAAATCTACTGTTCCGGCACCATATTTTTGTTCATAACCACTTGACTTATAGGTTAAATTATCGTGATTTGGACTAACAGCAGATGCAGATAAAATTGCTTTTACAATAGGAACTCTAAATTCACTATCCCTAATATCCGATCTATATTTAAATAAGTTTGAGATTAAACCAGTTACGACAGGCACAGCATAACTTGTTCCACGAGAATAATTGTTTCTGTTATAAACAGGATTATAAAAATGTGCTGGAGCAACAACTAAAGGCTTCGATATATTTTCAAATTCTGGTAATAATTTGTAATTAGAATAATCTGCAATTATATTTTGTTTTTGATATTCTTTAGATGATCAATCTGATAAAGCACCAACAACTATTGAATTGAATGATAGTCGTTTATGTGTTATTAAATGATAATCTTTATTTCCCTCATTACCAGCTGCAAATACATTTATTACACCATACTTACGAGATATATGATCAAGGAAATATGAATTTTCATGGTAACCCTTTTTATAGTTGTTACTTTCATAAGTTTCACCATTTTTTTCGTAATACCTTATAAGACCATAACTATGATTAATTAATTTTATTCCATCTTTTTTTACCATTTTTTCAATTGTAGACATTCAATGACTATCTGTTTGGTTTGTTGTATATAAATATATTTTAGATGATCGGTCTATTCCATATTGTCCACCTGCAACAAGTGATACCATTGTTGAATGAGTTTCATAACCTGGTCATATTCTTTCGTTTATATCGTTTATCTCAATACCATTTCTAAAATATTTTTGATAGTTTTTATCAAAGGGATGAGCCCATGTTTCTAATATTCCTATTTTATTTACATATGGATTATCTAAATAGTTTGTAGCATTTACAAGATCTATATTTTTGTTCATATGTTGCACATAATTTTGCAAATTAAAATTTATTCCATAACGACCATAATTACTTGCTTGTCCTCTTTGTGTATACAGATTTTTAATCTTATTTGTGGAACTTGGGGTTATGTATCCTTGTGGAATTGTATTTGTATTTTCAAATATAATGAACTTATAAATTTCGTTTCAGTTTTTTACTTTATTAACAAATTTTTTTCTATCTTCTTCTTTTTCAAAATAAAATCAGACAATTGGCATCATTGTTAGTTTTTCAAATGATTTATAAACTAAATTGCTTTCAGTAACTTTATTTATAAAATCATCATTGAATTTACTTAAAAATTCTTCATTCTCAGTTTCAAAGCCTGGATTTAATAATAATTTAAGTTCAAAATTATTATCAACAGGCAAAGAAAACGTTTCATTATTTTGATTAAATGCGATAGTCGCTCCCTGTCCCCTTACCTCAAACTTATCATTATTAAGATTTTCGTATCATATTGTGTCTGGAGTGAACTGCTTTGCGACTGGGGTAGCAAAAAATGTTACTAAAGCACTTGTGCTAATTAATGTTAAAACAGAAATTTTTAGTTTCTTTTTCATAATTGTCTCCTTAAGTTTTGTAAGCTAAATTTGTGTTTAATATTTTTCTGAGTAGAAATTGTGTAGAAATGTATAATGCTCGTTGCTTATTTCTAAACTTATAAATATTGGGTATTTTATCTATACCTAACAAAATTTTAGCATTAAAAAAGTTAAAAACAAATATTTTCAGTTTTTATCATAATTTCCACACTTTTCCAGGTTCCTTATATAAAATACTTATAGATATTAAGATAGTCTAATATAATAAAATTTAGAATACTTAGAACTATTTCTAAATTTTTTAAACTATGGGGAATTAATGTTCACATAATTTTTTTATAAAATATAAAAATTCTTTTCATCTAGCTATATTGAAAAGAAAATAATCATATCAAGAATTAGAAATAAACTTGCCAAAACATTAGCTTTGGCTTAACCAAATGGTATGGTTTGGGATGGTAAAATAGTCCGAAAAAATTCCCAAGTTTATTATTTTTACTATATTCCTTTCTTTTTAAACGTACAAGTTTTTTAACTTTCTTCATATATATATATATATATATATATATATATATTAAAATTAAAGTAGATTAACAAATCTATTAATTTGATTTTAGACAAATTAATTATTATATAAATGTATTTATATGAAAGGAAGATACGTTATGAAATTACGTAAATTTTTATTAGTAACAACTAACTTAGTTACTATTTCAACAATTACTGCTGTTTCGTGTACAGCACCTCAGCCCCAAAAAAGACAATTTACTATTCAGAATGTTAGTGAAATTACAGTGATTCAAACTAGTGCTGAATTCACCGCTAAAATTACTGGTCTACAAGGAACAGACCAACTTAATGTAAAAGTTAATAACACTGTTCATAATTTTACAGTTTCAAGTTTAAACAAACCCGCTGATAATGAATATAAAATTACTATTACTGGCTTAACAAAAGGAACTACATATTTATTAGATACCATTAAGGTAAACAATGACACATTATTTAATGTCAAACGTCCATTTACAACATTAAACGATGTAGTAAACTGGGAAATTTTTTTCGGACGGTTTTACCTTCCCCAACCATACCATTTGGCTAAGCCAAACGGAATGCTTTGTGAAGGTTTTTTTATCTTATTCTTTTATAATTATATCAGTTTATAAATTCTTTGATTTTTTGTGATAATTCAATAAAAGTAAGTCTTTTACAGGTTTGATCAAAATTTGGGAAAATTTCACTTTTAAGAATTGAAAAGAAATACTCAATTTCACGATTGTCAAGACTATTACCAATTCTTGACATTGATATTTTACCTTTTAGTGATTTTATTTTTTTAGTATATTCAAGCGAAGAATAAGCAGATCCATGGTCAGAATGTAAAATAAAATTATTTTTGAATTTTGTATTGGTGATATTATTCAAAATTAGTTCAGTATCATTTCTAAGTGATAATTCATAGGTCACAAACTTAGTTTTATGATCAATAATTGCAGATAAATAAATATGATTCTGTTCAATATCTTTTGGTGCTGGTATATAGGTCACGTCTGTTGCATATATATTATTGTTGATTGAATTATAATCTCGTTTTACTAAATCAGGCACTTTAACACAAGTATTTTTAGATTCTTTGTTTTTACGTTTTTGTCTAACAAATGTTTTTAAATTAAGTTTTTTCATATAATTCCCAAGGGTTCTAGGATTTATTTGAATATTATATTCTTGGAAAATATATTTAGCAAGTCTTCTTCGTCCATACCTTTCTTTATTTTCGACAAAACTTTTAAAAATTATTTCTTTGTGTTTGACATTTATCTCTTTAGGTTTGTTGTTATCTTTCAATTTCTCATAATATGTAGATCTTGAAACACATATCATTTTAGATTTTTTAGTATGTGAAAGATTCTTGATTTTCTTTATCTTTGAGATATCTGCATCAATATTATTTTCATTAAAAATTCGATAGTAGTATTTTATAACTGCATCTTTTTCATCATCTTTAAGAGTATCAATTCATGTATAATCGAGAACTTTCTTTTTCTTTCTCCCAACACCTTTATCTTTCTTAGGTGATTTACCACTTTGTGATTCTATGTCCATATTTAAATTATACAGTTTTCTTTTCTTTAACATATTTCTCATTGATTCTTTATTTCAGTATACTTTTCTGATATCAAAACAGAAATTATCAAATTCTGCCTTGGTTATTCCCAGGTTCAAATATTTATCGTATAAGTCAAAAATTTTGACCCATTCCTTAGTCTTTAAATGTCTCATAACTACCTCTTTTTCTTTATATTAAAAATATTCGGATTTTGTCCGAATATTTTTTCCCTGTCTAGTAGTAGCTACAAATCCACCTATTGAAAATAGAGAACAAGAAGAGCCAGTAAATCCTAATCCACCAAGAGTAGAAAATGAACCATCGAATCCAGGAACTAGGAACTCCGAGCCAAAAGATCCAACTAATAGCACCCAACAACCTCCTAAGACAGAACCAAACCCTACTCCAGTTCCTAAAGATCCAACTACAGAGCCAGGTAATAGTGATAACACTCAAGAAACTCCAAGAGAAGAAAATACACCATCTAACCCAGGGGCGAATGACCCATCTCCAAAAGAACCAGCAACAGAAGAACCTGAAACTGGTGTAAAACAACCAGATGAAGAAAAACCAAACAATGGTACTGATAATGGTTCGAGCGGTGCAGATGATTCGAGAGACAATACCCAACCAGGGCACGATTCTGCTCCTAATCAACCAGTAGAGAAACCAATTCAAGGCAATGATAATCAAAAAACAGATACAGGAACAATAACTAAGGAAGAAGATACTAAATCTCAGCCTACTGATAATCCAGAAAGCACTAACCGTAATCAACCTTCTGATCAAAAAACTACCGAAACACCAGGGCAAGATCCAAGTAGTTCAACAGATGGAGATACATCAAAAGATAATTCTAACCCTGCAAAAGAAGAAGAACCTAAGGACGAATTAAAAAATTCAAAAGCAAGCGCTAGCATATTACAAATAATAGTAGAACCAGGTGGCCCTGGATGAGATCCGAGTCGAAAATATATTAGAATAGCAGTAAGAACTACTAAAGAAGTATATGAAAAAATAAAATCAAAAACTATTACTCATGAAGTATATTCAAAAAGTGCAAATACTTATACAAATGACTCAACGGCACCAGCAAATATCCAATATTGGCGTAATATAGGCGAAAACGAAGTCGATTTTATTATTAATGCACCAAATCCATGACATAAAGGAGCTTATACCATAACTAATCTTTTTGTTGCTGGAGAGGAAAATTACAACTTACTCCAAGGACAAACAAAAGATTTTACTATTAATTAAATTTTATAAATAAAATAACTAATTAAATATAACTATAAAATAAACCCAAAATATAATATTTTGGGTTTATTTTGATATAGTTTGTAGTAGGATATTGAAATTTTATATTTTTTTAAATAAACAAAACAGTAAACCAGGATAAATATATTTATAATATATAGCAAGTTGTTAGGTACTTTTATCAATAAATAATCTTTAATATTATTTGTAATAATAGTTGTAAATAAAAATTTACTTTCACTGGTTTTGATTTTCTGCAATATAGGTAGTGGTATAAAAACATAAATCTTTATTATTTTATAATATTTAAATTATGAATCTTATTTTTGATTTCGAAATATAAATCAAAAGCCAAGTACTAAAAAAGATAAGATTGAACCAGTTCCAAGAGGAATTACCACAAAATTTAATCAATTATTATTTAAACCTTCAACTTTTACACAAAGGATTATTCCAATTATTACACCTAGTAAAAAGATAATTGGAATAGTAATTTTAATTATCTTTTTAAACATTTAAAATTCTTCTTTAAATCTTTTTAGTAAATTCTTACGTAATCTTTTGGCCTTAAAATCATGATTTTCAAAAAGCGAAAAACGTGCCCCAACTTTGGTTACGACATAACCAGCAACTAAATTTGCATCAAAGACAATATTAATTAAATCTTCATCAATAACAACCTTTTTTGAATTTGCTTCTTTAGTATCAAATCATTTACCAATAAACGTACCAAAGAAAGCATCGCCAGCACCGGTAGAATCAATTTGCTTTACTTTTTTAGACTCAACTAAAAAATGTTTTGAATCTTTGTAAACTAAGGTACCTTGCTCACCTAAAGTGATTAAAAATAATTTATTTTTAAAAATTTCAAGAGCTTTTATACCATCATTTAATGTATTGGTATTTGTTATTAAAAATAATTCATCTTCAGAAAATTTAATAAAATCAGCTAAATTAATAAATTCTTTTGCCTTTGCAATAAAATCATCCACATTGTCTTTATAAAGAGCTTTTCGATAATTAGGATCAAAGAATATTTTCTTGTTTTCCATTTTAGCTTTTAGAGCTAAGTTCTTGTAAGTTTCAAATAATTCACCACCTAAAAAAGCCGTTGCGGAAGTTAAAACTAAGGCATCAAAGTTAATATTTTCAACATATTCATATTTTAAATCAGCATCAGCGCCTCTAACAAATTCAAAACTTCTTTCACCATTTTCATCTAAGGAAACTATTGCTTTTGTAGTATTTTTATCTTTTATTTTTATTAAATAATCTGTATTCAACTTATCCGCAGATACAGAAAGAAGTAAATTAGTACTATCAGCAAAACCAACAGCACCAACAAAAATAGTAGTACGTTTGGTCTTTTGAATTGCGGCTGCTACATTTAAAGAAGCTCCTCCAACATTAACTTTAATTTTTCCATTACCTAAATGATATTCATCATAAAGAGCTTCGCCTGGCACTAAAAGTTGTGGACGATCACCCCAATCAATATCAACTTCATCAAGTGCACCAATAGTTGCAGTAATATCACCATCATATTGAAATAATAATTCACCATCTAAAAAGTATTTTGTAGTAATTACGTACTCTCCTTGATTTATATAAAGTTCTAATAATGATGAATCTTGAATAATTTCGATATCTTTAATATTCTTAATATTTCTAGTTATTTTGTTAGGGTAATTTGGTGCAAAACTATGTGACATATTAGTTCGATCAATGGTTAAAACACCATTAAGGTAGGAAAACATAATGTAATGACCTTCCTCATTTTTAAACTCAAAAAATCATTTCTTACCGCTAGGTTTTAAGTGGAGAAAATTCTGGCGATTTCATAAGTCTACAATACTATCTGTAATTCGATAATACGGTTGGTAAATAAAATTAAAATTATCTGAATATTTTTGATATAGTTTTCCTTTTTCGATTCACATAGTTCTTGGTAAGGTTAATGAATGAGCGTATCCTTGTTCAAAAGTTGCAACAGCATCTGTATCTGGTGTTCCTGCTCATGCAATTGAAAGATTATAATAATAATCGGAACCATTCATAATTTGAGGCGCATAGTAGTCAAAACCGAAATCAAGTAAATCCCAATGGGTAACTTTAAATGTTAATGTTTTTCAATTCATTTTACCTAGAAGGTAAATTGAAACATCCCTATTTTGGTTATCTTGATCATAAAAATAAGCCCCTTGAGTTGAAATAAATAATACATCTTTTTCAGCTATCTTAGTAAAACTAGGGCACTCAAACATAAATGCATCATTAAGTTGCTTTGGCCCATTAATAAATTCGATTTCACCCTTTCAAGTAAAATCAGCATTAGGTTTATCAGAACTATAAACAACAATTTTACCTTTTTTATCTAAAGTCTGTGCTCCATGTAATAAATAATAAGTGTCTTCAACTTGGACAATATACGGATCTCTAAAATGCCTTGTATATTTAGTTTTATCAACACTAAATAATAGTTTTTTGCTTGCTTCAGTTTCTTTTCAATCATTGCTAAATTTAGCAACTAATGTATGCGATGTATCTTCAGGAGCATTATAAATATTTCCTTTTTTTACATTACCAGTGTAATATAAATAAAGGTTGTTATCTACTGATAATGCTGAACCTGAGTAAATCCCATTTGCATCATATTCATTTGATGGCCTAATTCCTAAACCATGACTTTTGTATTCTAAAAAATCTTTTGTCGTAAAATATCCTTGGTGCTTATTAGCGTGGATTGGACTAAACGGATTTCATTGGTAAAAAATATAATATTCATCATTATGATAAACAAAATTATTTGGGTCATTAATCAAACCTGAAAATGAAGAAAGGTGAAGCTTATTAAAATAAACATCACCTTTGGCTTGTTTTAATTTATTAGTTAATTCAGGCAACAATGCATCGGTATATACATAGGTTTTACCTGTATTTTGTTGCTTGATTTGATCTAATTTTCTTTGCTTATCTTTGTAATTAACAGGTTTAAGCTTTTTCATGTTCTTTAATAAAGTTTTTGAGTGTTTCTTTACCAAATGTTTTTGCAAATACAAATGTTAATGAACTAGATACAATTGAAGAAATTACAGAAGCAATTGCAATATTACCTAACGGTGATAATGCTCTATGGAAGAACATTTTATTTCCTCATGGAACCAGTTTTTCATATTCTGTATAGTAAGCTAATAATTTATCACTTTTTACAGGTGAGAATTGGATAAATCCTAATCATGAAGCTGAACCAAGTGAACTAGCTACAGATTGTGACATACCTACTCAATATCCACCAATACCTGCTCCAATAGAAGCTGCAAGCATTGGGAAGAATAATGGAATGTTTGTTCCAAACATAGCAGGTTCAGTAATACCTAAATTAGCTGCAATACCAGATGAAAGTGATGAAGAAGCTAATTTTTGTGATTTTTTGTATAAAAGACCAAACATTGTAAGAGCTGCAACTCCTTGTGCAATATTAGATACTGTTGCAATTGAAGTAATTCAAGTAAATCCTTGTGAAGTAATTAATTGAGCTTCGATAGCAGTAAATCCTTGATGCAATCCAGTTACAACAATGAATGGGTAAGCCATTCCAATTAATAACCCACCTAAACCAAAGCCTGGGAAATTAGTATATGTAAAGATTGCATTTGCTGCATATCCAATACCAATTCCAATATATCTTCCAATTGGTCCAACAAATCAGAATCCAAAGAAGACGCTAATGCCTACGGTAAATAACGGAACTACTACGATTGCTAAAGCTTCTGGTGTATATTGTTTGAGTAATTTTTCAATATAGAATGCTAAAGCAATGATTAATAACACTGGGAAAATTTGGGCTTGGTAACCTATGAATTTTCATTGGAAAAATTCAGGTAACTTAGGGAACAAGGCAAAAGCCCCCTCAACAGCTTCTTTATTTGATGAACTTCATCCATTAACAAGGGCTGGTGAAATCATTGTTAGACCGATTGCTAACCCTAAGAATGGATTTCCTCCAAATTTTTTCATTGCAGTATATCCTACAAAAGCAGGTAAACCACCAAGAATAGCACCCCCAATTAAATCAAAAAAGTTTTTAGCTGCTGTTGCAGAAGTACCAGAAGCAACTGTTGAAATAAATGAAGATAATGCTAATGAAATACCGCCTGCAATAAAGACAGGAATTAAAGGTACGAAGATTTCAGAAAACGATCTAACAAGTCATCTGATTAATAAAAAGGCATTGCTTTTAAATGATAATTCTTTGTTTCAAAGAACTTGTTTTCTAGCTTGTGTTGTTGTTTGGGTTTTTGTATCTGATAAATAGTTTCTTAAGTTATCAATTACTTTATTTACAGTTCCAGGACCATAAATAACTTGCAATTGATCACCGTCACGAGAAGCTCCTTTTGCAAGTGCGACTTTTGAAAGTGTTTTCATGTCTATTTTAGAATCGTCATGCACATACACTCTAAGTCTTGTGGCACAGTTGAAATATTCTTTAATATTTTCTTTACCACCTAATGCTTCGGTAACTTCTTTTGAGACATTGTCTCAATCAAATTTTTGCATATTATTCCTTTCGTTTTAGTAATAAATTGATTTAAAAACAAATATTATTAAAACAAAAATAATAATTAAGTATTAATTGGAAATGTCACATGCAAGTTTTTTTGCATGTGACATTGTTTTTGTCTGCCTTGTAATAAAATAGTTGTATTAATAATTTTTAAAAAATGAAAGGAGACTTTAAAATTATATGAAAAATTTAGAAAAATATATTTGTGTTTTTGACAAATATCGAAAAGAAAATAAATATCAACATTTTAAAATTGAAGAGAATTACAACACTATCTTGAAAATGCAAGGAGCACTTGAGTCGCAACGAAAATTACGATCAGATCAAATCGATCTAGAACAACTTTATAATATTTTACAAGAACTTTCTGAAGGCTTCTCAATCCAAGAAGTAGCTAAGATTTTTAACAGAGACATTCGAAGTATAAAAAGCAAAATTAAAATTATTACAAATCGCAGACCACTTAGTTTAGATAAACAAAATCGCTATGTTTGTCCTAAGTGTTCAAAAAGAGTAATGCGTGTTAAAACTCTTAATTTTACTAAACTATACGAACATTTATTAGGCTATTCATTTGCGAGGCTCTTTTTTGTAAGTGATACAATTAAAGATAAATGAAAGGCCTACAGAAAATATTGGTATAGTGAGCTTAATACATATACTAAAAATAGAAATAAAAAGAATTTGCAGCAAAAAGAAGTTAAGAAATCAGTTACCTATCTTGTAAATTCTTTTAAAAAATTATCCCCTGATGAATTTGCTCCCTCACCTAGTACAATTTATAAAATAATTAAAAAATACCCTTATTTTCTTGATTTTGACCACATTGTTAAAAAATCTGAAGGCAAATATGGCATAAGGAAGAAAAAACAAACCAAACCTAAAACATTAAAATATGCTACGGAAATTTCGAAACGTCCAGCTTATATTAATGATCGCTCTGAACACGGCCATTTTGAATTAGACACCGTTATTGGTAAAATCAATGATACATATTGTATTGTGACGATAATTGAACGGCAAACCAGAATGTCTTATGCTATGCTCTCAAAACGCAACTCCAAAGCTATAAAACAGACTCTTCTAAAACTAATCAAGAAACATAACTTAGACATTAAAACTTTAACAGTTGATAATGGTAGTGAAAATGTCTTATTGCACCAGGTAATTCCAACTGAAAGATTATTTAAATGCCAACCATATAGTTCATGACAAAAAGGTTCAATAGAAAATATGCACCGCTTAATTAGGTATTACATTCCCAAAGGAAAAAGCTTAGATAAATACTCTCAGCAAGAAATTGATTATATGATGAAAAAAATAAATAACTATCGGCAAGTTGTCCGGAAATATAAGATAACTTAAAATTTTTTTAATCCCCCGCCTTTGATTGCAATCAAAGGGGCCTTACTTTTGGCAAAAGTAAGCAAAACCGACGAGAAAACACTGCCGTGTTTTCTGTTTTCTCATACATTTTTTTATCTAAAAATTATGTTAAAATTAAAAGACAATTATTTTGTTAATATCTCGCAAGTGACTTTTCCAAAAAACAAATAATAATTAAGTTTTAAATCTGTACATATTATATATTATTATTATTATTATTATTATTATTTCTGTTTTTTTTGTATTTTTTCCACAACCCTTGAAGATTTGTATAATTTTAATTAATTTAGAGAGTGAATGTTAAAGTACTAAAAAATTTGACTATGCAACTTGATACTAACTTTTTAAATAACATACTTATATTGTAAATTACTAATTTAAAGCCTATTAATTCCAAATATAAAATGCCTAAAAATTTTCTTATACTTCTAAAAACCATAATATCAATATTTTTTAAAGAAATGTTTACATATTTAAAAAATAGTGTATAATATATGCATATTTGGAACAGTACTCAAGAGGCTGAAGAGGCGGTCCTGCTAAGACTGTAGGGGAGGCAACTCCCGCGGAGGTTCAAATCCTCTCTGTTCCGCCATTTATTTTAAAAATATAATTAAATTTTAGATATTTAGAAAGACAAATAATAATATTTCCTTTTTTATTGATATATATATATATATATATATATATATATATCAATAAAAATAATTACTTCTTATAACTTTATATTACTTTACTCAAATTCATTTTTATTTTTCCTTTATTTATTAATCAATAACCTTTTATAAATTTTCTCATTATAATAATACCTTTCTAATTTCTAAATTTAATCCTAAATCATTTGTATAGTTTATTTTTATGTTTACTAAAAAACACTTATGCAGTGCATAAGTGTTTTATTCACTATTTAGATTGGTTTAATTTGTTAAATTTTATTGCTTTTTGGACAAATTTATTTTTAGAAGCATTTTCCATAGATAAAGCTTCTAGAATTGGAATACCAACAATATCATTATTAATAATACCAACCGAAATACCTGAACGACCTTCTAAAAGAAAATCAACTGCTTTTTGACCAAGCAATGAAGCTAAGATTCTTTCTTGGGCACTAGGAGTTCCGCCTCTTTGAATATGGTTTAGAGGATTGCTGCGAGTATCTCATCCAGTTGTTTCTTGTACTAATTTTTCTAATGCTTTGATATCATAACATTTTTCTGAAACAACAATTATGATACTGCGTCTGTTAGGTTGCTTTGTTAATTCAAGAGCACTTGCTGCAATTTGCCCTGGAGTTAATTTATATTGGTTTGAGGCAATAATTTCAGCACCAGTAGCTAAACCCGAGTAAAGAGCTAAATCACCGCAACCATTACCCATTACTTCAACAATCATAATTCTTTGGTGACTTTTAGCAGTATCCCTAATTTTATCAATTGCATCAACAATTGTATTTAAAGCTGTATCATAACCAATTGTATAATCAGTAGCAGCAATATCATTATCAATAGTTCCAGGTAAGCCAATTGTTTTTACTCCCGCTTCGTGAAGTAATTGAGCACCTCGGTAACTTCCATCACCACCAATAACAACTAAGGCCTCAATTCCTAAGCTTTTTAGATTGTTAATAGCAACTTCTCTTACTTGTGGATCTTTAAATTCAGGAAAACGAGCTGAGTAAATGCAAGTTCCCCCTTGGTTAATATAAGCATCAAGATCTACTGTATCTGCAGGCACTATATTATTGCTATATAAACCTTTATACCCTTCATACACTAAGTATGCATCTAAATTATTTGCTTTAGCATGCTTCGCAATTGCTCTAACGGCATTATTCATTCCTGGGGCATCACCACCAGAAGTTAAAATAGCAATTTTTTTCATATTTCTCCTTTTAATTATTTAATTGCATCAATTAAGTTTTTAAGTAAACAAACTACTGTCATAGGACCAACCCCACCAGGTACTGGTGTTATGGCTGATACTTTATCTTTAACCGATTCAAAATCTACATCACCATGTAACTCTTTTGTTAATTTATTATCTAAATTAATGCCAATATCAATAACCACGGCACCTTCTTTAATATTTTCGGCTTTGATATACTTAGCAACACCAATAGCCACTATGACAACATCGCCAGATTCAACACCTTTAATGCCAGTTTTTTCATTAAATGTAGCCACATCTACACCATATTTCTTAATTAAATGGGCAATTGGTTTGCCTACTAGGTGCGAGCGCCCCACAACACAAACCTTAACATCTTTTTTGTAATTAATGTTGTAATGATCCATTATTTCCATAACGGCACGGGCCGTTGCTGGAACAAAGCATTTCTCTTCTTTACGGTTGTATAGTTTAAATTCATTACGAGTTGATAAACCATCAACATCTTTTTCAAATGGAATTGAATCCAAAATAACTTGGGTTGGGATATGTTTAGGCAATGGCAATTGTACAATTACACCATCTGATTCTAAATTAATTAAATCGAGTTTTTTCAGAAGAGAATTTTGTGTAATTTTTTCATCAAACTTATGCAATCTTCCTTCAACTCCGACTTCTTCACATTTTTTTAATTTAGCATTAATATATTTATTAGAGGCTTCATTATCACCAACTTGAACTATCGATAAAATTGGGCGGCGGGGGAAATTTAAAGATTCTAGTTCTTGTTTAATTTTTTCAGTTTCTAGCTTTGCTAATTCTTTGCCACTTAATATTTGCATTTTAATTCCTCCATATATTTATTTAGTTCACTAGTGTATTTATCTAATTTTAAACGTTCTGCTTCGACTTTCTCTGGCGGAGCTGTTTGCACAAATCTTTGATTTGCTAAAATGTTTTGCGATCTTTTTACCTCAGATTCAAGATATTTAATTTTTTCAATTAATTCTAGTTTATTTTTGTTTTTTAATTCACTTGATTGCTTAATAAATAAACTTTCTTTATTAATAGAAATTAAATAATCCTCGTTCTGGGTTAATTTTGCATTAGCCATACGGTTAATAATCTCAATTCACTTAGGCTCAATTTTTCTAGAATATCAATATTCTAAAAGATCTTTTTTCGAAATTTGCATATCATCGCGGTATTTTCTTAATGCAGTAACTAGTTCAATAACTTCATCTATGCTACTAACAAAATCATAAGAGCGAAGCATTGGCATTTTTTGTTCCAATAATTCAGCATGATATATTTCTGAATATAAACGGTCAGTTATAAATGGTAAAAACGGATGTAAAACAATTAAGGTTTTACTCAAGATGTTAAGAGCTACATATTTATTTTGAGTTGACTTTAAAAACTCAATATATCAGCTGCTTAAGTAGTTAAAAATAAATTTGTAAATTTCAGAACCAATGATTGCAAATTCATATTGTTTAATTAATTTTGTAATTTTCTTAGATAAATTCGCTAATTTATCTAAGATTCAATAATCATATGGTGTTTTTTCTTTAGATGGATTATCTGGTAAACTTTGAATATAATTAGCAATATTTCAAAGTTTATTATTAAGTCTTCAAGCACTTTCAACTTTTTGAGTTGAAAATCTAATATCCATTCCTGGAGAGGTATTTGTTAATAAAAACCAACGCAAGGAATCTGATCCATATTGATCAATTAAATCCATAGGATCCACACCATTATTTAATGATTTAGACATTTTTTGCCCTTTTTCATCCCGAATTAAACCATGGAATAATAATTCCTTAAATGGTTTTTGTTTCATAAACTCAAGACCCATAAAGTACATTCGAGCAACTCAAAAGAAAATAATGTCGTAACCTGTTACTAATAAACTAGTCGGATAATATCTTTCAAGCATTTTGGTATTATTTGGCCAACCCATAAATGTAAATGGTGCAATGCCTGAAGAAAACCAAGTATCTAAAACATCTTCATCTTGTTTTCAACCTTCACCTGGACTATCAACTTGAACTTTAATTTGATTTTCTTTATACCAAGCAGGAACCCGATGACCTCATCAAATTTGGCGTGAAATGTTTCAATCATGGATTTTATCCATTCATTGTTGCATTGTGTGTTTTAAGCGTTTTGGATAAAACTTGACTTGGTCCTTTGATTTCATATTTTTAATAATTAAATCTTTTAAATCATCCATTTTAACAAATCATTGAGGTAAAACTAAAATTTCAGTAACACTTTTACTACGATCAGAAATTGAGACATTTGAAGTTACTTCTTCTTTTTTAAAAATAAAGTTATGCTCTTCTAAATATTTAGCAATTTCTGTGCGGGCTTGAAATCTCTCTAACCCATAAAATTTAGTATTTGGATAATTAATAAAGCCATTTTTATCAATTGATTCAATAATTTCCAATCCTAATTTTTGAATAATTTCGATATCCGCATCAGCATGTGCAGAAAGTTTCATTAACCCTGTTCCAAAATCTGGATCAACATATTCATCTTCTATGATTGGTAAAACTTTCTGCGTTAAGGGATGAACAACATGAAGGTTTTTATATTTTTTGTATTTTTGATCCATTGGGTTATAAACAATTGCAATATCACTAAGTAAAGTTTCAGGACGCACTGTTGCAACTATTAAATCCTCGTTAGTTTCAAAAACCTTATACTTAATATAGTACATAATCTGAGTGGTTGGCTCATTAATTACTTCAATGTTTGATATTGCAGTTTGTAACTGAATATCCCAGTGCACAGCTTTAACTCCCCGGTAAATATAACCTTTTTCATATAGTTTAATAAATACACTTTGCACAGCATTACTAGCATCTTTATCTAAAGTAAAACGTTCATTTTCATAATCTAATGCAAGGCCAACCCTGGCTCATTGTTTTCTAAATAAATTGGCATATTCGTCTTTCCATGCTCAAACTTGTTCTAAAAACTTTTCTCGACCTAAATCGTGGCGAGTTTGCCCCGTTTGTTTATAAATCACATCTTCCACTTTAGTTTGTGTTGCAATCCCAGCATGATCCATACCGGGAATCCACATTACATCGTAACCTTTTAATTTTTTATACCTTATAATTGTATCTGGAATATATACATCTAGTGCATGACCTAAATGTAATTTACCGGTCACATTAGGTGGTGGTAACAAAATTGTAAATGCTTTTAATTTTTTATTATGAGTAATAAAATATTTTTTATCTCTTCATTTTTTTTCAATATCTTTTTCAACTTCTAAATGATTATAATTTTTGTTCATAACTTCTAGATAACCTCCAAATATGTAAATATATAAAATAATATTAAAATTATACCAAATAAGCCATTTTTTACAAATGTAAAACTTACTATATTCTAATAATTTTCAGGTATAATGTAATTATGATTACAAAATACGAAAATGGAGATATTGTTATAGCGAAAATAAAAAAAATAACTTATAAAAATATAACCTTGCAAACCAAACAAGGTACCACTTACAAAATAAACTATAATGAAGTTTCTGATTATCCAAACAAAAATTTATTTACATTTTTTTCAGTAGGAGATACTATTAATTTCGTACACTTAAACTGTACAATAGACAAAAAAAAGAACAAAATTTGTTATGGTAGTTTTAAACGTAACCACCCCAATGAATCAAAAGCTAAAATAAATTCCAAATTGCAAAAAACTCCCGGTGGGTTTAAAGCATTGTCAAACTACAATCAATTAATCATTAATAAATATAAAAAGCAAAAGAGAACATAAATAATGGGTAAAATAAATATTAAAGGATATGATATAGATACTCAAGCATATTTTGAACAAAACAAAGAAATAATACAAAAAATTAAGTCTCTAAATTTTAAAGGTTCAGAATATTTAAATTTTGATGATATAGCTGTTAATTATTCAATTAATGGAATCAACTCCATTATTAAATTTTGTAACAATATTTATAATAATGGTGTTAAGCACTTAATTGTTTTTGCTTCACATATGACGAGAAACTTAATTAAAAGCACAATAAGTTTTATCTTAGGTAAAAATAACTACACAAACCAAAAACGAATTATGCTGCATTTTATCAATGGTCAAGATCAACTGTATGTAATTAAACAAAAATTAGATAAATATTTTGATCAAGACGAAAATAACAATATAGCAATTTGCTTTGCAGATGGTTTTTATGATTTATCAGAGCATAAAAATAAAGATATCGTAAATATCCTTATGTCTAAATTTAGCGAAAGGTCAAGTCATTTTCTAATTGATAAATTAATTTACTTCTTAGGCAAAAAAGAATGACTAAGTTATTTAAAAAATCATAAAATCCCTAATAAAAATATTCGTGCAATATCATCTGATTTAAATCATTCTTTTTACTTTTTTAATGACCTTACCTTAACTTTACTAGCAACCCAAGGCATTAACATTAAAAAATTAGTTGCAGGGTATTCTAAGGATCAACATATTATTTATGAATATGATTTAACCATTAATTTAGCTTTAAAATTGGCATGGTTTTTAACTAATTTTAATTTAGGTCATAAAGAATTTATTAAACTAAATTTATTTATCTCATATGATAAA
Organism: Mycoplasma sp. 6934; assembly: GCF_055523595.1. Lineage (NCBI taxonomy): Bacteria > Bacillati > Mycoplasmatota > Mollicutes > Mycoplasmatales > Mycoplasmataceae > Mycoplasma > Mycoplasma sp. 6934. The sequence continues at coordinate 476,351 of NZ_JBVFVE010000001.1, read as the reverse complement.
AATCTTGATCAAAGTACTAAATCAATAATGAACTTTTTTAAACCAATTTTAGAACCTTGTAAAGTATTCTGTGATTACTTAACTTTCCCATCAGATATTTCAAAAATTGGCCAAGCTATGTTAACTAGTAAATTGTCAAAGGCAATTATCTATTTAAAACTAAATCAAAATAATTTAGATTTTCAAGGCACTACTGATGTTCAGTATGATGATTTATTAAATTATGAACAAGATCATACATTAAATCATTTAAAAAATATAAGTCATCAAGTGTTTAATAATTATTTACTTTCATATAATAACACCACCACTAGTATTGACATTGAGTTTGCAAAACAAAATGAGGAAGCATATGGAGAATTTATCCAAATCATGTATTGAACCAGAATTTTTTTCGGAATTATTAATGATTTAAATCCTTTTGAGATTAAAATTAAGTAATTTTGATTTATACATCTTTAAATATGTTAAAATTTAATATACTATGTTGCTATTAAATGGCGTAGACTTAACACGCATCTCACGGTTCAATAATAAATCAATTCGATTTGCAAAACGTATTTTATCAGAGATAGAATTTGAAAAATTTCAAAACTTAAAAGAACCATCCGAGCAAGCTTTATTTTTAGCAAGATCCTGGGCTATTAAAGAAGCTATCTTTAAAGCTGATAATCAATATTTTGAATTTTCTAAAATAGAACCGTTAAAAAATAATAATCGTTGAACATTTCAAGATTTTGCCATTTCAATTAGCCATGAGGGTGATTGATTAATAGCATTTGTTGTTAAAATTAAAAATTAAAAGGAGTTTTATGACTATAATTCCAAAGTTAAAAATGGTTTTATTTGCTATACCATGATTTTTTAGATTTCTTTCAATTAGAAAGTTAGCTAAAAAGTATATTAAAACACCAGATTTTGTGCCTGGTTATGATAGATATAATAAATTAGCCAGATTGGCAAAGAAAGCCTTGAAACTTTATAATATTGATGTAAATGTTAAAGGTATTGATAATTTACCTAAGACAGGACCTGTATTGATTGTGCCAAATCATAAATCATATACTGATGTTTTAGCATTGCTGGTGGCTTTAGAAAAAGAGGCCCACCTTGAAAATATTGACCAGCGTATACCCACATTTGTTGCTAAAAATGAATTAGATAAATCTCTTACTACTAAACATGCTTTAAAACTATTAGATACATTCTTGTTAGATCCTAATGATTTTCGTAACAGCCTTAAGACCTTAAATGCTTTTGGTGATTATATTCGTGAAAAGAAAACTTTTGGAATTATTTTCCCTGAAGCACATCGTATCAAGACTCCTGAGCTTGGCGACTTTAAGGCAGGAGCATTTAAAATTGCAGTTCAAAAATTCTTGCCGATTGTCCCTGTTGCAATTAACGGAGCATTAGATTCTTTTAATAGTTCAAAGACTTCAAGAAGTAAAGTTACACTAACATTTTTACCATTAATTAAAGCAAGAGATATTATTGGTCAAGAACCACAAGCTATTGCACAACGTGTTAAAAACCTTATTACAGCTGAAATAAACAAACAAAATGAAAAAAATTAAAACTATAGATTATTCTTCAGACTACCACTTTAAAATTAAGGAAGTGTTCGATGGTCCTTTAGATTTACTTTTAGATCTAATTAAAGATAAAAAAATCGATATTATGAATATCGATTTAATTGAATTAGCAACTCAATATATCGCTATTATTAATCAAATCAAAGAGCAAGAAATTGATATAGCTGCCGATTATTTATTAATGGCTTCAACAATGATTAACCTAAAAGCAAAAATGTTGCTTCAAGATCCTGAAGTTATTTTAGAAGTTGAAGAAGAAAAGAAAGTCTTTTTACAAGAATTAATTGAATATCAACAATTTAAAGATATTCAATTAGCCTTAAAAACTTTTCAAGAAAATCGGAATAATATTTATATTAAACCACCAAGTGATATTGTTAACTTTATTTTAGATAATGACCAAAGTAAACTTGACGGACATTCTAGTCCAATGACACTAATTACAACATTGCGGCGTATGTTTGAAAGAGTTTATGCAAAAGAATTAAGAAAAACAAAATTAGAAAAAGTTAATGTTACACCAGCTGAAATGTTTCCTTTTATTAGGGGATTGTTAGATCAAAAAGAACGTGTTGAATTCGAAGAAATATTTAAACAACCCTCAATCCAATACTTTGTAATTACCTTAATCGCTCTATTAGATTTAGCCAGAAGACAATACTTAGTAATTCACCAAGACAAACAATTTGATATTATATACATAACACGGGGAGAATATTACAATGAAAAATAAAATTTTAGAGTCACTTTTGTATATTCAAGGAGATGCTGGCTTAACTTTAGAACAAGTGAAATTAGTTTTTAATCTTAATAACGTAATAGAAGCTAAAAAAGTTATGCAAGATTTTCATAAAGCTTATAATTCAGAAGATCGTGGACTAAAGGTTGTTGTTTATGATGAAATTTACAAATTAGCAACACGTGAATCAGTCAAAGATTATGTTTCAAAATTAGTTACTATCGTACGCCCTAATAAATTATCAAATGCAGCAATTGAAGTTGCTGGAATTATTGCTTATAAGCAGCCAATTACTAAATCTCAAATTACAAAAATACGTGGCGGTGCTTCATCAGACCAAATTATTAATAATTTAGTCCAAAAAGGAGTAGTAGAAGAAGTTGGAGTTTCACCAACTCCAGGAAAACCAATTTTATATGGTGTAACTAGTAAATTTTACGATCACTTTCGTTTAACTTCTTTAAGAGATTTACCTAAAATGGATGATTTTAATTATATTGATGCTAGTGAAAGTGAAAATAATAATTTCGATTTATTCTCAAGCCAAAGAGAAGATAATTAAAATAATAGATATACAAATTATAATTTCACAAATAAAATCATATACAAGATAATATAGTGAACCCCCTAAGTTACCCCAAATTAATTGGTAAAACTTAGGTGGTTCACTATTTTTCTCTATTCATCTTTATTTTTATGATTTATAATAATTTCTTGATTAATTTATAAATATATTTTGTTTATTTTTAGTTCTTTTAGTTAAACTTAATAACAATAATATGGAGAATCATGAGTGATATATTATTTTATTTTACGGACGTATATGCAGGTGATATTGGCAGAATTTATCAAGCAATTAAAAACACAGAAAAAATAGACGAAACTAAATTACAAGAATTAAAAAATAAATATAAAGAGCATGACATTAAATATTTAACACTTATGGATAATATATATCCAAATAATGTATTATTAGGGAATCAACCACCATTCATTATCTTTTATAAAGGCAATAAAGAAATTTTAACAAATCGTCAAAAAGTTTATCTAGTTAATGAAACACATAATACTTTTACACAAAAATATATTCAGGATAATATTGAACAACTAGTGAAAACAACAACCTTAGTAACAAATGGTTATAAATATACTGAACTTGAATTCATTAAACAATACAAAAAATATGGTGGAACAATCATCCATATTGCAAAATGCGGACTTGATAAGTTCAACTTTGAGAATATTGATCTAAATAAAGAATTAGTTATTAGTAAATATCCGATAAACTATACTGTACAGTATGAAAATTTTAAAAGTGATAATTATTTTGCAGCTTTACTTTCAGATCAACTAATTTATTTTTCATCAAAAGAAAAATCTAAAACCCATAATTTAGTTAATTATTTTCTAGACATTGGAAAAGAGGTCTTTTGTTTCCCAGGTTATGGGATTAGTGATGGAAATAATGAATTAATTAAATCTGGAGTTAAATTAATTACTTATATAGCTGAAACTATTCAAATATAAATAAAAAACAAGTTAGAAATAACTTGCATTTTATTTATATTTATTTTGTATGTTTTTCGGTGTATACTGAAACATACTTTCTATTTCTTTTGCTTTCGTATTTAATGTAACCTGTAATTAAAGTGTAAAGGGTATCATCTGAACCACGACCAACATTCTCACCAGCATGAATTTTAGTACCTCTTTGACGGTAAATAATTGATCCAGCTGTAGCGAATTGTCCATCACCTAATTTTGCACCTAAACGTTTAGAATGCGAATCACGACCGTTCTTAGTAGAACCACCGGCTTTTGTCTTTGCCATTTTCTAATTATCCTTTGATTGAAGTTATTTTAATACGTGTGTAGGGTTGGCGGTGACCAAGTTTTCTTTTGTGAGTTGATTTTGCATTGTGACGATATACAACAATTTTCTTTGCTTTACCTTGTTTTTCAATAACACCTGTTACAAAAGCGTTTTTAACTAAAGGAGATCCAACTTTTGAACTTTTTTCAGTAACAACAAGAAGAACTTTATCAAATTTTACTTCTGATCCTTCTTGACCTTCAAGTTTTTCAACAAAAATTGTTTGACCTTCTTTAACTAGAAGTTGTTTCCCACCGGTTTCGATAATTGCTAACATGCAATACCTCCAATAAGTGGCTCGTCCTTAAGGTGAGTTATATACTGCTTAAACCTTTTTGGAACGGTTACTATTAAAAGTAACTTATGTATTATACAAAAAAAATAAAATTACGTAAATAAAAAATAAAATGCATTTATAATATTTATTATGCAAGTAAAAACATACAAAGAAAAAATAAAAGATTTATGTTTAGTAAATACTTGAGACTTTGGTTTATTTGAAAGATATGTAAAGTTAATTGAAGAAAAAAATAAAGTTATGAATTTAACTGGTTTTAGCGGTGAAAAACTGTGAGAAGAAGGTATTTGAGAATCCTTGATTTTTATGCTGCAAATTACAAAGGATAAACAAAATACCACAATTTTAGATATTGGGGCAGGAGCAGGTTTTCCTTCAATTCCTTATGTTTTAACTAAACCTCAAAACAAAGTTTATATTTATGAACCATTGCAAAAAAGAGTTAACTTCTTAAATTTCGTAATCGATGAATTAAATTTAAGAAGTTATGTAGAAATAAAACAAACAAGAGTTGAAGATGTTAAAGAGAAGAATTTATTCGATATAGTTACTGCAAGGGCTGTTTCAAGTATAAGGGGTTTATTAATGTCTTCATTTCACTTAGTAAAAGTTAAAGGACAAATGATTTTGCTAAAAAGTAAAAAATACCAAGATGAGATAAATGATGCTCAAGATATTTTACAAAAACTTAATTATAGTTTAAAAATAGAAGATTTGATATTAACAAATGATACGCGGGAAAATAAAATTGTTATAATAACTAAAAATAGATCAACCCCTAGCGAATTTCCATATCCATGGAAAGAAATTAAAAAATCATTAAAATAAAAGCAAGGGTAAATATCCTTGCTTTTATCCAATAATTATTTAATTTCTAAATAAATTATTCTTTTTTAAATAATCATATTCTTGAACCGTTTCTTCTAGTTTTGCAATACAGTATTCATCACTGAAAGGCATAATATCTTGAGCATGAATCCATAAAATTGTTAAATAATATACTAAAATCTTTTGTTGAACCAAATATTCTTCTCAATACATATCATATTCATCTAAAAAGATTTTTTCTTGTTCTTTAGTTAAAAATGATCCACAAATAAAATAAGCTAGATCAAAATGCTTATCACCCATTGAAGCATATTCTCAATCAATAAATAATATTTTATTGGTTTTTTTATCTAACAATAAGTTACCTTTATATAAATCGTTATGTAGCGGTCTATTATTCTCACTATGAGCTAAAATATTATTTATCCGTCTGTAATATTTATTTAATATTTCAATATTTATATTTTTTTGTTTTAAGATATTTCTGTATTCTTTAACTCTTTGGGCATGGTTTGATTTTGGAAATTTTAACTGCGAATTATGCAACTTTAAAAAATTTTGTGCAATTTCTTTTAACTGCAACTCGTCAAATTCAATTTCTTGTGATTCTATTCATTGTCATCTTATAAATTTTTCACTGTTTTCTAGTAATTTTGGTACAAATTCAAAATCTTTTAATAAGTTATAATCTAATTTATGGTTGAATTTATTAAGTTTTTTTATTTGGTAAAAACTGCCATTATCTTTAAAACTATCATTTGTAAAACCAAGTTTAATTTTTTCCATATTAACTCCTCATGTTATATAAGATTAACATATTTTTTTAAACATTTAGTAAATAAATTAACAAATATTATAATATATTTACTAAATGTTTATTTTATAAAAAAGACAGGTGATAACCCGTCATATCTTATATTATAAATTGGCGCGCCCGGCAGGAGTCGAACCCGCAACCTTTAGGGCCGTAACCTAACACTCTGTCCAATTGAGCTACGGACGCATATAAACTTAATGGAGGCACTAACGGGATTCGAACCCGTACTCAAGGTTTTGCAGACCCATGCCTTGGCCATTTGGCTATAGTGCCATTTGCAAAAATGCTTTATTATTATACTATATTTTTTTAAATATTAAAAGATTTTTTAATTTTTATTTATTTTTGATTTTTGGAAAAGTAACACGCGAAATATTAACAAAATAATTATGTTTTAATTTTAACATATTTTATCTAAAAAACAACATTTGCTATTAATGCAAATGTTGTTATCTTATTTTAAAATAATTGAAAACTTTTTAAACTTCCTTTACTCCAAAAATTACTTTATTCTTACGATAATTTAAAATATTACGAATTGAAACTATAGGGATAACCAAATCAATGAAATAAAGAAGTTTTATTTTAGGTTCTTTAAAATCTAGCAAGGAAAAAACAGAAATATAATTAGGAATAAATCTAATTAAATAAATACTAAAGAAAACTATAAAAATAATAAAGAAAAGATGGTTTAAATCAAAATATTGAAATAAAACTATTTGGTTATAAAACACACCAAAAGTAGACAGGGAAGAAATATTCGGACAAAATCCGAATATTTTTAATATAAAGAAAAAGAGGTAGTTATGAGACATTTAAAGACTAAAGAATGAGTTAAAATTTTTGACTTATACGATAAATACTTGAACCTGGTAATAACCAAAGCAGAATTTGAAAATTTCTGTTTTGACATCAGAAAAGCATACTGAAATAAAGAATCAATGAAAAATATGTTAAAGAAAAGAAAACTGTATAATTTAAATATGAACATAGAATCACAAAGCGGTAAATCACCCAAGAAAGATAAAGGTGTTGGGAGAAAGAAAAAGAAAGTTCTCGATTATACATGAATTAATACTCTTAAAGATGATGAAAAAGATGCAGTTATAAAATACTACTATCGAATTTTTAATGAAAATAATATTGATGCAGATATTAAAAATATTAAAGAAATTGAAAATCTTTCATCAAAATACAAGGCAAAAATTTTTTTAATAGCAAGATCCACATATTATGAGAAATTGAAAGATAACAACAAAGCTAAAGAGATAAATGTCAAACACAAAGAAATAATTTTTAAAAGTTTTGTCGAAAATAAAGAAAGGTATGGACGAAGGAGGCTTGCTAAATATATTTTCCAAGAATATAATATTCAAATAAATCCTAGAACCCTTGGGAATTATATGAAAAAACTTAATTTAAAAACATTTGTTAGACAAAAACGTAAAAACAAAGAATCTAAAAATACTTGTGTTAAAGTGCCTGATTTAGTAAAACGAGATTATAATTCAATCAACAATAATATATATGCAACAGACGTGACCTACATACCAGCACCAAAAGACATTGAGCAAAATCATATTTATTTATCCGCAATTATCGACCATAAAACTAAGTTTGTGACCTATGAATTATCACTTAGAAATGATACCGAACTAATTTTGAATAATATCAGTAATACAAAATTCAAAAAAAATTTTATTTTACATTCTGACCATGGATCTGCTTATTCGTCGGTTGAATATACTAAAAAAATAGAATTGCTAAAAGGTAAAATATCAATGTCAAGAATTGGCAATAGTCTAGACAACCGTGAAATTGAATATTTCTTTTCAATTCTTAAAAGCGAGATTTTTCCAAATTTTGATCAAACCTGTAAAAGGCTTACTTTTATTGAATTATCACAAAAAATCAAAGAATTTATAAACTGATATAATTATAAAAGAATAAGATAAAAAAAACCTTCCCAAAGCATTCCGTTTGGCTTAGCCAAATGGTATGGTTGGGGAAGGTAAAACCGTCCGAAAAAAATTTCCCAGTTTAAAGCTAATATAAAAGATAAAAATCCAAATACATGCCAAATTAATTTATAAATAGTTTCTAAATAAAGCATATGTTTTGTAATATTGATATCATTTGATTCTTGTTCTCTATCTTTTATTTCTTTTGCTAAATTGTTTACATTTGATCAAGCTACAATGTAGGGGAAGCTTGCAAAAAATAAGTAGGGAGATTTTTTCCACTGCTTGTTTTCTTTAATGATTATTTCGTTATATAGTTCTGCAGAACAAGCTGAAATATACATAAAAGGATAAGAGATAATTACTATAATTGACCCACCAACTAATATAGTAGGAACTAATATAGATAACATTATATTATATATTATGTTTGTGGAGTAATGATCTGATATTACATATATAGAATTTGTACCCACTATTACAAATATCCCAACCAGCATTAATGCAAATAAAATTCCAAAGGTGTCACGGAAAGAATTAATAATTCTTCATTTTTTAATTAATTCTTTAGTTGTAAAAGTACGATTAATATTATAAGATTTTGAGATTAATTTAACAATTGCTAAAATTGGATGAAATAGAAATAAAATACGATATATTTTTAAATTTAAGTTTGAAGCATGAAAATAAACATCCTTGTTTAAACCCTTTGATAATTGGCTTCTAAATATTAGTGATAGAAACATTGATAAAAGTAATATCCCACCATAAATTAAGGTTTTTAAATCTAATCCAGTTTCCTTAACTGGTAATTCACTTTCACTAAAGGTTAAATAACCTTCAGGATTAACTAAAACTTTTGTTTCAGCCCCTGATGAAGAAAAGAAAGCATTGAGAAATCCTAAGTGGATAAATAATACTAAATATGCTATTATCTTTATTATAATAAAGAAACTAATAATATAAAGTAATTTATAATTATTACTTGTTAAAAGTAAATTTTTGAATTTAAGTTTTTCTTTCATAATTCTCCTAGTTATTTGTTGCATTTTTTATATTTTTAATATCTTGATCATTAAAAATATAAAAATTTACAGTGTATTAGACAGGGAAGAAATATTCGGACAAAATCCGAATATTTTTAATATAAAGAAAAAGAGGTAGTTATGAGACATTTAAAGACTAAAGAATGAGTTAAAATTTTTGACTTATACGATAAATACTTGAACCTGGTAATAACCAAAGCAGAATTTGAAAATTTCTGTTTTGACATCAGAAAAGCATACTGAAATAAAGAATCAATGAAAAATATGTTAAAGAAAAGAAAACTGTATAATTTAAATATGAACATAGAATCACAAAGCGGTAAATCACCCAAGAAAGATAAAGGTGTTGGGAGAAAGAAAAAGAAAGTTCTCGATTATACATGAATTAATACTCTTAAAGATGATGAAAAAGATGCAGTTATAAAATACTACTATCGAATTTTTAATGAAAATAATATTGATGCAGATATTAAAAATATTAAAGAAATTGAAAATCTTTCATCAAAATACAAGGCAAAAATTTTTTTAATAGCAAGATCCACATATTATGAGAAATTGAAAGATAACAACAAAGCTAAAGAGATAAATGTCAAACACAAAGAAATAATTTTTAAAAGTTTTGTCGAAAATAAAGAAAGGTATGGACGAAGGAGGCTTGCTAAATATATTTTCCAAGAATATAATATTCAAATAAATCCTAGAACCCTTGGGAATTATATGAAAAAACTTAATTTAAAAACATTTGTTAGACAAAAACGTAAAAACAAAGAATCTAAAAATACTTGTGTTAAAGTGCCTGATTTAGTAAAACGAGATTATAATTCAATCAACAATAATATATATGCAACAGACGTGACCTACATACCAGCACCAAAAGACATTGAGCAAAATCATATTTATTTATCCGCAATTATCGACCATAAAACTAAGTTTGTGACCTATGAATTATCACTTAGAAATGATACCGAACTAATTTTGAATAATATCAGTAATACAAAATTCAAAAAAAATTTTATTTTACATTCTGACCATGGATCTGCTTATTCGTCGGTTGAATATACTAAAAAAATAGAATTGCTAAAAGGTAAAATATCAATGTCAAGAATTGGCAATAGTCTAGACAACCGTGAAATTGAATATTTCTTTTCAATTCTTAAAAGCGAGATTTTTCCAAATTTTGATCAAACCTGTAAAAGGCTTACTTTTATTGAATTATCACAAAAAATCAAAGAATTTATAAACTGATATAATTATAAAAGAATAAGATAAAAAAAACCTTCCCAAAGCATTCCGTTTGGCTTAGCCAAATGGTATGGTTGGGGAAGGTAAAACCGTCCGAAAAAAATTTCCCAGTTTATTTTAAGTCACTTCTACTTGTTATAAAATAAAGTTTTCCGTTATTATTATTTAAATATGTAGATGTGAATGTTTTATATGATTCCTCATTACCATTTTTTGCTCTTATAATAGTTTCAAAAACCGAATTATTTTTGTTTCTGTTTTCTTCATAATGGAGCTCATTAAGTTTTCTTTCATTAATAGTAATATAAGAACAAGAGACAGAAAAGGTTATTGCTGGAGTTATTGCTCCAATAAGTGCAAAAGATTTATATATTAACATTTTTATTTTTGTTTTAGTCATTAATATGCTCCTTTAAATAATTGTTATTATAATTATTACATTGAATCAAATTTACTTATGGTTATGTAAAGTTAATTAAAATTCAATAATTTTGCTTAATTATTAATAATTATACTTTAATTTTGATATATATATTTATTGTTTTATAATAATGTTTTTTGGAAAAGTCACTTGCGAGATATTAACAAAATAATTGTCTTTTAATTTTAACATAATTTTTAGATAAAAAAATGTATGAGAAAACAGAAAACACGGCAGTGTTTTCTCGTCGGTTTTGCTTACTTTTGCCAAAAGTAAGGCCCCTTTGATTGCAATCAAAGGCGGGGGATTAAAAAAATTTTAAGTTATCTTATATTTCCGGACAACTTGCCGATAGTTATTTATTTTTTTCATCATATAATCAATTTCTTGCTGAGAGTATTTATCTAAGCTTTTTCCTTTGGGAATGTAATACCTAATTAAGCGGTGCATATTTTCTATTGAACCTTTTTGTCATGAACTATATGGTTGGCATTTAAATAATCTTTCAGTTGGAATTACCTGGTGCAATAAGACATTTTCACTACCATTATCAACTGTTAAAGTTTTAATGTCTAAGTTATGTTTCTTGATTAGTTTTAGAAGAGTCTGTTTTATAGCTTTGGAGTTGCGTTTTGAGAGCATAGCATAAGACATTCTGGTTTGCCGTTCAATTATCGTCACAATACAATATGTATCATTGATTTTACCAATAACGGTGTCTAATTCAAAATGGCCGTGTTCAGAGCGATCATTAATATAAGCTGGACGTTTCGAAATTTCCGTAGCATATTTTAATGTTTTAGGTTTGGTTTGTTTTTTCTTCCTTATGCCATATTTGCCTTCAGATTTTTTAACAATGTGGTCAAAATCAAGAAAATAAGGGTATTTTTTAATTATTTTATAAATTGTACTAGGTGAGGGAGCAAATTCATCAGGGGATAATTTTTTAAAAGAATTTACAAGATAGGTAACTGATTTCTTAACTTCTTTTTGCTGCAAATTCTTTTTATTTCTATTTTTAGTATATGTATTAAGCTCACTATACCAATATTTTCTGTAGGCCTTTCATTTATCTTTAATTGTATCACTTACAAAAAAGAGCCTCGCAAATGAATAGCCTAATAAATGTTCGTATAGTTTAGTAAAATTAAGAGTTTTAACACGCATTACTCTTTTTGAACACTTAGGACAAACATAGCGATTTTGTTTATCTAAACTAAGTGGTCTGCGATTTGTAATAATTTTAATTTTGCTTTTTATACTTCGAATGTCTCTGTTAAAAATCTTAGCTACTTCTTGGATTGAGAAGCCTTCAGAAAGTTCTTGTAAAATATTATAAAGTTGTTCTAGATCGATTTGATCTGATCGTAATTTTCGTTGCGACTCAAGTGCTCCTTGCATTTTCAAGATAGTGTTGTAATTCTCTTCAATTTTAAAATGTTGATATTTATTTTCTTTTCGATATTTGTCAAAAACACAAATATATTTTTCTAAATTTTTCATATAATTTTAAAGTCTCCTTTCATTTTTTAAAAATTATTAATACAACTATTTTATTACAAGGCAGACAAAAACAATGTCACATGCAAAAAAACTTGCATGTGACATTTCCAATTAATATGTTTTATAATAAAGAACTTTAATCCGTTGAAATATAATAAAATTCTTTCTAAAATTTTAAGTTTTAGAAAGAATTTTAAATAAATAAGTTAACCTAAAAATAATTGTTTTGCTTTTCTATATTTTAATATATTGTATACAGACATAATAGGAATTAATAAATCAATGAAATAAAGTAATTTGTATATTGGTTTTAAATCTTCGCTAGTTAATACAATAACGTTCACTATATAACGCGCCGAAAAATATACTAAATATGTTAGAAATAAACAAAACAAAATATAGAACATAACGGATTTCATTGAAAAATTTGCAAAAATCCAAGCAGAGTCTTTATAAAATATAAAAGCTAAAGCAATTGATAAAATCCCGATAACTTGTCATATTAATTTATATATTGTTTCTATATAAAATGCTTTAAATGTAATTTCTTTGTTAATTAATTCATCTTCAATTTTCTTTAATTCTTTTGATAATTGAAATATATTTTTTCAACCTTTAATATATATAAAAAAGGTAAAAAAGACACCAGCGACCTGAGTCCATTGCTTATTTTCTTTATGTAATATTTCATTATACAAATCCGCTGAATAAGATGAAATAAAAATAAAAGGAAGATGAATTGATGCAAAAATACATAATGATATAAATAAATTATGGTTGCGAATACTTAAAAGAAAACTTTTCCAATCAGAAGAAAACTCAAGAAAAGTACCCCAAACAGAACTAAATGAGAGAATAATTAATGTTATTAAAATTATTAAATTAAGAATTAAAACGACATCTCTTATTCCATTTATAATTTTTCATTTCTTTATCAATTGCTTGGTAGTCAATGTTTTAGGTGGAAAATATGATTTTATTAACAATTTAGCAACTGCTATAGAGGGCCAGAAAAAAATCAAAAACTTATATAATTTAAATGATAATTTTGAGGCGATAAAATATTCATCTTTTTGCAACTTAGGCGCTAAACTCTTTCTTAATATTACAGAAAAAGAATACGGTGCAGAAATTAACAAAAGATAAAATCATATGCTTGTGAAAATTGAACCGGTAGAATGGCTTTCTCCTTCTCAAAACGATGCATAACCCTCAGGGTGTTCAAGCACTACAGAATCAGTATCTAAAGATGATAAAATATCACTAAAACCAAAAACTATAAGCATAATAATAAACACTAAAATTTGAAATAATATAATATAAGCAATTTTATAAAGGAGTTTATAGTTTTGCTCAGACAATACATTATTCTTAAATTTAAATTTCGTGAACATTATACTCCATCCATATTTATTGCATTTTTTATATTTTTAATATCCTGATCTGTAAATATATAAAAATCAACTATATTCATTGTTACATGGTTATTTTTAGTATTTTTATATGAACTCAAAACACCAATAATATTTTTATTATAGAATAATGGACTACCTAAGAATTGATTGCTAATATAAGAAAGGTTTTTATATGATAGTTTATCTGCAGTTCTAGCAACCTCTTCTGATAAAGACGAAATAATTGACTTAAGCGAATTAAAAGTTTTAGAATTTACAAAAGAAGCCTGGGAAGTTACAAGCATATGATTATCTATTGGTGTATATGATAAAATATCATTTTTAGATATCTTGGAAGTATTAGCAAAATTTAAGGTTTCTAATTGAGCATTATTTTGACTTATTTCGTATAAAAAAGGTGAACTACCATGGTTTGGAGCCTTAATAACTCTATTATTTCAATTGCTTGATAAGTTTGTTTTTTGGATTGAATAAACCAAATAATGATCGTCTTTTAAAACTATATTAAATTGAGTTTTACCACTTAAGAAGTAAAAAGGTTTTGGATTATTTGTCTTCAAAGTTGCAAGACTTATATTTAGTTCATTTTGATTAACATCATTTAAATCATTTCTACTAGTTAAAAAGTAATAATTATCATCATTTCTCGTTAAAAAAGTTGACGTAAATGTTTTATATGAATTAATATCTTTTGGATTTGAATTTGGCAATTGTAAAATAGTTTCAAAAATTGAATCATGCTTTTCCTTATTTTCTTTGTAAACTCTCTCATTTTCTCCTAGCCCAACAATATCACTCTTAGTGCATGCTGTACTAACAGAAAGGAAAGAAATGGCAGGCATTGCAACTAGTGATAATTTTTTTATAAATCTTTTTATATACATATTTTATTTTCCTTCATATAAAGCTTTGTAATACATATATTTCATAAAAGATTTAAATTTCAAGGTGTCATATGCAGTAGTAAGTTGTTGTGTAATAGTATTTACAACTATATCAACATTTTTATTTAATTTTACTTGATCAAGGAACAATGTTAAATTAAGAGATTTTAAAATTGAGAAAACAAGACTGCTTGCATCACCTTTATTTATAGTGTTTTGAATTGTGTCAAAAATAACACTTGATGCAATATCGTCAACAAGTCTTGATTCAACTTTATTTAGTGCCACCAATAATTTAACTATTACAAGTGCAACCTTTAATGACAGACTCTTCATATCCCCAGTTTTATATTTCATATACATTTCAGAAAAGTCTATAGATAATGGCGCAGCATGTTTGATAATTTCGCCACCTACGTAAACATTTCAATTAATTAAATGAATTAAAGGAGCAGCAGTATAAACCCCCTTTCAAAAAGCCATTGGGAATCAGTGGTATCAAGCTTCTTCAAGAACAATCTTATCTTTAAAGGTTATTTTGGTTTCCTGTATAAGGGTTAATGTAGCTAAGTGTGCTACTTCATTTGATATCATACTCTTAGTTTTTGCTTCTATCAACGATTTGACAATATCTTCAATTATATTAAACACCTCTTTATTATTATCGTTATTTTCAAAAACAATAGTAATTAAATAATCCTTTAGTTTTTGTGCTTCATCAACAGAACCCGAATCTAGCTTAATTTCAGATTGAACCTGATTTTGAGTTATTGGTTTTGTGGCAGTAAAAATTAATGGAAAAGAAATTCCAAGACCACATAAAATACTTAAATAATAAAATTTTCTTTTTGTAAATTCCATAAATATGATTAATAACTTTCTTCTAGATAATTGTATAATTATTATAACAGAGTTTTAAAGATCCTTAAAGACAACACAAGGAAATCCGCTTCTAAAATATTAGAAGATTGGTACATTTTAAACCAAAAATGCTTATTATTATCAATACTGAAGAATATTATAAATAGATATTCCAGTTGGAAACTATATTTAAATATAAAATTATAATTCTTATATTTTATGTCCAAAATCATTATTATCGGCTTCTTTTCATTTTGATATAGATTAGAAATTAGAACAGAAATAAGTTTATTAACTCAGCGAGAAATTCTTACTATAATTTCTCAATTACATATATAATATATAAGTATGAAAAAAGCAAAAATTAGAAATATTTTTATGTTTTTTACCACTAGTGTTTTTTGCTTCACTACCGCAATATCTTGTTCCACAAATATAATTACTGCAAATCAAATTAATGATGTCAAGAAAAACGTATTTAACGTAAATATTTACAATAATAATCAAATCAAAACAACATTTACAAGTACATTAATTAAAGAAGATGCAGATGAATTGATTTTCTTAACCACATCACATTCATTTAAAGCTTTAAATATAAATGAATCTAAAGTGTACAACTTATCAGTTAAATTGATACAGTTTTATGACATAAAAAAAGAAATAAATTTAAATTCTAAAATAGCTATTATTTATGATAATAAAGATGAAGATATCGCTATATTCACAATAAATAAAACATATGAATTTGATAATATAACGATAACTAAAAATTTAAATTTTAATTCTTTTGAAAATAAAATAACTCAAATAAACTTTTTGTATAGCCTTGGTTTTGTAACATTGTTAGATGATAATTTTAATCAAAGTTCACATAATTTATTTTTTTACCTTAAAGAAAAAGAAAGTGAATTTTTAGAACCAAATTTGTTATTTGTCAAAGACATTGAATACAATAGTGGAGCTTCTGGCTCACCACTAATATATAAAGACAATATTATAGGAATTTACTTAGGTAAAAAAATTAATAATGGTAAACTAACCCCATTCTTTAAACTATTTAGTAATACAATTGTTTCAGCACTTACTAATTCATTAAAAAAAATAACTAACTAAACAATATCATGACAAATATAATTTATCATTGTTGTTTAAAATTATATGCTTGTGGTTATTTATTGGAATAAATTTTTAAGTTGTCTGATAACCAAAAATTAGTAATTACAAAAAAATATATTATTATATTTTTTATTTAATGAAATATATCTGATATAGAAATCTTTAGATGATTTTCAAAATGACTATTAATTAAAAACAACTTCCCCATTAAAATAAGGAAGTTGTTTATTTTATACTAAGAATTTATGCTCTTTCCGGTATTTAATTATATTATATATAGATACAATAGGTATAAAAATATCTAAAATATATAAAGCTTTTATGCTATTTTTTTGTTTTTTAATTAATACAAAACTTGAGATATATCTTGGAACTGTATATACAAGATAAAAACCAAATGATGCAAAGATTCATCAAATTATTAGCATGTCTAAAACTGAATGCTTTAAACCTGAAATTTTTGAAATTGCTATAATAATGGCAAATATTAATGAAACAAAAGAAAAAATATGTCATGAAGTTTTGAAAATTGAATCACTGTAAAATAACTTGTTTGTAATTTCAGTATTTTCAATTTCTTGTTCTTCATCTTTTAATTGTTTTTTAAGTTTTTCAATATTATAATATGCTTTTATGAAAGGAAATGGCATGAAAAATACAAAACCAGCCACAGTTCAATTACTTTGTGTTTTAATTCTAATTTCGTTATAAACTTCAGCAGAATAAGCACTAATTAAAACTACAGGAAGTAGTGCAACAAATACTATAAATAAAACTAATGCAATAATTAAGATAATTACAAACAACGCAAACGAAGCACCACTAATACCAGGATTTCCTCCGGTAAGTGCATAAGTTGTTTTTATTATTCAAATTCCCAATATAACTACACCCATACCAAGTAAAACAGCCATTGTATCACGAGTAATATTGAGTATTTTCCATTTTTTAATTAGTTGTTCAGTAGTTCATCCTGTACCTAATGAGTAAGATTTAGATATTAATTTAATAATACCTAACGTTGGCCAACAAATAAGTAGAGTTCTATAAAGACTTAAACTAAACCCAGAAACAGTAAACCTTGCATCGTTTCTTAATTTAACAGCTAATGTAATTCTTATAATTAAAGATGATATACCTATAATTATAGCAAATAAGAATAATAAAGTTGAGTTGTCAGTAGGCAAATTACCTGCTTGCAGCCAATTTTCATTTGTGTTTACTAGCTCAATATATCCTTCTGGGTACCTTAGAACTCTATCACCAGCAAAATAATCTGGTTGTAGGCTTGTAGGTTTTAGGCTTGTGAATATAAGAATTCCAAGAATAATCTTTATAATTGTTAAAGCAGCTAGTAAGAAAACAAATTTGTACTTTGTGTCTGTTAAAATATAATTCTTAAATTTTATCTTATTAAGCACCATTGCCTCCTTTTAGTTTTGCATCGTTTATTGCTTTTTTGATATTTGAAATTTCATTTTGTGTAAAGAGATGGAATGTTACTGAATGGGTTTGATTTTGATTAGTTTCATTATTTTTATATTTAGTTAATATACCAACTATTTTCTTGTCATAAAATAGTGGACTACCAAAAAATTGATTGTTAATAAAAGCAGGATTTGTATACACTAACTCATTAGCTTTCTTTGATTTTACCTCAGAAGTAGGACTAACAATTGATTTTAAGATATTAAATACACTAAATAAGGGCTGTCTATATAAAAGTGAATTGCTATGAATTGGTGTATATGAAATAATCTTGTCATTTTGAAGTGTTGTTCCGTCAATAGCATCAAAACCACCAATTAGGTTATGTTGTGGTTGCAGTTCTTTTAACAAAGGTTGCGATAAGGTTCAACGTACATCAATTGGTTTTTTCTGAATATCTGTTGATAATTGTTTTTCATCCAATGAATAAATAAAATAATTATCTGTAGAGTGTATAACATTAAATTTCACTTTACCACCAAAATAATACGTTGGAGAATGAGTGGGTAACAGATTTGTATTCACTAGAGTTATTTCTACCTCTTTTTGATTAATAGTATCAATATTTGGCCTACTTGCTATAAAGTATGCTATATTATTTTCTTTTGTAAGAAAAGTAGATGTAAAACTCAAATATGAACTTAAAACATCTCCCCGACCTGGAACTTTAATAATTGTTTCAAAAACTGACGAATGTTTTGCTTCATTATCATTGTATGATTTTATAAAAGCATTAATATCAGAACTGTTATTTGAGCAAGATACAACAACTGGAAGAATACTAGTTGCCGATAAACTAACAATAATTTTTCCAATTCTTTTAGATTTAAGTAATTTCATTAATTACCTCAATATAATCTACTGTAGTACAGATAATTAGCCCAAGCTTTTAACTTTGAAATGTTTAAACTACTTCTTAGACTATTTATAACACTTTGGAATTGATTATTTAAATAATAAAATGCAGTATTAGAAGCCAATGATTTTAAATAAGTTGTTATTATTTCTAAAAATGATGTTGCATCTGACATCTTTTCAATTGTATCAAGTAGTGCGCTGTTAGATATTGTTGAATCGACTTTTGTATTGTTTGCATTCATCGAAACAATTAATTTAGCTGATATTCAAGCTGTTTTCTTGGTCGCAGCAGGAAGATTTCCCATAGCATAATAACCATAAGCTTCTAAGGCATCTAGCGATAATGGTAGATGCGAAAATAGCGATCCTATTAAACTTAAAAACGCATCAATACTATTTAAAGCATAGTATGCACTTTTTCAGAAGGCCATTGGAAATCAGTGGTATCATGCTTCTTCTAAGACTTCCTTATCCTTAAATTTTTCTTTTGTTTCATGAATTAGAGAAAGAGAAGCCTTTCTTGACTCTTCTTTCGAAACATTCACATCCATTGATTGTTCCATTAAATCTTTTACTAAATTTTCTATTTCTGGAGATAATTCAGAATTAGAATTATTGGTAAACACAAATTCAGTTAATATATCTTTTAACTTTTGAGATATATTAATGCTTGATTTTGGTATGTTAATTTCGTCTTGTATTTGCTTTTGGTTAATGCTAAAAGCAGAAGCAAAAACTAAGGGAGCACCCACTAACGTGGCAGAAAAACACCCCACTATAGTTGCTTTTTTTAAAAAAAATTTTGAAATAGTTGTTTTTGTTATAAATTCCTTTCAATGTAAATTATGCATTTAATATTTAATACAAAATTTACTATCATAAATGTATAAAAATAAAATTTTCTGTTGCTATTCATTTAATAGCATAAAAATTATATCAAAAAAAAAAAAAAACTTGGTCCTTGTTTTTGCAAATATTTTATTTTTTTATTAAATGGAAATGTCACATGCAAAAAACTTGCAAGCGACTTTTCCAAAAAGCATATTTTGTTTTTTGTGATATTGGTTTTACAAATTAAAAAAACTATGTGGCAGTTATAAACAATAATATGCAGTATAAATATGACTATTTTCTGCTACAATTAAATTACTATATATTAAAGGAATCATTATGAATAAAATTGAAAAATTAATTAAAGAATTATGTCCAGGTGGTGTTGAGTATAAACCATTATGAGAAATAACATCTTGAAACAAAAAGTTTCAAGATGTTGAATCACATAAACAAAAAAATATTTATAAATACAAAAAATATTTTAGTGCTAATGAACTAAAAGATTTAGCAAGTAATAATGGAACAATTAAAATATTAACTACTAACCAAAGTGATTTATATGCTAATGAAGATGATATAAAACAGTATATAAGCGAAGCAGAGATCATTTGCATACCTACAGGAGGAAATGCAATTGTACAGTATTACAATGGCAAATTCATAACTGGTGGTAATTTAATTGGAAAATCAAATGATCCAGATAAAATAAATATTAAGTATGTATACTATGTTCTTCTTAATAAACTTGACTTAATAAGTTCTTATTATCGGGGTGCTGGCATTAAACACCCTGACATGACAAAGATCTTGGAAATCTTAATTCCCCTCCCGCCCCGCGCGGTCCAAGATGAAATTGTTAAAATTCTTGATAATTTCACAGAACTTACAACAGAACTTACAACAGAACTTACAACAGAACTTACAACAGAACTTACAACAGAACTTACAACAGAACTTAGATACCGTAAGCAGCAATATGAGTATTACAGAGATAAATTATTAACTTTTGATGATTCAAAAGTTAACGTTGAGTATAAAAGAATCGATGAATTATTCAAGTTAAGCAGGGGAATTGTTATCTCTAAGGATTATATTAGAGATAACCCAGGAGAATATCCAGTATATTCATCGCAAACTGAAAATAATGGTGAACTTGGCAAAATTAATACGTACCAATACGATGGAGAATATATTACCTGGACCACAGACGGAGCACATGCTGGAACAGTATTTTATCGTAATGGTAAATTTAATATTACTAATATTTGTGGATTATTAGACCTTAAAACTAATGATAATATAAAATACCTATATTATGCATTATCCATCCGTACAAAAGAACATGTAAATATCGGAATGGGTAATGCCAAACTAATGAGCAATGTTATGGCTGGAATTAAAATTCCCCTTCCACCTCTTCCAGTCCAAAACCGCATTGCAGAAGTATTGGATAACTTTGAGAAAATTTGTCATGATCTCAAAATTGGCTTACCTTCTGAAATATCTTTAAGACAAAAACAATATGAATATTATAGAGATCTCTTATTATCATTTAATATTAATGATATCGAGAGAGAGAGAGAAGATAATCCGGGATTAGCCAAATTATTTGAATATGTCTTTGGTTTTGAACTAGTTAACTTTGGGTATGAGGTTAAATATAAACCTTTATGAGAAATAACTACTTGAAACAAAAAGTTTCAAGATGTTGCTTCTCATAAACAACAAGATATTTATAAATACAAAAAATATTTTAGTGCTAAAGAACTAAAAGATTTAGCAGATGATAAAGGTACAATTAAAATCTTAACTACTAATAAAACCAACATATTTGCTAACGAATCAAAAGTTAGCAAATATGTTGATGAGCAAGAAGTAATTTACCTTCCAACGGGTGGCAATGCCATAGTGCAATATTATAAAGGTAAATTCATTACTGGGGGTAATGTAATTGCATTACCTAGAGACAGTAATGAACTAAACATAAAATATTTATATTATGTATTAAATAATAAATTAGATTTAATTGAATCTTATTACAGGGGTGCAGGAATCCAGCATCCACATATGCCTGATATTTTGGAAATTCTTATACCTCTCCCTCCCCTTCAAATTCAAAACAAAATAGTTGAAATCCTAGATAAATTCTCTGACTTAACAAATGATTTAACTAAAGGTTTACCAGCAGAAATAAACCTTAGACAAAAACAATATGAATATTATAGAGATAAATTATTAAGCTTTAAAGATGATAAATAGCCACAATCTGTATTATAGATTGCCGCTATTTTTATTGTTTATTTCTTGAAAATATTTTTTTAAAATTTGTTAATTGTTCCTCTTGCAATAATTCACTGAGTTTATTTATAATAATATTGTTATTATCTGCTTCATCAAGATATAAAACTTCTTTGAAAAAAGAATTTCAAAATCTTTTATTTTTGTAAGATAAATAATTTTTTGAAGAAGACGAAACAAACATAATATCTAACTTTTGCTGCATAGCAAGCGAAATTTTGTATTTGTTTTTTAAAAATATTACTTTTATTTTATCACTGAAATTATTAATTTCAATTTTGTCAAGCAATAAAATTGCATCAAGCAAGTAATAATTAAAAATAATTCTATCATTAAATTGCGATTTTTTTACAATTTTAAGTAGTTCGTTAAGGAGGTTGCGATATATTCTAAGATTGTTTATGTTTGTATTAACAAGTTCAGGTTTAAATACTGTAAAACCATTCTTATCAAAAAAAACTTTAAGATCATTTATACCATACCAACCACTAAAAGCTACAGAAATTGTTTTTTTATTAGTTGTAATGAAAAATAAATGTATTGAAAGAATCATGTAAATAATATTTATTAATAAAGTTGTAATGTTAATAAATCCAATTCCACCAAAAAAGATGAATGAGAAAATATTTTTAATAATTCAAATTATTCATGAATCTCTAAAGCCCATAACCATCATTGTTAAGGCAACTACTGATAAAGCATTAATTAATGATATTAAAATATTGCCTGCAATAAAATAATTAAAATTGCTACCGTATCTTTCGACCTTTTCTTCACCCAACAACTTAACTACTAGTTTGTTTACTTCGGGATTTGAATAATAAAAAATTATTGTTAAACAAATTGTTAAAATAATAAAAAATGATGTTGAATATATATTGGAGCGAAATGATTCAAATAATTTATTTTGATTTTTAATACGGGTTGTTTTATATCATGTTGCCAACATAATTGGAATATAAATTATAAAATTAATAAAACCATCTATTGCTAAACCTCATGAAAAAGCAAACAATGCATATAAAATTGCATTTGAAATTCCTAATAAATAGGCAATATTTTTATGTAAAGCAAAAAAGATAACTGATAAAACTCCTAAAATAGCCGATAACGAAACACTGATACCAATTATTTTTTTTCAAGTTGAAATTTCCCCTGTTCATATTCATGTTTTATAATCAAAAGAATATAAAGTATTAATTATCAAAATTAATATAAATATAATTGAAAAAATCTTTTGATAATGTTTTTTAATCAAAAATACAATATTTTTATTCATAAATTAATTATATAACATTGTTTACAAAACAAATTATTTATGGTATTATTATTAAAGTATCAGCTGATAGCTGCTATTTAACCAAAAATAGTAGAGGAAAGTCCGTGCTAGCACCAGCTGCGATGTTGGTAGTGTTCATGTTAAGCCTAAGAAGCTTAAGTTCAAACGACTAGTGCCACAGAGACGAGAATTGTGAAACGGGTAAACTCCATGAGCTAGAAACCCAAATTTGGTAGGGGAACTTCGAATAGAAACTGAACAATTTCGGAGAATATGCATTAAATGCATATTAGATAAATTATCAGCGCATTTATAATGTACAGAACACGGCTTATCGATACCAAGGAAAATATTTTCAAAAATATTTTCTTTTTTATTTTTAGAAATATAAAAATATATTAAAATATTGTAAAAATTTTAGAGTAGCTTAAGATAAATATTAAATATGGAGAATGATGGAACACACACAAAATTTTTTTCAATATAAAAATATAAAAAAAATTTTTATTATAACCTTAAGTATTATTTTCGGGATAATTATTGCTTTATTTGTTGGACTTAAAATTAATTATCCATTTAGGCCTGCATTTTTTAATTATAAATCATACATTAGTAAGCCAAACGAAGATCGCATTAATAAAGATTTTGATTATAAAGAATTTAACGAAGTAGATGAATTTACGATTGCATTAAATAATAACAAAGCAATTGCGGGTATAGGAAGTGATTTTCAAGTTATTGATTTAATTAAACGTGGATTTATTCAAAAAATTAATTTTGAAAAACTGTTAGATCTTAAAGAACCAATTAAATCAAAACAAGAATTAAAAAATATCTTACAAAAAATATATACACCTACTGTTTTTAAGCATTTGGAAAGCTATGATGTTGAATTAACTCATGATGCAAATAATAACCCATATGCTGAATCAAAACACCTTTGAGAATATTTTGTACCTTATTATCAACAAGATGGTGTAATTGCAATTAATCCTTTAAAAAACACTAAAAAACCAATTGAAGATTTTGAACAAAAATTAAAAGATAATTATTCTGAGTTAATTAAAAATAGTGATTTAAATAATTTAGAAATGCAAACTGCATATAATTCCCTTTTTAATATCTTAAATACAACAACTAAAAATGGTTATGAAAATCTTTTAATTACTGATGCGGTACGTGTCAACATGCTTTATGGATCACCATATCATATTGAAAATAATGAACTTAAGTCAAAATATGGACAAATAACTACTAGTGAAAATTATCAAGATTTAGTAAATAGTTTTTTAAATTTAATTAAGCATTCAACTGGTAAACCTATCGAAAGTGATATCTTTTCATTTAATGGAGATGGTCTCGAAGTTTTGAGAACCTTATTAGATGTTACACGAAAAGATGTAAATGCCGCTTTAATGTATAATGGCGATGCATTAGACGCTTACTATTCAGAAGATAATGAATTATTAACTACTGATGAACGAGGTAATCAAATACCAATTCCAGATGGAACTGTTCAAGTGCATAAGTTTCGTGAAAACATACTTTTAGTAGATGGATTAGTTGTTGCAAATAATTTATCAGTAAGCACAGAAAATACTTTATATAAAACACTACGTGAAACAATCTATGCTAATATCGAAGCTCCTTATACTGCAAACAATTCAACAACAGTCATGCGTAACTTATATGATGAATATTTAAATGTTGCTTTTAGAGATAAATTTATTCAAAGTTTTAACTCATTAGATTTACCTAACAATCATAGCGAAACTGCATTTAACAATTTTAAAACCGAATTAGTAGAACTTTATGCCCAAACTTTAGATAAGGAACTTGAAGATAGTGATTTGGCAAAATTCAATGATTTTGTATCTAATAAGCTAAGGGAAAACCAAATTTATAAGGTGATCTTTGAATCATTTCTAGATGATTCTGCTACTCTTAAAGCTGAAGAATTTATCAATAAAATAGCCTATTTATTCTCACATATTGATTTTGATAATGAAGCTTTTAACAAACTATTATTAGAAAAATACCAAAATTTAGAAAACTTTGGGTTTGTCAACTATACACCAAGTAACATCGCTGATTATGAACTAGTCAAAAGGAACTATTTCATTGATGATGATAATACCTATGACCAAAAAGCTATTAATATCTACGAAGTAAAAGACCAAGAAGGAATTATAACCCATAAACGTGTTTCTGGGGTTAGCGAAAAACTTAACTCACTACTTAATACATATTATTACTTAAAAATCAAACATTAAAAACCTAATTGCCTAAGCAACTAGGTTTTTGTTTTAGTTCTGTAGTTCCCCATTCATCAATTATTTTAGTAACCTCATCTAAAACAGTTCAATCACTTTTATTATTCGTATTTACAATTTTATATGGTATTTTATAAAATTCACATAACTTAATAAATAATGGTTTATATAACTCGCGAAGTCTTTGAAAATATGTTTCATTTGCATCATAATTATCTATTTCAACGCTGCGTCCTCTTCTTAAAATTCGATCCTTGATAGTATCGTAATCTGCATCTAAATAAATTGCTAGATCTGGGTTTAAATTACTATCTACAATATATTTAAACATTGCATCAAAAGCCTTAAGATATTTCGGATCTTTTTTCTCTAAAGTGATAACAGCAAAAATATAATGTTCAATGTTAAAGCGGTCTAAAATCATAAAACCATTTTTATGATCTTTGAATTTATCTAAAAATGTCGCTTCCTCTTTTAAAAACGTATCCGTTAATGACTCAATAATATACGATTGAAAAGCAATATCAATATTGGGCTCTTTTTCATATAATCATTTTAAAAAACAATTAAAAACAGGATCATCATTAGCAAATTCTTCAACTAAGTGAGAGTTTTGATAATGTTTACTTAATTTAGTTGCTAGGGTGCTTTTGCCTGAACCAATCATGCCACTAATTGCAATAACCATAATTAAATAACCACCTTGCTTTGATCAAAACTATCAATTATTTGAATTGCTCTTTCAAAAACTTCTTGTTCAGTTAAGTTATTTGTATCAATTATTACATAATTTAAATTATATTTTTTAGCTTGGTTTTCAAATGATTCTTTATAAAAGTTATATAAAGTTTCAAAGTAACTTTTATTAGAGTGATAATTATCTATTTCAACTGCTCGCCCACGTTCAAAAAGCCTCTTTTCAAAAGTTTCATAACTAACATCTAAATAAATAGCTAAATGAGGAGTTTCTTGATCTGTAATTAAGTTTTCAAATAAGGCGTCGTATCCTTTTAAATATAATTGTCCTTTTGGCCTTAAATTTACATTTGCAAAAATGTAATGTTCAATGCTAAAACGATCTAAAAATATATGATCGTTTTTGTAATTTTTACCAAGTTCTTTAAATTTAGCAATTAACTCATTTAATTTAGTTGTATGATTTTCAACAACATATGTTTGAAATGACATTGTTAAATTTGGTTGTTTTTGGTATAACCATTCTAAAAACTGATTAAATACCACATTATCTTGGTCATATTCTTCAAGCATTAATGAAGATTTATAATGCTTGTGCAATTTAGTAGTTAAAGTGCTTTTGCCACTACTAATCATTCCGCTGATTCCAATTAACATAATTATTACCTGCCTATTCTGTATTTATTAGGTGTTTATTTTAGCAAAAAAAATAAGAAAACAAATAAATTAAGTTATTTCCTACTTAGTCATATTGACGTTATAAGTTTTTTCATTATTTTGTGCTCTATTTTTAATTTGGTGGTAAGATATATGCCTAACTTAAAAATATGGAGGAAAACATAATGAGATTAAAAAAACCAGAAGGAACTTTAGAATTAATTACTGGACCAATGTTTTCAGGAAAAACAGAAGAATTATTAAAACGGATTAAAATCCTTGAAATAGCCGAAATTAAAACCTTAGTTTTTAAACCGTCTTTTGACACACGTTTTGATGCCCAAAAAGTAGTAAGCCGAACTGGAGCACAAACCCCAGCTATAGTAATTAAAAAATCTAAAGAAATCTTGGATCATTGAAATGCGAAATATAAAAGTGTTGCAATTGATGAAATTAACTTCTTAGATGAAGGCATTTTTGAAGTTATTGACCATTTAGTTTTAAATGGAGTTAGAGTAACAGCAAGTGGTTTGGATATGGATTTTTTGCGTCGCCCATTTGGTGTAACTCCTGGCCTTTTAGCAATTGCAGACGAAGTTAAAAAACTTAAAGCTGTTTGCATAGTATGTAAATCAGATGCAGCCTTTAGTTTCCGCAAGGAAAATAACCAAGAATTAAATATGCTTGGAGATAGCGAATATGAAGCTCGTTGCCGTAAATGCCACATTTTAGGTGAAAAAGCTAAAAATTTATAAATATCTATTTGAATTTCATTATAATATATTAAATTAAACATTATAGTGAGGAAATATGGAAAAACTTGAATTAGATGTTACAAATTCTCATTTAAGACCCTTAAAAGATTTAGAATATCTTGAATATAAGATTTCACAAATCCATTATGAAATAAAAAAACAAAATAACGCAAAAATAGAGTCTTTAAAATGATTAAATTACCCAAGCAATTATGATAAAGACACTTTTTTAAAAATGCACGGTAAAGCTCAGGAATGAAAAAGAAATGGTGTTAAAACTGTTATAGTTATTGGTGCAAGTGAATCAACTCTTGGAATTAAAGCAGCCTATGATTTTATGTTTCAAGATTATACATATAATGAACCAGATATAAAATTATTATTCCTATCAAGTGATTTATCAACAGATGAATTAATTCATAAGTTGTCTTTGGTAAATGAAACAAAATTTGCCATTATTGTAATCTCTCATTCAGGAAATACTATTGAAACATTATTTAACTTTAAAGAAGTCCATAATATCTTAACAAAAAAAGAAGAAACTAATGCTTCTTCTTATGTAGTAACAATTTCTGAAAATGAACAAGGGCAGTTATTTAAATATTCCGTAAAAAATAATTATACAAGCTTTAAAATACCAGATAAAACACCAACATTTTATTCTATCTTTACTACTGTTGGTATATTCCCATTAATGTGTGCAGGAGTTGATGTGGCTTTAATGCTTAAATCTGCAGCACATATGCAAGAAGAATTAGATAATCCTAAACTTACCCAAAACCAGGCATATTTATATGCTGCTTCGCGTCATTTTTTAAATACAGAACAAAATTATTTAATTGAAAAAATTATATATTCAGAACCAAGACTTAAATCATTTACCTCTTGAATTCAGCAACTAATAGCCAATTCATTAGGTAAAGAAGGCAAAGGCACTTGGCCCAATGTTAATTACTATAATAACGAAAATTCGCAAAAAGACAAAAACCAAAAAAATAAAATATTTTTTCAAACTATGTTAATATGTAATAATCCACTTAATTCGTTAATAATCAACACGAGCCATAAAAAATATGATTTATTAAATTATTTAAATAATCTTGAACAAAAAATCGTGTTAGAACCAACATATGATATCTTAAAATATGATATTTACGATACAAAAAATAATACTCCCACATTTTTATTAAAATTTGATTCATACAATGAACAAACCTTAGGGGCTTTATTCACTTTTTTTCATAATGCTTTAGTTATGCATGCTTATTTATTAGGACTTAATCCTTTTGAACAGCCCGCTATTGAAGTATTTCGCAACAATTTTATAAGTACTTTAAATAAAACAAATAATTAACGACAACTTTTAGAAGTTGTCGTTAATTTTATGTAAATTATTTATCTTGAATATCTGTTAATATTCCTCTATTAGTAAATGGTGTTTTATCATCTCCTATTATCTTAAGAATTAAATCAGGATAATCAATAAATGGATTACGGTTTTGTTGATATTTATATGTTTCGTTATTACGGATAATATCTCACTTCGTCACATAATCGGTAATATCTCATTCTAAATAATAATTAAAATAATCTTTTTGTATGTATGGAGCATCAGATGAATATGAGTTTGTAAAGATATGCGATTGGTTTGCTACTAATTTATCTTTGTGTGTTATCATAAAGTAAAAGTAAGCTCTTGCAATATCTCCTTTAAATGCATCTACAGGTTCAAAAACCGTCTTAGAATTAGCATCAGTTCCTAATTTTGAACCATTTTGTGTGGTGGTTCTAGTAGTACTTACATTTCCATGTGGATAATTATCTCTTAATGCATTAACCTTAATATCAGAAGGTCATACAAAATGTGCATCATGAACTGTTGGAGTAACTTTATTAAACCATGATTGCGGAATTAAGTGTTCACGGTTTAAGCCTCCTCCCTCATTGCTTGCGCTTGAATTAGCGTTATCTCTATATGTCAAGTACTCATAAGGATCATTACCATTTGGATTTTCTGAATAAACATCTAGAATTGAATTATTATTTTCAAAATAAGTATCTTTAAAGGCATTATATTGATCGTAAAATGATTTTAAACCATCATAACTTTTAGTATTTAAATTTGTTAAATTAGAATTTTGCAAACTAATAAGAGCATTGAGTAAATCTTGCCCCGTTTTTCCTTCTAATGAAGCATAGTAATTGTTAGAATTATCATAAATTAAATTATATTTATTTACGTTTTCATTATGCTTAGATAATAATTGTTCCTTGTTTAAATTCTTAGATCCTGTTGTGTTGGCATCGAGATTGTTAACTTTGTTAGATCCTTCCCGTGTATCTTCTTGTTTATCTGTAGTTGATGGATTTTTAGCAACAGGAATAACTATTGTATCAGTATACTCTTTTTGATCATATTTATAAGTTATTTTTAGTTCTCTTGTAGTTTCATTAAATTCTACTGCAAATCATCTTTCCTTTTTATCAGGAACAGTCCCTTTATGTTTTGTGTGATCAAATCCCTCTTTTAATTTTAAAATAGCAGTTTCAGGTTTTCCGCCAGACCCTCGAACTGAAAGATAATAATTATTTTCAGTATTTGAATTTGGACCATAGTTTTGCATTTCCTTTAAGAATTTATCAACATTTTTCTTTGCTTTATATTCATCTAATAATTTATCAAATGTTGCCCCGATGTCAGCATGATCCCAAAGTTCATATATGTTTAAAGATTCCTCATTTGTTGTTGTATTAGGAGTTTTGGGTTCTTGAGATTGAGTTGAACCTTTGACGGGTTTTTCTTGGTCAGGAGTTTTTCCAGTACCTGGATCATTTTTTTGCGGGTTTAATGGCTCAGGGTTTGATACAGAAGGAGGATTAGGGTCTGGTTGAGGCTTAGGTAATGGTGCTGGTTTTGGTTTTAGTTCAGGTTCTTTAGAGCAACTAAGTGCAATAAAAGGTATCACACCAATACTTAAAGAAGCTAAAGTGAGTGCTTTGGTTATTTTTTTTGTAATTTTCGTCATATTTATATTTTAACATAATATAAATCAGATAATCATAAAGCATATATAAGTTTTTAAAATTTACTTTATGTCTACCAATATTATTAAATTAATTAAATTAGAATCCTTTTATATAATAAAATTTTTCCTTTTGTAATATTTAAAATAATCTAAAAGCAAAATTTTATGGTAATACTAAATATAAACCAATAACTTGTCAAATATTGAGTTAATAAAATGGATAGATATTTATACTTTAATTATTTAAAAACATTTGGATAATTGATCCAAATGTTTTTATTATACTTATGGAAATTTTTTTTTCAAATTCTTCTTTGAACCATTTCTCAAATCTTTGTTTGTAAGATTCGTATTTTCACCATATTCTCTAAAAATTTGGTGATACTTTATATTATTACTCTTTTTTATTAAGTAAACTATTCAATATGTTGGCGGGTTTGTATTAACTTCTGCAGAGGTAGGGACCACCATATAGCTAGAACCACTTATTAAAAAATCATAGACAATATTAATAGTAACTTGATTTTCATCATAAGTAGGAATTATCATTTCGTCATAACGATAGTGTGTTGGCCGTCCGGTCTTGTGTATATAAATATTATTTTCTTCCAATACTTGATAAACATCTTGATTGTCTAAATAAAGTTCCTCAAATAATTTTTTAATTTGTGAATCTTGATTAAAATCTTCGTGTGGGTTTAGTTCTTTAAATCTGTTAATTATATATTTATCAAATTGATCTTTATTTGTTATTTTAACTGCACTTGCAATTGGTAGATATTCTAAGACATTTTTATCTCGTAAATAATCAAAACTATTATGGAAAAATGTTAAGTTAAATGGATAAATAGATTGTTTTTGTTTTCGTTCTTCTTTTATTTCGCTGCCGTTTGATTTGACCCAATCTTTAGGCGCAAAAATGTCTATTTTTGTGAATTGTTTATATTTAGAATAGACGGCATTATACATATCATAAGCTTGCTCAAAAGCATTTGCCTCTTTAGTTGGGTCTACCTCTAATAATATCTTATTGTCACTTGCTCTTTCTCATATTCCTTTATCTAAATCAGATATGTTAGGTTTTTTTAGTGGTGTAACAGGACCGGGATCTGGTTTTGAGGGCTCATGACTGCTAACATGTGCACATGAAAAAGTAATTAAAGGAGTTAACAAAGATCCAATCAATAATATTTTTTTATTCATTTTTATTCCTTACTACATGAGTTACATTTTGAAGTATTATACCTGAATTTATTAATAATTTAAGTTCAAAATTATTATTGTGTAATATCTTTTCCATTAATTTGCATTATCACATTTTTGTTTTTTGGTAAACTAAAAACACTTCAAATTCTATATCCAGGTACTACATCTCGTTCTGGTTTGATCATTTCGTTAATTAATATATTTAGTTTTATTGAATCACTATCCACAAATTCAATATTATAAAATGTATCAAATGCACTATACGAATTATCATCACTAATATAAATATCATTGTTTTCTAAAAACTCATAAACATCTTGATCATTTATGTAATTTTTTCAAATTGAGATTTTATTTCGGTATCGCTTATGTTGACACCTTCACGACTATTTAGCTGTTGGAACCTCTTAATAATAATTTGGTTAAAATCTTCTTTATTTTGAATTTTAACTCAATTATACATTTTTTTACTTGTGTCAACACTTTCAAAAAATCCAGCATTAAGTGTATAATAGTTATCATTTTTAATCTTGGTTAAATTTTTACTTACTGTAGGGGATATAAAAGCTTTTATTTTCACAATATCTTTTTGTTTAAAATTATTCCCATTTGCTGGGTTAGAAGATTGAGGAGGTGTACATGAAAATGTTATAAATGGTAAAGATAAAGGTAATGAACATACAAATAATTTTTTAATTTTATTTGGCATCATATATTTCTCCTTTAATCATGTTATAAATTTTATTATTATGTTAATGTATTTGATCTATATATAAATTATATATGATTATTTATTATTTATAATGGTTCATTAATTTGGTTTTTTTAAAGGAAAAAGTTAACATTAAAATAAAGCCGGACAGAAAAGTTAACATGTAAATGTTAGCTTTTCTGTTACCATTCGTTGGTACCAACGAAGAATTTTTTTGAAAGGATAAATTATGTCAAGACATTTAAAGAAAGAAGAATTTGCAAAAATATATGAAGAATATCAAAAATCAGGTTTCCCAGGTGCTTTCCAAGCTATTTACCAAATATCACCAGAAACAAAAAACTTACAAAGAAATAGTGTAAAAGTTAGAATTAATAAAATAATTAAGTATTATAATTTAGGTATGGAAGACTTATTACAGACAAAGAAAGGGGAAAGCCGCAAAAAAGGAAGCGGCAAACCTAAGAAGCAAAGAGAACCAAATTGAGATATTTTTGATCGTGATGATTTGTTACAAATAGCTAAAAGATATTATGAAATTACCAATGAATTACCCAAAAGTAAGAAAGTTATTGAATTAAAAAGTTTTAGAATAAGTTATGTGAAACTTTCAGAAGTTTTTGGCATTTCTAGGCAAACGATTTCTAAAACTCATAAGATTAAAATTTCACAAAAACTCCCTAAACATAGTGATGTAATTGAAAAATCGTTCATAGAAACAAAGTCAAGATATGGAAGGCTAAAGCTAAGTGTTTACATATCTAAAAAATACAAAATAGATATAAACGAACGTTCATTAGGGAGATATATGAACCTTTTAGGCCTAAAATGTAAGCTTAGACAAAAATCAAAACGAAAAGAAATTAAAAATGTATCTTCACAAATTGATAACTTCGTAAATCGTGATTATAACGATCAAAACAATCGAAATATTTATGCAACTGATGTTTCATATATAAAAGCACCAAAAGACGTGTTAGAATCACACGTTTATTTGTCTGCAATTTTGTCTCATAAAACTAAACAAATTGTTGGTTTTAAATTATCAAGAAGTAATAATCTAGAACTAGTTTTAGACACTTTAAATTCATTAAAACAATACAAACCCAAAAATTTTATCATTCACTCAGATCATGGCTTTCAATATACACATCATCAATATATTAAAGAAGTTCAAAATATTGGTGGCGTTATTTCGTTATCAAGAGTGGGAAACTCACTTGATAATCGAGAAATTGAATATTGGTTTGGGATCATTAAAACCGAATTATTAAATGATTTAGATTATTCCAAAATAACATTCAATGAACTTAATGATATGATACAAGAATATGTAGTTTGGTATAATAACGATCGAATTCAATCAAACTTAAACTGAAAAACGCCAAAGCAATTTGCAATGGCATTATAAGTTACTAAAATGTTAAATTTTGCTGTCCATGTTTAAAATGTTAACTTTTTGTTTATTGCAACTTCTTATAATTTTTATTTAAGAATTTTTTGCTAAATAGTTTTTAACTTCTAAAACACAGTCATCAATAACTTGTTCAACTAAGTCAAATGATTTGATAATTGCCCCTGAGGCTCTTTCGTGTCCTCCCCCACCTCATTTAACAGCAACATTGCGAACAATTGGACCATTGGACCTAAATTCAACTCTAATTTTACCATCTTCTTCTTCTAAAAATTGCACCCAAATTGGGAAACCTTTAATATTGGCTATTGCATTAACTCGCATTGACTCATTTGATGTTTTTCCATATTTCTTTGTTTCTGCAAGTGAGTTTTGGATATAGGCCACGCCATCACGTGTTTTTAAAGTTGATAAAAGCCACGAGTTGAATTTTAAATCTTCTAATGAACTTAGCGATAGGTTTTTATGGACAAAGTCTGCTTCTAAACCAGATTCATATAATTTAGAGGCAAGCCTTAAAGTACGAGCTGACACACTGCTAAATAAAAAGCGCCCTGAATCAGTATTAATTCCTAAATATAAATAGTTTGCAGCTTTAGGAGTAATTTTCCATCCATTAACTACTGCAATTTCAGTAATCATTTCATCAGCTGCACAATATGAACTATCTACTCATCTAGTAGTAGTATCACCTAAATCATCATCATTTGGATGATGGTCAATTCTAATCACCTTAGCAAATAAATTTTTATCTAAAACTTCTCTTTTTTCAATCCTTTCCTTGAAATTAGCATCAACAATGACTCCTAATGATTGTTTTAAAACTTCATCACTAGGAATTTCATCCATTTTAAAATCTAAAAAACTAAACGAGTTTTTACTATCACCAATTGCATAAACTTTTTTATCAGGAAAATTGGTTTTAATTAATTCTTTAAGTCCAAATTGAGAGCCTAAACAATCGCCATCAGGTCGAATATGATGAAAGATCACAATACTATTATATTTATATAATTCTTTAGTAACTAATTCTAAATTACCTATTTTCATATTATTTACCTTCCCATTTTATAATAGCTTCATTAAGTAATTTTAATACTTCAGGAACTTGATCAAAACTACTTAATGTAATACCAGCTGCATTATCATGACCACCACCATTAAAGTGAGAAGCCACCTCATTAACTAGTGGTCCATTAGATCTTAAACGACCTCTAATTTGTCCATTTTCCATTTGGATAAATAAAGCTCAACATGA
Organism: Mycoplasma sp. 6934; assembly: GCF_055523595.1. Lineage (NCBI taxonomy): Bacteria > Bacillati > Mycoplasmatota > Mollicutes > Mycoplasmatales > Mycoplasmataceae > Mycoplasma > Mycoplasma sp. 6934. The sequence goes on along the minus strand of NZ_JBVFVE010000001.1, from coordinate 440,995 downwards.
ATTATCTTCAATGTTTGCTAATTCATTGACATATAATGCTGCTTTTAATGAATCAATTTGATATTTATCTAAAAAATCTTGTCTCATTTCGTAATACAATACACGTCCCTCTTGCTTAAAGTTAGAAAGCATTTCACCGGAAATTTTAATATCTAATAAATTACGTTTGTATAAGTTATGTAAAATTTCATTTGGATGAAAACCATTTTCCATTAAAAAAGCAACTAGTTGATAAGTTCGAGCACTTGTATCTGGGTATAAAAAGCGTCCTGAATCAGTGTTAATTCCTAGATAAATATGCCCTGAAGCTTTTTGGGTTACTTTTCATTTTGCATCATATGCAATTTGTGCAATCATTTCAGCAGCAGCAACAAAATGTTCATCAACATAGTTATATTCATAATCAATATCAGCTTCATTTGGGTGGTGGTCAATTCTTAAACGTGCTGTGGTTCTTTTTTGATATAAAAGTTCAGCATGTTCGATACGATCCCCACTTGAAGCATCAACAACAATTGCTAAAGAATTGTTAAAATCAAGAGAATCAAGTGGGTCATAGTGATAATTCATAAAATCAAAATTATGTTTATTATCACCTATTGTGTAAACTTTTTTATTTGGGTAATTTGTTTTAATTAATTCAGCAAGTCCGGCTTGTGAACCTAAACAATCACCATCAGGGCGAATATGGTGAAAAATAATTATATTATCATATTTTTCAATTGCATCAATGGCAACTTTTGTATTTCCTATTTTCATTATTTGGTTTCTCCTTCTCAATCTTGTATTACTTGGTTTAATGTGTTAATAACATTAGTGATTTGACTGGTATTTTGTAATATGAAGCCTCCCCGGTCAACATGACCTCCGCCTCCATAAGATTTAGCTACCGGAATCATTGATGGTCCGTTTGATCGAATTCTTGCTCTTATAGTTCCATCTTCCTGTAAAATAAATAAAGCTCAACAATTATTATCTTCAATATTTGATAAAACATTTACAAATTGTGAGGCTTGATATGGAGTTAGTGAGTATTGTTCTAGAAATTGATTATCAGCATAAAAATATAGAACTCGCCCAATTTTTCTAAAATTAGATAAAATATGCCCTGCAATTTGTATTTCTGCCAAACTACGTTTATATAAATTACTTAAAATTTTATTGGGATGAAATCCATTTTCCATTAAAAATGCTACTAATTGATATGTCCTTTTGCTCGTATCTGGATTTAAAAATCTGATTGAATCTGTGTTAATTCCTAGATAAATATATTCAGAAGCTTTTTGGGTAACTTTTCATTTTGCATCATATGCAATTTGTGCAATCATTTCAGCTGCTGCCACAAAATGTTCATCAACATAGTTATATTCATAATCAATATCAGCTTCATTCGGATGATGGTCAATTCTTAAACGTGCAGTGGTTCTTTTTTGATATAAAAGTTCAGCATGTTCGATACGATCTCCGCTTGAAGCATCAACAACAATGGATAAAGAATTACTAAAATCAATATTATCAATATTATCAAATTCAAAATTCATAAATGAAAGGTTATTTTTATTATCACCTACCTTATAAACTTTTTTGTCTAGATAATTTGTTTTAATTAATTCCGCAAGCCCTGCTTGCGAACCTAAACAATCACCGTCGGGATTAATATGGTGAAAAATAATTATATTATCATATTTTTCAATTGCATCTATTACAAGTTGTGTGTTTCCTAATTTCACTATTGTTCCTTACTACTTTTTATATATTCATTAATTTGTGTTTTATATATCTCAAAATTATCTTTAACATTCACTATACCATTAAGTGCTTGATACATTTTTTGATAATTTGCTTCTTTTGTGTTTTGTTCAGAAGTTAAATTATTAAACTCTACTTCTTTTAAAAGATTTTTAAATGATCCTTTAAAAGTTGTTTGATTATATGAATTATGGTTAAGATTATACTTAGTTAATTGATCCATTCAAGTAATTATTACTGGAATTTGGTTTTCTAATCTTTTGATTAAGGTTTCATAAATTTCACTTTTTAAAATTGGATTAATCGTTAATGTTTCAAAATAACTTCTTTTAACTAGGTTGATTAAATTTAAATATTTATTATATTCATTATTAAAATAAACATCTCATTCATTAAGTGTATTAATTAAATTGTCAAAATCTTTTAAAACAGTGTTATATTCATTAGAATTAACATTTGTTAAAGATTTCAAACGTTCTTTTGCTAATTTTTCATAATCGCTAACAAACTTTTCGATTTGCCTAAGTTCTTTAGTTGGCTCTTCTAATCCAAAACTATGATACGAAGAATAAATATTTTGTGTAGTTTCAAAATATTTATAAACCTCTGAATTACCTAATTTATCAACTGCTAAAGGCACAGTTTCTAAATAATCACTAATTATTTTAGACTTTGCATATTTTAATCATCAGTTTAAAATACCATGTTGTTTCACTAATTCTTTAAAGGATGAAAATTCCGCCTCACTTAAGCCATGCATAATATAGTATAAATCTAATAATTGTTCAGATTTTATGCCTTTATTTAGATCATTAATCTCATTTTCAGGAATTTTATCCAAAGTTTCTTGAATTTGATTATAAAATGTGCGGTTTGCTTTTATTTGAGCATTTAAGTTATTTCATTGTGCTTCACTAAAATAATATGCTTGTGATCTTTGAGTTTCTAAAAATCCATTTAAAGAACTTACTTTATATTTTAAAATGGGTAAATAATATTGATATCTCGGATTATTTTGGCTTTCAACTTTTTTAAGATAGTCATTCAATTCATTGATGGTTGATTCAGCTCGAGACTGGGAGGTGCAGGCAATTGTTAAAGAAAAAGGGCTAAATAATAATAAGCAACTAAATAATAATGTAAACCTACCTTTTATTTTCATACCTTTTAATTTTACTATATTTTTACTAACTTGTCTAAAAACATAACTATTTTTAATAGTTATGTTTTATTTTTTAAGGTTTAATATGTGCATTATTAACAAAGTGTTCGTCAATAATGTATCCGGTAGCATTGTCACGTATGTATGAATTTACATCTAATAGTGTGTTACGATCTTTTTGTTGATCCATTAATAGTGAAAAAATATCTAAGATATATCATTTGCCATGATCTTCAAATTCAATTCAGTAACTAGCATTATTTTTTGAAATATTTGCAAGCTCGGTGGTTTTGTATCCTTTTATTGCTTGAACTTTATAAACACCATTTAAGAATAATAAATTACTAAATAATTCGGCTAATCCAAAATGTGAGGTTGCTGAATTTTTTATACCTGTATTTAATCTTGACATTACTAATTCAATATCGTTAGCAAAAGGTTTTTTAAGTTCTTCAATTTGTGTTTTTAAGGTTTCATCGTTTGGATTTGCTTTAAGATCACTTAATAAACTTGCTAAATTGACTCTAAAGTTTTCAGCTTCTGTTAGTTGTGGCTTTAAACGATTTATATCTCTTTGTTCCCTACGAATATCGTTGCGCCATTGGTTATTTTGTGCTGTATCACTAGATTTTTCAATTTGAGCTTCTAATGATTTAATATTTTCTTCTTTAAGATCTATTTCAATTTTAAGATTATGTTCTTTTTCTGCTAAAAAGATTTTATCAAGGTTATCATTAACAAATTCTGTTGGATTAAGCAAGAATTGTGAAGCATCAGTATCGTCTAAAGGTTCTGCAAAGATTTTATATGCATCATCTTCTTTTCCCGTTGATGGATTAAGCCCTTTTGCTAAATGAATTGGACCAAACCCAGAACCCATTCCTTGGCTTGAACTTTCAATTAAATCGTCTTTAACAGCATAAGAACTTGAAACATTTCAAAATTCATCTCAAATAGTTTTAACGACTTTTGTTGTTTCTGTTTTCTTAGCTTGTTTACCATGAACATTGTTAACTTTTTCCCATACTTTTTGGAATATAGGAGTAGAAAGTCCGTTGTTAATAATTGCTGGAGAAAATTCAACAATATAGTTTAATGAAACATTATCATAACGTAACATATTCGGCGCTGGATTAAAACTAGATTTGGAGCTAGCATTTTGTTCATGTTTAAACCAGTAGTAATATACTGCTCATGGTGTATCACTCACATAATTTTCTAAAACTTTTTCAACGTCTTGATATATAATGACTTGATCAAAATCACCAAGTGGAATATTATAAACTGTGGCTGATAAAATTGATGATAAACTACTTTTAATAGCTTGCTCATTTTTTGTTGCTGGTGTTTCAACTCCGCCAGCATGATCAACTTTAAGTATCTCACTTAAAGAACGAGTTCCATTATTAACATTATAATATTCATTAATTAAATTAGTTAATGCTTCAAATCTTTCGTCAAAGCTGTTTAAAACTAATTTATTTTGATTAAGTAAAATTTGAATATCTTTAGTATTTTCTTCTGTTTTATCAGAATTATTTGCTAAGTAAGTTTTGTAATTTTGTTCTGTTTGGGTAATTATGGCTTTTAATTGATCATATTTAGTTACGTTTTTAGCAGCGGTTTTGCCATTTAGAATAATTAAATTATTAACTTTAGTTTGTAAATGATTATTATTAACTTCTCACCTTGTTTGTTTAAATCTTAAATTAATACTTGAAAAATTATAGGTTAAGTAATTAGCTTTATAAAGGCTTTCTTCAAATTTGGCTAAGGTTTTATTGTTTGAATCTGCAACGCGAGTTTTATCTAAGAATCCATTATCCCTAGCAAAAGTTTTGGCAAAAATAACGGTATTATCATCGTCATATAAACAAGATACTGCAGTCAACGGAATTAATGAACTTAATAAGGTGCTAGAAAAAATAAATTTAAATTTCTTATTGAATCTCATGATAATTAACTAAACATTTCAACATATTTTCAAGACTTAATCCCAGCATATGAAATTACAAGTCCCATTAGGAAAATAATGCATGCAAATGCCAAACCTCCTATAGTGTATGAACGAGCAAAATTATATGTATCGATAATTTTTTGATCAAGTGTTACTGTTTCATGTAATTCAAGCACATTGCTTAAACTTGCTAAAAAGATTGCTAATGCAATGATTGCAATAAATGCTAAAACTGTAACTATTGACCATGTAATAACTTTTCTTTTGTATCCTTGCATATTTATCCTTTAATTGTAGAACCTTGTCTACTAATTGCATTCATAATTCTTTTTCTAAATAGTAAGTAAACTACAAACATTGGTAAGATAACAATAATAGCTGCTGCCATTCTAATATTAAGCTGTACGTTAGCTCCGGAAGAAGAATCTCTTTCATCTAAACCAGCTTTAAATAATCAAATTGAGATCAATTGTCAATCCTTATTATCACTATTAACAATAGAAGGTCATAAATATGAGTTTCATGAAGCTAAAGAAGTTAAAATAACAATGGTTAAAGTTGTTGGCACAACCATTGGAAAAGCAACTTTAAATAAGTATTTCAATCCTCCAGCTCCATCAACTAATGAAACTTCTTTAATACGTGCAGGTATTGCTTCAAAAGCATTTTTGTACATAACAGTATTAAAAATACTTGCAGAAAATGGTAATACCATTGCTAATAAAATTGTAAATAATGATGAACGAAGGTTTGTTTGAACTACAACTGTATATTGTCCTGATAATAAGGCTACTTCAGGTAAAACTAAAAGAGCTAAAGCAAAGAACCAAATCATACCTTTAAAACGTCAATTTCTTAATGAAAAGGCATATCCCATTAAGAATGTTGTAAAGATTTTAAAGAATACTGATAGTAAAACATTAACAGAAGTAACCATTAATGATTGCCAATATCCCGAACTAATTGCACGATCATAAGTATTTTGCACAACTTCTGATCAAGGCCTGATTTCAAACCCTCCGCTTGCATTTGGATCAGATTGAATGAAGTAAGTTCTTCCTAAAGTAAAGTCTGATGCAAATTTAAAAGTACTTTTTAACCCTTCAGCTTCGTCATCTGCCATTAAGGAAATATTAATCATAAAGATAAATGGGAAGATAATTACTAACCCAAAGAAAGATAGTAACAACAGTTTTAGTAAAACACTGATTGCAACATTAACTAGATTTTTTTCAAGTACTTGAGAAGAAACAATTTCTTGGTTTTTTCTAAGCTTTTTGGCTATTAATAGTTTTTGTAGCTTTAACTTTAACTCAAACATTTCTTTCTCCTAAATTATTTAAGGTTAATTGCACCATAAAGAAACCACCACGAATTACAGATGAATAACTGACTCCAATTATGAATAGTGAAATAGCTGAAGCACCTGCAAGAGCAAAATTACCATTTTTTGTTACTAAGTATACATATAGCATTAAGGTACCACCACCATATGCAAAGGCATTTTCTGGTTTATTACTAAATAATGCTAATGGGAATACTTTTAACCCACCAATAATTCCTAAGGTAATTAGGAAATTGATTGTTCCCTTAATAGACGGCAAGGTGATTTTGAAAAATTGTTTTACTTCACCACAGCCATCTATTGATGCTGATTTATAAAGGTTTTTATCAACACCTAGCATCGCGGTTGTGAAAATTAAGATATTAAATGCTAGTCCACTTCAAATACCATTAATAAACATCGCTAACAAAGCATTAAAGGTAAATTGATCAGCTGTTTCTAGCCATGGGGTTTTTGAACCTAAAACGAGGTTTAAAAGACCATTAGAACTAAAAAGTTGGATAAATGCAGTTGAAACAGCTACGGCATTAGTTATATACGGCAAGAAAAATACGGTTTGCCAAAATCCTTTAGCTCATTTACGATGTAATTTAGCAATAACACTAGAAATTGTTAGTGATATTGCCATTACAAAAGGTAAAACAGCTAGTCCATAAATAAATGAGTTTCTAACCCCTACTGCAAAACGTGGATCTGTGAAGGTGTTAACATAGTTTCTTAAAGTAAGTTCACCATCAGAATTAAATAATGATACTTTAAGGTTTAAAATAAGCGGAACAACGGTGAACATCATAATTAATGCAAAACCAGGTAATAAGAATAATAATGGCAGTCACAACGGTGTTCTACGGTCTAAAATAGAATGTGATAATGCGGCTTTTTTTCTCGCTTGAGTCTTTAAGGACCAATTAAGTAAAAAAGGTAAATTTCTTGAAATAAATAAATGTAGTTTATTGTTGAGAGTATTCATATGCAACTCTTTCTTCAGAAGCAGCATCAAAGATATGTAATTTATTCATTGGTAAATCAAAGTAAATTACATCACCAATTGCATAATTTTCTGAGTTATCTAATAAGAAGTTAATGCGCCCAACATCTTTAATATTAACGACAAGTTTACTTTCTTTTCCAAAGTTTTCTTGCACAACAACTTCACCTTTAAACATATAATCCTCGTGAGCTTTTTTAATAATATAGTCTTCGCTACGTACACCAACATTTAAAGATAAGTTGCTTTTATCTGGTAAACTAATTCCTGCAAATTCTTTGCCAGCAACAAATAACTTGCCGTCCTTAAGTTCAGAAGGTAAAAGCCCCATTTCAGGCATTCCTAAGAAACGTGCCACAAACTGGTTTTTAGGTTTATTGTAAAGTTCAAGTGGTGAACCTAATTGTTGTACTTTTGCAGTTGACATACATACAATAATATCTGAAATTGACATTGCTTCTTCTTGGTCATGGGTAACAAATACAGTAGTAATACCTAAAGATTGTTGAATTTCTCTAATTCATTGGCGAGTCGAAATACGAAGTTTTGCATCTAAGTTTGATAAAGGCTCATCCATTAGTAAAATTTCTGGTTTTTTAACAATTGCCCGTGCAATTGATACACGTTGTTGTTGCCCTCCAGATAACCTGGTTGGTTTCTTTTGTAAGATTTTAACAATTTCAACGCGGTTAGCAACTTCCATAACTTCATTGTGAATTGCTTTTTTAAGTGGAATATCATTTTTAGCAAGTTGTTTTAAAGTTTGTTTTTCTTCATCATTTAAAATTGATGGCCCTTCTCCTTTACGATCTTTTGCTAATTTATTTTTTAGATCATATTTAGTTTCAAATGCTGCAACTAATTCATAAAAATGTTTTTTAGCAACTACTGGTAAGTTTAAGGCATCTTTTTTAAGTTCTAAATATTGTGCATTAGTTTTTAAAGTTTGTTTAAATTCATTTTTAGCTTTTAAATATGCTTCTTGTTTTTGTTTTTTAACAATTGCATATTCGTCAACAATTTCTTTTTGTTTTTGAATAAATTTATAGCGAGTTAAAAGTTTTAAAACTTTTTCTTCTAATTTAACAACTTCTTTACGATCTTTTAAGGTTAATTCGTCTAAATTCACACTCATTAATTCAGCTGAAAAATTATTTAATTTATTCGTATGATCTAAAATTTGCTCATAAGGTAAAGTTTGATATTTAACGTACTCAGGAGCAACATTTTTTAAAATTTCGGCTTCTTTTAGATTTGGTTGCAATAAATTATTACTAAAATCTGAATTATATTTTTCAGTGATACGTTCTAATTTTTCTTTTGAATCTCTACGTAATTTATCGTTAGTTTTTAAAACGTTTTTAGTTAAAAGTGAAATTTTTGAAGTTTCGTGTACACTAGCTAATTTATATTCAGTGTGTGCTTTTTCATAATCTTCAACTAAATAAGCATATTCTTTATTTAATTTATATGGTAAATCTTCAGAAATTAATTCTCATTTATTAAAAGCATCGCGTAATTGTTGTATTTCTGTTTCAGAAGCGCCAAGCTTTTCTAAATATAAGATTCTAATTTCGTTGCGTGCTTTTTCCCGTTTTAAAAAGGTTTTGAACTGCCAGTTAAAGTCGTTTTTAAGTGGAAAGGCAATATTGGCATAAACACTTAAATGTGGATATAGGGCATAGTTTTGGAACACAAACCCTATTTTTCTTTTTTGTGGTGTAAAGTCAGTAACATCTTTCCCTTTAAAAAGGATTTTTCCAGATGTAACTGTTAGTAAACCAGCAATTGCATTTAAAGTTGTTGTTTTTCCTGATCCAGAAGGCCCTAGCAGTGTAACTAATTTACCTTCTGGAATTTGAAAACTAACATTATCAACTGCTAAAGTTTCACCAAAGTCAATATTTAAATTTTTTAATTCAATAGCAGGAACTTCTTCAGTGCTTTTAGAATTAAATTCATTAAAATATTTATCAATTTTAGTTAATGATTCTTCATCTACTTTAACAGCAGTTTCTTTAAATTTATTTAATAATTTTTTAAAGATTATCATTTCTAATCCTTTCGTTTATTTTGTGACATAATCTTTTACAATTGCATTATTACCATTTTTTTCTCAGTAAAATGGATGTCATCTATTATTATTTTTAATTAAATAAATGAACAATGAAGCATCGGCGGGATTATCAAAATAGTTAAAGATTCCTTTGTTATTTTTGATAGCTTCCTCAAAAGCCTGTGCAATTTGTGGGTAAAGATTATATTCATAACTACTTGTATCTTTATTACGCAAGTAGTTTTCTCATACATCATTACTATAAGGCAAGGTATGACCAGAGCGTACTATTTCAGTAATGTAAGAATATTGGTAATTTTGACCAAAGAAGATATCTGCGGTAATCCGATCATATGAATCTTTTCCAGAAACAAATCCTACCATGATGTCATTTTTGAATTTAGGATTGTTTAAAACTTGTTCAGCAAAATTAGTTGCATGCATTGCAAATGAATATTCAAAAGGAGCCGCTGAAACATAGTTTGAACCACTACCGACACCTTTTTCAGGTGTATCGATTCCAGAAAGGCGAATTTTATATGATTCACCTTCTTTAATAATAACACCGCCGCGAATATTCTTAGACTCAAGTGCTATAACTGAAAGTGTATCTCCATCTGACACTGATTCCACTTTAGCTCTAAATGATAAGCCTTTTGGAGTTTCAGATTCAAATGAAATACCAGTTGGTTTAAAATTACTTTCATCAGAGTTAATGCTAAGTTGGTTTAAAAGCGGATTTAATTGAGCTTGCTCAGTTATTTTAACTTCTAAAACACCAAGTCCTAATAAAGCGCTAGATTCAATTTTAGGTTCATAATTAATTGCATAAGCAACACTAACATTACCAATACTTTCAGCTGCATTTTGCTCATCACGAGTTTTGCCTTTAACACCTAATTCTCCTAGTTCAATATTTTTAGAAGTTTGAGTTTTCGTTAAGGTAATTTCACGATTATTAATACTTAGTTTAACTTCTTGAGGAAAACCTGTAATATTTTGAATATTTGTAAAAATCTTATTACCCTGTTTTTGAGGCACTACAATTTTTGCTTTATATGTATCTGTTAAATAACTATTAATTGTTTTATTAATAGCATTTAAAACTTGATTAAATTCATTTTGAATTGTAGAATCAGATAAAGTACCAGATGTTCAAAGTTCGTAAGTATTTTCATCGCGGTTACGTTTAAAACTTATTTTTTCAACGTTTAAAGATAGCTTTGAAGTATCGTTTGTTGATTCAATGACCGATTTAAGGGTAAAAGAACCTATTTGCTGCTCATTTTCTGTTTTTTGGACACTTGGGTTTTCTGCGTTGCCATTACCTGGATTTGGTTCATTATTTGGTGGCAAAGGCGCAGGGACTGGCTGAGGATCCTTAGCAGTACATGATAAAGGTATCATAGTTAATACTCCTAAAGTACCAAGTGTACTCAAAAATGTTTTATATCTCTTTTTTTTCATAGTCTATAAAGGTAATAATAAATATAATTTGTTACCAAATTATATTTATAAGTTTTAATTAACCCTCAATTCCTATTGTAACATCAGTAACGAAATCTTGGAATGTTTTCTTAGTTTGTGCTTTGTTTGAAATTGTTGATTGAGTTGTTTCTCAAGCTGTTGCAATATTCTTTCTAAAGGCATCAGATTTTGAACCAGCAGGTTCTTCAAAAATTACATAATCTACTTCTTTAGAAGATTTAACAAATTCATCGTAAGCGATTTTTAGATATTGATTAGTACCATAAATTTTTGAAGCATTTGTTGCATTACTTTCTAAGTCTTTAACAGCAGAAATGTATCCAGCTGATTTTTGTAATTCAACTAAAGCAGTATTATTAGTTGTTCCGATTGTTTGAGCTGAAGTCATTAACCATTTAACAAATGCTCTGGTAGCTGCTTCATCTTCATCATTTGATTTAATACCAATTAAGCTTGGACCTTGTACATATAATACTTTCTTTGCATTATCTTCATTTCATTTTGAAGGAGTTGGTAATGAAACTAGTTCAGTTTCATTTAATAAATTAGTATCAGATAATGATTCAACAGTGTGTCCTTCAATAGATGGGCTTGCTTTAAGTGTTAATTTTTTATCATTTAAAACATCTAAAAATGCATATACTACATATTCAGTGTTATTACCGTCTAGTTTGGTCATCATGTATTTTTTCACTTTATCAGTTTGTGAAGTTGCAAGTTCATTTAATTTATCAGTGTAATCTTTTATTTTACCACTTTGGGTATCAGAAACTTTGAAGAATAAGTTTAAAGTTGTTTTAGCTTTTGAGTATAGATCCCTAATTATAGTATCATCATTAGCTGTTTTAGCTTTATAATCATAACGCTGAGCTTTTGAAGTATCTTTTAAAGTTGAAGGGTAAATTACGTTTTTGTAACTTGAAAAGTATGCAATACCATCAGGGTATTTAGTATTTTGATCATTAAATTCAAAAGCAGTATTTGATGATAATTCAGTTGTATAACCAGTAGAAGTATGTTTTAAATTAGTAATTGCAGTTCCTGCTTTTTTAAAATTATATGAATAACCAGCAGTTGAACCAATTGAGAAGGCAACTTGGTGCTTAGTTTGATCATTTGATGCATATTGTCCAGATGGATAAGCATAAATTGCACCTTTTTCCATTGCTTCACTAAATTTAGTAAAGATTTCTTGTGATTTAATGTATGAAGCACTATTGTTGTTTTTAATTGCATTAAACTCAACTTTAGTTCTTCCTCCACTCACTGAAACAGTTTGTAGCATATTAGCTTTTTCACCATCTAAAGCTGAGAATAATGCTTGTTCATAAACTCCAGTCATATCATCAACACCAAATACTTTGACACTAGCATCCACTCCTTTTGCTGAATTAACAAATAAACTTTGCGCAATAGTTGCAAATTCTAATAATTTAGTATATGATTCAAAGATGTTTTTTGATAATTTAAATCCTTCTTTTTTATAAGGTTGTAATACTGTATCTGCAGTTGGAACTTTTTCTCCTCATAAGGTTTTAACAGCTTCTTTATCACCTTCACCTTTTTTAATAATATCCTCAAAGAATTTATCTGATTCATCACTTGTTTCAAATGTAACACCAGCTTCTTTCATAGTGCTTAAGAAATATCCTAAGACTGAAGCATTAATTGATAATACTTGAGTCGATTTTAATAAAGGTAATACATATGTTGATTTTGCAGTAACGTTTTCGATTTCAGAGTTAACGTTTGAAAATCCTGAATCAAATTGAGATAAGTCAGTGTTTAAACCTTCATCTAATGAGTTAAAACTCAATAGCATATCTCCGCTATTTCCTTCTTTTGCTGCTAATTTAGCTGCAACAGTAGAATAGTTTAAAATTAAGTTAAAGAAGTTGTCTCTATCACCTGATGTAAGTGATAAGTTAACATTTTTAGCTCCCGCAGGGTATCCTGAACCAATGTTCTTTTGAACAACTTTTTTAGCTTTTGGTGAAATACCAAGTTTTTTGTACTCAGCATCTTTTTGATCTTGAGTTAAAGAGGCATTATTTTTAACTTTGATCATTTCATCAACTAATTTATTGTATTCACTAATAATTGTATTAATAGATTTAAATTGTGCTCCAGTTTCAGAGAAAGTTGTTGCTAAGACAATTTCACTCTTTGTATTTTGTTGGAATAATCTATTTTTAGACGTAGATGCTTTTAATCTTTCAAAGTAACCAGGGTTGGCTTTGTTGATTTCTGCTTTAATATTGTCTTCAACAGTATCTAAAGCTTCATCATTTGTACCTGATGTAATACTTTGTTTTAATGCTTCACGTTTATCTTCTGGTGCGAAGTTAACATAAACATTTAGTTCCTCTTTACGAGCTCTTATTTCTTCAGAATCAACAGCTGTTGTGCTTGAGCCTGGGTCAGCTTTTAAAGTATCAATTTTAGCTTTTAATTTATCTAAAAGTGTTTTTTGAGTTGTTAAAGATGTTTTAACATCTGCGGCTAAAGCGTTATATGCAGTTAAAGCTGCTGTTACTTTAGTTTCATCTGCTACTGTAACGCTTGTTTCAGTTTTACCTAAAACATCTGCATGATCTTGTTTAAATTTATCTGCAGGTGATGTTTCTGGTTTTGAGTTTGATCCACATGACACTAAGACTGCCATTGGGGTTAAAGAAATTAATCCTGTTCCTAAGGTAAGAACATATTTTCTAAATTTGCTTGACATAATAAAATCTCCAGTTTTATTGAAATTTAATTTATAAATAAGTTAAGTAAGTGTTTAATATTTTAAAAAAAGGAATTAAATTTTAGTGATACTTAGTAACACAATCCTGAAATTCCTACATAAATTATACACTTTTTTATTAATTCCAAAAATTTTTATATAGAAAAGGACAAGATTTTCTTGTCCTTTTTAGCGAGCAATATTTAAATCAAAAATTTCAAAAACTTTCAGTGACATCTTATTTAAAGTTGCTAATTCTTTTTTGAATTCTTCTTGTGATTCAAAATTTTCATAATCTGTTTCTGTTGATCACCTTTGAATAATTAAAATCTTATCACGAGATTCTAACCCATATTCAAAGGATAAATTCTTTTCAAGTTTACGAACTTTTTGTGTTAAGATGTATAAATAATCAACAAACATTTTGGTTTTTTCAGGATTAATTATATATCTAGTTGCTTTTGCGTAAATCATAATTACCTCTTAATTCTTTCAAATAATATATAATGGGGGGCTTGTTTAAACCTTATAAATTTATTAAAATCTTCAATTTTATTTAAACTTAATTCATCAGCCCCTAAAGCTTGTTGCACTTGCATCATTTTCAACGGCATAACAACTTGCAATAATGTAGCAATTGTATAAATTCCATTTAACAAACGAACTAAAATTTGTTCTAACTTTTCTAAATCATCTTTTAAGGTTCAGGGCTTTGTTAAATCGATATATTTATTTAATGCATTACTTAAGTTGATTGCCACTTTTAATGCCTTATCAACTTTGTAATCATTAAATAAATTAATATATTCATTTTTGGATTTTAAAATTTGAGTTTCAATTTCTAAATCATATTCGTTAGTTGTTTTTTGGTATTTTAAGGATTGATTGACAAATGATAAATCCTTCATTTTTAAGGTACGTGAAATTAAGTTACCAAAATTATTAATTAAATCCGCATTAATAATATCAACAAACCTATCTTCATCAAAATGCCCATCTTCCCCAAAATTAATCTGCGAAGCTAAAAAATATTTAATTGCTTCGGGGTGATATTTTGATAATAAATCATAAGGATCAATAATGTTGTTAAGTGATTTAGACATTTTATAACCATTTTTATCTAGTATTCAACCATGAGATTGAATTCTAGTTGGTTGCTTAATATTTAATGCTTTTAAGAAAATAGGTCAATAAATCATATGAAATCTTGTAATTTCCTTGCCAACTACATGAACAACTTCAGCATCTTTTGAAGCTCAAAATTCTTGAAATTCTAATTTACTATTTTCAAAATCAAATCCAAGAGCACTAATATAATTACAAAGGGCATCTAATCAAACATATAAAGTATGCTCAGGATGCTCTAAGACAGAAATACCTCATTTTAAATTTGTTCGCGTTACTGACAAATCTTGCAACCCTACATCTATGAAATTAGATATTAATTCTTTTTTTGTTTTTAAAGGCATTAATCATTCTGAGTTTTGATTAATATATTCTTGGAGCCAAGGCAAGAACCTTTGCATATCGAAAAAATATGTTTCTTCTTCAACTCACTCTAATTCTTTTTGGCTAACAGGGTGGTAAAGTTTACCATCTTTTTTAATTGCTTGATCCTCAGTTAAAAATTCTTCATCACTAACAGAATATAAGCCTTTATATTTACCTTTATATACATATTTTTTCTTCAAAAAATAACTAAATATTTTTTGAACAATTCGTTTATGTTCAAAATTGCTAGTTCTCCAAAAATATTGATAATCAATTTTAAAATCTTTTCACATTTGAATATATTTACCAGATAATTCATCGACTAAAGTTTGTGGATCAAGATTTAATTCTTTAGCTTTTTGTTGAATTTTTAAACCATGTTCATCGCTTCCGGTTAACATCTTTACATCATAGCCTTGCATTTTTTTATAATTTGCAATTGTTCAAGCTAAGGTAGTTGTATATAAATGTCCAATATGTAAATTGCCACTAGCATAATAAATCGGGGTGGTGATATAAAATTTCTTCATTATTTAAGCTCCTTTATTACTTTAATAGGTTTATATAATTCTTTTATTTGCGGCAAATAATCATGATTCAATTTATCACTTGAATCATGTAAGTATAAATTAGGTAAAAAATGTGGTCCACTACCCGTTTGATATCTTGCTTCAACTAAAACAAATTTTGGTTTATCTTGCACCCTTGTATAAACATATTGGATTCGTTTGGGTTCGAAATTATATTTGCGCAAAATCACAAATAAATCAATTGACCGTTCAACTGGTAAAACAATGTTTAAAAATCCTTTTTGTTCAATTATTTTGGAACATCCTAAAACTAATTCTTCTAATGTCAAGGCAATATCATGGGTAGCAATTAAAATTTCATTAGGTACATCGTTTTTTATTTTTGTTTTAGAAATTTGATAAAATGGCGGATTACAAAAAATACTTTGATATTTTTTTAACGATTGTTTAGCATGCATTTTTCAAAAATCATTAAAATCTGTATTAATTATATTTATTTGATTTTCCATTTTATTAAATTTAATATTTTCATTAGCTAGGTCAGCAGCCCTAGTTTGTATTTCAAGAGCATCAATTTTAAGTTTTGGATTGCGAGCAGCTATAAATATTGATAAAGCCCCATTATTTGCCCCAATTTCTAAAGTATGAGTTATTTTTTCATTTAAAAAAACAAAATTACCTAATAAAATTGTATCAACTGAATAGTTAAACATTTCTTTGTCTTGGTAAATATATAAATTCGAATCAAAACCTAAGCAGTTTTTAACAATTTTAGGCATTATGATTTTCTCTTTGCTTTTTGATCATGTTTTTTAGTTTTTGAATCTTGTAATTTCTTTTCTTTAAGTTTTAAATATTGTGGATATAAATCTTCTAAAACACAATCAACTTTCCCTTGGACTAGATCAGTATTTGTAATTACCACATTAACATAATCTCCAAGAGTAAAGCTACGTTTTTTACCTACTAACTTTGTTAAGTTTTCATTAGCTTCATACTCATCATCAATTAAAGTTGATCTATGAACTAAACCACTAGCTTTAAAATCAAACTCGATGAAAAATCCAAATGGTAAAATACTTAAAATTTGTCCCTTATACACTTTACCGGTTTGATTTTTCAAATACTCAGCAAATTTAAGGTCATTAACGTATCTTTCAGTTTGCACAGCCTTTTGCTCAGCTTTGGTGTTTAAATCACCATATACTAATAATTTTTCTTTAAAATGATCGATTAAATATGTTTGTTTATTAAAGACTAAATCACGAATGACACGGTGAATAACTAAATCTGGGTATCTTCGTATAGGACTAGTAAAATGACAATAGTTTTGTGATGCAAGTCCAAAATGTCCGACATTTTCATTTGAATAAATAGCCTTTTGCATTGTCCTTAAAAACATTAATTTAACAAAATCATCATCTCGCACAGTTTTAATTGAATTCACAAAATTTGCAAAATTGAGTGGAGATATTGTATTTGAATCTAATTTAATATCTTTAATGCCTATTGCGCTCAGTGAATTTTTTAATGAAGTAATCTTTAATTCATCTGGTGCATCATGAATTCTGTATAAAGCTGGAAGTTTGTTATCAAATAAAAATGTTGCAATTATTTCATTAGCTCTTACCATGAAATCTTCAATTAACACCTCTGATTCACCACGTTCACAAATTATAATTTCTTTAACCGAACCATTTTCATCAAGTTTAATCTTGGGCTCATTAATTTCAAAATCAACATATCCTTCATTGATTTTAAACTTATGAATAATTTGCGATAATGCTCTTGCTTTATCTAGCATTTTTGTTAAGGTTTTAACATCATCCAACGATTGATCAAGACCGATATCACCTTCCTTAAAATATTTATCAACTTGTTTATAGGTTAATCTAAATTTACTTTCGATAATTCCTTCAAAAATTTCAAAATTGATATTTTTACCATTTTGATCAATTTCCATTTCGCACGCCATAACAAATCTTTTTTGGTTTGGATTAAGCGAACAAATACCATTAGATAATTCGACTGGAAGCATTGGCACAACTTGATCAACTAAATAAATACTAGTGCCGCGCTTTAATGCTTCATTGTCAATTTCAGTATTTTCTTTAACATAATATGAAACATCAGCAATATAAACACCTAAAAGATAATTGCCATTTGGTAATTTATCAACATAAATTGCATCATCAAAATCTTTGGTATCATCACCATCAATTGTAACAATCATTTTATTAGTTAAATCTCTGCGGTTTGTTCGATCTTCCTGGTCAATATTTTTTGGTATTAAAGAAATTTCTTGTTCAAGCGAAGAAGGAAAACTGCTTGGAATTTTTACTTCTTCTAAGTAATATTTAACATAAACCATTGGATCAGCTTCATTAGTAATAACCTTGATAATTTCAATAGAAATGCAACTGCCTTCTATTTTAGTTATCTTTGCTTTTACTAAATCATTTAATTTAATTTGAACAATGCATGTTTCAATTTTTCAAGTAAAAATACGGTATTTTGTATCTACTGGTACAAAATAAGTTATGTCATTTTTAAGTTTAATAAATCCTTGAATTTCTTGAGTATTTCGACAAATAACTTCGGTAATCACTCCATCACAAGGCATTTGATCATCAAACACGTTTTGATATATATTAACTCTTACAGTATCATTATGCATTGCTGTATTAAAGTTAAACTTTTTAACAAAGACACTTTTTTTTGTGTTATTTTCTAAATCAATATCATAGTCAACAAATCCAAACATTCCTTTTGCATTAACAGACAAAACACCTTCAACACTTTCAAGAAACTTAACAGCATAATATTCATCATTATTGTTTTTAAAAATCTTGTTATCTTTTTGTAAAACCGATAAGAGTGAAGTTATTTCCTTGTTATTTGATGGTAGTATTCTAAAATACTTTGCAATTTCTAAAAATGTTCGTGATTTTGCAGATGAAATATATTTAACTATTTTTGCTTCGTTCATATACTATATAAAAATCCTCAAAAGTAATGACAAAATTAGTAATAAAAACCCAAAAGTCATCATTGAATATTTAAGAATTTTCTTAATCCCTCTTTCTTTTGATACTTTAAATAAATCTAAATCACCACTTCCAACTAAAGCTCCAGAAAATCCATTTGAATCTGGTGACATAATAAAAGAAATGATAATAATTAAAAAACTTATGATTATTAAGATAATTGTTAATGCTGCCATAAAACTCCATTTTTTAAGCTACTTTTTTAAAATATTCATGCTAATTTATAAATATATATAAATATTAATTATATATTACCATAATATTATATAATTAAGGCATGAAAAAAATTAAAAAATTATTAATTTCAACAGCATTGCTACCAACCTTATTTCCTTTAGTAAGTTGTATGAGCAATCCAGAACCTACAAAACCAAATAAGCCTATACAAAGTGGAGATGATGATAAAAAGGACCAAAAGCAACAATTGCAATTAAACTCTGATAAATTTGAGTATATCTCAGAAACAACTCAAAAAGAGGGTTTTATTAATTTATTAGAAATTATGTTGAATCAAACCAGGGATTATGCAAAAGAATTATTTGTTGAATTTACAGCCATTGAAGAAAATAAAAACTTCTTAGAAAATATTAAGACTCAAAACTCTCAATTATATGAACTTTGGTTAACTTTTATTCAAGATAAAAAGTTTACAGAATTTCTCAGTGGTTTACTTAAAAATGCAAGGCAAGTTTTAGATCAACTAAATATTGGCGAGATGATCGCAAACTTAAATGGCTATGCAGCTCGTTGTACCAGTAATATATTAACAGGATTGATTTCGTCATTGAAAACTGAAGAAACTAAATTGCAAAGTATGAGGGAATTCTTTGATTTTTTCCGCGAAACAATCTTTACACAATTAAACATTAATACATTGCTAGAAATCTATAATTCTTTAGAAAATAAAACTACTAGTTCAAAAATTACGCAATTTAAAGAAGATATCAAATTGTTAATTAATAATTACAAAAAAGATACACAAGAATTATTTAAAAATTGAGATTTTACCACTTATAAAGTTTTAAAACAAAGTATCTTTGAAAAAAGTAGTAAATACTTTAAAAAATCTGATGAATTACTAACCTTATTAAATAATGACTTACAAACCGAATATTTAGCAATAATTCAAAAAACTTCACCACATTTTAGCTTGCTAGTTAATAATATCTTTAATCGTCCTCATGGTTATGATTCACCAAATAAATTTTTTGAAACAATTGATAATGAAAATATACGTGGTAGAGCAATTTCCAAAATTGAAAGCGAAAAAGGAAATCCACAAACCTGAGACGATATTGTTTATAATGATGCAGATAAACAAAAAATTAATGAATCCTTTGAAAAATCTAAAAATTCTATTGCAACTCAATATGATAATGATTTAGTCGCTAAAGACTTTTTACAAATTACGTATTCTGATAATAGTGCAAACCATATTTTGCCATTAACCTTATACTCTCGTGATCAAACTTCAAATTCATTTCCATTGATTGATAATGAATTTGAAGAAGATAAAAAACAAACCAAAATATCAAGCTTAATACCATCAAATATCAACCACATTGTTAAAATTGTGCTGCCAGTTGCCTTGAATATCAGTGAAAATAGTTTAAATAGTTTAAATATTCTTAACAAACTTCAATTAAACTATATCCCAGATTGAATACCTAATTTAGATAACAAGAGAATTCCATTATTTTTATATAGATATAATAATTTAACTGTTTCAAATCTTACTCGTGAAGCAAATAAAATAAATATTGAATTAGGTATTAACAGTAACAAAACTAATATTAATCAATATATTGATTATAATGCACGTATTGCAAATTTTGTACCTAAACACAGTTTTGTATCTCCATATATATCTAATCCAAATGGACATTTGGGCAATGCCGAGCCCCTTGAAGCTAACTTAAATTATGATTTATATATTGGTCTTAGTGATGAGATTTATAATGAATTATTTGCACCAAGATATAAACAACTTGAAGAATTAGCTAAAACTAAACCAGAACTTGACTTAGTTGCAGAAAAACATAAATTATTCCAAGAAATCATCTTTGAAATTAAATAAGGCATTTGTAAATGTCTTATTTTTATTAAAAAATACCCATAAGGAAAACCTTATGGGTTATAGAATGTATAAAATTAATATCCTTCTTTTGAGCTTAAACCTTCCATTATTGCAACAGCTCGTGATGTTCCAAAGCGTGTTGCACCAGCTTCATACATTTTGATTAAATCTTCTAGGTTACTTACTCCACCTGCCGCTTTAATTAATAGTTTATTTCCACAAGTTTCTTTCATAATTTTAATATCATCTAAAGATGCACCTCTAAAACTAAATCCAGTAGATGTTTTTATAAATTCAGCACCTGATTTCATAACAATTTCGGTTGCTTTTTTAATCTCATTAGCAGAAAGTAAGGCTGTTTCAATAATAACTTTTAAAATGCGGTTACCGCACGCTTCTTTTACTTTCTTAATATCATTTAAAACATATTCATAATCACCTGATTTAAAGCGTCCAATATTCATTACCATGTCAATTTCACAGGCCCCATGATCAATAGCAAGTTTTGCTTCTTGAGCCTTAACTTGGGTAATCATTGACCCGAGCGGAAATCCAACTACGCTAGTAATACCAATGCTTGTTTTAGCTAGTTTATCATGTACATATCTCACTCAAGAAGAATTTACACATACAGTTTTAAAATTATATTTAAGAGCTTCTGAAATAAGCTTATTAATATCTTTTTCAGTTGCCTCTGGTTTTAAAAGTGTATGATCGATTAATTTATTATAATCCATAATACCTCTTTTATTGTAATTTATCAAGAATTACTTTGTTATCTATTTTAGTCATATTGAATTTATAAGCATTTTCTAATTCAACTGCTAATTTTTCATCAATTGGGTTTGATGAAAATAAACTAAATAATGTTTCCCCAACCTTAACATACTCGTTGGTCTTCTTATTTAACGTAATCCCAGCTTCAAAATCTAAAGAATCTTCTTTAGTTTGACGCCCTGCTCCTAATTTCATAGAAACAAGCCCAAAAGCTAAGCTATCAAAAATTTCGAGATAACCTTCTTGTTTTGCTTTAATCTCTAATTTATATTTAGGATTTCAAAAATCTGGGGCGAGTAATTTATCCAAATTTCCGCCTTGTAATTTAACAAATTCATAGAATTTTTTAAGTGCCATTCCATTTTGAATAACTTCTTGCACCATTTGCTTTGCATGCTCAGAACTTGTTGCAAGTTTAGCTTGCAATAAAATAGTTGAACAAGAAGAATAAATAAGTTCATTAAAGTCTTCTGGTCCACTTCCTTGCAACGTTCAAATTGCTTCTAATACTTCGTTTTTATTACCAATTTCGCGACCTAATGGGCGATTCATATTAGTAATTTCGGCTCGCACATCAACGTCTAATTCTTTTCCGATGTTAATCATAGTTTGTGCTAGTTCTTTTGCACTTGCTTCATCTTTCATAAAAGCTCCATTACCACATTTAACGTCTAATAAAATAGCATTAGATCCTGTGGCAAGCTTTTTAGACATAATAGATGACGCAATTAATGGAATTGAATCAACTGTAGCAGTCACATCACGAAGTGCATATAATTTTTTATCAGCAGGTACTAATTTAGCACTTTGCCCAATTACCGCAATTTTATGATCTTTCACTTGTTTGATAAAATCATTTTGGTTTACTTCTGTGTTAAAACCTGGAATTGATTCTAATTTGTCGATTGTTCCACCAGTTTGAGCTAGTCCTCTACCACTCATTTTGGCTACATATCCTCCGCATGCAGCGATAATTGGAGCAATGGCCAAGGTGGTTTTGTCTCCAATTCCGCCCGTTGAGTGTTTATCAACTTTAATGCCAGGTATCTCAGATAAATCAATAATTTCACCTGAATTCATCATATATTTAGTCATTCAGGCAATTTCACGTGATGTCATCGAATTGAAGACAACAGCCATTAAAAATGCACTCATTTGGTAATCTGGTGTATTTCCTGCTACATATGAATTAATTAAAAATTCAATTTCAGTTTCGGATAATTCTTGGTTGCGTTTCTTTTTGTCAATAATATCAACTATACGCATAAGTTTATTTTGCTAAGTTTAAAGCAATCTCCACCATTTTAACAAAAGCAGTTTGACGCTCTTGTGAACTAGTTTCTTCTTTAGTAATTAAATTATCACTAATTGTTAATAAACATGCTGCTTCTTTACCAGCTTTTTCAGCATTTGTAAATAATGCATATGATTCCATTTCAACACAAACAGCTTGTGTTTCTTTAATTCTTTCTTCTAACGGTACTACAGAGTAAAATACATCAGAAGAGTGTACACGACCCTTAGTTAGTTTGTGACCTAAATCACTAGCTATTGATTCAATTTCTTTATTTAAAGCTTCCGCAGGGTATGCAATATTTCCATCCTTACCTAAAGCAAGTTTTCTAAATGAATCTGAATCAGCATAAGCTTCAGTTGCCAGTACAACTTCATACAGTCCTAATTCTTCAATATATGAACCAGCAGATCCAATTCTAATAATACGATCTACATCATAAAAATTAAATAATTCATATGAATAAATTCCAATTGATGGACATCCCATTCCGCTACCTGCAATGGTAATTTGCTTTCCTTTGTATGTTCCAGTATACATAAACATGTTACGTACTGAGTTAACAAGTTTATATCCAGGGTCCAAAAATGTTTCAGCAATATTTTTAGCTCTGAGTGGGTCCCCAGGCATAATTACTGTTTTAGCAATTTCTCCCTTTTTTGCACTTATATGTGGTGTCATAATTCCTCCAAAAATATTATTATTTATTAAATTTTAAAAATTGATTATTATGTGATAAAACATATAATCGTAATACTATTTTACCACAATTTCGTTATTCCAAAAACATGGCAAAAGCTTAGTGTAATTTATAAAAATATATTATAATAAGTTAATGCCAGAATATCCAGAAGTAACAATTGTACAAAGATCATTAAATGACCACGTCAAAGGAAAAACAATTCTTAAAACAGAAGTTAAAATTGAAAAAATAATTAAAAATACTGATCCAAATTCATTTATTAATTTTTGCAAAAATAAATTAATAAATGATATTGAAAACTTTGGCAAATACTTAGTTTTTAATTTTAGTGATAATTCAAGATTAATTTCACACTTAAGAATGGCCGGAAAATATTATATACGCGATATTAATGATCCGTACTTATATAATTATAAACATGATTGTATTTATTTCTTTTTAGATAATCAGAAAGTAATGGTTTATAATGACACACGTATGTTTGGTTCTTTTGAAATAATTGAATCAAACAACATAGATTCAATTTACCAAATTAAAAAATTAGCAAAATTACCTGGAGATGTAGATGCTAATGATTTATATCAAAAGATTAAGAACCGTAATATTAGTATTAAAAAAATTCTCTTAGATCAATCTTTAGTGCTCGGAATTGGTAATATTTATGCTGATGAAGCCTTGTTTGAATCACAAATTTATCCAATGACAAAAGCAAAAGATATTTCTTATCCAAAATTATGTGAAATATTAAAAAATGCGCAAGATATTATGGATAAAAGTATATTATATGGGGGAAGCAGTGTAAAAGATTATAGCTCAGTAAATGGTATTAATGGTAAATTTCAAAATGAATTGAAGGTTTATGGTAGAGCAGGTTTAGAATGCTCAAGATGTAAAACACACTTAATTAAAAAAGTAAAACTTGATTTTAAGGAAAATGGAAGGGGGACAAGTTATTGTGAAAACTGTCAAAAATAAAAAATTATTCTTTGTTATCGATATGCTAAATGGTTTTGTACGTTTTGGTGATTTAAGTGATAAACGTATTGCTGGAATTGTGCCTGATATGGTTGATCTTTTATCTAGTAATAAAGAAAATGATGTCATGTTTGTTTGCGATGCACATAGTGAACATGATTTAGAAATGAAAACCTATCCTGAGCATTGTATTGCTGGTAGTAGCGAGGCTCAAATCATTGATGAATTACAAGAATTTGTTTTAGATGATGAATCTAACGTACTTTACAAAAACACAACAAATGGTTTTTGAGAATTAGATAAAAATATTCTAAATAATTATGATGAATTTATCATAACAGGTGCATGCACTGATATTTGTGTGATGCAATTTGCATTAAATTTAAAAACATGACTAAATAAATCAAAACAAGATAAACCAGTTGTTATTTATCGAAATTGTGTTCAAACTTATGAATCGCTTGAACATGATGCTGATTTATTTCACAGTATGGCACTTAGCATCATGCAAAAAGCTGGTATTATTATCAAAGTATGACGCAAACAATAGATTTGCATGGACTAGAGCCTCAAGATGCTTTAATTGTTTTACAAAACCATATCTTTGACCTTGAAGAAGGAATAATTTCTGACTTAACTATAATAACAGGCAAGGGTAGTGGTATATTAAAAACAACCTTTGAAAACTTTGTGAAAAAACATAATTATAATAGCAATTTAAAACTTAAGTATCAGGCACTTAATGATGGATCATATTCATTATGAGTTGAATATACAAATGATATTTATAGTAATAATTCTTATGAATCGAATTGAAATATTTCACAAAATGAAGTAAATCAGTTATTTGATGATTTAAAAGCAAAGAAACTAACAAAAAAACATTTAGCGCGAAAACGCTAAATGTTTTATATAAATTTAATCTTTTTGTAGTCTAGTATCCACTTTTTTTAATTTTGGTTGATAAATTCAAATTAATATTGTTGAAACTAAGATTACAACAAAATATGCAATAAATGTATATGTAACTCAAATTGTAGCTAGGTAGGTTAATAAAATAATAAGCAACGAACTTAATATAATTCTAAAACTTAATGAAATACCATTTTGTTTATGGAAGGTTTTGGCATCAAATAATTCATAAGTTAAACTATAGTATTGACTTAAAAATAGCGAGAATAAGAATTGTTGTATTGAACTAAAGATTATAAATAAAATTAGATTTGTAAATTGATCTTTGATAAATATTAAACCTAGTAATCATACAAATCCAGCTAAAGATATGATTGATAAAACTCAAGATACTTTAATTGCCTTAATTTTCTTAAGCCAAAACTGAATAATAGATGATAGCAATGAACTAGCTGAAAAAATAATATTTATATAAAAACTTCAAGTATCTATTAAAAAATCTGACATTAATTTAAAATATTGCGGCAACCCACTACCCCGTGGATATGTAAAAATACCAATTATGGTTGAGGCAGAAAGTACATAAATCCACTTTTTGTATTGCTTTGCTTCTATTATAGTCGTATGGTTAGTTTTATTTTGCTTTGTTGTTGTAAATACTGATTTCTCTCGGTTTGTCTGAAGTCATAAGTATAAGAATCCAGATAATAAATACGTAATACAGTTAAAAATAATCAAATAATAAAAACTAAGATTTTGATAAATAAAAAAAGATAAAATTGGTGAAGCCATAAAACCAACTGAAGTTGCAAATGATGATCCAATATTCATCTTTCACATTTGTTTTTCATTCGTTGCTATATAGTAAACTATATTTTTTATATAAATAAATCTAAAAGAATGTACAAATCCTAATATAGCAGATACTATAATTAATAAAATTGAAAATGTATAACTATCTTTGATTGCAAAAAACATGGCAATTAAAGATACTAAAAATAAAACGCTTATGACGTCGCAAATAAATAAAATAGATTTGCCAGATAATCTTTTAAAAAAATCAACTATTTTAGAACTAAAAATATAAACAATAATTGTTGGCAGTTGAATAAGTAAATATAAAATTGATACTAGCCAAAAATCTCCAGTAATACGGTATATATATAATGACGAAGCAAATTTAAACGCTTCGGATCCAATTAAGGAAATTGCTAAAGAACCAGTATATTTATAAAGGTTATTTAGAAAACTCTTCATTTAAAATACCTATCGCAAATAGCATATAAAATATATTTTTATGGAAAATTTTAGATGAATATGAATGAATTTCATTAGCTGGTATAGCAATTGTTATTGAATTTTCAAATTGAAACTCTGTTTGGTCTGTAGATCCCGCACCAAAATAATATTGAAAAGGTAGAGCATAATCATTAAAAATTTTGGAAATATGTTCTAACATTTTTGAATTAATACCCGTATAAAAATCAGCAACACGGATTAATAAATTTTCATTATCCCAATTTTGATATTTGGATACTTCTAAATTATAAATATAATCCTTTGAACCTATAATATCTTTAACTTCTTTTAGTTTTGAACTTTGTAACTGAACTTCCTCACGTGTTGTTATTAGATAATTAAGATTTGCAATCTTTGTTTTTTCTATCATTCTTAATGCAAGGGTATTAATGCGATTGTCATGGTTTCTAGTGATAAAATAAGAATCATTAAACTCAGGTTTTTGACTTGAAATCACTTGTAAAATTTGATTATCATAATTCTCATAATCAATTTCTAATTGTTTTCTTGCGATCTTTGATTGATATTCTTTTGAATATACTTCGCTAGTTATTGCAGTTCCGTTTACTCATTTAATATATTCGCCATCAAGATTATATAAATCATAATCTCCTGAAATTCAATTGTATGTACCTAAGTTGTAAACATTATTCCCAACTAACAAACCTCCAGCTTCATCACTATGACTTATAAATAATTTTTTTTCTTTTTTGTTATTTTCCTTTAAATAAAACCCTTTGAAGTTGTTCTTTTGTATTTCAAAAACTTTACTTAAGAAATTTATTTCAGTGCCAGGCAATGAGGGAATATTATAATTATTTAATAAAAAGTTAGTAATAAACTCTTTATTTTGTAAGATTCTTTCACCAATTTTTACAATTAGTTGAATCTTTTGATCTTTAGCGAAAAATTCGTAAAATTTTACAATAATGTCAACTATCTCATCGTCTTTAGTTAACTTTTTATAAAAGTCTTTATTACCATAATCAAAAATTAACATTTCTGTATAGTTATATTTGTAAAAAATAAAAAAACTGTTTCAAAGACAATGCTTCAAAAAGTCTATTGTTTCACTATTAAATAATTCACTAGTATTTACCAAAATTTTTCAATTTGTTAATTGTTCAATTGTGCGGCGGATTTTTTTATCCCTATCATGTGGAAAATAATCACTCATTATATATGGAAGAGCAAGTAACTTCTGCGTAAATAACCATTTACCTTTTAAAAGTAAAATACCATCCCATTGTGAACTAGTTGTAAATTTTAGATTAAGTTGTTCTAGCAAAATTATTTCTATTGTTAAAGAATCTAAATTAAAAATAAATAAATTACCATCATTTTTTGCAACTTCTATTTTTTCGTAAGTTTGTATAAATTTTAAGAATGTACGTTTTGTTTCATAACTAGTTGATCATAAAACAACATCCAAATCAGCGGGCATATTATCTTTTGCTTGCTGTTCTAATCAAAAAACAGCGCTACCTTTTAATATTATTTTAAGGTTAGAATTAGTTTCTTTGTTAAATTGGTTTATATGACTGTTTAGTTTATTTAATATTCTAATTATCATTATGGTAAGACCTCCAGATCCGTAAGCCTCGGAATTACTTGTACATCACGGATATCCTCTAATCCAGTTATAAATAAAATTAATCTTTCAATACCAATTCCAAAACCTGAAGTTTGTAAAGGTTGTTCTTTTTTCATTTGGAGATACCAGTTATATTCATTAGGTTTATTTTGGTGATCATTAATAGAGGCAATAGTTTCATCATAGTCAAAACATCTTTCACCTAGTCCCACAGTTTCACCAATACCAATTAAAAGATCTGAATTTAAAGAATATTCACCAAATCTTTTTTGGTAAAAAGGGGTGTTTATTCAAGGAAAATTATTTAATCACAAAATTTTGTCCGAAAATTTCAGCATTAAATATTTTTCACCATGACTATTTATATTAATAAATCCATTTTTATTGTCTATCCCTATGTTATGCTCATTTTCTAAAATGCTTACAGCATCTGAAAAGTCAAGGTCATAAACTTCTTGTTTTATCCATTTTTTCAATCTGGAAACATTGCTTGCATTATAAGAATTAAGTAACCCGGGTTTTTTATTAACTAATCTTGTTATAAGCTTCTTTAAATAGTTAATAACTAATTCTTTTGCTTGATTTTAGTTTCCTATAATTTCAATTTCAAAATGATAAAACTGATGTAGGTGTCTTTGATCAACATCTTCACCTCTAAAAGACGGAGAGATATAACCAACTCTTTCAATCCCCTTAGTTCTTAATAACAATTCTAAATAAAATTGCATACTATCTGCAAGATAAAATGAGTAATTTGCTTTTGAAGATGAAAAAACTTTATATGGTAACGAATCACTGCCTAACCCCATAGGACTTGATATGCTTTGAGTACTCACTGGAAGGCTAACAATCTCAATATGATTGCGTTTCATTCATTCAAATGTAAATACAATTATTTCAGACGTAAGCTTAATTAGATTATATGTAGAATTAGATTTTATTAAGTCTAAAAAATTATCTTGATATTCTATAAATCTATTTCTTGTTTTATCCATAACAAGATTATTATACCAAATTTTTTATTTTCTATTTGTACAAAAATAACACCCTTATAAATAAGAGTGTTATAAACTAAGTTTAAATTATAAATAATCATTAATTCCATTAAAAGTTTGTTCTTCAAGTTTATTAACTTTTCAATAACCTGTATCAATTCGTTTTTGTTTGATTCCTTCACTATAACTGAATATTTTCACTCAAACATAAACAGATAAATAAGAAGAGAAAACAAGAATTAACGGTAATGAAATAAAGATTAAAATAGTAGGTAAATTATTGGTACTTGTACCGATAAATATTAAACCAATACCTAATGCTAAAATCCCAAGTAACGAAACTATAAAACGTTTAAGGTTTTGTGTAATTGTATAATTAGCGACATTTAAAATTTCTGGTGTTATTAGCACTTGTTTATGATATTTTAATTTTACATTTTCCTTTAAGTCTGTAAAAATATGCATCTTTTCATTATTAGACCAAATAAAGATGATTAAAAAGATAATTAAACTATAGTTATTGATCTGAATTCTAGTCAATATTAGTAATCCAAAAATAATTAAGAAATCAAGAACACTTGACAGAACTCAAACAATGCTAAAGACTAAACCAAGTCTAAATGCAACATAAAGTAAGATAACTGCAGATGAAATAATAATACTAATAACAACTCATTGTAAGTCATTAAGTGATGAAATATTTGTTATATTAACACTATCGACACTTAATAAATTATTACTATATGAATTTGCTAGTTCTTGTATTTGTTTTAAAATATTTTGATCATGATGAGATAGTTGTATTGATACACCACTTAGTCCATCAAGACCTGTAATTGAATATATTGATGATTGGGTAATTAATGATTTATTTAAAACTGCCGAATCATTAATATAATTGATAAAATTATTAGCTAATTCTGAATCAAAGAAATACTTAGATTTATCAAGTGAAGTGATGTTAATTGTGTAATATCCACTAAAACTATTTGAA
Organism: Mycoplasma sp. 6934; assembly: GCF_055523595.1. Classification (NCBI taxonomy): domain Bacteria; kingdom Bacillati; phylum Mycoplasmatota; class Mollicutes; order Mycoplasmatales; family Mycoplasmataceae; genus Mycoplasma; species Mycoplasma sp. 6934. The sequence goes on along the minus strand of NZ_JBVFVE010000001.1, from coordinate 410,834 downwards.
ACATTAAACCCATTTAAAGCACCACCACGAGTTCCAGATAGTGCACCAAAAATAATGGTTGAAATTAAAATTAAGGCAGTAAATAAAATTAAGATGAATTTGAAGTGTTTAAAATAATTTACACTTATTCTATTTTTAAAAATATATGCTTTGTGGCTTAATTTTGTAATACCAAATAATTTAATTTTTTCAATAAAGTAATCAGAAGTACTGATGGAAATAATAATAAACTTTAAAAAAATCAATGAGATTATAAGTGATATTATTGTACCAAAAACTGTAAACGAACTAAACTGCTTAATTTCGTTGGTTCCTAAAAAGAAGATAATTAAACTGGACACAAACATTATTACATTGCTGTCAATAATTCTTAATGAATTAAATCGTGCAGTATTAATAATAGCTTTCTTGATAGAATCTCCTCCTAGATGCCTATCTTTGAATTTTTCAAACCAGCCAGATGAAGATTCAAATAAAATTAGCATACCTAGTAAAAAGGCACTTAAACTTGCAGGAGAATACTCTCCTCTAACCACTGTAAACATTGCTAAAGTAAGGGCTGCATATAAAGCACTTGAAATAGCAGCAATTACACCTAATAGTCCATAATTAATAATTTGAATAAAAGCTAAAATTGCGAAAGCAACTAATGATCCAATTATGGCATATAAATAAGTATTTTGTGAACCTGAATGATCTTGAGAATTATGTGTTGAAAAAAGTTCTAAGCTATAATCGCCTAAAGCAAAATTAATTTTTTCAACTAACGATTTAGACTCAGAATTAGATAAAGTTGCTTTATTTGATAAATAAAGATGTTCACCATTATGAACATAATATACTTGTGCATTATGAATTAAATATTCTTTTGAAACATTTAATTCACTTTCTTTAAGTGTATTGTTAGTCTCTTCATTTGAATCAGTTTTTTTTGATTTAACTGAGTTGTTAACATGAATAAAATTATATAAATTTTGATTTGCACTTTGTCAATCACTTTGATATTCATTAACTGCTTTTTCATATAGGTTTTGAATGTTAAGTCAAATCAAAATTTCTTTGCCAACTAGTGATTCAGTGGCTTTAGAATATTCTGTTTCACCAGTATTTCCATTTAAGGCTATTTTAACACTGTTGTTTCCATTTTGTTCAACATATTCAGCACTTTCAGGTTTAAACGGAATATTATAATCATAAACGTTTTTATAATCAAGTGCTTGTGAATTATTAAACTTACCTAAATAAAATAATGGCTTCATATCAGTTGACGTTGCGATAATTGAAGGTTTTTGTATAACTTTGTTAATAAAATTACTTAACTCCAGTTGTGAAAGTTTACCACTTTTAGAAATTGATATTTTATCACTAGAATAAGGCTCTACCTTAATTCCGCTATAACCAAAACTATCAACTAAACGGTCATTAATAGACTTTGAAATCTTTAAATTATCAATAGAATCGGGTTTGTCACTTTTTATCTTAACAACTATTTGAGTTCCTGGATTATACTCATAGGTTTTATTAACGTTGGAGTTAAAATAAAAAAGACTACCAAAGATAATTGAAAGTAGACCTGCTATTAAAAGCAAAGTACTAATTAAAAGCCTTTTTCATGATGTTAATTTAAATATTTTATTTAAAAATTTCATATATTATACTATACCATAAAACCTGGTTTTTATATGCTATTATTAGTGATATTTTTTGGTACTAAATTTAAGAAAAAAAAATCCCAGATAAACATTGCATTCTAATGTTTGTCTGGGATAAAATTCTATAATTTTTGAGTTTGAAAATCTTTAATTGCGTTTACTATGGTATAAATAATCAATGCCTTCGCTTGTAATTCGTCTACCACGAGAGTTTTTTTCAATTAAATTATAGAATAATAAAATTGGTTCAATATCACTTACAATATTTTCTTTATTAAATTTTATTAAACTTGATAAAGTCAGAAGTGAAACATATTTTTCATAAAAATTTTCTTTTAATAGTTCTAAATATTCAACATGATCTTTTGTTAAACCATAACGATATAAATCAAGGGATTTAAATGTTTTTTTAATAACTGACAAATCTATTAAACCATTATTTAAGGATATTGCAAAGTCATTAACTCTTTGTAATAAGTGGTTAGCAATACGTGGGGTTTTTCGCGAATATTCTGCTATTTTTTCAATACAATCACTTGAAATATTAACATTAATTTTTATAGCAGAATTATTTAAAATTTTGCAAATTTCATCTTGTTCGTAATTCACTAACCGCCCTATATATCCAAAGCGGTCTTTAAGTGGTTGTTGCAAATCATTAATACGGGTAGTTGCTCCTATTAGTGTAAATTTTTTAATCTTCATTCGCATCGAGCGCGAATTCCCATCCACTCCAATTATTAAATCGAAGACAAAATCCTCCATTGCATTATATAAAAACTCAACTACTGTTTTATTAATACTGTGGATTTCATCAATAAAAACAATATCACCTTCATTTATAACTGATAGAACATTTATTAAATCACTCTTTTTTTCAATGTTTGCTCCTTGAATATAATGGATTTTAGCACCAATTTCATTTGCTATTATTGATACTAATGTTGTTTTTCCCATACCTGGGCTGCCATAAAACAAAATATGTGGGAGAGTTTTTTGTTGAATTTTAGAACTATTTATGACTGTTTTTAATGTTTTAACTAAATTTTTTTGGCCAATAAAACCATCAAATGTAGAAGGCCTAAGTTCTAAGTTGTGAATCACTGTTTGTGGTTATTATGCTTATGCTTTCTTCCACCATTTTATCAAGATCAATTTTTTCAGTAATATTAGCTATAGCATATTCAATTTGATTACGCTTAAATCCTAATGAGCTAAGTGTATTTGTTAAGTCAGTTAAATTATTAACTTCAGCATGTTTGTCCTCGCTTAAATCAACTAATTTAGATCATTTGGCTTTTAATTCAACACAAATATACTTAGCTGTTTTTTCTGAAACAAAGTTAATTTTAGATAATTCAGCTCAATTATCCGTTGCTATATATTGAGCAACTACTTCTCAACCCTTATCTAAAATCATCATGGCAATTTTTGGGCCGACCTTTTCAACTGAAATTAAATCAGTGAATAATAATCTTTCTTTAAAATCTTTAAATCCATAAATATTTTTGTAAAACTCGGTATTGTGCTCATATAAATAAATTTTGCACTTTGTACCAACCTCAAAACGTTGGATATTTGCAACATTCACCATATATCCATCACCTTTATTTTCGAATATAATACTTGATTTGTTTTTGAAAACAATTTCTCCAATTTTGTATAAAATCATTTTTTCCTCCGTAAAGATGATATAAAAAAATGATTAAGTGAACAAAAAATAAAAAAAGACAGGCAAATTTTGTGCTGTCTATTTATTTATTAAATTTAACTATTTTTAATACGATCATTTAATGCAAGATAAGCAGGATGCTTTTTACCTTTGTAAAAACCACAATGTTGACATAAAGTATGTTGTTCAATTAATTTTGTGCAATTTGAACATTTAATTAAATTAGGTGTTTCTAAAGCACTATGTGTTTGTCTTTTGTGTTTACGTTGTTTTGATGTCTTGCGTTTTGGTACTATAGCCATATTTTCCTCCTTGCAATTAATATAAATTTATTTTCTAACTATGTTATCAAATAGCATTACTATTATAATATAAAAATCAAAATTTAAAAATGGAAAAATTAACAAAAAAATTAGTTATTAATTTATAATAAAACAATATGAATAACAAAACAAGACCAGTAAAAGTTGGAATTGTAGCTGAGTATAACCCTTTTCATAATGGACATATTTTTCAATTAAAATGAATTAAACAAAAATTTCCTAATTCAAAAATTTATGTCGCTATGAGTTATAAATTTTCACAGCGGGCTGAATATATATGCGTATCTTGAAAAGCACGCAAAAAAATTGCCAAAAAATACGGTGTTAACAAATTTATAAAACTTAAAAATAATATTTCAAACCAAGCTGCACATATATTTGCTAGTGAGGCTGTCAAGAAACTAAATAAACATAAAATTAATTATTTAGTTTTTGGCTCGGAAACAGCTGATATAACACAATTTTTAAAAGTCGCTTATATTTTAAAATATAAAAAAACAGAATATAATGCACTTTTAAAAAAATATTTAAAAACTGGTGGTAATAGCTTCCCAAGATCTTCATCTTTAGCAATGCAAGATTTAGCAAATTACTCATTAAATACTCCAAATGACATTTTGGGAATTGAGTATGTTAAAACGATTGTAGAAAATAATTTTAATATAAGGCCACTTTGTATTAAACGAACAATAGGATTTCATTCTGACCAAACCCAAGATAATTTTGCCTCTGCAACTCATATACGTAAAATGGTTTTACATAACCAGGATATTAGTAAATATACACCAATGGATATTAAAAAATTTAAACAAATCAACGAAACTTACCCGAAGTTTCAAAAAATAATTAACAAAAGTAGTTTAAAAACTTTACGATCATATAAAATGGTTGGTGAAGGAATCGAAAATTTATTTAAAAAAAATATATACCATCAAACGTATGAGGAATTTATTCAAGCATGTATTAGCAAAAGATACACAAGAAGCAGAATCAAAAGAACCTATCTCTCAATTTATTTAAAAACTAAAAAAAATTCAAAGAGTTAAAAATTCTTTCTTTGAATTTTTTCTTTTGATTCATAAGGCATTAATATGAAGTTCCGTTCACGATATATCTTATTTGTTATGTTAATTTTACGAATATAAACTTCATTATCATAAATTAATTGTTTTTCAATTATTCCCTTATGGATATTATGATATAAGTACTTTATATTTATTTCGCCTTCATGCTTTATTACAAATTGCATATTTAAGTTGTTAACTTTTTCAATTAAATAATCATATAAGTAATCCAAGAAATTAAAATTATATAAAAAACCTTTATTTATTCAGTTTCTTAAAGATAAATTACTTAAATATGTAAAAGATATTTGCGGGTTATTAAATACAAGTTCATGAATAATAGTTTTTAGTCTTTGAACTAAGAAAAGATATTCATGATTTTTTGAGTTTAAATAATTATCAAAATTAATATTATAAATTCCTTTATTTAACAACATTGTCCATAAAATATTTACTGAAAAATTACTTCCAAAATTAAACTCATAAATTTTATTATCTAAAAAACTTAATAAATCTAGGTGTTTATTATTCTTTATGATGCTTGTATAACTGTAAATTCTTGAACTATTTTCCTTTTTAAAAACAGTAAAAACTCGATTTAAATAATCTACTTCTTTCATTACTATATTTTTTGAGAATTTCCTCATGTGCGATTCAAAGCCTTCAAATACAAAACCAGTTACATTATATTCTTTTTCAAAATATGATTTGATTAAAAATAAATTTCAATAAAGTTTTGTTTGATGTTCATCAATACCATAATAAAATTCATTATTATGGTCTAATTTTGCTCCCGTCGATTCAAAATTAACAACTCATTCAATTGAATCTTCTGTATTCACCGAATCATTGATAGAACTTGACTTTTTTAATATAGAGTATGATAAAAAGCCAAGTTCTTTAAAATTAATCAATTGCAGGATTGTTATATTTTGTAATAAAACTAATTCTTTTAACCAAGAACTCAAAAATTTATAATTTTCATCAATATTATTAGCTAATTCTTCATTTTCAAACTCTGATAAATAATATCAATGAGGCAAAATTAAAACAATCTTGAGATTATTATTTCTTATGATTTCAATTTTTTTATAAATATTCTTTAAATATTCTTTAAAACTTTCTGGTGCTAGTTTTTCCTGGCATTTGTTAAATAAAAAAATAAAGTATTCATTGTGAGAATTTATTTTAAAAGTTTTTAACGAGAAAGATTTCAAATAATTCATTTATATTCACCCCGCTTGTTTTTGATAAAATATCTAGTTTTCCTAATTCATAAATCACATTTTTAAGTTTTTTAAAACCAAAATTATTCAAAATAGTTGATAATTTCCTAATTTTTCATAAGGGTTGCTTTAGTTTTTCAGTAATTTGCATATTGTTAAGACCAGATGCAATTAAATAATAATAATTAATACAATCGCTTAGTATATTGCTAAGTTGGGCAATTAATGATGTGATTTCTTCACCCTCAGAAATACGCTCTAAATACTTTTGGTAAATAGTAGTAAGGTTAAATGTATCTATTGAATTAAGGAACGAAAAAACTTCATTTTTGGCATATTTTGCAATTACTAAATTAATAACTTCAAAATTTATAGTTTGGTAAGTTTGTGTTAAATTATTAAATTCATTCATAATTATTTCAAGATTATCTGGCATTTTATCTAAAAATAAATTTATATCAGTATATGAGAATTTTATATTTTTTTCTTTACAAAGTAATAATAATTGTGCTGCTATTTCTTTTTTAGGTATTTTTTTACATTCATATAATGTTGCATTTTGATTTAAAAAACTGGTAAGCATATTATTTGCCATTTTTGCAGAAATGTAAACAAATACTACTTCATTACTGTCAGAAAATCTAACCAAAGTTTTAATTAATAAATCTGCATTTTGTTGTTGTTTTTTATTATATTTAGTAGTATCGATAAGATCTAAATTTTTTACTATAATTAACTTTTTATCTACAAACAATGTTTCCGTTGCGATTAACTCAATTAATTCTGAAAATTCATAATTCTCGTCTAAGACAATTATTTGATCGAGGCTATACCTAGACTTAATTTCATTAAGATTTTTATTTATAAAATAAGATTCATCACCAAAAATAAATTTCATACTCTTATTATATTTTATTTTCTTTTTTATTTATAAAAACAGTTAAAAAGGATATAAAGCATCCTGTAAATAAAATAGACATAATTATTCAATTAACATTAAGGCTAACTTTTCAAAATAATAATAATGATAAAGAATTATCAAGTATAAACCTAATAAATACAAGTGCTGGAGCAAGTCATATTAGTAAAAGGAGGCAAATATACAATATTTCGAATATCGGAGATATAACCAAACTCAAAAATCAAGATGTGATATTTATATCTTGTTTTCATACCACAATTAAACTCGCCGAAATTATCCATATTTGAAAATAATTTGCAACATAAGATAATAATGATTTATTTTTATTATGTTTTTGCATATTACTTATAAATATTGACAAAATAAAGCTTAGTCAATACCCTTGTGAATTTACCCTTAGGTTTGAAGTAAAAAAAATAGTTAAAACCACTATTAAACTAAATTTAGATTCTTTATATGTTTTTTTGTTTAAGGCACTATTTAAAAGAATCGAAAAAAAGGCGCGATTTACTGAAATGGACTTAAGACAAATAATTCAGTATACAAAGCAGATAATATAAGTTATATTTTTTGCTTTTCTTTTGAAAACCTTATTCAAAAACATTGCAAGCAACTGAAAATGCATACCACTAATGATTAGAATATGTACTAAACCTAATTCACTTGCATAAGAAAACGGACTATTTTTGTAATTAACACTATGGCCAAATAATAACGGTATTACAAATTCAGAATATACTGAATTATGAGAATTAAAAAATTTAAAGATATGTATGCGAAAATCATATGATTTTAAAAACTTAACATTTTGAATATTTTCAAAATAATTACCTTTAGTATTACCTTCAATATATATTTTATCCCATAAATTTAATTTAGTATTGATGCTATTAATATTAAGATAAAAAGCTTGATTATTAATATTAATTAGTTTATAACTATTTGTATCTACTAACTCGACTCAGTAAATATTATTAAAATAATTCAGCATAATATTATTTAATATTTGCTTAATAAAATATGAGATAAAAATTATTACTAAACTAATAATCAAGAATTTGAATTCTCATGGCATTAAAATAAAAAAAAGCAAAATGCAAGTTAGAAATAACATAATTCATAAAATGTTGTTTTCTTGTAGAAATAAGATACCAAACGATATTAAAAAAAATATGATTAAATTCTTTAGTTTAGGACTAAATAATTCATTAACTTTTCAAGCGTCTTTTGTCCAATTCCACTTATCTCACCAATAGCTTTTCATGTTGTTTGTTTATTCTCCTTTCTATGGTCTAACAAAGCCTGTGCTATCTTATTTGATAATTTTAAAGTACTTAATTGTTTAATATTATCAAAATCATCCCAATTTAGCTTCAGATCTAAATAAGGAACATGGATCTTGCCATTATCAGGGACAAAATTATTCATTTTAAAACTTGAAAGATCCGCAAAACCTTGTGCGGATGCTTGAAATAATAGCTCTCGGTACGTGAGTTTTTTCGTTGATTTATGGATGCCATCGTGCAATACTGCTCCAGTTACATAATAAATATAAACTTTCTCCTCATTTTTATATTCTTCTTTGCTTGGTTTATTAACATAAACTTGCAAGATAACAATTGTTCCAGCAACTGAAAATAAAAATAATAATATTAATAAAATTTGTCCAAATGTTTTGCGCTTCATATATTTAAAAATAAAGGAGTATAGCAAAAAACACAAAAAACAAAAAAACAGGCTTACAAGCCTGCCTAAAGGAATGCATAAATTCTTTTAGGAATAGTCCGAACACTAACAAAACTTTTATAATAAGCATTGTTAAAAATAATTCCTAAAAACATAAAATAAATGAATCAGTTAATAAAAAAACTTATCGAAAAGAAAAACCCTGCTGCAGACCCAAATTTACTATAAGATACAAATTCATTTAAATAAATATATATTACAATTAAAATATATGAGGGGAGGCTAGCAACAATAGTGCCCTTAAATATGTCTTTAAATCTAATTTTAAATGATGGTATCAATTTAAATAAAACTAAAAATAATACATTTAAAAAAACAAGTGCATAAAGTAAATAAATAAAATCTGATAATCAAAAACTGATATCGCCATAAGTTTTTCAAATTTTTACTTCAGTTAATATGAAAAGATTACTAAAAAATCAAAGTAAAACTGAAATAACTAAAACCAAGAAAAAACCTTTGACACGATTTCCTAAAAAAGTTCCAGTTCTACTATGTGAAAAAATAAAATTATAAGCAGAAATTACCTTACCGTATCCGCCGCTCGCAATATATAAAGAAGGCAAGGCAATAAAAGAACCTGGAATTAAAGCTAAAAATGAATTAAATCCGGCATCTGGATTTTGATTATCTAATATAAAATAATGTTCTCCGCCTGGAATAAATTTTTGGAATACAATTGAATTAAATAAGTATTGAAAAATGTTGTTTGGCACTGAATCACTTCGAGATTTTGCTAATGGTTCAACATATTCTTTTAATGGTGTTATTGCATTATTAATCATAAGATTTAAAAAACCAACAATATAAATGACTGGAATAAATGAAATTAATACATAAAAAATTGTTGAAATTCATACGAAGCTTGTCTCTTTAGAGTTATAGTGAGAGTAAACTAAATTAACCAATTTATTGCGTTTAATTTTATTATTATCATCATTTTTTTTCCAAATTAAAGTTGATGTAAAAAATAAAATAATATATTTTAAAATTGTACTATAAATAACATTTAAAAATTCAAACCTATCTGGATAAATCAAATTAGTATAAAATTTTCTTAAATGTGTTTTTTTATTCTTTAATCGTAAATATTTTTTATAATGATTTTTAGTCGTTCTTAAAAAGATCATTTAAAACCTTTGTAGTTATTTCACTAGCTAGAACAGGGTTTACTTGACCACCAGTTTCTTTCATTATGGCACCAAGAATAAACTTAGTAACTTTTTCTGGTCTTTGCTCATATTCGGCAACAATTTCATGATTTGCATCAATAATTTTGGATATTAAGGAATTTATTAAAATAGGGTCTGAAATTTGTTGCAAATTGTGCTCTTTTATTAAGGAAGTTAAATCACCATTAAAATTAACTAGCAACGGCACAAGTTTTTTAAAAGATTTTCCTGAGATAATCCCTTGGTCAAGCAATATAATTGCATCTTTAAAAAATGATGCAGAAATATTTAAATCATAAGCTTTAAGACCCTTAGCATTAGCAAGCGAAACTATTTCAGCAAAGAATAGCTTAGATAATTTTTCTTTGTCATCATATTCAATACTATCAAAATACTTTGCTAATTTAATATCATCTAACAAACTTTGAATATAAAGATTTTGTATCTTTGCATCTGTATATCGTTGTTCTTTTTCGTTTGGTAGTTCTGGAACTACTGCTGAATCAATAAATTTTTTGGAAAGTTTAATTAGTGGAATATTTGATTCTGGAAAGTATTTATAATCTACAGCACCAGTTTTAACCCGCATTATTATATTTTCATTTTTATCAGCATCAAAACGTTTAGTTGCTTGTAAAATTGGATCATTAGTTAATATTTGTTTTGTTTGCAAGTTAATTTCATATTCGATAGCTTTTTCAATATTTGAAAGTGAATTAAGGTTTTTGATTTCCACTTTTGGACCAAATACAGTAGACCCAAACGGGCGAAGCGAAATATTGATATCAGCACGCAAGCTTCCTTGTTCAAGTTTACCTTCAGATATTTCAAGAGCAAGCACAATTCTCTTAATCATATCAACATAAGCAGAAGCTTCTTTAGCACTTCTAATGACCGGATATGTAACTATTTCAATTAAAGGTATACCTGCTCTATTATAATCGAGTTTAGTGCCTTGCTCGCTATGATGTTGCCTTGCTGTATCTTCTTCAAGGTGAATACGTTCAATTTTCACTTTTTTATTAGAATTGTTAACCTTAATTTCTAGCTCACCATTTTTCCCAATTGGGCGGTAAAATTGGGTAATTTGATAACCTTTTGGTAAATCTGGATAAAAGTAATGTTTGCGATCAAAATGCATTTCATCATCAATTTCCATATTTAATGCTTTAGCTAAAGTTAAAGCGTATTTTACAGCTTCTTTGTTAACTAATGGCAAAGTACCGGGGTAACCTAGATCTACTTGATTTGCTTTTGTATTTGGTCTAGCAAAATAATCAATTGGAGTTGACGAAAACATTTTAGTTTTAGTTTTTAATTCAACGTGAATCTCAATTCCAATAATTACTTCAAAATTATCATGCATTATAATCCTCCTTTGATTAATTCTTCAATATATTCAGCAATTCCAAGTAGTTTTTTATCTTGATATAATGAACAATCTAAGGCAATGCTATAACCAAGATTGTCTTTTACGCCTAATGGCAAGGTAATCGATGGGTTTCCTAGTAAATTAGATCCAGTTAAAATAAAGTTGATAACATTATTGCTTGAAGTATCTGTGAATTTAGGTGCAATGCCAGCAGTTGCAGGATAAATCAATACATCACCTTGCTGGAATAAACTTGCATAATAATTAGATATTAAGCGACGAACTTTTTGAGCTTTAACAAAAATTTCTTGTTGGTTTTCATTATATAAAAAGTAACTACCTAATGCTAATCTTTCTTGGACCATATGACCAAATTTTGATGAACGGGTATTTTTAAATGTGTCTTCTCAAGTCCTCCCTTCAACTCTATTGCCAAAACTAACACCAGTTAAATTAGCTAAATTCGAACTAGCTTCAGAAAACGAAATAATTCGATAAACTGGTTGGATCAATTCTAAAATTTTGTAATTTGGTTTAACTACCTGAACAGCAACACCATCTTCCTCTAATTTTCTAATTAATGAATTTCATGAGTTTATATAATAATCTTTTACTTGATCCGTAAGATCAAGTAAAACAACTCTAGCTGGTTTAGTTTTTACAACATTACTAATTTCAACATCAACTGATGTCATATCATTTGCATCCTTACCAAACAAAGTTTGAGAAACTAATATTGAATCATTTACATTATGGGTGAAATATGCAACAGTGTCTAAAGATGAAGCATATGCAAATAACCCATAGCGGCTAATAGAACCATATGAAGGTTTAAAACCAACTTTTTTAACGAAAGATGCCGGTAGGCGAACACTATCACCAGTATCACTTCCAATTGAAAAAGAGATATTAGTTGTTAAAGTAGCGGCAGATCCAGAAGATGATCCACCAGCATATCTATTAGAATCATATGGATTGTTTATAAGTCCATAAGCACTGTATGTTCCAGTTCCTCCAAGAGATAATTCATCTTGGTGTGTTTTGGCAACAAATAAAACTCCAGCATCTTTTAATTTAGTAACAACTGTTGCATTATAATTGGGATCAAAACCTTCCAAAATCATGCTAGAAGCTTTTGTTTCATATCCTTTAATTGCATAATTATCTTTAATAGTTGCAACAGCACCATTTAAAGGAGAATCTAAATTTTTCTTTTGCTCAATTTTTAAGAGTGACACAACTGCATTATTTGTGTCATTCTTTAGAGATTCGATTGCATTATTATAGTCTCCTTTAACAAGTAACTTTCGCATTAGTCTACCACCTTTGTTAATAAAATATAATCTTCATCCTTGTTTTTGGCATTTTTTAAAATATCTTCCTTAGTAATAGAATTTGTGGTATTGGGAATATCATCACGTAAAAAATCAATTAAATAAGTTTCATTAATATGGGTCATTGGTTTGATATTAGACAAATCAAATTGGTCAAATAATTTGATGCTTCTGGTTAATTCATTTCAATTATCTAAAATATTATTGATAACTTCATTATTTGGCTCAAAAAGCAATGATTCAACAATTTGTTTAATCTTTTCGTTATCTATTGTTTTCATATTACTCCTATCATTTTGGTTTATTTGTAAAAAATTCTTTTTTATTTAAATATTTTAAATTACCCGTTAAATTCTGAAATTGTAAGCAAAATGAATGCAACATTAATCGATCATCTGGTTTGCCGCCATATTTTCGATCACCAAAAATGGGTTTTTGTAAATATTTTAAACTAGCTCTTATTTGATGTTTGCGGCCTGTAATTAATTGGGCAATTTTGTCATTATTTTCAAGGTAAAATAGTGTTTGTGCTATTTGAGAATTTGGCAATTTATTTTTGTGTGCTTTCATACGGTGGTGTAATTCATCTTTGGTTACATATAATGATAATTCAAGTTTTTGACCTGGAATTAATTCTAAGTTTGATTTAAATAAGTATTTCTTTACAAAAAACTGATGCTTATCATTTAATTCAACTAATGTAGGATAATTTTTTGCATAAAGCATCAAACCGCTTGTGCTTTTATCTAAACGACCAACATGTGATGGTTTAAAACTATCTAAATGTTGAAAATTTAAATAAGTTAAAACTTGATTGTCTAAAGAATCTTCTTCACCATGAACCACAACTCCTGGATCTTTATTAATTATTAAAATGTTTTCATCTTCATAAATAATATTTAAATTAACTTTAGTTTTAATTGCAGTTTCATTCTTAATAACATCAAAAACACCATAAATGATAATATGATCACCTTCTTTTATCTTTATGGTTTTATCATTTGTTCTTAAATTATTAATCTTGATATCCTTTTTACGAAATAATTTCTCAAGGCGAGATTTATTTAAATTATTTAAATATTTCACCAAGAGTTTGTATAAGGTTCTTCCTTCATCATTTTTTGTTGCAAATATTTCAAACATAATTGCCTCCAATTCTTATAATAATGTATTATACATTATTATCATTAGATTGGCAAAATGTTTCTCAAATAAACAATAATAACTTGGCTTATCGTTTCTTTCTCAATTGATATATAACCTTGAATTGTATAAATATTATTTGATTCTAAAAATTTCTTTAATTCTTCACTATCTATTAAAATACCTTCATCAGTTAATTTATCTTGTACAATTAGATCAAATTTTTGAATTAAATTATTTATATTAGCATTAAATAAAAAATTATTTTCACTTAGTTTTTCATACGAAATATTTTGAATATATAATTCGTTTTTTAACTTATGAATATGCACGTTATAATATTCATAAGTTTTTAAAAAACTAATTTTATAAAGTAAAAATACAAAAACCGCAAAAATCAAGCAAAGCAGGAAAATACTTAAAGAATATTTCTTAAACAAGTTCATCTAAATTTACCTCATTACTATTTCCATCAAAAATATACCGACTACTATGACTAATTTCAACAACTAATTTGTTTGATAGTAAACTATTTAAACGATTTTTTAATTCATTATAAGTATTAATACTTAAATTCTCAAAAGCTTCATCAAAAATAATTACATCATAATCGCGTAAAAATAATTTAAGCAACTTAATAAATGCCAATTGTCCTTTTGATAAACTGTTAACCTGCTTGTCTAAAAAACAACTTAAATCTAAATTAACACTTTTTAGAATAACATCTAAATTACTATTTTTAAGCAAATCAATAAAAGAGTTTTTATCATTAATTATTAAATAATCTTTTACAAGTAAATGAAGATCACTACGCTCAGAATTTAAATATAAAATTTGCTCTTTTAAACGTTCATTAAAAAACAAGTATGAAATTTTTTCATTCACAAAGATTTCCCCTTTATTAAGAGGTAATAGCCCTGCTAGAAGTTTTGCAATGGTGCTTTTACCCATACCATTTTTTCCAATAATTTTAACTTTATCTTCCAAGATTAAACGATCAATATTCACAATTGTAGGTAATGAATCTTGATACTTAAATTCAGCATATGAAAGTTGTAATGACTTAATTCTTTCATTGAATTTAGGAATAGTTAATTCGTTTTTAATATTTTTATCAAATACGTCAATTGTTTTAATTTTTTGAGAATATTCAATATAAGAATCAAAATTTTGAAAAAATCCTTTAAGCGGTCGGATAAATAAATTAATTGAAGTTAAAAAATAAATAAAGTTAGAGAATTCCATTCTTTGGTTCCAAATTTCATAAACCCCTATTATACTTATAAAAAGATGCAGGGACATTTCAATGATATTTTGAAAACTATTAAGATTGTTGTTGTGAATTTCAAAACTAAGCGATTTATCTTTGAAAGTTTTTGAATTTGTTTGTCAATCGAATAAAATTCTCTTAGTTAAATAATCTTCTTGTGCTTCTTTTAATGATTTTAAATAATTATCTAATTTAGTTTCTAAATGATATGAATCACCTTGAATTTTCAAATAATTTTTTTCGTAAATTAATTTTTTTAAATAACTAATAACTAAAATTAAAATACCAAAACAACATAAAATCAATAATAAAACTAAGTTGATATTTCGTAATATTAACAATGACACACAAAAGCCCACACAATTTACAATAAAATTAGGCAAGAAAACTTCTTGAATATTTAGAATATAAAAAAGGTTGCCAAGTCTTGTTTTAATCTCAACATTAGACATAATATTGAGCATGCCATAATTTTCTTTAGAAAATTTTTCTAAAGTAGCAAAAAGTTGCTGATATGAATAGTTATAAAAATAGTTACGCCTAATTTGGTAACTTAAAGTTTGAATTAAATAAATAAATAAAAAACTTATAAAAATTAATAATGCAATAATTATAATTTCATCTTTTAACTTATATGGAATAATAATATTTAAAATCCGTTTATTAATTCAAGGAATGATGATGTAAATGCCCAATTCAAATAATAATACAAATAGTAATATAATTTTTGTCTTGGAAAGTAAAAACAAACTATAATTGGTATCTTTATTATTACCTTGTTCTTTTATAGTTACACTTGTATGATTAACCAAAGTAGTATCTTTAAGAAATTCAATATATATACCTTTTGTTAGAACAGCAAATTCGGCAGTGGAAATTTTAGTTTTAGTTCCAAGTCCTGGATCATAATAAGTTATATATTTTGGATCTATTTTAATAATCAAAATCATATGGTTATAATTTCCAGAACTTATAATTGCACCAAATGGTAATTCATTGCTGGAAAGTTTACTTATTTCTTCTATACTTGCTTTATAAGCATTAATGCTATAACCAAATTCTTTAAGCAACATATTATAATTGTTTAAACTAATTCCTTCTTGATTATATTTTGCTTTAAATTTTAATTCGTCAATGGGAATATCTTCATATTTTTTATAACTTAAATACTCACGAAATACATATAAAGAGCAATCCCATGGCGAAATTTGTTTTTTATCTTTAAACATATATTTACTAATAAAAATATTAGTAAAAAAGACAAATAAAAAACCAAACCTTTAAAATGGTTTGGTTTTACATTATAATCCTTTCATTGAAACATCTTGTCTTTGCTGAGTAGATGCAGCAAATAGTCCAAATGTAGAAAGTCCTAGTGTAGCAGCAACAACACTACCAGGTCATGCAAAAATTGATGCATTAAATTGTGTAACATTAGTATTGTATAATCTACGAGCAGCAGCAACTTCTCTTTCAAGGTAAACAATTTGTTCAGTTAATGTTTTGTAAGATTCAGAAGCCTTAAGTTCTGGGTAGTTTTCAGAAACAGCCATTAATCTACCAAATACTGAGTTATTTAGACCTTCTAATTCAGTTCTTTGTGCACTTGTTAGATTACTTGATGATCGGAAAGTTCTTAAACGAGCAATTTCAGAAAAAGTATCTTTTTCAAATTGTTTGTGTGATTGTACTACATCATATAACTTAACTAATGTATCAGATCTTTTAGCAAGTTGAACATCAATTGTTGATGCTGATTCATTAATGTAATTTTGTTGTTTTAAATATGCATTTCTTTTAACTAAAAAATATATTGCTGAAAAAATTAATAAACCTAAAAATCAAAATGCAATTTTAGCAGCTGTGCTAGATTGAGCAACTTTCTCACTATTATCTACATATGGGTTAAAACCTTCTTGGTTTTTGTTTTCTCTATTATTATATAAATTTGCCATAATTAATATAAATTATACATAAATTAATTATTTGTCAAACTTTTTATTTTAAATAATGTACGTTTTAATTTTGTTTCTAATTTACTAATATCAGAAGTATCTTGGTTGCCTTGGGCAATACGCTTTTCTAAAGCTTCTTTTTCGGCTAATTGTTTTTCAAGGTCAATTTCTGATAATTTTAAAATATCGTCAGTTATAATATCAATTTTCGAACCATTAGCGTAAACTAGCCCACCACCAATATAATATTTTTCTGAATTTTCATTAGATTCCCATCCAATTGTTAAAGTGCCTATTTCTATATTTGAAAATAAAGGTGATTTATTTGCTTGCAGTCCGATATAACCTGATGAAGTTTTTAATGTCACTATATCTGTCCAACCCTCATAATATATACCACTTGGAACAGTAATTTTTAAATATGTTTGAGCCATTTATTTTGTTTCTAGTGTTTTTTGATATCTAGAAATTACATCGTCAATGCTACCAGCATATCTAAATAATTCTTCAGGATAATCATCAAAATCACCCGATAAGATCATTTTAAAACTTCTAATGGTATCTGATAAAGGAACGTAAACCCCTTTAATACCAGAGAATTTTTCAGCAACTGTAAAAGGTTGAGATAAGAAATTACGAATTCTACGTGCTCTAGCAACTATTGCTTTATCTTCTTCGCTAAGTTCACCCATTCCTAAAATAGCAATAATATCTTGTAACTCTTTAAATCTTTGTAAGATTGAAACAACACCTTGTGATACTTCATAGTGTTCTAATCCAACAATTAAAGGATCCAGTAAACGAGATGAAGAATTTAGTGGGTCAATGGCAGGATAAATCCCTAATGATGCAATCGTACGATCTAAAACTGTTTTGGCATCTAAGTGAGTAAAGGTCGTAGCAGGTGCTGGATCAGTTAAATCATCTGCTGGAACATAAACGGCTTGTACAGATGTAATTGAACCACGATGTGTTGAAGTAATTCTTTCTTGCAAAGCACCCATTTCAGTTGCTAAAGTAGGTTGGTAACCAACAGCAGAAGGCATTCTTCCAAGTAAAGCTGATACTTCCGAACCGGCTTGGGTAAATCTAAAAATATTATCAATAAATAATAAAACATCTTGATTTCGTTTATCTCTAAAATATTCTGCCATAGTTAAACCACTAAGTGCAACACGCATTCTAGCGCCAGGCGATTCATTCATTTGTCCAAAAACTAAAGCTGTTTTATCTAAAACTTCAGCATGTTTCATTTCGTGGTATAAATCATTGCCTTCACGGGTTCTTTCGCCAACACCCGCGAAAACAGAAAGTCCATTATGTTGGGTAGATATATTATTAATAAGTTCTTGTACTAAAACAGTTTTTCCAACTCCTGCTCCCCCAAAAAGACCAATTTTTCCACCTTTTACATACGGAATTAATAAGTCAATAACTTTAATACCAGTTTCCAAAATTTCAGAAGATGTTTTTTGTTCTTCGTAACTTGGTGGAGTTGCATGGATTGATGATTTTGGAACATCATTATCAAGTGGTAAATCATCAATTGGATTTCCAAGTACATCAAAAATTCTTCCTAAAACTTTTTCACCAACTGGTACTTGAATTGGCATTCCAGTATCTAAAACAGTTAAACCTCTTTGTAATCCATTAATATCACACATTGCAATAGTACGAGCAGTTTCATCACCAATATGCTGAGCTACTTCAAAGGTATATACTTTACCTTCAAATTCTGTTTTAAGTGCATTTAGTAGTTTTGGCAACTTTCCTTCTTGGAATCTCACATCAACAACAGGACCTAATATTTGAACTATTGTACCTTCGTTTCTAACCATAAAAACTCCTTTTTTTAAGTAGCATCTGCTCCTGAAACAATTTCAGTGATTTCTTGTGTAATTAAACTTTGACGTTGTCTATTAAATTCTAGTTGCAGATTTTGAATTAATTCTCCAGCATTATTAGTGGCATTTTCCATTGCATTACGCCTCGATGCAATTTCGGAAATTTTTGAACTAAACCCATGATTATATAATGTACTAGTTAAAAACAGTGGAACTGATTTAACAAGTACAGTTTCGGCATTTGGTTCAAACTCAATTAATTGTGATATTTTTGAACCAATTTTCTTTTTATCAATAACAAATGGAAATAATTGTAAATTTCGTGCTTCTTGTACTAAATTATTGATAAATTCTGTATATAAAAGATTTATAGCCGAAACTTTATTTTCTAAATACAAATCAAGTGAAACTTTAATAATTGTAGAACTTATATCATAACTTAATGAATCCCCAACATTACCAATAAACTTAATCACTTGATCCTTTAATTTAGAATTTTTTAATAAAACTACCCCCTTATCTCCGAGCACAATAATTTTATCTTCGGGTTTAATTTGTTCTTTAAGCAAATTAATAATATTGTAATTATATGATCCACAAAGCCCTAAATCGCTTGTAATAACAATATATAATTTGCCTTGTGCACTATTTTTAGGAAAAATTGAATATAGCTTACGAGGATCAACATTGTTAATCAAATCATTAAAGATATTTTTTAAAGTAGTTTGGTATAAATTTATACTAAAAAATTCATTTCTAAGGCGACGTAATTTTGAAGTTGACACTAGCTCCATAGCATTAGTGATTTTTTCTGTACTTTTTATAACATTAATACGGTTTTTTAATCCATTTAAATTAGGCATTATTTGTACCTATATATTTTTTGGGCAATGATTCAAATTGTTTTTCATCATAGTTTGGAATAATTGAAATAATTGCTTTCACAATACGAACTAAATTTTGTTCAATAGCTGCATATGTTTCCTGTGATAATATGCCAGTTGTTAAAATATCATTAGCAATATCAATTCCGCTTTGATCATGGCTTACTCAATCAATTACATTATCACGATATGATGTTATTTTATCAAAAGGTAGAGGGTTAATGATACGTTCTTTAACACCAATTAATAATATTACTTGAATATAAGAAGGCAACAAAAAGTATTGATCTTGTTTTAAAAGGCGGTATACTTTTGCACCATGATCTAAAATTGATTTAGTTGAATTATCTAAACCAGAACCAAATTGAGCAAATGCTTGCATTTCATTATATTGAGCTAGTTCTAGTTTTAAAGAACCAACAACTTGTTTCATAGCCTTAGTTTGAGCAGCAGATCCAACCCTAGAGACTGAAAATCCAATATCAACAGCAGGGCGCTGACCTGCATTGAATAACGATTCTTTAGTAAAAATTTGTCCATCAGTAATCGAAATAACATTTGTAGGTATATATGCACTTATATCCCCTTGCTGAGTTTCTATAATTGGCAATGCAGTTATTGAACCTCCGCCATATTGTGAGTTTAAGCGAGCAGCTCTTTCTAAAAGTTGTGAATGCAAGTAAAAAACATCCCCAGGGTAGGCCTCGCGTCCAGGTGGGCGGCGTAATAATAATGATAAAGTACGATAAGCAATCGCATGTTTAGATAAATCATCATACACGATTAAAACGTCTTGGCCTTGCTTCATTCATTCTTCAGCAATGGTCACTCCTGTATATGGTGCAATATATTGTTTTGGAGCTAATTCACTAGCACCCGCAACAACTATTGTTGTATATTCTAAAGCGCCAGCATCAGAAAGTTTCTGTACAATTTGTGCAACAGTAGAATTCTTTTGTCCAATTGCAACGTATACACATTTTACACTTTTGCCTTTTTGATTAATAATCGTGTCAATTGCAATTGAGGTTTTACCTGTTTGGCGATCACCAATAATTAATTCGCGTTGCCCTTTACCAATTGGAATCATAGCATCAATTGCTAAAATACCAGTTTCTAAAGGTTGATTTACTTCTTTACGGGTCATAACTCCTGAAGCAGTTTTAAATATTTCAGAAGTGTGGTTATTGTTAATTGGTGCTTTACCATCTAAAGGCATACCTAATGCATCAATAACACGGCCTAGCATTTGGTCCCCAACTGGAACAGAAATGACTTGACCTGTACGGGATACAACATCACCTTCAGATACAGAATAAGCATCACCTAATAAAGCAATCCCCACAGTTTCATCCTCTAAATTTAAAGCTAGACCATAAATACCATTACCAAAACGCACTAATTCAGAATACCTGACTTTTTCTAGTCCAGAAACTATTGCAATCCCATCGCCAACCGAAACAACACGTCCAACTTCAGAACGATCAACTTTTGAGCCTAAGTTTTTAATACGCTCTTTAATAATTTGTGAAATATCATCTAATTTAAGTGGCATTATACCTCCTCTCTATTTCAAATAATTTGATTTTTTAGTTTTTGTAATTCTCTTTTATAGTTAAGTTCTAAAACCTCAGTGCGTGATACAATTTTAAAACCACTGATTAAACTTTTATCAATATGGTTTGTAATTTTTATAGTACGCCTCGTGGTTTTTTGTAATTTTTCCTTAATTTCTTGTAATTGTTCATTATTTAAAGGAAAGGCCGAAATAATATCAATATACCTTATTTTTAAATGATGGTTTGATAGTTTTAAATATTCTATAATAATATTTTTTAAAATATTGACAGCTTTCCGTTGCGCGATTACTTTTAGAGAATTAATAATTATTCAATCAAAACCAACAAAAGCTAAATCAATTGTTTCTAAACGTTCAGTTTCTGGAATACCATCATTTTTTAAATAATCAATAAATTCAGGATTTTGATTTAAGAATTCTTTAAGTAATTCAAAATATGGTTCGAGTTCTACAAATCTATCATCTTCTAAAACTAAATCAAAAATTGCAATAGCATATGCAGATGTATGAGTTTTACGAAACATTATAATTCCTCAACATCTTTATCAGTATTTAAATATTGATTAATAATTTGATCTTGTGTAGTTTGTGTGATTTCTCTTTTGAGAATTTTTTCGGCTAACTCAGTTGCAATTTCTACAACATATCTACGTGAATTAAAGTCAAATTGTTTCTTTTGGTTTTCAATATCAATATTTGTTTCTTCTAATAATCGTTTTGACTCAGTCTTAGCACTATTTAAATATACTTCAGCTGTTTTTTCAGCTTTAATTTTTGCTTTAGAAATGATTTGTTCTGCTTGAATATGTGCATTTTTTAAACTTTGATTGGCTTCATTAAGTTTTAAAATGCTTTCTTGTTTTTGTTGTATTGAATCATCAATATTACTTTGAATAAATCGTTCACGTTCTTTCATTAATTTCTTAATTGGTTTATAAACTAAATAAAAAAGTAAACTACATACAATTATAAAAGCAAGAATTGTCGCAATGATCAAGGGTATACTTGGAAAAAGACCAGCAAAAAGGTCTTTAAATCTAGTTCCAAATTGTTCGTTTACACTTGCTGATTCTTGTGCTTCACTATAATAAACCATTATTTAACCAACTATTTTGTAAATAAAATAATTAAGGCAATTAATAAAGCATAAATTGCAGTTGTCTCGGCAATACCTGCACCAATAATAAGCATCAATCTAATTTTAGATTCAGCCTCAGGGTTACGACCAACAGCTTCACAAGCTTTTCCTGCTGCATATCCTTGGCCAATTCCTGCACCTAAGCAACCAATTGCAGCAATGCCTGCACCAACACCTAATAATCCAGCACTAACACTTGAAGTTGATGCATTATTATTTGCAACTTGTGTTGCACTTTGAGTTGCCTCTTGTAATAAAGTTGTTACTTCTAACATAATAATCTCCTAATAAATTGCTTCTGTTTTTCTTCTAGTTCAATCCCTAAAAGATATTTTTCTACTTGTAGTTTGTTTTTTTGGTTTAATATCACTTGCTTCAGACACTCAATAAACTGAGGTTAATAAAGCAAAAATAAATGCCTGTAGCGTAGAACCAAAAATATCAAAATAAAAATGAAAGAATGGTGTAATAATAAGCGAAAAGAAATATAATTCTTGTCCATATCCAACTGAAAAAACTTTTTGTCATAAAATTCCACCAGAAACATAGGCCATGGCTAAAATAGCAGCACCACCAATAATATTTCCATAGATCCGAAAACTTAATGAAACTAATATAGATAACTTACCAATTAATTCAGTTGGAATTAATAATTTTGCATAAAATTTTCATTTACTATAAATAGTTCCAATAACAAGAACCCCAAACCATGTTAAAATAGCTAAAGAAAATGGAACAGAGAATGAGGTAACAATGGGTTCTAGGCCAAAGATAACAACACCATTTCCTATTAATAAAAAAGTTCCTAAACTTAAGATGTAAAATCTTGCAATTTTTAAATTATCTCCAGGACCAGCAACAGCCTCATAAGTTTTTTCAATTGAGCCTACATAAGCTTCAGCAATTAAAACTATGCCTTTGGAAGCTTTTTCTGGATTTGTCTTTTTAACTTTTAGATAGATTAAAACTGACAAAATTAGAACAATTATCACAGTTACAAACAATGAAACTAACTGCGGTTGACGTCAATTAAATAATGAATTTTTTATGTTTTCCATTCGACACCTTTCTTTTAATTAAAATTACATGCACTATAATAGCAATTGCACTTAATGATAAACATGATATAAAACTAAATAAATTAATACGTCCATGAGCTCAATGCATGTTTGTATCTCCTAAATGAATTTGGTTTATCAATTTCATCAAATATATTATTAAAAATAATAAACTAAAAAAAAACAACATTTTTAAGGGTAAAAGAAAATAGTAAATCTTTCTTCTCTGTAAAAATAATGATGTATAAATTAAAGCTGTTATCTTAAATAATAAATAAGATACTAATGATCCGAGGATAAACCCTAATGTAAGGTTAATTTTAAAAAATTCTAAGATACTAAATACAAAACCAAGAAATATAAATAGAATTCAAAAGGTGAATTCAAATTTATTTCAAAATTGAATCATGCTTTTACTCATAATGCGCTTTGCTCCTATAATTTTAATACTTTTTAATAATTACATAATAACAAATTTATATTTTTTTAATAATAAAATTGATTGATAATTTAACACTAAAAATCGACTTTAAAATAGGTAATTTTTATAAGTAAGTTAATTCCCTGTTACTATTTTAATACTATAATCTGTAGAATAAC
This sequence comes from Mycoplasma sp. 6934, assembly GCF_055523595.1. Taxonomy (NCBI): domain Bacteria; kingdom Bacillati; phylum Mycoplasmatota; class Mollicutes; order Mycoplasmatales; family Mycoplasmataceae; genus Mycoplasma; species Mycoplasma sp. 6934. The sequence goes on along the minus strand of NZ_JBVFVE010000001.1, from coordinate 386,880 downwards.
TACCTTTTTGCACTACTTTTTTAATTTTTTGCCCAGGCTGTTGGGGGTTAATCTTTTTTTATTTTTTAATTTATATTATGATGCTTTTGTTACAAAAAAAAGATAATGAAAAAACAAACCAAAAAAATTTTTTCTTCTTTGGCAATTAAATTGGAAAATTTATATATTTTTTGATGTTTTTACTGTTTAAAAAACCAGAACATAATTATTTATATCATTACATTAACTACAAAATTTCAAAATGCAGCAAAAAGATTTTTAAACCCCCGCCCCCCCCGCCCTTGATTGCAATCAAGGGCGCCTTACTTTTGAAAAAGTAAGCAAAACTTCCAGAAAACACGTGCCCGTGTTTTCTATTTTTATTATTTTCTTTTTTAATAAAAAATATTAAAATTAATATGCATCAATTTTTATTTCATCATTGATGCTTCTGTGTAATGCTCTAAGTATCTCTAAATACTCAGCCATAATCTTATTGGCTTCAAGGTTATTTCCTTGTGCATTCACAGAGACACTATTAAACTTTGAGATGTATAATTCAAGAGTTTTAAAAAATGAGCTTGTTTTCTTATGGATAAATGCTAGTTTTCCAACGGCAGGGATAGAATAATCTAAACCTTTCTCAAGAGCTCACATTTCTGTAAAGCTTAGATATTTTCCATTAGGTTCTTTGGCAAAGTATTTTTTTCCATTATATTTAAAATACAAATTATCATCAGAAGAATGTACTAACACAACATCAGAATTATAAGGAAATATAATCCTTTTGTCATGAATATCGAAAGCTGCAAGGTTTTGACCTTGGTACCTAACAACGCCATTTAAAACTTTTCTATTAATCTCTAAATCAACGGCTCAATTGCCGTTTTTCTTTCCTTCTTTTTGAAAGACATTATGTTTAGAAATTATTTTTTTATTCCTTGTGTTGTAATAATTTTGAAATACTTCGTTATTTTTTTTTAAATCATTAATATCTTTATATCCGTTTTCATGAATTAATAATGGGTATTGATCTAATGATGTTCTAAAAGATCTCTCAACGTGAGGTTTATGTTTGGGATTAGATGAACTGAGTACTTCTATTCCTTTTTTATTTAAATCTTTTTCAAAAATTGTTTGTGTGTTTTCATTTCCCCAAAAAGTTCTTCTTTTATCAGTATAAATTTTCTTTGGAAATCCATATTTCTTAAATACTATTTCTAACAGTCTTTGATATCCTAATGTTGTTTCTTGTTCTTCAAATCATGCTGCTAATAATGTTCCAGTGGCAACATCAATTGCATGATAAAGATAGAATGGTTTATTATTTTTTAAATATGGTTCAAGCTGAGCATCGATTTCAACAATTTCACCAAATTCTAAATTTTTCTTTAGACCCAAAACTTGTCTTTGTTTTTCATTTTGTTTAATTTGTTTATAATATTTTTTTAATAGCAATGTTGTCTCTTGTGAAGTTTTCTTCTTTGATAATTTTGCTATTTTTCTTCCTCTTTTGGTTGTATGTATATTAAATAATCCTAATTGGTTGAATCTTCTTACCAGAGTTTTGTAAGAAATTTTTTGCCTTATAAAAGAACCATATTCTGAATAATAATAACTTTTAAACGAAAGTTGGTTATTTGTTAGAACGCTATTTAAAATGACTTCACATATTTTTAAATAATCTTTAAACACTAATTCAATTTCTGAATCTGTAACTTTGCAACTTCTTTGTTGATTTTTATTTTTATGGCTGATGTCAATTTCTTGATTACTTTTTATTATTTTTTTATATCTTTTTACAGTTGATACACTAAGGTTTGTAATTAAACTAAGTTGAGATAAAGATTTTTCAATATTAGCAGCAATTAATATGAGAGATTGCTGCTTTTTTAGTTCGTAGTTTGTTAAGTTTTTGTACTTATCTATGTTATGTTTAAATATCATAAATAATTTATACCATATTTTAATTAAATTAGTTCACTTTGGGTGGGATTTATATATGGGCCTAAATAGTTGTCATTGGACAAGTAAGTTAATTCCCTGTTACTATTTTAATACTATAATCTTAAATACATGTATAATATTTTTATGAATCTAGTTAATTTAAGAAAAAAAGAAAATCAAATACAACAACTAATTGCAAGTATTCTTGCATATGATTTAGATAATGTAAATATTTATGATCCAGTAGTTATGGAAGCAAAATTATCCTCAGATCTAGGTCTTGTTAAAGTATTTGTAACTTTAGCAAAAAGCGAGCAAAAAGGAATTATTGCCCTAAATAATGCTTCTGGTTACGTTCGCAAATTGTTATCTCAAACATTAGACTGAAGAAAAGTGCCAGAGGTAAGGTTTTATTTAGATACGGTTTCTAAAACTGGTAGTGAAATTGATAAAATATTACAAGAACTAAAAAAAGAAAATAAAAATTAAGAAAAGTTAACATTTCATGTTAACTTTTCTCTTATTGAATTGAAATAAATATTTTGTTTTTTGGAAAAGTCACTTGCGAGATGTTAACAAAATAATTGTCTTTTAATTTTAACATAATTTTTAGATAAAAAAATGTATGAGAAAACAGAAAACACGGCAGTGTTTTCTCGTCGGTTTTGCTTACTTTTGCCAAAAGTAAGGCCCCTTTGATTGCAATCAAAGGCGGGGGATTAAAAAAAATTTTAGGTTATCTTATATTTCCGGACAACTTGCCGATAGTTATTTATTTTATCCATCATATAATCAATTTCTTGCTGAGAGTATTTATCTAGACTTTTTCCTTTGGGAATGTAATACCTAATTAAGCGGTGCATATTTTCTATTGAACCTTTTTGTCATGAACTATATGGTTGGCATTTAAATAGTCTTTCAGTTGGAATAACCTGGTGCAATAAGACATTTTCACTACCATTATCAACTGTTAAAGTTTTAATCTCTAAGTTGTGTTTCTTGATTAGTTTGATAAGAGTTTGTTTGATAGCTTTGGAGTTGCGTTTTGAAAGCATAGCATAAGACATTCTGGTTTGCCGTTCAATTATGGTCACAATACAATATGTATCATTGATTTTACCAATAACGGTGTCTAATTCAAAATGGCCGTGTTCAGAGCGATCATTAATATAAGCTGGACGTTTCGAAATTTCCGTAGCATATTTTAATGTTTTAGGTTTGGTTTGTTTTTTCTTCCTTATGCCATATTTGCCTTCAGATTTTCTAACAATGTGGTCAAAATCAAGGAAATAAGGGTATTTTTTGATTATTTTATAAATTGTACTAGGCGAAGGAGCAAATTCATCAGGGGATAATTTTTTAAAAGAATTCACAAGATAGGTAACTGATTTCTTAACTTCTTTTTGCTGCAAATTCTTTTTATTTCTATTTTTATTGTATGTATTAAGCTCACTATACCAATATTTTCTGTAGGCCTTTCATTTCTCTTTAATTGTATCACTTACAAAAAAGAGTCGCGAAAACGAATAGCCTGATAAATGTTCATATAGTTTGCTAAAATTAAGGGTTTTAACACGCATTACTCTTCTTGAACACTTAGGACAAACATAGCGATTTTGTTTATCTAAACTAAGTGGTCTGCGATTTGTAATAATTTTAATTTTGCTTTTTATACTTCGAATGTCTCTGTTAAAAATCTTAGCTACTTCTTGGATTGAGAAGCCTTCAGAAAGTTCTTGTAAAATATTATAAAGTTGCTCTAGATCGATTTGGTCTAATCGTAATTTTCGATGCGACTCAAGAGCTCCTTGCATTTTCAAAATAGTATTATGATTCTCTTCGATTTTAAAATGTTGATATTTATTTTCTTTTCGATATTTGTCAAAAACACAAATATATTTTTCTAAATTTTTCATATAATTTTAAAGTCTCCTTTCATTTTTTAAAATTTATTAATACAACTATTTTATTACAAGGCAGACAAAAACAATGTCACATGCAAAAAACTTGCATGTGACATTTCCAATTAATAAAATAAATATTTTAATTTTTCTTGGCATGAGGAATAGTAACTGTTTGAGTGTGACTTTGACCATTATGTTCATAAGTCACTGTTAATGTTCTGTTTCTTTCATCATAAATAGCGATTAGTTTTTTACTATTTTTAGAATATTTCTTTTCAAATTCTCCTTCGCACCATCTTTTACATAAAAAAACAGCATTAGTTCCCCCAGAGCTGGCAATTGAAAAGAATTTTTTAGTGCTTTTCTTGCCTTTATATCATTGTAATTGTACTTCTTTGTTTTTGTTATATTTATTTTTATAATTGTTTTTTACTTTATATTTGTTTAACATATCGTCAAATATTTGGCCAAAATTCTCTTCAGTATTTAAAATTAATAAATACAAATTATTTGTTTGGTTAGTATTTGAGTCAGAAGAGTTGTTTTCTGGGATTGATTCTTTATTCGTTTCCTCGTTTTTTATATTTTGTGTATCACCTGATGATTGCGGGTCTTGTTTTTCCGTAGATTCACTAGTTGTTGCACTATCTGAACGGGTTGAACTAGTTTGAGTGTTTGTGCTTGTGCTGTCAGATTGTGAAGCTGAGCCACCTGTGCTAGATCCTACAGAATCTTGTTCTGTTTGTGTTGATGTATCCGGTGCAGCTTCACTTGTAGATCCAGAACCAAAATTGCCTTGAGTAGTTTGGCTAGTTTCAGAGTTTGCTTGTTCACTACCATTTGATGCATCAGAATTGCTGGTGCTTCCAGTTGAGTCTTGAGTACCAGGAGTTTGGACTTCTTGTTGTGCATTACTTTTCTCTTTATTATCGGTTGTTTCAGAATTCTCACTTAATTTATTCTTTTCAGTTTCTCCTTCATTTGTTTTTGTCGAACCATCTTCTTGTATATCAGATTCTCCACTAATGGGTGGTGTAAGTTGTGTTTCATCGGCTTTTTTAGATTTATCTTCACTAGTTAATGCATTATCAGAAAATTCTGTATTATTTGGAATTTCAAAATTTTGCGTGATTTCTTGATCACCAATGCGATATGTTATTGTTAAAATTCTAGTTGTTTCATCATATATTGATGGAATTTTTTGATCCTTTTTCCAAGGTGCTACAACTCCTTCTTTTACATATAAGATAGCATTCTTACCTCTTGATGCAATAATAGAAAGGAATGGTATTGGCCTTTTTGTTGTAACAATGTACCATTGCAAGGTAATAATTTTATCTTGCTCAAATTTTGTTTTGTTTGAACTTTTTGACTTATATTCAGCTAACATATCATCAAAAATTTTACCAAAGTTTTGATCCTTGTTGTTTAAAAGCAATATTCCTTGGTTATTTTGCTCATTATTCTTTGAATCAATGGTATCTTTATTTTTGCTGTCTAAACCTTGACCAGTATTTTCACGGTTTTCGTTAGTTTCTCTAGAATCAGTAGCTTCATCTTCTTTTTGAATTGGCGGTTCTGTTTTTTCATCACTATTATTTTTGTTATCATCTTTTAGTGCTGGTGTTTTATTATTCAATTGATTATCTTTATTTTGATCCTTAGGTTGCTTAGGTTTTTTACGTTTTGGAATAATAAATTCTCTTGTATAGTTTTTATCACCCATTTGGTATCTTAATATTAATGATCTTGTTTCTTCATTAAAAGTTGCATTTACAATATAACCGTTTTCTCAGCCTGTTGTCTTACCTTCTTTAACATAAAATAAGGCATATTTCTCATTTGAATTATCAAATGATAAATAAGGTTTAGAACTGCTTTGGTTTTTTCCATATCATTTTAATTGAATTTCTTTTTTATTTTGGTTTTTTTCTTTGTTTTTAGTGTTTTTTATATACCCTTCGATCATATTATCAAATACATCACCAACATTTCCATTCATATCATTTAGAACTAGTAATTCATGTGCAGTTGAATCTTCTGATTCAACTGCGTTTTTGTTTTCTGTTTGATTGTCTTGATTATTTTTTGGTTCTGGTGATTTATCACTAGAATTTTCGCTACTACTATTTTTAGGTGTTGTATTTTCTTGTTTAGTTTGGATTGTTTTAAATTTGAAAATTTGACTAAAAACTTCTTTTGAATAAATAAATTTGTCACCATCTTTTGTTGCATATTTATAGTAAATTATTAATTTATCATCCTTAATTTCATAACTAATTAAATAATTGGGTTCAGTTTGATTTCTATGATTTACAATAAAATAGTTGTTATTTAGATTATTAACTCTAAAAACGGTTGTGGTTTCGTAATCTACATCAGCCCAATCAAATTCTTGATCTTTATCTCATGCAATGATAGATTTTTGGTATGTACTATAAAATAATTTTTGTTGGTTTGATACCACTTGTGATAAAAGATTATTATCACTTAAGGTAAATAAATTACGATTGTCTTTCCCATATTTGTCTAACTCGTTTTGGATGTTTTGAGTAGTATTTTCAGAATCATTTTGATCATCTTTAAGTTTTCTATCTATATTTGTTACGCTATTACAACTTACAACAAAAGCAATTGGCGCAAGTGCTAAGGTTAACTTTAAAAAGTGCTTTTTCATTGTTTCATTCCTCCCGTTTAAATAAGTATAGTTTCAAACTTAAAACAAAAGAAATAAAAACTTAGAAAAAATGGAATAAAAAATATTTGTTCAGCATTGTGGCAATTTTCCAGAATATACCATATTAATTTTATTATTTATTTGGAAAACAAACCTATCTAGATTATAATGAATGTTTTTAAAAATACCTTGACAAGTGCCAAGGTACTTAATTGTATTGCAATTTTTGTTTATATGTGTCTTTTGTAAGATCTTTGATAAATTCAGTTAATAAATCAATTGTTGCTTGAATATCAACTAAAGATGAAACACCAATAGGGCTATGAAGATATCTTTGAGGAATTGAAATAGTCATTACAGCCGCTCCACCTGGTGCAAATTGTAATTCAGCAGCATCAGTTCCACCACCACCAGCAACATATTTGTAAGCTGGAATGTTTTTCTCTTTAGAAATTTCAAATAAATATTTAATTAATTTTGGATCTGGTAATGTTCCTCCATCTTTAACTAAAATACTTACACCTTTTCCTAATACTGGTGTACCTTCTTTGGCGCCAGTTGTATCATGTGCGGCCCCAGTGTCTAAGGCAAAGGCAATATCAGGGTTAATAAGTTGTACAGCAGTCCTTGCTCCTCTAGTTCCAACTTCTTCTTGAACTGTACCTACTAAATATACATCACATTCTAATTCTAAATCTACAATATTATTAGCAATAAATTCTAGTGCTGTAACACCAGCGCGGTTATCCATTGCTTTACCACCTACTAAATTATTAGCTAAGTTAATTGTCTCACCAGTCATTAAAATTTGATCACCAATATTAATGTTATTGTCTTGAACTTCTTGTTTAGTTTTAAATCCTAAATCAACATATAATTCATCATTAGTCATGGCTGATTTATACTTTTCATTCGTAATAATGTGAATGCTTGTATGCCCAAAGACTCCAGTAAATCTTTGGTTAGTTTCTGATGATATAACAATAGCTTTTGTTCCAATCACTGTGGAAGGTCAAATTCCTCCAATTGGTGTTACCATTAAATTTCCATTATCTTTAATACTACGTATCATATAGCCAACCTCATCCATATGGGCTGCAATCATTACTTTAGGTGCATTTGGTTTATTTGATTTTTTATAAAAAATCACTGAACCAAGTTTGTCTCGTGAAATTTTAAACGTTCCAGGTTTAATTCCTGATTTTAAGCTATCAACAATAGTTTCTTCAAAACGGGAAATTGCTGAAAGTTCCATATAATGTTTTAAACGATCGAATAATGTTTGATATTTATTATCCATTTTACCTCCTATTATGTAAAAATAATTAAAAAGCTGATTTATAATCAGCTATATTTAGTTTATTTGGTGCCTTAGACAGGACTTGAACCTGCACGGATTCCTCCAGCGGATTTTGAGTCCGCAGCGTCTACCATTCCACCACTAAGGCAAAATTAAAGCAAATTAGTAATTGCTATATAATCTTTTATAGTTTTTTTGATTCTTAAAAAAGTAAGCTTCAAATAACTCATTATAATTATACCCTAACATTTCAAAACACCCTAATGCTATTTCAAAGGAAATTTGGATATTTTCTTGGTTAGGACTTTTTAAGATATCACTAATATTTATAAATAAATTTTTGAACTGTAAGTTTAGATCATTATACTCATTAACCTTTGGAGTCAAAGTATATGGAACGTTATGTTGGTATGATAAACTAATAAAAAAATGAAGTAAATCCACAAATTCTTCTAAAATTTTGTGTTTTGAAATATTTTTATTTTGTTTTCAATATTTAAAGGATTGAACTTCATTAACAAATTCACCAGCCTCAACTATTAGAGCAAGAGTACGCTGCAAGATAATTTCTTTTTTATTTAAATTAGGTGATAAAGATTCTTGTTTTTTTTCGATCTTTTCATCTAATTTTTTTTGCATTTCAAATAATTGAATCAAATTCATAAGTTAACTTTATTATACTATTTTTGTGAATTTTCATAATATATTTTTATATGAGTGTTGGAACGTGTCCAATGACAACTATTTAGGCCCATATATAAATCCCACCCAAAGTGAACTAATTTAATTAAAATATGGTATAAATTATTTATGATATTTAAACATAACATAGATAAGTACAAAAACTTAACAAACTACGAACTAAAAAAGCAGCAATCTCTCATATTAATTGCTGCTAATATTGAAAAATCTTTATCTCAACTTAGTTTAATTACAAACCTTAGTGTATCAACTGTAAAAAGATATAAAAAAATAATAAAAAGTAATCAAGAAATTGACATCAGCCATAAAAATAAAAATCAACAAAGAAGTTGCAAAGTTACAGATTCAGAAATTGAATTAGTGTTTAAAGATTATTTAAAAATATGTGAAGTCATTTTAAATAGCGTTCTAACAAATAACCAACTTTCGTTTAAAAGTTATTATTATTCAGAATATGGTTCTTTTATAAGGCAAAAAATTTCTTACAAAACTCTGGTAAGAAGATTCAACCAATTAGGATTATTTAATATACATACAACCAAAAGAGGAAGAAAAATAGCAAAATTATCAAAGAAGAAAACTTCACAAGAGACAACATTGCTATTAAAAAAATATTATAAACAAATTAAACAAAATGAAAAACAAAGACAAGTTTTGGGTCTAAAGAAAAATTTAGAATTTGGTGAAATTGTTGAAATCGATGCTCAGCTTGAACCATATTTAAAAAATAATAAACCATTCTATCTTTATCATGCAATTGATGTTGCCACTGGAACATTATTAGCAGCATGATTTGAAGAACAAGAAACAACATTAGGATATCAAAGACTGTTAGAAATAGTATTTAAGAAATATGGATTTCCAAAGAAAATTTATACTGATAAAAGAAGAACTTTTTGGGGAAATGAAAACACACAAACAATTTTTGAAAAAGATTTAAATAAAAAAGGAATAGAAGTACTCAGTTCATCTAATCCCAAACATAAACCTCACGTTGAGAGATCTTTTAGAACATCATTAGATCAATACCCATTATTAATTCATGAAAACGGATATAAAGATATTAATGATTTAAAACAAAATAACGAAGTATTTCAAAATTATTACAACACAAGGAATAAAAAAATAATTTCTAAACATAATGTCTTTCAAAAAGAAGGAAAGAAAAACGGCAATTGAGCCGTTGATTTAGAGATTAATAGAAAAGTTTTAAATGGCGTTGTTAGATATCAAGGTCAAAACCTTGCAGCCTTCGATATGCATGACAAAAGGATTATATTTCCTTATAATTCTGATGTTGTGTTAGTACATTCTTCTGATGATAATTTGTATTTTAAATATAATGGAAAAAAATACTTTGCCAAAGAACCTACTGGAAAATATCTAAGCTTTTACAGAAATGTGAGCTCTTGAAAAAGGTTTAGATTATTCTATACCTGCCGTTGGAAAACTAGCATTTATCCACAAGAAAACAAACTCATTTTTTAAAACTCTTGAATTATATATCTCAAAGTTTAATAGTGTCTCTGTGAATGCACAAGGAAATAACCTTGAAGCCAATAAGATTATGGCTGAGTATTTAGAGATACTTAGAGCATTACACAGAAGCATCAATGATGAAATAAAAATTGATGCATATTAATTTTAATATTTTTTATTAAAAAAGAAAATAATAAAAATAGAAAACACGGGCACGTGTTTTCTGGAAGTTTTGCTTACTTTTTCAAAAGTAAGGCGCCCTTGATTGCAATCAAGGGCGGGGGGGCGGGGGTTTAAAAATCTTTTTGCTGCATTTTGAAATTTTGTAGTTAATGTAATGATATAAATAATTATGTTCTGGTTTTTTAAACAGTAAAAACATCAAAAAATATATAAATTTTCCAATTTAATTGCCAAAGAAGAAAAAATTTTTTTGGTTTGTTTTTTCATTATCTTTTTTTTGTAACAAAAGCATCATAATATAAATTAAAAAATAAAAAAAGATTAACCCCCAACAGCCTGGGCAAAAAATTAAAAAAGTAGTGCAAAAAGGTAGTTATTCTACAAATTTTCATAATATATTTTTATATGAGTGTTGGAACGATAATATATATCAATTTAATGTAGTATTTAACTAAATAACTAATATTTAAAGCTTAATAAATCAATATAATAAATAAACTATAGTGTATAACAAATCAATTGGTAAACTTGTGGTTACACTATTAATGTATTAATTGGAAATGTCACATGCAAAAAACTTGCATGTGACATTGTTTTTGTCTGCCTTGTAATAAAATAGTTGTATTAATAAATTTTAAAAAAATGAAAGGAGACTTTAAAATTATATGAAAAATTTAGAAAAATATATTTGTGTTTTTGACAAATATCGAAAAGAAAATAAATATCAACATTTTAAAATCGAAGAGAATTACAACACTATCTTGAAGATGCAAGGAGCTCTTGAGTCGCATCGAAAATTACGAGCAAACCAAATCGATCTAGAACAACTTTATAATATTTTACAAGAACTTTATGAAGGCTTCTCAATCCAAGAAGTAGCCAAGATTTTTGATAGAGACATTCGAAGTATAAAAAGTAAAATCCAAATTATTACAAATCGCAGACCACTTAGTTTAGATAAACAAAATCGCTATGTTTGTCCTAAGTGTTCAAAAAGAGTAATGCGGGTTAAAACCCTTAATTTTGCAAAGCTATACGAACATTTATTAGGTTATTCATTTTCGCGACTCTTTTTTGTAAGTGATACAATTAAAGAGAAATGAAAGGCCTACAGAAAATATTGGTATAGTGAGCTTAATACATACAATAAAAATAGAAATAAAAAGAATTTGCAGCAAAAAGAAGTTAAGAAATCAGTTACCTATCTTGTGAATTCTTTTAAAAAATTATCCCCTGATGAATTTGCTCCCTCACCTAGTACAATTTATAAAATAATTAAAAAATACCCTTATTTCCTTGATTTTGACCATATTGTTAAAAAATCTGAAGGCAAATATGGCATTAGGAAGAAAAAACAAACCAAACCTAAAACATTAAAATATGCAACAGAAATTTCCAAACGTCCAGCTTATATTAATGATCGCTCTGAACACGGCCATTTTGAATTAGACACCGTTATTGGCAAAATCAATGACGCATATTGTATTGTAACCATAATTGAACGGCAAAGCAGAAAGTCTTATGCTATGCTTTCAAAACGCAACTCCAAAGCTATCAAACAAACTCTTGTCAAACTAATCAAGAAACATAGCTTAGAGATTAAAACTTTAACAGTTGATAATGGTAGTGAAAATGTCTTATTGCACCAGGTCATTCCAACTGAAAGATTATTTAAATGCCAACCATATAGTTCATGACAAAAAGGTTCAATAGAAAATATGCACCTCTTAATTAGGTATTACATTCCCAAAGGAAAAAGCTTAGATAAATACTCTCAGCAAGAAATTGATTATATGATGGAAAAAATAAATAACTACCGACAAGTTGTACGGCAATACAAGATAACCTAAAAATTTTTTTAATCCCCCGCCTTTGATTGCAATCAAAGGGGCCTTACTTTTGGCAAAAGTAAGCAAAACCGACGAGAAAACACTGCCGTGTTTTCTGTTTTCGCATACATTTTTTATGTAAAATTTATGTTAAAATTAAAACGCAATTATTTTGTTAATATCTCGCAAGTGACTTTTCCAAAAAACATACACTATTAATGTAAGAAATTAACTTAAGTTATTTAACAAAAGATTTTAACCAAAAAAACCAATCCATACTAAAAACCATTTTATGCTTAACCAAAAATTAAAAAACTACCATATTTTAGTATGGTAGGAACTATTCATATAGTTTTTTATAAAAAAATTTAACAATGATTTTATTAATAAAGTTAATAAAAATAACTTAAAATTTACATGGTCAATTAAAATAAAATGATGCCAATTGTTTGATTTTACTTTGAAAAGAAATTGACCAATATAATTATAGCACAAAAGTTTAGGCTTGTAAACAATTTTTAAAAATTTTTGTGTTTGTGTAGAATAACTACCTTTTTGCACTACTTTTTTAATTTTTTGCCCAGGCTGTTGGGGGTTAATCTTTTTTTATTTTTTAATTTATATTATGATGCTTTTGTTACAAAAAAAAGATAATGAAAAAACAAACCAAAAAAATTTTTTCTTCTTTGGCAATTAAATTGGAAAATTTATATATTTTTTGATGTTTTTACTGTTTAAAAAACCAGAACATAATTATTTATATCATTACATTAACTACAAAATTTCAAAATGCAGCAAAAAGATTTTTAAACCCCCCGCCCCCCCCGCCCTTGATTGCAATCAAGGGCGCCTTACTTTTGAAAAAGTAAGCAAAACTTCCAGAAAACACGTGCCCGTGTTTTCTATTTTTATTATTTTATTAATTGGAAATGTCACATGCAAGTTTTTTGCATGTGACATTGTTTTTGTCTGCCTTGTAATAAAATAGTTGTATTAATAATTTTTAAAAAATGAAAGGAGACTTTAAAATTATATGAAAAATTTAGAAAAATATATTTGTGTTTTTGACAAATATCGAAAAGAAAATAAATATCAACATTTTAAAATCGAAGAGAATTACAACACTATCTTGAAAATGCAAGGAGCACTTGGGACACAACGAAAATTAAGATTAGACCAAATCGATCTAGAGCAACTTTATAATATTTTACAAGAACTTTCTGAAGGCTTCTCAATCCAAGAAGTAGCCAAAATTTTTAACAGAGACATTCGAAGTATAAAAAGTAAAATTGAAATTATTACAAATCGCAGACCACTTAGTTTAGATAAACAAAATCGCTATGTGTGTCCTAAGTGCTCAAAAAGAGTAATGCGTGTTAAAACCCTTAATTTTGCAAAGCTATATGAACATTTATTAGGTTATTCATTTTCGAGACTCTTTTTTGTAAGTGATGCAATTAAAGAGAAATGAAAGACCTACAGAAAATATTGGTATAGTGAGCTTAATACATACAATAAAAATAGAAATAAAAAGAATTTGCAGCAAAAAGAAGTTAAGAAATCAGTTACCTATCTTGTGAATTCTTTTAAAAAATTATCCCCTGATGAATTTGCTCCCTCACCTAGTACAATTTATAAAATAATTAAAAAATACCCTTATTTCCTTGAATTTGACCACATTGTTAAAAAATCTGAAGGCAAATATGGCATAAGGAACAAGAAGCAAACCAAACCTAAAACATTAAAATATGCAACAGAAATTTCAAAACGTCCAGCTTATATTAATGATCGCTCTGAACATGGTCATTTTGAATTAGACACCGTTATTGGTAAAATCAATGATACCTATTGTATTGTGACGATAATTGAACGGCAAACCAGAATGTCTTATGCTATGCTCTCAAAACGCAACTCCAAAGCTATCAAACAAACTCTTGTCAAACTAATCAAGAAACACAACTTAGACATTAAAACTTTAACAGTTGATAATGGTAGTGAGAATGTCTTATTGCACCAGGTTATTCCAACTGAAAGATTATTTAAATGCCAACCATATAGTTCATGACAAAAAGGTTCAATAGAAAATATGCACCGCTTAATTAGGTATTACATTCCCAAAGGAAAAAGCTTAGACAAATACTCTCAGCAAGAAATTGATTATATGATGGAAAAAATAAATAACTATCGACAACTTGTAAGACAAAATAAGATAACTTAAAAATTTTTTTAATCCCCCGCCTTTGATTGCAATCAAAGGGGCTTACTTTTGGCAAAAGTAAGCAAAACCGACGAGAAAACACTGCCGTGTTTTCTGTTTTCTCATACATTTTTTATGTAAAATTTATGTTAAAATTAAAAGACAATTATTTTGTTAATACCTCGCATGTGACTTTTCCAAAAAACACTGTTTTCTCATACATTTTTTTATCTAAAAATTATGTTAAAATTAAAAGACAATTATTTTGTTAACATCTCGCAAGTGACTTTTCCAAAAAACATTTTGAAATCAACTTAATTTTTGTTACCATTTCCTTGATAACTGCTGTTATTCGGATTATGCTGATTTGCATAATGATTTATTTGCTGCTTAGTGTGTGTATTACTAGAAACTTTGTGTCCTTTTGACATTTTATAACCTCCTATTATTCTTGTTCATATATTTCATATTTATTTCTTGTGCCTCTGACACGCTTGGCTAGATATCTAGTTCCATTTGCCGCCCAATGAGGAAATAAATCATCTTTTTCTTCATTGGTATCACGATGGCAAATTATAATGTTTTCTAGAATATCGCTTCCGCCTTTGGCAAGTGGTCTAATATGGTCTATAGTTGGAAAAAACTTGCTATCTGGATTACCACAAGCCGACTTTTTTATAAGCCTCCCTGCGTAATCTTCAAGCTCAGTTCTATTTCCAAATACCTTATTTCACACTTCGATAGTATTGTACTTTGACATTTTGATTACCTCCATTAATTTTCAAGGAGTTCATTATTCATTACTAAATGGTTTTTAATATCAATGATTTTATTATGAATCTCATTTAACTTTTCAATTTTCGCTTGGATTTCAACATCCTTTGATTTAACGTCAACTCGGATAATATTTGTTGCTACTACATCACAATGATCTCTATAGTAAAAAAAATCGAAAGTTATGATATCCTTTTCTTCACTTATATGATAATATCTCAAAACATCGGCCATTACGTCTTGAAAACTCCTATTTACATGTGGATTTTTTTCAATTAGTTGAGCCACTTTAAGAATCTCATTTTTTAGAGCGGTATAAGTGTTTTCGTTATGTGAAATTGCCACATCAAGTAGCATTGATGCTTTACTATTACACATTTTTACAGCATGAATAATGAGTTTATCAAAGAAAGGATATAACCATAAAAATTTTCTCTCTTCTTTCCGATACGACACCACCTCATACTCTTCACAAAAATAACTGATAACTTTTTTAGACTTCGATTGTAAAATCACATCAATGAATGTTTCGTCATAATAATCGCCAAAATTAAGTTCTCTTGGACAATATCTAAACATATAGGTAGACATGGTATGTTGAGGAGGTATTTCTCTTGCCCTCATTTTCTCCAACACATCACAATCACCATTTTCTAAAGCCATTGAAATAATTTGAGTTCTCAGAATCTTGTTTTCGTAAAATGCATCCTCAAGGGTTTTTGCTTCGTATGGTCTTGTTTTTATGGATGTTCCAGCACCAAAATTAAAGTCACCATTCCAGCTTTTGTCTGAAATTAAAGCTATATAACCATTTTCTATTAAAAACTTAATAAAACCATAATTTTTGAATTCAATAGCGTAGTCAACAACCGTTTTACCAAATTCATCTGCATATGCTGCAATACAGTCCTCTCGATTAATATATTCAATCCAATCTTGTTTATTTTTTGAAAAGGCTATATTGTAGTTGGTTCGTCTATTAATTATTGGTGTAAAATATGATCCTGCACTAAGCATTTGTTCACAAGATACATCTAACAGCCTAGAGAATATTGGCAAGTCGTAAGTTTGAATACCTTTTTTCCTTTGAGTATTTGTGAAAGCCTATTTGTCATTTTTCTTATTTCACCACTACGCAAGTCTTCTGGATCTACCGCCAAATCAACATAAGCTTTACAAAACAGCCTATCTGAAGGATATTTTGATGAAATTAACTTTTTTAAATAAGCACCAATTTCTTTATTTGATCTAAGTTTAAACATGCTATTCAACTCCTTGTATGAATATTATATCATTATCAACTTTTTCTGTGTATCCAGTTATCGTGTACATTAAAAGCATACACTTTTTTGTTACTAATAATTATATACACTTTTGGTGTATATGTCAATCATTTTGGACCAAAAAGAAAAAGCCTACCCAGGATGTTACTCCCAAGTAGGGTAGTTCTTATTTACTATTCTTTAAGATATTAATTGTTGCCTCCAGCTGCGTATTAAGTCAATTCTCAAGGTCACGATAGTTCTTGGTTATGTTTTCTTGATACCGTCAATCATTTGAGCAAGTGCCTCTACTTTACCTTTGTAAAGGCGATTTTTTGGCTTTCTAGGTCAAATGTGCCGCTCTTCTTATGAATGTCCACATAAGTTTGAAAGATGCTTCTATCAGCATTCATGACAATTTTGCTGGATACGGTAAGCTGAATTTTACCATTCCATCTTTACAGAGTTAAATTTATTAATCAGTTCTTTATTTTATTTATAGATAAAAGCCAACAAATATTGTTGGCATTTCCCTATATTATTCGTTAAAATGTTTCTTAAATTTGCCATTATACCATTCTAATAATACTCTTTGAAAATTTAATAAATATTCTAATTCAGATTCTGATTCTCTATATTCAACACTAACTCTTTTAACTGAAACTGTTTTATCTTTTGGTAAACTAAAAACGGCTCAAGTTGTATATGGAATTACATCAGTTGTTACCCATCTACGTAATACGTCATCAATTATATTTAATTCTATAGAATTATCTGATTCAAATGGTACCATATGATAATATTCAAAAGCTGTATGCGGATCATCATCATCAATATAAATATCATTGGTTTTTAAAAATTCATATACATCTTGATTTTTAAGAAATATTTTTTGAAATTCTTCTTTGATTTCTGTTTCACTTATTATTAAATCATCACGATTATTTAATTCTTGGAACCTTTTAATAATTATTTGGTCAAATTCTTCTTTAGTTTGAATTTTAGTTCAATTGGCAACTTTCTTGCTTGCATCAACTGGTTGGAAAAAATTCATATTTAACATATAGTAAGGGCCACCAAGAATTTTATCTCCATTAAATGAAGTTGTCGGGGTATTAAAAACGTTTATTGTGACAAGATCTTTAAATTTAGGTTCAAGTTTATCATAAATCTTTTGAATTTCTTCTTGTGCTTTTCATTTAGGTTCCTGACTCTTTCTAAATGCAGCGAAAAAAGGATCATTTATTGGTTCAGGATCCCAAGGGTTAGTTGGTTTTTGCGGAGTTTCTCCGCTATTACAAGATACAGTGGCAAATGTTGCAATAGGCAAAATTGATAATGAAATACTTAAAAATAGTTTCTTTCTTGTGGTCATGGTACATCCTTTATAATAGTTATTATATCGAATTAAAAATGCTTATATTTTAATTATATAATAATTTTAGGATAAATATTACTTACAATTCAATAATAAATTTGCAATACTTAAAGGAAATAAAGTAAAAAATAAAACTACTTATTAAAGTGAAAATAAGTAGTTTTATATAATTACTCGATAGCTTGCTCTTTATAAAAATTTACATACTCAGTGTTATATCATTTAAACAATTTAGGGAAAAACTCTAAAATGCCGGTCAATGCATCTTCTGATTTCATAAAATCAAGAATTTTGAAGGTAACATTTTTGCTTTTAGGTAATGTGAAAACATTTCAAGTTGAAGTTTGTAGTTGAAGTAAATTTTCAAATTGAGCTTGCTGCTCATTAGCACCTGTGCCGGGGAAGACATTTATCACAATTGAATCACCAGAATCAAATGGTACTACAATATTAGATAAAAATCCATTTGTCAAATTAAGTCCTGCGCCCATATCAGCAACATAAATATCATTATTTTGTAAAAATGCATAAACATCTTGATTATTTAAATAATTTTTCTCAAATTCTTGCTTTATTTCTGCATCACTTGTTACAACACCGTCTTTATTGTTTAATTCTTTAAATCTATTGATAACTAATTGGTCAAATTCATCTTTAGTTGTAATTCTGATTCAAGCAATTGAATTATGTAATTTATTCTTTTGTGGTACATTATCAAAAAATCCTTTGTTAAGCCTAGTTCCTGCTGGTGCTAATTTATTTAAATTTTGCTTAGCTGTAGGAGGAACAAAGTCTCTAGACTTAACTAAATCTTGCATGTTATCAGCAATATTCTTAGAAACTTTTACGGATCTTGGTATATTATTCTCGTTAGTTGCTGCAAAATTTTGTTTTTCTTGCTCTGTTAATTCTATATTTGAAATTACTTCTATTACTGGTGTTTTAGAAGTTCCCGGTTCTGAGGAATTGGTGCATGAAAATGTAATAATTGGGGTTAATATTGAAAATGTTAGAGAGGTAAATAATAATTTTTTCTTCATATTGAATCTCCTTTATAATTTAATAGTGTTATTATATCATAAATATATTTTTATTTAAATATACTATTTATATAAAGTATAAATTAGAAAAATATTCGTTTAGAAAACGAATATTTTAATTTAATTATTCTTCAACAACTGTTGCAGTATCCTCATCACTCTCAGGTTGGTTGCCTTGATTTGTTGCGTTTTGTTGTGCAGCATAGTTTGCAAAGTTACGCATCATATTTTCAACTTCATCAAGTTTAGTTTTAAGAGCCTGGATGTCTTTTTTATCTAATAAATCTTGTAACTCTTTAATAAGTTTTTCTGATTCTTCTTTTGATTTAGGGTCAAGTTTATCACCTTGCTCTTCGTTTGCTTTTTTAATTTGAGAAATTAAAGATTCAGCACGTACAACTGTTTCAGCTTCTTCTTTACGTTTTTCATCAGCTTCTTTATTAGCTTCAGCTTCTTTAATCATTCTTTGAATTTCTTCCTCAGAAAGTTTTGATGAATTTGATATGGTTATTGTTGCATCTTTATTAGTTTTTAAATCTTTTGCAGTTACGGTTGTAATACCGTTAACGTCAATTGAAAAGCTAACTTCAATTTGAGGAACTCCTCTAGGAGCTGGTTCAATTCCTCCAAGGTTAAATTGTCCAAGTAATTTATTATCTGAAGCCATTGGACGTTCTCCTTGTACAACTCTAATAGTAACTTCTGATTGATTATCAGCAGCTGTTGAAAACACTTGAGACTTAGTTGCTGGGATTGTGGTATTTCTTGCAATTAAAGGTGTTGAAACACCACCCATTGTTTCAATTCCTAAAGTTAAAGGTGTAACATCTAATAATAAAATATCATCAATATCTCCAGCTAAAACAGCTCCTTGAATAGCAGCACCAATTGAAACAACTTCATCAGGATTAATTGAACGGTTTGGTTCTTTACCTAAAGTTCTTTTAACCATATCTTGTACAGCTGGCATTCTAGTTGATCCACCAACTAATAATACTTCATGTAAATCTCTTGCAGTAACTCCTGCTTCTTTTAAAGCATCTTCAATTGGTTTACGAGTTCTATCTAATAAGTGTGCAGTCATTGTTTCAAATTCACTACGTTTTAATTCTAATTCAACATTAACTGGTCCATTTTCAGTTACAGCTAAAAATGGTAAATTAATGGTAGCGACAGCTTGACTTGAAAGATCAATTTTTGCTTTTTCAGCAGCTTCCTTCAATCTAGCTTTAGCCATTTTGTCATTAGCTGCATCAAAGTTATATTCTGATTTAATTTTTTCAACTAATCATTTAACAATTTCGTTATCTCAATCATCTCCACCAAGGTGGTTATCTCCGCTAGTTGAAAGAACTTCAAAAGTTCCATCTTCTAATTCTAAAACCGAAACGTCAAATGTTCCTCCACCAAGGTCATAAACTAATACTTTCATTGATTTATCAGTTTTTTCTAAACCAAATGCAAGTGCCGCAGCAGTTGGTTCGTTAATAATTCTTAAAACATCTAAACCAGCAATTTTACCGGCAATTTTTGTTGCTTCACGTTCAGCATTATCAAAATATGCTGGAACTGTAATAACTGCTTTTGTTACTTTTTGCCCTAATTTTGATTCTGCGTATTCTTTCATATATGAAAGGATCATTGCTGAAATTTCTTCTGGTTTATAATTTTTGTTATTTGCACGTACTGTTTTATCAGTACCCATTAATCTTTTAATTGATGTAATTGTGTTTGGGTTTGTTTCTACTTGACGTTTTGCAACATCTCCAACAATTACTTCTGAATTTTTAAAACTTACTACTGAAGGGGTTGTGCGTTTTCCATTTGGATTTTCTAATACAATTGGGTTTTTCCCTTCTGTAATTGATACAACTGAGTTAGTTGTACCTAAATCTATTCCTAATACAATTTCTTTTGCCATTAACTCTCCTAATAATATTTATATTTATTTGTTTTTTAAAATAGTTGTCTAATCCAACTAAGAATATTATAGCACATAAATTAGCAAACCAAGCAATTAATTGCTAATTTTTTTAGAAAGTACTACAGAGGCAGGAACAATAACTCTGCCATTTAAATATAGTCCATAACGAACTACTCTTAAAATTTTATTTTCTGAACCATTTGATTCCTTAAAATCAACTGCTTCTTGGCTTTGAGGATCAAATTCCTCATTTAAAGTTGGAATAATTAATTCTATTCCATGATTATTTAATAATTCTTCAAATTGCTTTGATACAATATTGAAACCATAAATATAGTTTTTTACTTCTGTTGATTGTGAAGTTTCTCCAGCTCTTATTGCTGCCATAAAATTACTAAATGGAATTGCAAAGTCTTGTGCAAAACTTTGAATTGCATATTTTTTTACTTCAAGCTTTTCTTGATCTAATTTATTTTTGTATTCTAAAGTAGCTTGATCAATTTTTTCTTGTGCTTTTTGACTAAATTCTTGTGCTTTATTTTTATATGTTTGATTTAAATTAAATAATTCAACATCTTTAAGCATTAATTTTTTTTCTAGTTCTTCAATTTTTGCTTTTAATTCAAGAATTTGAGCATTTTGCCCATCGCTAATTTTTATTTGTTCAAGTAATATTAATGCTTTTTTTCCAGCAAAATCACTAATTTCATAATTTCTTGGAAAAGTTAGTTTAATTTCTAAAGTATCTTTAACTTTGCGACCTTTTAAATAATCATCAAAGTTTGGCAAAAATTCATTTTTGCCAATAGTAATTTGCTTTTCAATTGAATACTCTTTAATTTCATTTCCATCAATTAATAATTTAAATCTTGCTGTTAATAAATCATTATGTTTAATTTTTAAATTCATTATTATTTACCTCTTTATTTTTATTTGATTCTTTGAAAAATGAATCAAGTACATTTATTGCAGTTTTCATGACATCAAAATCAGTGTTAGTAGCGCCAACGGCTGATATTTCAGTTATTTTAGAATTATTTTCAATACGTTTCGACATAAATGTACCAGATGGCCCAACTGAAATTTTAATATTTTGATCAACGTCACTAGCATCTTGAATTTTTTCCCATACTGAACTATGCTCGATTAAATCGATCATTTTAGTTAAATCCTGACGCTGAATTTGTTTACTTAAAATAATATTATTTTTTCCGTAAATGCGTTTTTGTGTTTCTTGTTGTTTTAAATATGTATTAAAAACTTGGTTTACAATTGAATCAATAATTGATTGATAATTATTTACTGATTCAGATAACAAATCTTTAAGCAAAGAAACTTTTCCTGGTAATTCTTGCAACTTAGAATCAATTAAGCGTTCTTTAAAAATCCGAACCGCAATTTTTAGATCACTAACTAAAACTTGTCTGTCAAATGTAATTATTTTAGAAAATACTTCACCTGTTGAAATAACTAATACAACTGTTGCTTTGTTTAAAGCAATTGGGACTATATCAATGCTTTTAAGCAATGAATCTTTAATAATTTCGTTAGTTACTAAAGTAATTCCAGCCATATCAGTTATGATACTTGCGGCTTCCTCTACAGTTTGATCAATACTAATATGTTTTTGCATTAAAATCTTATCAACTTTATCTTTCATCTTTTGATCTCAAGATCGTGATAAATATTTAGCATAATAATCCAATCCTTCAACAGTTGGGGTACGCCCGCTAGAATTATGTGATTTTTTAAGATATCCATCTTTTTCTAATTCATTCATAATATAGCGTACTTTAGCACTAGAACAATTTAATTTCTCACCGTATTTTTCAATTAAATATCCACTACTAATTGGATTCCCTTCTTCAATATATAGTAAAACAGTATACTGTAAGATCGGTTCTTTTTTCTTACTAATTTTTTGATGCATAGACGTATTATACCATAAGAAATAAAAAATTAGCAACATAATTATTTTATTGCTAATTTTTAATTATTAATAGTGTCCATTCTTTCACTCATTGATTTCACGGGGTGTGCCTAAAACATAATGATCATCGTTTATCTTAATTCATTCAGGCTGGTTATCTTCATTATAATCATGCATATTTATATCATATACATAACCAATTAAACTACCTTTTTTAGCTTTAATTGATGGAACTGCATCTAATAAACTTTTGGTATAAGGATGAAGTGAATTATTCATAATTTCTTCAGTTTTACCAACTTCTAATAAGCGACCTTTATTCATAACTGCAATTCGATCAGAAATATATTCAACCATACGTAAATCATGGGCTATAAATAGGATTGTTAAATTGTATTTTTCTTTCAGTTCGTTAAAAATATTAACAACTTGCGCTTGGATTGAAACGTCTAACGCGGAAATTGGCTCATCTGCGACAAGAAGTTGCGGCCTTAAGACAACGGCACGCGAAATACCAATCCGTTGCTGTTGACCTCCTGAAAATTCAAGTGGATATCTACGTAAAACTGATTCATCAAGCCCAACAGAAATTAGGATATCACGAACTAAAAGTCTCCGAGCTTCTTTTTCAGTAAGGTTACTCATTTGATCTCGTTCAAGTTTATATTTTTCTAAAACTGATAAAGCTGCTGGAAGTCTTTTAACTTGTAATTTATGTAAAAATTTATTATATAAAGCTTCATAGGCAGCAAATTCATCTTGGTAAATATTTTGATTTAATTCATCTAAATATTTACCAAAGAAATCTTTATTTTGGTCATTATTCTCAATTTTCTCATAAACTTCTTTCAAAGTATTTTGATCAAAATTATAGAATAAAATTTCACGTGAGTTTTTAGTATTTAATAAACCTTCTGAAACAATAGTTTCAACATTTGCATGCGGATTTAAAGAGTTTGCAGGATCTTGGAAGATCATTTGAACTTTATTAGTTAAAAAGTTTTCAATTGCTTTATATTCTTTTAGTGCTTTTCCAATTTTTAAGCCTCTGGTAAGTTTTTTAGGTAAAACCTTATCAAAAAGTTTAATTTCACCAAAACTGTATGGAACTAACCCAACTAAAGTTTTTCCAATTGTACTTTTCCCAGATCCTGATTCTCCAACTAAACCTAGCACTTCACCATGGTAAATATTTAAATTTAAATCTGAAACTGCTTTAAATGATTTATGCCCTTCCCCATAAGTAATGTCAACATTGCGCAATGTTGCAAGAATCTTCTCGTTATGTTTAGGAGTAAGCATATCTTCAACACCAGGTGTTTGGTAACGAACTGTAGTTACTTTTTGGAATAAAAATTTATTGTGAGTATATTCAACTTTAGTTCTTTCTGGTTTCATTTTTATTGAGATACTCCTTCCATATATCTTGAATTAAATAAGGTGCATAATATTTTTGTGTTTTATCATCTAATAAAGCAGATTTAACACGGTGTGTGTCTGAAATTCAGTAAAAATCTGGTTCGTTACTTAAATCCTTACCTATTGCATAGTCATTTCTAACGGCAAAGGCATCTCCAACAATTTTATTTAAGTTAGACGGAACACTTCCTCGGATTGTTGCTAGGCGGTTGCCTTTATTAACATCAGGCATACTTGAAATTAATCCTCATGTATAAGGATGTTGAGGGTAATTTAAAATTTCAGTTGCAGTTCCTTCTTCAATGATTTGCCCTGCATACATAATAGAAATATAATCAGCTATAGAAGCAACAACTCCTAAATCGTGAGTAATGAATACAATAGCTAATTTTAGCTTTTCTTGTAATTCTCTAATAACTTCTAACACTAGGGCTTGTACTGTTGGATCAAGGGCTGTAGTTGGTTCATCCATAACTAAAATTTTTGGCTCAAGTGCAACAATAGCAGCAATTACAACCCTTTGGATCATTCCACCACTCATTTCATGAGGGTAAAGTTTCATAACTGCTTCAGGGTCATTAATTTTAGTTAATCTTAAAAATTCTAGAGCTCTTTCATAAGCTTCTTTTTTAGTTTTAACAACCTTATTAAGTAACATCCCCTCCATAATTTGTGCTCCAACTTTCATTGTTGGATTTAATGTTGACATTGGGTTTTGGAAAACCGCAGAAACAACTCTACCACGGTAGTTTGATTTCTCCCAATCATTAAAACTAAAGTTTTCAACATGGTTATTATAAAGTTTAATTTCACCTGAATCAATCACAGCATTGTCTCCAGTTAATCCATATAATAATGATGTAATAACTGATTTACCTGATCCTGACTCTCCAATAATTGCATGAACTTTCCCTTCATATACTTTAAGAGAAGTACCTCTTAAAACTTTATTTTTTTGTCCAGGGACAGCAGGGTTAGTAAATGATAAATGCAAGTCATTAATCTCAGCAGCAATTTTTAATATAGTTCCATTTGAAAAAATTTTATATTCAACATTTTTTGAAAATTGTTCAAAATCAAATTGACTAGTTTTATTTTTATCAAATAATTTAGAAAAAACTTTAAAGTATGTTTCTTTATGAGTATGTTGTCTATCACATTTGCAAGCATAAAATCTTCCAAAATATTTTTCAATCATACAGATTTTGTTGTTTTTAGTATTATGTACAAAAGTTTGTTGCTTTTCTACCTGCAAAACTTCTGGTTTGTGATAAAAACCTTTGGGACCAAAATATTCATCAATTTCAGCTTCACTATCATTTTTATGAGCTAAAACAGTATCTTGTGGGTTTTTATCCGCCGGCGATTCTTCATTGATAACTTTAATATCTTCTATGATTTCTTTTTGAAGTGTTGTATCAATAATTTGAACAGGTGGAGAAGTTATATATTTTTGAACAACGGGTTCAAGTCTAATTATTTCTGGTTCTTTTGCTTCGTATTTATATTCTTCGTGTTTTACAACTACAATTCGTCTAGTTACGGGAGCTTTGGCTGTAGCGACCTCTACTCCCTGGTTAAAAACCTCGGCCTCAATTTCTCTGAAGCTTAGTGATGGAACAAATTCTACAGCTGGTCCACATTCTTTCAGGCAATCATGAGCCTTAGGTTCTTCAACTACCGGAACTAGTTCTGGTTCTAGTTCAGGTTCAACAATTGGTTGTTCATCTTCGATAGTTTCTTCGTTAATTGGACCAGTATACAAGTAGTCTTTTTCTTCTTCTGGTTGCTTAACAACTAAAGGAAGATGAACTGGTTCTTCAGTTTCTTCGTTAATTGGACCTGTATAATCTTCTTCTTCAGCAACCACAGGTTCTTCAATAATTTCTGGTTTCTGGTCCTCAACTGCTTGGATTACTTCTGGTTCTGGTTCTGGTTCTGGTTCTGGTTCTGGTTCTGGTTCTGGTTCTGGTTCTGGTTCTGGTTCTGGTTCTGGTTCTGGTTCTGGTTCTAATACAGGCGCCATTACAGGTTCAAGTTCAACAATTAGTTGTTCTTCTACTTCTTGTTCCACTTCCAGAATTGGTTCTTCAACAATAATTTCTAAAATATCATTATTAAATTCAGTGCTTTTTTTGGCTTTTTTAGGTTTTTGGAAACGATATTTTTTTGAGTATTTTTTCATGATTCTCCTTTTATCTTTGTCTTCTAAGTGCATCTTGCACACTAGATCCAATAAGTTGGACACTAGTTGTGATTAAAATTAATATAGTCGAAGGCACAAATACATATCTTAAATATGCAGGGAATTGTTTTTGGCCTTCAGAAATTAAATTCCCTAATGTTGAAGCATCATCAATTGCAAGACCAATAAAGGCTAATGATGTTTCTGATAGTACTACTCCAGGAATTGTAAATACCAATTGGGTTATTAAAATTGGTAAAATTACCGGAATATAATTAAGTAAAATTTTTGTCATTGGAGTCCCCAACACACGTGAGGCAGATACTCATTCAAAGTGTTTTGCACGTTTAACTTGGGCTCTAATTTGGTTGGCCATACCCGTTCATGAAGTTAATGATAAAGCTAAGGCAATGACCCAAAACGTAGGACTAACAACAATAGTAATTAAAATTAAGATTAAAATCGTGGGAACAACTGAAATAATTTTAATAATAAAGGTAAAAAACTTATCAACTTTTTCAAATTGGCCCATCATTATACCTATTGTTAAGCCAATAATAACTTCAATTGTCGTTACGACAATGGCTAAAAGCAGCGAATACCTTAGCCCATGTCAAAGTCTTGCTCATAAGTCTCTTCCTAAATGATCAGTTCCAAAAATATGATAAATACCATTTGAATCTGTGGTATTAAAAGTTAAATAACGATTGTTAACATCAGTTGCTAATGGTGCTTGGGTAGTAAATGGGATTATAAATGATAATAAAATTAGACTTACTAATAAAATAAAGCCAAAAACACCAGTGAAGCTTTTTGAATATCTGTAAACAAATTCCTTGAATGGTTTTGCCTCAGCATTCATGTGTTGGTTAGTTGAATAATCAATTGTTTTGCCAATGATTTTCCA
Organism: Mycoplasma sp. 6934; assembly: GCF_055523595.1. NCBI lineage: Bacteria > Bacillati > Mycoplasmatota > Mollicutes > Mycoplasmatales > Mycoplasmataceae > Mycoplasma > Mycoplasma sp. 6934. The sequence goes on along the minus strand of NZ_JBVFVE010000001.1, from coordinate 359,864 downwards.
AGCTTGGTATTGAAATGGAGAAATTAATGGGTTTGGAGCAGTCGCTAAATTATTTAAATTTGTTTCTCCTAAATCATTACGATTTTTCAGTTTGGTTAAATAATTATTAAATTTTTCGCTAATGCTTTTTTTGCTATTAGGCACCTGACCCCCTTCTTCTGACCCTTGGGTCGATTACTTCATATAAAATATCCCTTGTAGCATAAGATAAAATTGTTAATAATGTAAACATCATAATTAAGAATAAAATGATGTTGTAATCTTTAGTTTGAATAGCTTGCAGCAATGTTGCCCCTGATCCAGGAATAAAGAAGATTTGTTCAATAAAAATACTTCCAATAAATGAACCAAAAATTACCGCTGGGAAAAATGTCGCAATTGGGAATAATGCTGGTTTTAAGGCGTGTTTTCATACAAAACGATTTTTTGAAAGGCCTTTTAAATATGCAAATTTTGCATGCACAGAGTTTAGTTCGCGATTTAATTCAGTTCTTATATATTTAATATAAACAATAATGCTTCCAAGCGATAAGGCAAAAGCTGGTAAGATATAAGTAACTAAGTTATTTTCATTAAAAATATATGGTAGACCTACTAAACGGCCAATAAAGACCAAGACTAAAGCAAAGATAATTGACGGAACACTTGAAAAAATACTTACAAGTACAGTTGAAATATTATCAACTCATCCACCCGGATTTTTACCAACTCAAACTCCTACTGAAATACCTATTGTCACAGTTAAAATAACTGAACAAATTCCAACTAAAAATGATTTGTAAAATCTAATTCAAATAAAATCTTGAATTTCCCGACCTGGAAATAATGAAATAGAAATACCAAATTCGCCTTTGAATAGTCCACCAAGATAATTTAAATACCTTTGGAATATTGGCAAATTAAGTCCGTATTTAGTTTCGATTGCTCTTCTAGCACCTTCGTCAAGTCCGGCTGTTAAAGAGTTAGATCCAGGAACTGCATTAATTAAGAAAAATGTAATAGTAATAACAATTATTCCAATAATAAAGAATTCTAAAATTATTTTAGTTAATCTAATTAATGATTTTGCAAAAGTAGAATTAAATGAAAATAATTTTTCAAATAATGAATAATCATTAGTTCGTTTTCCTGCAAAATAAATTGGATTAAGATCGTGTACAACTTTATTAAACATTATTAATTATTTCTCCCTCTTGGTAATCCTGATCTTGGTGGTCTTGTATAGTCATATGCATATTGTAATGAAAATTTATATAATGATGAAACTCCCGCAACTCTTGTAATTTCCCAGTTTGTATCAACTTCCATTAATGGCACGATAAAGGAAGCATCGCGCACAATTTTTTCAAGTTCTCCAATAAAGACAAATACATATTCTTGGGTTCAACCCTGAGTTATTTCTTCATTTGTAAAGTTAGCTGAGAAAAAGGCGCTTAAACGATCGCTATAATCTACCAATGATTCACCATCTTTGCTAAATGAAAGTTCAATAAATTTCTTTCAAAAATCAAATGTTACTTCTTGGTTATTAATAGACTGTTGAATATTCAATCTTTCTTTAGTTGTTTTTGTTAATTTAACAATATCATCGACTGACATTGTATTAATCAAAAAGTTTTTATATGCTTTTTTAAGGCGAGCATATTTCATATTATCATTATTTAATAATAGGTATTCTAAAATATAAGTAACAAATTCAGTTTTAAAGTTTGTCCCTAAATCACTAGCTAATTTTGCAGCATTCTGGTTAACAAAATTATTAATTTGACCATTTTTTGAAGTACCTTCTGGTTGATTTTTTAAATTATTAAAGTCTTGCCCAAAAGCAGCATTAGCAGCATTTTCAACTTTTGTTACTTCAGCTTGCAATAAACTTTGGAAAGTTGTTAAATTACTCTTTAGGTTATTTGCTTCTAATATTAAATCAATAATATAGTCAGTATAACCAAATGAACCTACAGGATTAGTTTTAAAACCAATTGATTTTTGTGATAAGGTATTAATTCCGTCATCTTTAAAGAAGGCAGAAACATAATCTTCAGCTCCATTACCACCTAGTTTATCGTAATTTTGATAGATAATATCATATTTACCCTCTTCGATATATGAAGCAAATGTGTTTTCTGGTAAACTTTTAATATCTAACTCAATAAATCCATTAAAAGCAATTTGCAAGGCTTCTTTTAAGAAAAGTCCTGCATTTTTTTGTTCATCAGATGAATTGTTTAAATATCTTAAAGACAATTTAGATAAATTAGGATATTTAGCTTTAAATCTGTTCATGTAAAATCGTGCGGTATCTAAGTTATACGCAAAATCTTTACGATCTGTTTTTTCAAATAAGAAACTTTTAGCTAAGTGCACAACAAAATCGTAGTTTTGCAATGGATATTCAACATTATCTTTAGTTTTAGAACTTAAATCACTAAAGTAAGTTTCAATATTTTTGCCATTCTCAGTACGGTATTGACCATATGATGTAAAGGTATTTACTGGGAATGAAAAATCCCAACCAACAAACTTAATGATATTTTCGCGGTTAATTGAATAATAAATTGCATTTCTTAAATCAGTATCTTGTAAATAACTTGCACCATTTGTTTCAGAGTCTAAGTTAAATCCATAAGCAATTGTTCCATAACCTGTATTTTTATTTAAAAAGTTTTTATATTGAGCATCAGATCAATAACTACTAATTTTTGTAGCGGGAATATAGGTTTGTGAAATATATCCATCTTCAAAAAATGTTGTATTTATGTTACGATCAGATGAAAAATAAATTTTAATTTTGTTTGATATTGTATTTTTAGCATCAAAGTATTCATTATTTTTCGTCAAGATAATTTGCCCTTGTGGACCTAAAACAACATCTTTACTATCCATTAAAAATGGTCCACTTGTTAAAAATGCCTTAGGATCAGATCCATATTTATCAATTCCACCAGCGACGGTTTCCACATAGCGGCGGTTAATTGGGTATAACTCTTTCATGATTTGGAAGGCCAAAAAGGTTAAAGTTGGTGTTTTATTTTGATCAAAAATCATAGTAAATGAATTTTCTGAGTTTGCTAATTGGTTATATACGTTAGCTAATTTTCCTTCTAGTAATTTAAATTCCTGATATGGGTTCATGTATGGATTTTTAACAAGTTTGATTGTTTTTACTACACCATTTTTAGCAATATTGAAATTCTGAACTTGAGCATCTAGTTTAAACTCTGGATTAAGAACCATGTTTTCGCTAATTGTTTGATTGCTATAATCTAAGAACAATTGTCCCGTATAAAATCCAAATTCTAAAGCTGCTTTTTTTATTTTTTCAACTTCTTCAGTATCAACAAAGTTACCTGAAGCATCTTGAATTTGTGGTTCCCATACTTTTTGATCTGGGTCCTGAATATATTCGTTAAATTCATTTAAAACATACCTACGACGTCCAAATGGATTTAGATAGTTTTTATTATGTTTAGCTAAATATTCTTTTTGAGCATTAACAAATTTTTCTGCTCCTCGAATTCCAAATTTAAGAATTTCATCTAATTTTTGAGATCCAGTATTCAAATCAAGGATGTATTCAAAATAATCACGAATGTGCTGTGCATCAATATAATCTCCATTACTCCAACGATTAAGTTTATCATTTACAAAGCCAGTAACTGCCATAAAGTTACCTGAATTTTTTGGATTTCTAAAACCATAATATGTTCCTGTTTTGGTAATATCTGATGTTGATGAAGCTTTTCCTAAACCACCAATAACATTAAAATTATTTAATTGGTAATAAGATGAAGAAACTAACCCATAGCCATTTTCATTAGGACCTTTTAATGAATCTTTTAGTTTTCAAAAATCATCAAAGGATGATGAAAGTTCACCATTATCATTTACTGATCCGGAAGTATCGGTTAAGACCAGTGCATAATCATTTGTTTTAATCAATCTTTTTAAGTTTTCATCTGGCCCGTCTTTAATGAATGAGTCTACTAAAGAAGGCAAAATTTTGTCAACAGATTTATATTTAACATAATTTAAGTTATTGATTGGTTCTGTTGCTAAACCCAAATCATAATTAATTGCTGAGTTTTGTCGTTGTTCATATCTTGGATCTTGATTAGTAGTACAAGATGCAAGAGCTACAAAAGGAGCAATTGATGTATTTAAAAGTAAAAAAGTTTTTAATTTCAATTTTTTCACACTACCTCCTATCCTGTAATATTAAATTGGTAATCAATTGATATGATTGCTTTTCCTGTTTTTTGATTATTATTAATTTCATTTGTAATTTTAATAGGTGCTTGAGAAGAAGTTTTACCATTTTCAGCAATAGTTTCTAAATCACCTAAATTAAAGTTGGCAACAAAGTGTTGATTTTCATCAACAAATTCTAATAAATATGAATGTTTAGGCAATAATAATGCATCACGATATTTACCCATGATTCCGTAGTCAGAAACTCACGAAGTATATCCTAAATCTTCAATATGTACTTTTGAATTTGCATCACCTTGTTTTTGTAAGTAAAAAATATTGTTTGTCTTATTGATATTTACTGATAAATATTTAACTTCTTTAGTTTCTAAATCGGTAAATTTAATAAATTTAATTTTTTGAGCAAGGTCATTTTTAATATAACCATACATTGCAACGGCGTCTAAACCTTTGTGGCGGAAAATTCCAGCAACATTGCGAGACCCTACACCATAGTTAAGTAATTGCGAAACAAAGAATGCTTTTGGTCGTGATGTAATTTTATTTCCATCAAAATCTTTAAGCCGAATTGATTCATCAAATATTTCGGTGCCATTATCATCATATAATTCCATGCCAATTTGCACTTTTTGGAAACGGTCCTTAAAGTAACCGTTATTTTTAGATAATAATTTCCCAAAGTATGAAGAGGATCTACTTTCGCTGCGAGACATAGCACTAGATTCATTGTTTGCAAATTCATCATATATTTTAGTTTTTTCTGCTAATATTTTTGCAGTAAACACAGCAGTAATACCACCAAATGTGCCTTGTACAGCTGCATATTCTAATTCATAATTTCTTTTATCGTCTTCACTAGCAAAAGGAACTCTTTGACCATTTACAATTCTACCGTTGTTTTCTAGTGCATCCTTATACTCAGCTATTTTTTCTAAATAAGGTTTACTTTGTTTTTGATATTCATAATATACATTTTTTACATTCTTTAAGTATAAATCATATTTAGCTGCATTAACTGCTTTGTATACTGAAGCATTAAGATCACTTTGAACATTTCTTCTATCTAACCAAAAGTCAAGGCCAGTAGCATCAACTACGTAATCAAGGCCTGTTTTAGCCTCATTAACCCCTGTAACATATTTAGGTAAGCCACCAAAATCATCTCAATTTGGAATATAAGTAGTTTGCACATAATCTCTGGTTAAAGTTTCTGAAATATTGTAAACATAATCGGTAAATTTATCACTAAGCAGTGGTTCAACTCTAGTTAAATTGTAATTTAATACATCACTAGATGGAGTTCCATCGCTAAAAGCAGAATAAAGTAAATCAAGATCAACTGGGGATTCGCTACCATGAGCATCAAATCACATTGTGTTCCCAACTAATCTTCACAAATCTTGTGTATTTAATTTATCAATAATCTGGTTAATTTTGCTCTCGCTTTCATCAGAAAATATCCTGTGGATATATTCAGAAAAAGCATTTTGAATATCATTAACGTCAAATACATTTGTCGTTCCTTCTTTATTTGGAGTGACATTTTTATCTAACACAAAACCTTTTACAAAATTAGGTTCGTCAAAGATAACACCATATTTTTTGCTAAATAAAGCAGTATTATTAACTAATTCTTTTGCAGGGTTGAAATCCTTAACAAAGATAAAGTGCCCTGATTTAATAAATCGCTCCATAATTTCATTAGCAAGTAATTGGTCATCGTTTAAGATTCCTTGGATTTCAGCTTCATTTGTTGCTGCTTCTTTAAATTTATCAAAATCTATTTTAGTTTTAACGTAATTTATATCTCAATTATATGATTCAGTAACAACATCAACTAATCTAGCTTTTGAATAATCAACTGAAACATATTCAAATAAATCGCGTAACGAACTAAAGCTTGGTGATTTGTTAGTTTGTCCATCATCAGTTATTTCTGAATATTTGCCTTCAGGGTATGCTTCATAAAGTGTTTTTTGATCTTTGCCAGTTAATCTTGAGCGAATGTTATTTAAAACAATTCTTTTAAAACTACTATTAATTTTTTCGGCATTTTGGTTAAAGTTATCCAATAATTCAGGATCTTGTAACTGATTTTGATCATTTATGAATAAAAAGATATATCTTGCCCTTGCATCCCTAATTCCAGTAAAGGTTCTTGCAAATAATGAATGAAAGGCTCTTTGAATTCGCGAAGTTACATTAATACCTTGATTTCGTAAAGCTGCAAGCGCATTAGTATGTTGGAAGTATGAAACAACATGAGCATCATTGTATTGTGTCCGCGGCATTGTATAGGCTGTATTAATCTTAAATTCATTGTTATCTTTATTTACAAAGGCATAAACATTATTTGTTTGTGAGATAAAGTAATAGTAGTATCCACTATTGTCGCTAATTTTATCAGGTTCAGAAGCAAGTAAAAACTCTTTAAGTTGCTCTATTAAAGAAAGATTATTTTCAACTGCCGTATATTCAAAAGCCCTTCTTGGATTCGATTCAGAAAACATATTGTTGTTTAGAGGATTGAGCTCGGCATTATCATTACGATATAATAAATTATTTGATAAAAATGGGCTTAAGGGTTGGCCGTACAATGAGCCAATACTTAACTGCGGCTTCCCACCAATAATAGTATTAGTTGTATTTCAGCCACTGTCTGAAACTAAACGAGTAATTAAAGCATTAAATGTATCACGAATAATTTTTACTTTATCATCGACATATTTTAATTCTTGAGAACTCAAAATAGTATTTAATGGTACGTTAATTACAGGGTTACCTTGATTATCATACATGTTAACTGAACTAACCATTCTTCCATTTTCTGTTACTTCAAAAGTAACAGGATCTAAAGTATATTCGTTTGGATTTTCAGGATTAATTCTTAGTGCTTTTTCAGTTAAACTTGTAGTCATTCCGTCTTTTAAACCTGAGAGTAAAGTGCCAATGACAACTTCTTCAAATTTATAATTATCTTTAGTTCCTGAGAATGATTTTAAAATTCCACTTATATATGGATTTAAAGTCCCAGATTCTTCATCAAATGAGTTTGCAATAAATAAATCACCTAATTTAACATCACGCAATTTTGCAGCTTCTTGTAATCCGGCAAATGATTGTAAAAATCTACGCTTAGGATTTGCGATAATTTTTGAAATATCTTGACGATCGTTATCATCTGATCCTCAAATATCTGACTTTGTTTCAATGTATTTTGTTCCGTCATTTTTAATGAAGTTAAACTTTAAAAATGTTCCCTTGTCTGATTCTTTACCTAGTGAATTAACTCTAGTGACTTCTAAATTAGTGCGAGCATCTAAATAATTCTTTAAAGCATCAATTGAATAATATGAAGATTCACTAATACCTCCACGAGTTGATAATCCGCCAACTACTACAGCCTTACCATTATCATTTAATGACTGGCTTTGATCTAAAGTAAAGTGATGTCCATATTCATGAGCTCCAACATATTTTAGGAAATCAGTAGATAAACCATCAAAGTCATCTAAACTAGCTGCTAAAAGTAATGGAACTCCAATACGGTCTGAATCAATAATTCCATAAAAATCACCTTCAGCTACTGAATATTCATAAACATAATTTGAATTTAAAGTTTTAACAATATGTGGACCAGTTCTTTTAACTCTGAGGTGTGGGTATTTTCTTAAAACACGCTCAATTAAACCATCATAAGTTTCCACGTATACTTGGTATTTACGAGTTTCTAAACCTGGCAATGGTTTTCCATCATTATCTAACATTGAAATATCTTCAGGTCCATATTGCAAGGCAACCGGATTAATAGCTCCGCCATACCCTAGGCTACGCTTAAATTCATCAAATGCATTAAGCATATCGCTTGTCAAGTTTTTAGCATCAAATTCGATACTAATATTTTTGTCAAATTGCGCTTTAAATACACCATCACTAACAGATAAAGATTGAAGTTCAATCTCAAAAATATAATTAGCTAATGATTCACTGAGGTTTTTAATTTTTATAGCAGATTTATTTTTATCTAAAGCCTCAGTTCTAGTTTGATAAATTTTTTGCACATTACCATCTTTGAAAATTCAAAACTTACGTTTAGATTTATCTTTATTAAATTCATATGCCTTATATCCATAAAAATCTAAGAAACTTTCGATATTAGTATCTAAAGTTTCTTTAAATGAAGTGTATGTTGAATATCAATAAGGAGTTAAAGTTGTTGGTTTTTCTTGTTCTAATGTTTGTGCATATTCATAGCCATTTATTAAAAGAGTAAAACCTAAAGAATTTTCAGTTAAATTAACATTAACAATCTTTGATTTTTCAAATTTACGACTGGCATTAGCATTTGAAGAATTTTTAAAAATTTCTAAAAATTCATTAATTACATTTTGATCAGAAAAATTGTCTTGGAGAAATTCTTTTAAACTTGCTTCAGTACTATTAACTGGGATAATTAATGTTTCTTCATTTAATAACGTAGTTGGTTTTTTCCCATCTTCACCTGCTGGTCCAGGTTTTTCTTGGTTTGGAGCTAGCAACACTAAAAACTCTTTATTTAATAAGTTATCTGGATTAAGAAGCGAAAGGAATTGCTGTGAAGCATTATTTTTTAATGCAGTAGCATATGGAATAGTCTTTAAGAAATTATCAAGAGTAGCTTTTGAACTTTTATCTCTAAATAATGAATAACTTAAAGCATCACGAGCATTACCATTTCCTGTTATTGAAGAATAAATTGGCATTGATCCAAAAAATGCATCAGGGAAAAATTTAATTTCGCTACTTTCTTTATGTAATGAAGAGTGTGAGCCAAGTGTAATAGCATTACCATTTTGTTCCACTCCAGGGACAATTCTAAAACTATTTAGCGTTAATAAATCTGGACCTCATGAAATATTATTAAAGAATCATAGAGTAAAGTCAATGAATTGTTTTGGCTTTACTGCAGTAACATATTCATTGTAAAAACTAAATGATCCATACTTAACTTGCAACACAAAACTTTCAGAAAAAATTGCGAAATATTTTTGGAAAAATTCATCAAAATCATATGAATTTTCCTTATCAAAAACAAATGTAAATTTATCATATGTTTCATTAACAGTCGCAACAGTTCTAGATTTAGAAGGATCTAAAATAGCAATTTCTGGCTTAAGTTTATTATCTGCATCACGAATTTGAGAGAAATCATTTCTTAGTTGTTCTCTAGTAAATCCTGAATATGTTCCATTTAGCTCATCTGAATTTTTTGCATATAAAAACATTCCACCAACTGTTGAAGCGGAAACAAGAGTGATTAATGCAACAGATAAAAGAGCTTTTGTTTTTAAACTTAATTTCTTTTTCATTTTTACCTCGTTTTCTATATTTTTTTAATGAATATTAAAATTTTTAAATTTGTTTATATTTTACCATAAAACTGAAAATATCGCATTAATTTTTGTTTTAGTTCGTGCCTTAAAATTAGTTATTAAACTATTAGGAGGAAAAATGACACTAAAATTAAAAAATAAATTAAAATATTTAATAGTTATAGGTGCTTTAGGAACAATTGCTGGTTCAATACCCTTGACATTAATGCTGGTTAATAAGCAAAGCCAAGGCCCAAAAGATGCAAAAACTGTTAATATTACAATTGATACAAAATTATTACAAAGTGAATTAATTGCATTAGAAAGTCAATTAAAATTTGAAACTAATAATTACAGTACTGAAATAGAATCATATAAGCAAAATATTAGTGAAAATGACACTAAGATTAACCAAAACAAAGAAATTTTAGCTACGATTAACACTAAGCGCGATTTATTAATAAAACATGATCAATTAATTGAATCAATCAATAACAATATGAATTCTCTAATTGAAATAATTAATAATGATTTATACAGGCAAAATTTAATTAAATATCTTTATGACACTCAAAACACAAATGAATCAAATGAAAAACTATATGAACTTGTTAAAAATGCAGCAAATAATTGAAATGCATTTTTAACAAGCATTAAAGAAAAAAACAACTCATTAAAAGAGTTAATTGCCAATAATAAAGATAAATTTATAAATTCAGATCATAACCTTGCAATTCAACAAGAAAATATGAATTTATTAACTGGTATGAATGAAACTATCGAAGCAATTAAAAATGATAAATACACTATTGTAGCTACAAAAGATTTTTTAGATTTTTATGATAAATTTTTGATATCTATCAAAAATTATCAATTTATTGAAGAATTTAATCCTGAATTATTGACACTAGAATCGAATATAGCTGAAAAATCAGTTGATAATGCAACTATAGAAAACAAACTTATAAATCAAACAATATCTCTATATCAAATTCTTATTAATTACAACAATGTAATGAATAGTTTTTTAAGTGAAAATATTGAGAAAGTTAATAACGCAATTGTTAATAATCTTGAAAAAACACAAATTAACAAGATATATACTGAAGCATTGCAAAACCTTAAAACTTATCAAAATCAAATTGTTTCAGATTACAAAAAGATAATTAATGCATTAAAATTAACCCTTTCAAATGATCAGGATTTAATTTCAAATGTAGATAAATATGAAATAGAGCATGAACAATTAATTAATAAATTAGATAAAATCTTAAAAGATGCACAAATTGAAAAACAACTCAGAATTTCGTCTCAAAATATTCAAGAAATTACTAAGTTCATCAGCACTTCTTTTTCTAATTTATTAAAAGAATTACCACAAAAAATATCTGGAGAATTTCAAAACTTGGAAAATATTCATTCTAATCTTAAGGAAGATTATCTTAATTTACAAAAAAAATTGGTACATATACAAAATTTAGAAAATGAGCATAAAATTTTAAAAAATAAATTGACGAATTTAGAATTAGAATTTAAAAACTTTAATGATGAAAGTGATGTCAATAAAGTTATTTCTGATGCAAATTTGAAAAACTTAAATGAAAAAATTCAAAACCGTAAAACCCAATTACAAGACTTAGAAAACCAAATATTACAAAATAAAGAAGATGTGAATTCTCTTAAAACAAATATACAAGCATCTACTAGTGAAATTAACACCACAATAAATGAAAATAATAAATTAGTTGTGAGTCACACTTATTTTCAAAATATTTTAAATAGCAAATTATCACAAATAGATAATTTAACAAATGAAATAAAAATACTAGCTTTAAAAAATGAGTTTAACCAAAATAAAAATATAGAACTTCAAAACCTGCTTCAAAAACGCAATGAGGATATAAAAGATTTGAAAAAACAGACCCAAGATTTAAAGGACAATATTTTACTTAAACTAAATGATATTGATGTATTAAACAAAGAAATCGCAAGGCTAAATATTGAATTAAATAATGCACAAGATGATAATCTTGCATTACAAAGATCAATAAACGAAAAAAATAACCAAGTTTTAAATCTGGAAAACGAAGTTTTATTATTACAAAATCAAATTAACGAAATAAACATAGTCTTAGCTCAAAGAGATGAGTTAATCAAGCAATTAGAAAAAGAAAATAGTAATTTACAAAATGAATTAAATGCTCAAAGGAATGATAATTCTGAATTATCAAATCAGAAAAATACATTAGTAAATGAAAATAATTCTTTAACTGCTCAAATAGCAAATAAAAATAACATAATCACACAATTAAATACCCAAAAAGCGGAATTAGACAGCAATTTAGCATCTCAAAGAGAAAAAAATGCACAATTACAAACTCAAAATAATCATTTAAATAAGGAATTAAATACTCAAATGGCTACTAATGCACAATTATCAACTCATAATGATGACTTAACAAGCGAAAATAATGCATTAAAAGCCCAAATAGCCGATAAGAATACCTTAATTAGCCAATTAAGAAACGAAAACCAAGATTTAACTAAGCGTATTCTTCACCAAAACCAAGTTATAAATAATTTAAACCAACAAAACCAAAATAATAACAACCGTATTGATGAATTAACACAAGAATTAGACAGGGAAATATCTAAAAATAATGAATTAATAGCTGAAAATCTAAATAAAATTAGTACACTTAATCAAGCAAATAACATGATTAAAAACCTTCAAAGTCAAATTGAAATTTTAAAAAATAACATTAGGAATTTAGATTATGAAAATTCCACATTAAAGGGCAAAATTAGTAACACTCTTACTAAATTAAATAAAATATTAGAACAACTTAATTCTTATACACCAACAAAAACACACCAGGCAAATACCACTAGTACTTACACATATACTAGGTATGAATATCGTATTAATTATGAATATTCTTATAATAACTTAGAAACATTACGAACCACAATTATTGCGGCAATTAACGAAATTATTAATCTTTTAAAATAAGAGAGAAAAAAACCCTAATGAGGGTTTTTTGTTTATGATTTTGTTTTATTAAAATAATAAGTTGTAATTTTAGACTGTAATTCATCTGAAACAGGGTGGATATTTTCGTGAATTAAACCACCACTATTATTAATTTCATAAAGATTTATCGCAATTGCATCTTGACCACTAACCGGATCTAAAAAGTAATTTTGTAAAACTTGTTCATAATCAGCAATATTAGTTGGCACATAATTTACATAATCAAAATTAGTAAAATTATATTTATCTTTAGCATTACTAAAATCTAGTATTACTATTTTTCTTGCTAAAAATAATCCAATAAAAGTTTTTTTCTCATTGATATCATTTATGTCTTTTAAAGTTTCCTTTAGATCTTTAAAACTATCTCTAATAAAACCAGTAAATAAATCAATTTCAAATTCATTGTTTAATGTATCTTGTGAAGTGGTAAATTCTTGCGGAATTTGTTCATTACTATTAACAATTTCGATAATCTTTGCATAAAAATCATTTGCATAAGTATCAAGATGTTTTTTAATAATCTTGATAAAGAGATTTATACGGTCCTCAAATTCTACATCTTGGCCATTTTGGTATTTTTTTTGTATTGATAAGTATTCTTGATAATTTTCTCTATTTTCATCTAAACTTAAATCAATTAAATTGCTAAATTTATCGATAAAGTTTTCAATATCAGAACTTTTATAAGAATCATTTAGCTCAGTTAATTCAGTAAATTTAAGTTGTTTCCAATTAGTTACTAAACGTTTAAACATTGTTTTATGTTGAATATCAATAAATTGGTCTTGATTAATATCATTTGTTAATGCTTTAACATTATTATTTTCTAGTAATTCTTTATATGAATTAATGATTTCTATGGTTCCTTGGAAAAAACTTTCAGATGCCTTTTGTGCATATAATTTTGAATTTTCTTTAGATACACCAGATGAAACAACTAAGCCATCAAGTAATAAAATATTGTTTTTAGGTTTGATGGCTCTGATGTGCCCATCTTCCACTAAATTGGGAAAATTATCTGATCCATAATAAGCATCAATTGCATCACCATTATACATAACAGCAACATTAACATCATTACGATTCGGATTAATTAAATTATTAACAATCTCCAAACCATCACCATTGAAGGAAATGTGTTTTGCGTCTTTTACATGGTATCCAGTACCATCCTTAATTAAATCAGCAAATGCATCAATTAAAATTTTATAGGTTTCGTTACCGTCAGTTTCATTGTCTAAAACTTGACCAGTAAAATTATTTTCGGTTCTACCTTGAGGTAATGGCCAATATGCAGAACCATACATCATATTATCCCTAATTGCATCAGTAATATATCATTTATTAAAATTATTCATACCAAGAATCTTTAGAACATTTATAAATGATAAAGGATCTTTAATATCAGTATTTTTAAAACTATCTTCATACTTTGTAATATCAATTGATCCTTCTTGATCAGAAACTTCTTGAGCAACTGGGTTTTTCTTAATATTATAAGCAACAACCATATCTTGAGAAAAATATGGATAGAAATATTCCCACATTTCAGCACCATTTTCAAGTTGATATTTTTGAAGATGGTTCCATATTTCTGGTCGAAGTGTTAATTTGACATATGCTTTAATTAATTGTTTTTGTTTTAAAGCGGTATTAAGTTTATCCTTATACAAATTTTGCTCACTTACTGATAGATTAGAAAAAGCATTAGAATTAACAAAAGTTTTTAAATTATCAGATTCTAAAAACCCATCTAATTCAGGCAAATTTAGTAATGCAGCATAGTCAATTTTGCCAATTAGTTTCTTTTTCACTAATTCAGCAGCTAAAAAATCAGATCCTATACCAGCAACTGCTTTATTATTAATTAAAGCAGTGCTGAATTGGTTAATTTCATCAAATTCTTTGTAATCAAATGTTTCATTTAATTTGTCAATATTGTCACTTGACATATATGATTTATAGTTATAAAAACTTGGTTTGAAGTTTGTGGTTAATTTTGTACCTAAAACTGCTCCAAAAACAGAGCCAATTGCAACAATTCCTCCAGATAGCAATATTTTTGTTTTATATTTTTTTCATAATTTCATTTTAATTACTTTTTAGATTTATAAACTGCATAAGCAATGTTTGAAATTAAAACGATAAATAGCACAATCGAACCAAGAACTAAACCTCATGGTTCAAAAGCACCTTCATAAAGTTTTGTACCCAGTGTTGAGGTATTAGATACAGTTCTTGTGATAATAAAATCATCAAAACTAAAAACTAAACTAACAACTAAAACACTAATAATTGAAGGAACCATATAAACTAAATATGTTTTAACTCATGATCTAAATTTAGAGTAACCTAAGTCTTGCGAGGCTTCGTATAAGTTATTATTAAATTTTTCACTTCTGGGTAACATTAATAGAATTCCATATGGTAAAGTCATAACTGTATGACCAATAATAACCCTTCCAAATCCTTCGCTATCTACTGCAACAATTCCAAAAAAAGAGCTAAAAACTAAAACTAGTCCAATTGCAGTGATATTATCAGGGTTGATTAATGGAATATTTGAGGTAACTGAAAGTGTAGTACCTATTAAACGATTTTTTCTGCGGTATATTGCATAAACAGTTATTAGACTAAGGCTAATAACTAAAGCACTAACAATAAAACCTAATAGCATTGTATTAATTAAACTTAAATCACGTCCAGCATCAAATAAACCTTTTCAATTATCAAGGGTGCTGCCAACTCAAGTTGGGTTAAATTCACCTTTTGGAGTTGGTTTATTAAAACTAAAGATAACCCCAAAAACTAATGGCACATAAATAAAAGCTAAAATTAAATAAATATAACTGTTTCTTAAAAAACTAGTAATTTTATTCATAGTGAGCCCCTTTTTTAAGTTTAAAAATTAGTTTTGGTGCTAGTTGTAATAATGAATATAATCCAATAAAAATGGCTGATACAACAATAACTAACATTGATCCACTGCTTAAATCATATTTATTACCTGGATTTATTTTTGAGTTAATTACTATTCCAATTAATTGTTTTTGTGAACCATCTGGTAATAATTTAGCACTAACGATAAATGTTGTAGCACTAGATAAAAAGATGATTCCTAGCCCACTTAAGATGGCTTTAGTCCCATAAGGAATTACCACTTTAAAAATTGTCCCAGTTAAACCATATCCTAAATCATGACTTGCTTCAATAATATTCTTTGGCATATCTTTAAAAACTGTATATAAAGGCATAACCATTAAAGGAATATTAAGATATGTTAAACCAAAAATAATAAAGAATTCATTATTTAATGATTTTGGATTTGAAGCAAAAACCGCAAGGGCTAGTCCTTTAATTGAATAAATCCTTGCAACAGTGAAAATAGCTAAAGGACTGATAATTAAACTAAGTGCAAAAATTTTGAATAATTTTGACTTTGCAGTTGATACAAAATATGCATATGGGAAGCCAATTAATAAGCATAAAATTGAGGATACAACTCCAATTCATAAAGATCTAAAAATAATATTTCAAGTATTTGAATCTTTAATTAAAACATATGTATCAAAATCTTCAGTTGAAAAGGCACTAATAACAATCATCAAAATAGGTAATAAAATTAAAAAGATTGCAATAAATAAATATGGTAGAAATAAATAAGCTTTTTTATCAAAGGCGAAGAGGGATTTAATTTTTGAATTCATTATGATTATAATCTCACTTTGGATCTTTTTTCATTAAATGAATCGAGTCAATTGTTCAACTTAAGTATACTTTTTCATTTAGGTCAAATTTCTTTGCAGTTTCAACATTAAAAATATTACCATCATTTGCTTCAATTTTAAGGTAGTAGTAAGAGCCACGGTATGACACATCCACAACTTCACCAATAATCTTACCTTCTTTTTTAACTTGTTGGCCACTAGTTATATCCATATCCTCAGGACGAATCAAGACATCAACTTCAGTATTTTTTGGAAACTCATCTTCCTCATGAATAGTTTTATATTCACGACCAAATAATTTAACATTCCCACCACCAGCCATTTTAGCTTGGAACACATTTGAATCACCAATAAATTTAGCAACCCAAATATTAACAGGATAATCATAAATATTCTTAGGAGTATCATATTGTTCAATAACTCCATCACGCATAATAGCAATACGATCTGATAATTCTAAAGCTTCATCTTGATCGTGGGTAACAAAAATAAACGTTAAACCAAGTTCTTGTTGTACACTTCTAAGTAAAACTTGCATTCTTTGACGAATTTTAGCATCTAAGGCACTTAAGGGCTCATCTAGTAATAAAATTTCGGGTTCAATAACAAGGCTACGGGCCAAAGCAACTCTTTGCTTCATCCCTCCAGATAATTCAGAAATAGCTTTTGTTTCATTACCGGATAAACCAACTATTTCAATAATACGTTTAGTTTTTTCATTAAGCTCTTCTTTAGTCATACGGCGCTTAAAGTGTTTATTTTCATAATCTTGAACTTTTAAATCCACAAAATTTTCTCAATATGAATATTTAAAATCAGAGTCATCAAGCCAAGTTTGACGTTTGTTGAATTTATATGTTCCTTGTTTTAGGGTTTGTAATTCTTCTAAATATTTATCTTGGATTTTATCTAATTCAGCCATTTTAGCTTTTGCTTTGGCTTCTCATAATACTTTTTTCTTTTCTAATTCATTTAATCGAAAACTACTTACAGTATCACGTGGTACACGTTTTAGTTTTAATCCATATAATATATTTCCATAGACATTTAAATGGGTAAATAAAGCATAGTCTTGGAAAATAGTTGAAACATTTCTTTTATGAGGCGAAAGGTCCTTGATATCACGACCATTAAATTTAATTTCACCACGGGTGGCTCATTCAAAACCACCAATTAATCTTAAGATAGTTGTTTTTCCAGACCCAGAAGGCCCAAGTAAGGTGACAAATTCACCGCGATTTATTTTTAAGTCAATATTGTTTAAAACTGTTTTATTATCAAATGTTTTAACAATATTTTTTAATTCGATAATATGTTTAATATTCTTTTTATTATTTGTTTTCAATTTGCTCCTTTCTAACTATTAAAATATGCAATTAGTCAGTGGGGAGACGGTATCAAAAAGATTCTCGCAATATTCTTCTCTATTGCAAGGTACACAGGGGTATGAAATATCTGTAAAAAGATTTAAAATTTTTTTATTTTCTAAAATTCTAAATAAAATCAATCTCCTTTTCATATTGGTAGATATTATAATAAAAAAAAGAAAAACTGTTAATGAAATTTTCAGTTCTTCTTTTCAGTTTTTAAGGTTGTAAATTTATCTTGAATTTGAACGTGTACGTACAATTGTAAATGGTAATAAAGCAATGAATCTTGCTCTTTTAATAGCAGTTGCTAATTTTCTTTGGTGCTTAGCACATGTACCTGTTAGTGATTTAGATTTGATTTGTCCAGTTGCTGAAATATATTTAGTTAAAACCTCTGTATCTTTGTAATCAATATAGGTTTGTTTGCTTTCGCAAAATAGACAAACTTTTCTTCTATTTAAAAAAGTTTTTTTGTTTTTGTTAAATACCATGTAAAACTCCTAATTTTCTTCATCAAATTGAAATGTTAATCCGGAAGTATCATCATTAAAAATAATTTCATCTAATTCATGTAATTGTTCGTTAGTTTTAGGATCAATTGTTTGGGTTGAATCATCAACAATATTACTAAAGTCTGACCCTGGGAAGTTGTTATGATTTTCAAAATTATTTGATTGTGATTTATTTATATTCGCTTGGTTTGTGTTAGAACTTATAGTTTTTTGGTCATTACCAAAACCTTGCGTTCTAGATTGTAAGATCTTAATATCTGATACAACTACATCAAAAGATCTTTGCAATTGATTAGTAGTTAGATTAGTATATTGGCTAATATGAATCTCACCTTCAATACATAGCATTGTCCCTTTGCGAATATAATTCTTAGCAAACTCAGCTTGATTTCTCCATAATACAAATGGAATAAAATCAGTTTGACGCTCATTATTAAATCTTTTACGATCTACGGCTAAAGTAAGCCTTGAATATGCAACACCTTGCTTTGTGTAAGATAATTCAGGTTCTTGTGTTGTGCGCCCAATTAATATAACTCTGTTTAACACTTTAACCCCCCTCCTAATTTTCTAATAAATGATATTTTGAAATTAATAATTCTTATTATTGCTCTTGTTGTTTTTCTTTTAACTCTTTTGTATAAACTCTTTTTCTTGGTTGTCTATTTTGTTTTTGTCCAGCAACACCTAGTTTAGTGTTAGGTTGGAATCCTTTTTCGGTATCCAAGTTAATAACAAGTACTCTCCAAATTTCTTTAATAATATTTGTACGACGTGTAAATTCTGCAATTTTAGAACCTTCTGTTTCAACATTTGCTAAAACATATTGTCCAAATGCAGATTTATTAATTTTGTAAGCTAAACGATTGTTTTCCAATTTTTCAGATTTTGTAACACCTGCTCCAAAAACATTTGTTAATAATTTAAATGCAACAGTTGCATCAGCTTTTGGATCAACAATCATCATAATTTCGTATTTGTTCATTGTTCTCCTTATGGTCTTACTGGACTATTTATTTATATAATAGTCAAGGAGTATTTAGCTTAATTCTAAATTATTTATATAGTTTGCTCTTATACTCGTATCTATTATATTATTAAACGTAAAAAATCAAAATGCTAAATAAATAAATTTATATGTTGTTTTTTGGAAAAGTAGGGGCAGCATAGCAACTAATAACTTTTATGATTAAACTATGTTTGGGGATATTGTTTTAAAAATAAATTTTTGTATCAATTAATAAGTTCGCTTCCAAAAGCGATCACTGAAGTGTCTTTATCCCTCTTTATATCACGATATTGCACTGCAAATTTTTTTTTGATTAAGAAAACCCTTCAAATACGGGATGGATCAGGATTATAAACATCAGGGATTGGAGCGGGCCCTGGATCGCTATCATGTGGTTCAATGGAAGTTATCGTTACACTTTGATTATCATAAATCGGTATTATAGATGAGCCTCGTGGTTCTGTAGAATTACCTGATACCGTTTTTATGAAAATATCATTACTTTTCAAAAGATCATATGCATCTTTGTTATTTAAATATAATTCTTCAAATAGTTTTTTTATCTTTGTGCTCTCATTATATTCATTTGATTTATTGAGTTCTTTAAATCTTTCTATAATATAAGTGTCAAAATCATCTTTATTAGTTATTCGTGCATAGCGTGCTGCGAATCATTTTTCTTGCTTAATATCTTCTAGATAAGGAGGGTAACTACTGAAAAAGGTTATATTAAATGTGTCGATACCTTTTTGTTTGTATTGCTCTTTAATTGTTTCTTGATCTTCTTCTAATCATTCCTTAGGTGCGAAAACTCCTGTTTTTGTAAATGGTTCATATACACGGTAAATATCTTGGTATATTTCTTCCAGCTCTCCAATGATTTGTTCTTCGTGTAAAATAGTAGGTTCTTTTGTATTGTTCTGTAGGTCTCTTTCTTTTTTGCCATTAACATCACTAATCTTATCGACAAAAACTGGAGGTTGTTCTATTGTTATTACTATAGGTAGTTTATTTTCAGTTTTTTTATCTTTGGTATCGTCATCAACCAAAGGTTCTTTAGTAATTAGTTGAGGTTCTTTTGTGCTACATGAAAAACTTATCAAAGGAAGAAAAAATGACCCTGACAATAATAATTTTTTAATAATTTTCATCTCTTACCACATGGGTTACAGCAACAATATCATCAACTGAGTTTTCAAATGAACTTTCTGATAGTTTTCTAACTGTATATCTATAAAGGCCACTTTCGGGAACTTTATATTCTATTAATTCATCGTTAGTTACAATTGTAACAATACTTTCAACTGTTTTTCAGATTCCATTATTTTCTAATTTTTCAAGAATTAAATCATAGTCTGAAAATCATCTATTCTTTTGTCTCTTTTTAGCTTCTTCTTTTTTAAGTCAGTAGGCATCTTTATGTGTACTTACATCATAGGAATTAGAAATTAATAAAGCTTGATTGGCGTTGTATTCCTTTGCTATAGCAAACCTGTTTAACCTGTTTCCTCAATAGTTATTGTTATTTAAAGAATAATATGAAAATATTGGTGAACTTTTTAATATACCCGCATTAAAAGTTCAGGAACTAGATATTTTAATTGTTTGGCCTTTTTTGAGTTCTAATGCATCACTTGCAAGCACATAAGTACCTGAACCTACAGTTGGGTTAATTTCCTTAACTTTATAGTTTTGTGCTGCTAAAAGCATTGCTTGGAAATCTACAGTTCCTGCTCCATACTTTTCTGCATAACCACTAAATTTATATTTTAAACCTTCTATTTTTGGGCTTACCGCTGAAGCTGATAAAATCGCTTTTACAATTGGAACGCGATTATCACTATTTCTTATTTTTTCATTATATTTCATTAGGTTTGAAATTAAACCTGTTACAATAGGGGCAGCGTAACTAGTCCCATTATAATAATTATTTACATTATAAACAGGATTATAAAACTGAGCTGGTGCAACCACTAATGGTTTAGAAATATCCTTGAATTCATTTGTTAATCTATAGTTAGAGTAATCGGCTATAATATTATATTTTAAATTTTCTCTTGTTGCTTTATCATCAAGTGCTCCGACAATAACAGAATTAAACGATAATTGAGGACCTGTAATAAGGTGCATATTATCTTTACCATCGTTACTTGCTGAAAAAACGTTTATTACTCCATACTTACGAGATATATAATCAAGAAAATATGCATTTTCGTTATAACCATGTAAATAACTCGGGTAAATTTCTTTGTGCACACCTATTTCCTTGTACATGCGATATCCATAACTATGATTAATTAATTTAATTCCATCTACTTTAACCATTTTCTCAATTAATGTTGTTCAGTGACTATCAAAATTATTAAATCTATGTAAATATATTTTAGAAGATTGATCAATTCCATATTGACCTCCTGCTATCAAAGACACCATAGTTGCATGAGTTTTAGAATTTGGATTTTTTTCAGTTTTAAGGTCGTTTATTTCAATACCATTTTTAAAATATTTTTGATATTTTGTATCAAAACGATGGTTCCAAACTTCTACAACACCAAATTTATTAACATATGAATTATTTAAATGATTTGAAGCATTGACAATATTTGCATTTTTATTTACTGAATCAATAAATTTTTTTAGGTTAGGATCAATATTCCTATCATCATCTAAAAGTCTAACAACTGATTTTGGCAACTCTACTTCTTTAGGTTCTTTATCAAAGGGCTTAAGTGGATCAAGATTGTTGGAATTAATATTATTGAACTTGTTTTCAAAGATTATAAACTTATGAATTTCTTTTCAATCTTTAATAACTTTAACAAAACTTTGTCTATCACTTTCATCATCGAAATAAAATCATACAATAGGCATCATTATTGACTTTTCAAATCATTTATAAATTAAATTATTTTTATTTACTTTGTTTACAAAGTCATTATTAAATTTACTTATAAATTCCTCGTTTTCAGTTTCAAAACCTGGATTTAATAATAATTTCAGTTCAAAATTATTGTTCACAAAAACCGAAACTTGTTCATTATCATTATTTAACTCCATTTTAATTCCTTGGTTTCTAATTTCAAATTTCTTATTAACTAATGAATCATACCAATCTAGTGATTGATTTTTATTTTTGTTAAATGATGAAACACTAAAAGCCAGACCAACTATACTAATTTCAATAATTGGAAAAGTAATTATTTTTTTTATTTTTTGGTAATAATTTCTCTTCATAATTAATATTATACCTGTTTCCTAATATTTATTTTAACAATATAGAAATAGACAAAATGCAAAAATAAAACCTTTTTTTGTTTTTTTATTGTAAATAATTAAAAAAACTGTATATTTTATAATATGAAAAATCTAGTTATAGTAGAGTCACCCAACAAAGTTTCCACAATTCAAAAATATCTTGGAAACGATTATAAAGTTATAGCATCTGTTGGTCATTTTTTAAAAATGAAAACAGACGGTCAATATAGTTTAGGAATTGATTTAGAGGCATGAGAACCAAAATATTCATTAGACCGCACTAAGACCAAAATAGTTAATGCAATCAAAAAGGAATTAAAAGATACTGATTTTGTATATATTGCGACCGATCCTGACCGCGAGGGGGAAGGTATTGGAAACCATTTAGTAAGTTATTTTAAAATTGAAAACTTCAAAAGAATAAAATATAATGAAATTACTAAAGATGCAATTTTAAAAGCAATACTAAATCCAGTTGATCTTAACCAAGGTTTAATTGATGCACAAAAATCGCGCCGCATGCTTGATCGCATTATTGGTTTCAGGCTGTCTAATTTAATGAAAGCTAAATTTAAAAATTCCCCT
Source organism: Mycoplasma sp. 6934 (assembly GCF_055523595.1). NCBI lineage: Bacteria > Bacillati > Mycoplasmatota > Mollicutes > Mycoplasmatales > Mycoplasmataceae > Mycoplasma > Mycoplasma sp. 6934. The sequence goes on along the minus strand of NZ_JBVFVE010000001.1, from coordinate 336,808 downwards.
GGTATCCCAACAGCAGGGCGCGTACAATCTATTGCCCTTAAATTAGTTGTTGACCGTGAGCGTGAAATACAAAATTTTATACCTGAAGAATACTTTATGTTAAATGCTAAATTAGAAAATAATCCGCTTTTAACATATTATTATAATCCTAATAATCCATCTGATCGTAAGGGTTGAATTTTATCAAATGAAATAGATAAAATTAAGAAGCATTTTGAAACTGCACCTAAAACATTGCTCGTTGAAAACCTTGCCGTATCCCAACGTAAAGTTAGTGCAATAAGTCCACTGAAACAAGCTGCATTATACAAGAAAAGTCCGTATTCTGCAGCATCAACCCAAGGGATTTTACAAAAACTATATGAAGGTTTTGGAAATGGTGGATTAATTACCTATCCGAGAACCGATAGTACACGTTTATCAAATGATTTTATAAATGCAGCCCAAAAGTATATTAAGCAAAAATGAGGCGATAAATATGTTGCTAAAGAAATTAAAGGTTTCAGTGGTGATCAAGACGCTCATGAAGCAATTAGACCTACTGATGTTTTCTTAACACCTGAAAAAGCAGCAAAAATGCACCCTGAATTAACTGAGTATGATTTAAAAATTTATAAACTAATTTATGATACAACACTCATGGCTTTAATAACTCAACCTATTAGGGAATCTAAGTTATATGAATTCTCTAATGATAAATATAATTTTAGACAATCATATTCTAAAATTATATTTGATGGGTATTATGTAGTTACACAAAAAGAACAAGAACATATTGATCCAAATTATACAAAAGGTCAAATTGTAAATGTAGAAAAATTTAATTTTGAAGAACACTCTACAAAACCTGCTCCAAGATATAATGAAGGTTCCCTTATCGAAATGCTTGATTATATTAAAGTAGGCAGGCCATCAACTTTTGCTACTACTGTTAATTTAATTAAAGAACGTAAGTTTGTTAATAACGAATCATCACAACTAGTTCCAACCGAATTTGGTTTTGCAATTTGTGATTCATTAACTGATGTATTTTCAAATATTATTAACGAAAGTTATACAGCAAAAGTTGAAGAAGAATTAGATAAAATTGCTGATAAGCAATTATCTAAAAACGACGTATTACAAGATTTTTGAGATAAATTCCAAGAAGAATTTGCATATGCTTCACAAAAAATGAATGTTTATACATTTGAAACACCATCTATTAATCAAACATGTCCACAGTGCCAACAAGAACTATTAGTGCGTAATAACAAAAAAGGACAACAATTTATTGGCTGCACTGGATTTCCTAAATGTAAATATACAGCAAGTTACGAAGAGAATAAATAATATTAAAAAATGTTTAGGGTTATAAACCTTAAACATTTTTGTTAGTCTTCGATAGGGTCAATTTCTTTGATATTTTCTAATTTACGGCGGTTAAGTGAATCTAATTTTTCTAAGAAATCTTGTTTTTGGAATTTCTTTTCAAAAGCAGCTTCCATTTTCTTAATTGAAGTACGTTCGATTTCGTCCATTTTTTCTTCAATTTTTCGTGCTGATTTAATAATATCTTCAGCAGCTACACCAATAACCTTTAAACGATCTTTTAATCTTTCAAAGTTCTTCTCAACTTCTTCTTCAAAGAATTTTTTAAATTCAAGTTTAATTGTTTCTTTATCCTTAAAATCTTTCAAATCAACATTTACTTTAGCCTTTGTTTCAAATAACAATCTAAGCATTCTAACTAGAGTGATAAAAGAACGATCCCTTACTACATAAATATTGTTATGACCTTGAACCATTTCAATAAAAATATCTTCATCTGGATTTAGTTCAGTAATTAAAATACCATAATCTGCATCATTATTGTAAGTATCTTTTGATAATTTTGAGTAAAATTCCTCATTTCTCTTTGAACCTTTTTCACTAACTTTGGCTTTTATTTCTACAACTATTTTTCCAATTAAAATACGATCATAAGATTTTTTATCATAAAACTCAATAATAATATCTGGTTTTATTCCGTTTTTAGTTTGTGTTGCTTTATAAAAATTGATATGTTCATCAAAATTAAAGTTATTTTGCAATAAAGAATGAATATAAGTTTCATAATCTTCGCCAGCTGCTTGAATGTGACCTAAAGAGCTACGTTTAATAGTTAACCCATTAATTTGATTTTTTAACGCTTCTATTTCTTTGTTTTTTTCTTGTAGATTTTTATCTAAGTTTTGGTTAGTATTTTTTAAAACTACTATTTCTTTTTCTTGGTCATTTAGTTGTTGCGATAATTCATGCCTTACTTGCATTTCTTTATTTTTAAGTTTATCAACAGTTTGTAGTTCGAGATGTTTCTTTGCATCATTTATTTCATCTTTTTTAGATTGTTTTAATTCTTCTAATATCTTATTTAATGTTTTAATTTGCTGATCTTTTTCCATTAGTTTAGTTTGTAAATTAATAGAGTTATTTTTTGCATTATTCAATTCTTCTTGTAATTTAAGTTTTATTTCTTGCTCTTTTAATTTAAGGTTATTTTCTTGTTTATCTGCTCATTCTTTTTTTGCTAATTCAATTTTGTTTGGTATTATTTTGTTATAAAAATCATCTTTTTGGGCTGATAATTTTTTTTCATTACTTAATTTAAGATCATTATATTCTTGAGATTCTAATATGGATTTGGTGTTTTCTGAAATAGCTTGCTGGTAAATTTTTTCTTTAGCCACTTTATCAATATTGTTAATTGCACTTGCTATATGTGATGAAATTATTTGGCTTTGCTCGTCTGTTAAACCTTTTAAACTAATATAATCGCCTGGATTTGCATATTCTAATATTTCAAATTCCATTTTTGCAATATCTTTAATTTTAATATTTACTTTTTTCATTTAAACTCCTAACTTTGTTATACGTTAATTACTATTTTGTAATTAAAATTATATACTTGAATAAGTAGAATGTAATAATAATTTATATTCTACTTATTTAAAAGTTATTATTATACTTGCATTATCAAGTTTTTTATTTTTTTGTCTATATATATATATATATATATATATATGTTAAAATATATTTAAATTAATTAAATAATTAAATACTATAAATATTAAATAAGGTATATTTTGTCCCCAAGATTATATTTAGTAAAATGGATATAATCCTTATAATAAACATTCATTTTAACTTTTTTGTCTTTTTATATAATAGTAATTACAGAAATAACCTTAAATATTTAGTGTATAAATTATGTTTTATATTTTTGGAAGGATAAATATGAACTATGGTAAAAAAATCGAATTATTTTTAGTTGATGGTGACCCTAATGGTATTATTCCAGCTGAAATATCAAATTGGACAGGAAAGGGAATTAAAATTCCAAGGGATAAATTACAAGGATTAAAACGATCGGATTTAACTCACCCGGGTGTATATTTCTTGTTTTATGATAATAATAGTATTTACATCGGGGAAGCTGAAAATATTGAGAAATCTTTAAAAGAACATACATATGATAATAACGAAGATAAACCAATTAATACTTGAACAACTGCTTTAAGTTTTGTCAGTAAATATAAAAGTGATTTAAATAAATCTTTGGTAAAATAAAGCCGGACAGAAAAGTTAACATGTAAATGTTAGCTTTTCTGTTACCATTCGTTGGTACCAACGAAGAATTTTTTTTGAAAGGATAAATTATGTCAAGACATTTAAAGAAAGAAGAATTTGCAAAAATATATGAAGAATATCAAAAATCAGGTTTCCAAGGTGCTTACCAAGCTATTTACCAAATATCACCAGAAACAAAAAACTTACAAAGAAATAGTGTAAAAGTTAGAATTAATAAAATAATTAAGTATTATAATTTAGGTATGGAAGACTTATTGCAGACAAAGAAAGGTGAAAGCCGCAAAAAAGGAAGCGGCAAACCTAAGACGAAAAGAGAACCAAATTGAGATATTTTTGATCGTGATGATTTGTTACAAATAGCTAAAAGATATTATGAAATTACCAACGAATTACCTAAAAGTAAGAAAGTTATTGAATCTAAAAGTTTTAGTATAAGTTATGTTAAGCTTGCAGAAGTTTTTGGCATTTCTAGACAAACAATTTCTAAAACTCAAAATATTAAAATTGCACAAAAACTCCCTAAATATAGTGATGTAATCGAAAAATCGTTCGCAGAAACAAAGTCAAGATATGGAAGGTTAAAACTAAGTGTTTACATATCTAAAAAATACAAAATAGATATAAACGAACGTTCATTAGGGAGATATATGAACCTTTTAGGCCTAAAATGTAAGCTTAGACAAAAATCAAAACGAAAAGAAATTAAAAATCTATCTACTCAGATTGATAACTTCGTAAATCGTGATTATAATGATCAAAACAATCGAAATATTTATGCAACTGATGTTTCATATATAAAAGCGCCAAAAGATGTGTTAGAATCACACGTTTATTTGTCTGCAATTTTGTCTCATAAAACTAAACAAATTATTGGTTTTAAATTATCAAAAAGTAATAATCTAGAACTAGTTTTAGACAATTTAAATTCATTAAAGCAATACAAATCCAAAAATTTTATCATTCACTCAGATCATGGCTTTCAATATACACATCTCAATATATTAAAGAAGTTAAAAATATTGGTGGGATTATTTCGTTATCAAGAGTGGGAAATTCTCTTGATAATCGAGAAATTGAATATTGGTTTGGAATCATTAAAACTGAATTATTAAATGATTTAGATTATTCAAAAATAACATTTAATGAACTTAATGATATGATACAAGAATATGTAATTTGGTACAACAATGACCGAATTCAATCAAACTTAAACTGAAAAACTCCACAGCAATTTGCTATGGAATTATAAATAACTAAAATGTTAAATTTTGCTGTCCATGTTTAAAATACCTAGAAAATGAATTAGTTTCAATTGCAAAAAGTAATAAACAATTTAATGTTTTAAACAAAAACACATATAAGAATACAAACCTTAGCGAAAGCGAAATATCATCAATGAATGAATTTCTTTATAACATTAAAATGTTAGTTAAAATATTGGGTTATTCTGTTTTAGATATTAATAAGAAAAATTTACATAATAATAACCATGACATTAAAGAAACAAAACAAAGGTTATTTTATATAACAAATAGAAATTCAAATGGAATTGGGTATTGATCAAGTAATGTGTTTACCGTCCTTAAAGGTTCAAGAATATCAGACACAACAACAAAATCATTTCCTGAACATTGTCAAAATGCATTAAAACTTAGAAATCAATTAATAAATGATGGAGTTATTCTAAATAATATTCTACTAAATGACTATGAATTCGCTTCACCTTCAGGTGCAGCCGATTTTGTGACAGGTAGTTCATGCAATGGGTGAGAGGATTGGAAAACTAAGCGCGGGATTAGTTTAAGTAAAATTGTAAAGAGATAATGAATTATATACATAATTAAAATAAGAATTTTTAAAGTATCAAGTTTTTAACTTATAAGTTATGCACATTATGGCAAATAATTTTATGTATAATTATGTTTTATTATTTAATAACTACAATTTAATCTTTTTTAGTAAATTTATTAAATAACATTCTAACTTTGTAGACATGTAAAAGATATTTGGACAAAATCCGAATATTTTTTATTCGTAATTGTTTAAATTTTATACTTAACTAAGTTGTGTATTATTCTCATAAATAATTTATACTATTTTTTTAAATAAATTTGTTTTCTTCAATATTATTTATATATATCTAAATATTTGTCATTAACATCCGAAAAATACCCAGTCTAGCATAATAGTTATTCTACAAACTTTTGGTATAATTTAATATATACAAAATAAACAAATAATAAAACTTATGTTTAATATAAATATTTAGGGAGCAAATTATGAAAAAGAAGTCAAAATTATTATTTTCATGTTTAATCAGTTTTTCAGGATTATCAGCGATTTTTACACCTTCAGTTGCTAAGAAGTCTGTGATTGTTAATGAATGATATGATAATTTAAAAAGTGAAATATTTGAAATTAGAAAACAACCTATCACGGTTGCACAAAATTCAAATAATCATATTGTTGATATACAAGTCAATAACTACTTTGAACTGAAATTATTATTAAATCCAGGTTTTGAAACTGAAAATGAGGAATTTATAACTAAATTCAATAATGACTTTATAAACAAAGTAAATAAAAATAATTTAATATATAAAAATTTTAATACTATTAGTATTTTACCAATAGTATGGTTTTACTTTGATACCGAACAGGATAGGAAACATTTTGTTACTGAGGTATATAAATGAAATATAATTTATAAATTTATAATTTTTGAAAACAAATTCAATAATATTAATTCCACCAATATTGATCCAGTCAAACCCTTTGATAAAGAACCTGAAGAAGTAGAGTCGCCAAAATCCGTTGTTAGACTTTTAGATGATGATAGAAATATTGATCTTAACTTAAAAAGATTCATTGATTCAATAAATAAAAACGCAAATATTGTCAATGCTTCAAATCATTTAAATAATTCATATGTTAACAAAATAGGTGTTTTAGAATGGTGATCATATCCATTTGATACAAACTACCAAAAATATTTTAAAAATGGTATTGAAATAAACGACCTTAATGCTGAAAAAAATCCCAACTCCAAAACTCATTTAAACTGGGAAATTTTTTTCGGACGGTTTTACCTTCCCCAACCATACCATTTGGCTAAGCCAAACGGAATGCTTTGGGAAGGTTTTTTTTATCTTATTCTTTTATAATTATATCAGTTTATAAATTCTTTGATTTTTTGTGATAATTCAATAAAAGTAAGCCTTTTACAGGTTTGATCAAAATTTGGAAAAATCTCGCTTTTAAGAATTGAAAAGAAATATTCAATTTCACGGTTGTCTAGACTATTGCCAATTCTTGACATTGATATTTTACCTTTTAGCAATTCTATTTTTTTAGTATATTCAACCGACGAATAAGCAGATCCATGGTCAGAATGTAAAATAAAATTTTTTTTGAATTTTGTATTACTGATATTATTCAAAATTAGTTCGGTATCATTTCTAAGTGATAATTCATAGGTCACAAACTTAGTTTTATGGTCGATAATTGCGGATAAATAAATATGATTTTGCTCAATGTCTTTTGGTGCTGGTATGTAGGTCACGTCTGTTGCATATATATTATTGTTGATTGAATTATAATCTCGTTTTACTAAATCAGGCACTTTAACACAAGTATTTTTAGATTCTTTGTTTTTACGTTTTTGTCTAACAAATGTTTTTAAATTAAGTTTTTTCATATAATTCCCAAGGGTTCTAGGATTTATTTGAATATTATATTCTTGGAAAATATATTTAGCAAGCCTCCTTCGTCCATACCTTTCTTTATTTTCGACAAAACTTTTAAAAATTATTTCTTTGTGTTTGACATTTATCTCTTTAGCTTTGTTGTTATCTTTCAATTTCTCATAATATGTGGATCTTGCTATTAAAAAAATTTTTGCCTTGTATTTTGATGAAAGATTTTCAATTTCTTTAATATTTTTAATATCTGCATCAATATTATTTTCATTAAAAATTCGATAGTAGTATTTTATAACTGCATCTTTTTCATCATCTTTAAGAGTATTAATTCATGTATAATCGAGAACTTTCTTTTTCTTTCTCCCAACACCTTTATCTTTCTTGGGTGATTTACCGCTTTGTGATTCTATGTTCATATTTAAATTATACAGTTTTCTTTTCTTTAACATATTTTTCATTGATTCTTTATTTCAGTATGCTTTTCTGATGTCAAAACAGAAATTTTCAAATTCTGCTTTGGTTATTGCCAGGTTCAAGTATTTATCGTATAAGTCAAAAATTTTAACTCATTCTTTAGTCTTTAAATGTCTCATAACTACCTCTTTTTCTTTATATTAAAAATATTCGGATTTTGTCCGAATATTTCTTCCCTGTCTACATTCAACTATGGTGTCTCTGATTGCTGGAGGTCAATATGGAATTGATCGATCTTCTAAAATATACTTGCATACAATCAATAACTTCGATAGCATATGGATGTCATCAATTGAAAAAATGGTTAAAAAAGATGGCATAAAATTAATTAACCATAGTTATGGTCGTAAAATGAGACATAATAGAGAAATACAACTGTCATATATAAAAGATTATGCAGAAAATGCATATTTTCTAGATTTTATCTCTAGAAAATATGGAGTTATAAATGTTTATTCTGCAGGTAATGATGGAACAGACAACGAACATTCATTTGCAGGGGAGAAATTATCATTTAATTCAATAGTTGTTGGCGCTCTTGATGATAATGCAACAAAACAAAACCTAAAATATAATAAAGTTGCAAAATACTCAAATTATAAGATAATTGAAGAATTCAAAGATATTTCAAAACCTTTAGTTGTTGCTCCTGCACAATTTTATAATCCTGTATATAACGTAAATAATTACTATAACGGAACTAGTTATGCTGCTCCTATTGTAACAGGTTTAATTTCAAACCTAATGAAATATAACGAAAAAATAAGAAATAGTGATAATCGCGTTCCAATTGTAAAAGCGATTTTATCAGCTTCAGCGGTAAGCCCAAAAATAGAAGGTTTAAAATATAAATTTAGTGGTTATGCAGAAAAGTATGGAGCAGGAACTGTAGATTTCCAAGCAATGCTTTTAGCAGCACAAAACTATAAAGTTAAGGAAATTAACCCAACTGTAGGTTCAGGTACTTATGTGCTTGCAAGTGATGCATTAGAACTCAAAAAAGGCCAAACAATTAAAATATCTAGTTCCTGAACTTTTAATGCGGGTATATTAAAAAGTTCACCAATATTTTCATATTATTCTTTAAATAACAATAACTATTGAGGAAACAGGTTAAACAGGTTTGCTATAGCAAAGGAATACAACGCCAATCAAGCTTTATTAATTTCTAATTCCTATGATGTAAGTACACATAAAGATGCCTACTGACTTAAAAAAGAAGAAGCTAAAAAGAGACAAAAGAATAGATGATTTTCAGACTATGATTTAATTCTTGAAAAATTAGAAAATAATGGAATCTGAAAAACAGTTGAAAGTATTTTTACAATTGTAACTAACGATGAATTAATAGAATATAAAGTTCCCGAAAGTGGCCTTTATAGATATACAGTTAGAAAACTATCAGAAAGTTCATTTGAAAACTCAGTTGATGATATTGTTGCTGTAACCCATGTGGTAAGAGATGAAAATTATTAAAAAATTATTATTGTCAGGGTCATTTTTTCTTCCTTTGATAAGTTTTTCATGTAGCACAAAAGAACCTCAACTAATTACTAAAGAACCTTTGATTGATGACGATACCAAAGATAAAAAAACTGAAAATAAACTACCTATAGTAATAACAATAGAACAACCTCCAGTTTTTGTCGATAAGATTAGTGATGCTAATGATAAAAAAAATGAACAAAAAAAACCAGATAAATCAATAAATAATACACAAGACACTAAAAAAAAACCTAGTCATGAGCACTGACCATTTTATGATACAATAGATGAAAAAGTAGCCCATGCTGAAGTTAACCAAATATATAGTATCATCAATAAAAAACATAAAAAATTTACCAAAAAAGCCATATTTGCACCAGGGGAATGGGTAAATCAATCTAATTTTACTATTAAAAAAGAATACATGCAAAAAGACCAGGATGTATTTAACAAAACATTTTTTAATAAAAATCCACATTTTGAAAGTAACCTCCAATGAATAAAAAAAGATTTTATTAAAATAACTACCAATGAAGAATTTGATGAGTACATAATAAATCGCTTCAAAGAATTAAATAAATTTCATAATTTTAATCAAGATGTTCAAATTAAAAAATTATTTGAAGAATTATATTTAGATAATCAAGATGCATATGTTATTTTAAAAGAAAGTGATATTTTTATAGACAGTTCTAATTATCATGAAGATAGCCCCGATGATAGATCAATTATAGTTACTTATGAAAATACCATTGCAACCTTAAATATAATATTCCCATTCGACTCTTTAGCTCCAGGTGTAACAGATCAATACTATGAACCTGATCCTTCCTTTAGAGTTTTTTTAGTTAAAAAAAATTATAACCTTAATTGAAACATTATTACTCCAAAGGAAAGTGAAAGACCTACTAGTTTCAGAGATAGATTAAAAAAATGATATGATATTGAATTTAAAAAACATTTACCTTAGGTATAAGCAAAACATAAAAGAAATTTGTTATATTTCTGTTTATCATTGATTTCTTTTCTAAACCTCATTTTTATTAAATGGTTGCCAAAATGACTCATATATTGTTTTTATTAATTAATTGCTAGCGTTTAGCATACTGTTTATTACAAACAAAGTTTTTAGAATTAAATAAATATTAAAAACATGCAGTTATGATCACTGTAGACAGGGAAAAAATATTCGGACAAAATCCGAATATTTTTAATATAAAGAAAAAGAGGTAGTTATGAGACATTTAAAGGCTAAAGAATGAATCAAAATTTTTGACTTATACGATAAATATTTGAACCTGGGAATAACCAAGGCAGAATTTGATAATTTCTGTTTTGATATCAGAAAAGTATACTGAAATAAAGAATCAATGAGAAATATGTTAAAGAAAAGAAAACTGTATAATTTAAATATGAACATAGAATCACAAAGCGGTAAATCACCTAAGAAAGATAAAGGTGTTGGGAGAAAGAAAAAGAAAGTTCTCGATTATACATGAATTGATACTCTTAAAGATGATGAAAAAGATGCAGTTATAAAATACTACTATCGAATTTTTAATGAAAATAATATTGATGCAGATATCTCAAAGATAAAGAAAATCAAGAATCTTTCACATACTAAAAAATCTAAAATGATATGTGTTTCAAGATCTACATATTACGAGAAATTGAAAGATAACAACAAGACTAAAGAACTAAAGGTTAAACACAAAGAAATAATTTTTCAAAGTTTTGTCGAAAATAAAGAAAGGTATGGACGAAGGAGACTTGCTAAATATATTTTCCAAGAATATAATATTCAAATAAATCCTAGAACCCTAGGAAATTATATGAAAAAACTGAATTTGAAAACATTTGTTAGACAAAAACATAAAACTAAAGAATCTAAAAATACTAGTGTTAAAGTACCTGATTTAGTAAAAAGAGATTATAATTCAAGCAACAATAATATATATGCAACAGACGTGACCTATATACCAGCACCAAAAGATATTGAACAGAATCATATTTATTTATCTGCAATTATTGATCATAAAACTAAGTTTGTGACCTATGAATTATCACTTAGAAATGATACTGAACTAATTTTGAATAATATCACCAATACAAAATTCAAAAATAATTTTATTTTACATTCTGACCATGGATCTGCTTATTCTTCGCTTGAATATACTAAAAAAATAAAATCACTAAAAGGTAAAATATCAATGTCAAGAATTGGTAATAGTCTTGACAATCGTGAAATTGAGTATTTCTTTTCAATTCTTAAGAGTGAAATTTTCCCAAATTTTGATCAAACCTGTAAAAGACTTACTTTTATTGAATTATCACAAAAAATCAAAGAATTTATAAACTGATATAATTATAAAAGAATAAGATAAAAAAAACCTTCCCAAAGTAGACAGGGAAGAAATATTCGGACAAAATCCGAATATTTTTAATATAAAGAAAAAGAGGTAGTTATGAGACATTTAAAGACTAAAGAATGAATTAAAATTTTTGACTTATACGATAAATACTTGAACCTGGGAATAACCAAAGCAGAATTTGAAAATTTCTGTTTTGACATCAGAAAAGCATACTGAAACAAAGAATCAATGAAAAATATGTTAAAGAAAAGAAAACTGTATAATTTAAATATGAACATAGAATCACAAAGCGGTAAATCACCTAAGAAAGATAAAGGTGTTGGGAGAAAGAAAAAGAAAGTTCTCGATTATACATGAATTAATACTCTTAAAGATGATGAAAAAGATGCAGTTATAAAATACTACTATCGAATTTTTAATGAAAATAATATTGATGCAGATATTAAAAATATTAAAGAAATTGAAAATCTTTCATCAAAATACAAGGCAAAAATTTTTTTAATAGCAAGATCCACATATTATGAGAAATTGAAAGATAACAACAAAGCTAAAGAGATAAATGTCAAACACAAAGAAATAATTTTTAAAAGTTTTGTCGAAAATAAAGAAAGGTATGGACGAAGGAGGCTTGCTAAATATATTTTCCAAGAATATAATATTCAAATAAATCCTAGAACCCTTGGGAATTATATGAAAAAACTTAATTTAAAAACATTTGTTAGACAAAAACGTAAAAACAAAGAATCTAAAAATACTTGTGTTAAAGTGCCTGATTTAGTAAAACGAGATTATAATTCAATCAACAATAATATATATGCAACAGACGTGACCTACATACCAGCACCAAAAGACATTGAGCAAAATCATATTTATTTATCCGCAATTATCGACCATAAAACTAAGTTTGTGACCTATGAATTATCACTTAGAAATGATACCGAACTAATTTTGAATAATATCAGTAATACAAAATTCAAAAAAAATTTTATTTTACATTCTGACCACGGATCTGCTTATTCGTCGGTTGAATATACTAAAAAAATAGAATTGCTAAAAGGTAAAATATCAATGTCAAGAATTGGCAATAGTCTAGACAACCGTGAAATTGAATATTTCTTTTCAATTCTTAAAAGCGAGATTTTTCCAAATTTTGATCAAACCTGTAAAAAGCTTACTTTTATTGAATTATCACAAAAAATCAAAGAATTTATAAACTGATATAATTATAAAAGAATAAGATAAAAAAACCTTCCCAAAGCATTCAGTTTGGCTTAGCCAAATGGTATGGTTGGGGAAGGTAAAACCGTCCGAAAAAAATTTCCCAGTTTAATGTTTTATCAATATTCTGAATTTATTTTATATTAATTGATCAAAAATATCATCACCTGTTTCACTTACAATATCAACACCAAAGTTTCTGGCAACAATATTACCTAAGGTTCCCAACCCTTCAAAATTAGGTAATACTTTTGGTTTAGTAAATAATTTTGAAAAAATAGTTGCTGGTAAAAATTCCCTAGTGTGGTTGAAACCTGGATAAAGCGGATCATTACCATGATCTGAAGTCATAATTAATAAATCATCTTCATTCATAGCATTAATTAATTTACCTAGTTTATCATCTAATGATGCAATATTTGATGCAAAGCCACGAACATTTCTTCGATGACCATAATGTGAATCAAATTGTACTAAGTTTGTGAAAATAAATTTATTTTCACCGCCTTTTGTTGCCAAGTCAATCGTAATGTCCATTCCATTAGCATCACCTTCACTTGGATAGTGTGTGCTGATTCCTTGCCCCACAAAAATGTCATTAATTTTACCAATTGAAATAACCTCAACACCTTTTTCTTGTAAACGGTTTAAAATCATTTCTTGTGGTTTATTTGCATAATCATGACGATTAAAAGTGCGGGTGAAATTACCAAAATCACCAACATATGGGCGAGCAATAATCCGCCCAACATTCCACTCAGGACGAGAAGAACAAATTTCACGCGCTGCTTTAGCATATTTATATAAATTATCTAAACCAGTTCACTCTTCATGTGCACAAATTTGTAATACTGAATCATTTGAAGTATACACAATTATAGCACCACGTTCCTTTTCTTCATGAGCTAACTCGTTAATAATATCAGTTCCTGATGCAGATTTATTTCCCACAATTGGACGGTTATCTCAAGCTTTTGATAAAGCTTCAATTAAATCTTCTGGGAAGCCTGTTTCAGTAAAAGTAGGAAATGGTACTAAAGTTTTAATTCCCATCATTTCCCAGTGTCCAGCTAAGGTATCTTTTGCATTAGATACTTCTTGTACTTTAGCCATATATGCTAAAGGTTTTGATACATGGTAATTCCCATTTAAATCAGTAATATTACCAATTCCTAATTTTCTCCATGTATCGATTTTAAATTCTTCAACCATAGAAGCAGATCTAATTGTGTTTGCCCCATGATCACCAAAACTCTTTTGGTCACGGTCTGGTCCAATACCTAGTCCATCTGTGACTATCATAAAAATTCTTTTAAATTTTGCCATAAAATCTCCTATATTAGATTAATAAAAAATATCACATTTGATATTTGTTAATATTATACTATTTTATTCAAATTTTATTGATAAATAATAAAGAAAGATAATGAATGTCCAATGACAACTATTTAGGCCCATATATAAATCCCACCCAAAGTGAACTAATTTAATTAAAATATGGTATAAATTATTTATGATATTTAAACATAACATAGATAAGTACAAAAACTTAACAAACTACGAACTAAAAAAGCAGCAATCTCTCATATTAATTGCTGCTAATATTGAAAAATCTTTATCTCAACTTAGTTTAATTACAAACCTTAGTGTATCAACTGTAAAAAGATATAAAAAAATAATAAAAAGTAATCAAGAAATTGACATCAGCCATAAAAATAAAAATCAACAAAGAAGTTGCAAAGTTACAGATTCAGAAATTGAATTAGTGTTTAAAGATTATTTAAAAATATGTGAAGTCATTTTAAATAGCGTTCTAACAAATAACCAACTTTCGTTTAAAAGTTATTATTATTCAGAATATGGTTCTTTTATAAGGCAAAAAATTTCTTACAAAACTCTGGTAAGAAGATTCAACCAATTAGGATTATTTAATATACATACAACCAAAAGAGGAAGAAAAATAGCAAAATTATCAAAGAAGAAAACTTCACAAGAGACAACATTGCTATTAAAAAAATATTATAAACAAATTAAACAAAATGAAAAACAAAGACAAGTTTTGGGTCTAAAGAAAAATTTAGAATTTGGTGAAATTGTTGAAATCGATGCTCAGCTTGAACCATATTTAAAAAATAATAAACCATTCTATCTTTATCATGCAATTGATGTTGCCACTGGAACATTATTAGCAGCATGATTTGAAGAACAAGAAACAACATTAGGATATCAAAGACTGTTAGAAATAGTATTTAAGAAATATGGATTTCCAAAGAAAATTTATACTGATAAAAGAAGAACTTTTTGGGGAAATGAAAACACACAAACAATTTTTGAAAAAGATTTAAATAAAAAAGGAATAGAAGTACTCAGTTCATCTAATCCCAAACATAAACCTCACGTTGAGAGATCTTTTAGAACATCATTAGATCAATACCCATTATTAATTCATGAAAACGGATATAAAGATATTAATGATTTAAAACAAAATAACGAAGTATTTCAAAATTATTACAACACAAGGAATAAAAAAATAATTTCTAAACATAATGTCTTTCAAAAAGAAGGAAAGAAAAACGGCAATTGAGCCGTTGATTTAGAGATTAATAGAAAAGTTTTAAATGGCGTTGTTAGATATCAAGGTCAAAACCTTGCAGCCTTCGATATGCATGACAAAAGGATTATATTTCCTTATAATTCTGATGTTGTGTTAGTACATTCTTCTGATGATAATTTGTATTTTAAATATAATGGAAAAAAATACTTTGCCAAAGAACCTACTGGAAAATATCTAAGCTTTACAGAAATGTGAGCTCTTGAAAAAGGTTTAGATTATTCTATACCTGCCGTTGGAAAACTAGCATTTATCCACAAGAAAACAAACTCATTTTTTAAAACTCTTGAATTATATATCTCAAAGTTTAATAGTGTCTCTGTGAATGCACAAGGAAATAACCTTGAAGCCAATAAGATTATGGCTGAGTATTTAGAGATACTTAGAGCATTACACAGAAGCATCAATGATGAAATAAAAATTGATGCATATTAATTTTAATATTTTTTATTAAAAAAGAAAATAATAAAAATAGAAAACACGGGCACGTGTTTTCTGGAAGTTTTGCTTACTTTTTCAAAAGTAAGGCGCCCTTGATTGCAATCAAGGGCGGGGGGGCGGGGGTTTAAAAATCTTTTTGCTGCATTTTGAAATTTTGTAGTTAATGTAATGATATAAATAATTATGTTCTGGTTTTTTAAACAGTAAAAACATCAAAAAATATATAAATTTTCCAATTTAATTGCCAAAGAAGAAAAAATTTTTTTGGTTTGTTTTTTCATTATCTTTTTTTTGTAACAAAAGCATCATAATATAAATTAAAAAATAAAAAAAGATTAACCCCCAACAGCCTGGGCAAAAAATTAAAAAAGTAGTGCAAAAAGGTAGTTATTCTACACAAATTTTATTGATAAATAATAAAGAAAGATAATGAAAAAGGCTTAATCATTATTAAGCCTTTATTATATTTTTCCCATGATTAGAAAAATGAATTATTGTTTAATTTGTTTTTTATTGCTTGTATCATTTCCTTTTGCTTTCAAGTTGAAAGTCTTGTGTTTTTAAAATTTATCTTATTCTTTAAAAACTCGTATTCATCTGCTGAAATATATTTTTTCATGTCATCAATCGTTTGACACGACCCATTTCAAATATCGTATTCACGTTTTAATTTAGAATTTAATTCATTTAAATTCAATTGGTTATAACTAACGTTTGATTCAAATTTATATTGTGAATTATAAAATTTATTAAAATAATTTTGGGTTTTTAATTTTAAAGTATTTCAAAACCAAGCTTCGTAATTATCAATATTTTGAAGCATATCTTGTGATAACATGTCTAAAAATACCATGAATAATTGATTTCTAATTTCATCTAGTTCAATATTATATTTACGGTATAATCAGTAAATTCTTCAAACTAAATTACGAATTCTTTCATAATATAAATTATCAAAACGATTAATCAAATTATTCGTTGTAATAAGTTTTTTGTCGTGTAACTTTAAAAGCATTATAAATTTTGGACTTAACTTATTAATAAATATCTTATTCATTTTTAGCTAAATAATCAAAAAGCAAAATAGCAGTTGCTACTGATACATTTAATGATTGAACAGTTCCCTTTTGATCAATATAAACTTTAGAGTCACAAACTGATAAAACACTTTTTGAAACTCCTTCACCTTCATTCCCAACTACAATAATAGTTGGGCTATTATACTTAATTTTTGTGTGCGAGGTTGCGCTTTTGTCTAATGCACTTGCATAACTTCAATAGCCAGTTTTCTTCAGTTTTGTAATTGTTGCCGATAAACTATTAACGCGGTAAAAATTTAAACCTACAAAACCACCAGAAGCTACCTTTAGTGCTGTAGAATTAATTGAAGCAGCATTTTCCTTTGGTAAAATAACATCTTTTACCCCAGCTGCATTTGCACTACGAATAATTGCTCCTAAATTATGTGGATCTTGTATTTTATCTAAGACTAAAACAATTTTAGGTTTATGTTTGATTAAAAACTCAAGATCACGATAGTTTAAGGATTCTAAGTAAGCAATAAATCCTTGGTGATTATCTTTGGTCAATTTATTAAGATAACTAAGTTCTTTTACTTCAACATGAAAATTTTTATTGTTAAATAATTTTAAATTATCTTTATTACTAATTATAATTTTTGAAATTTTCATATTGCTCTTTATCGCATCAATAACTGAATTTTTCCCACACACTAATAATTCTCTCATATATCAACCCCCTTTTTTTCCTATTTTTAGTACTTTTTTATAATAATTTTTCTTTTATTAACACTGATCTTAATTTATCAGCTTCAAAATAGTTTTTATCTTTTAAAAATTCCTGCCATTTTTTGTAAATATTTTTATATTTTTCAAAATTTATTTTCTGAAAATCAAAGTCTAAATCATCAAAAACTTTAATAATTGTGCTAATTAATAATGGATCTTTATTTAAATTTATTGATTTTATTATGTCATTTAAGGTTTTCATAAAAGCAGCAAAATTTAACTCAAAAATATTTTGCATTAATTTTTGATATATTTCTTGATTATAAATATTAAAATTAAGATTATGCAATATACCCATAAAATATATTTTAGTTATTTTAGTTAATATTGTTTCAACATTATTAACCATATTATCATCAATATTTATTATGGATGTATATGAATTTAACAATAAAATAAATTTAAAATGATCAGGAGAATATTTGCTAATAAACTCATTAGCCAATATAATATTATTTAAAGATTTAGACATTTTTTCATTATTTAAATTAATTTGTCCAGTTCTAAGTCATTTTCTAGCTAAGTCTTTTTGATATAATGCATAAAATTGAATATTTTCATTTTCGTGGTGTGGAAATGTTAAATCCACGCCACCCCCATGTAAATCAACTCCACTTGATCCAAAATGCTTATTAATTAATGCAACACATTCAGTATGTCATCCGGGACGACCTAATCCAAAACTAGAATCATATTTAATGCCTAAATTTGTTTTTTTTCAAAGTGCAAAATCAGCTTGATTATGTTTTTGAAAACTAGTTTTTTCAAAAACCATATGTTTTAAATTTTGTCCCGATACTTCCCCATAATAATCTTGATATTTATGCATATCAAACCAAACATTATTATCTAAAACATATGCACTATCCTTTTTAACTAAGTGGCTAACAAAATTATTAATTTCAGTTAAATTAGTTGTTACATATTCTAAGTTTGTAATAGTATTAACATTAAATAATTTTAAAATATTTAAATAATCATCAGAGTATTTTTTAGCAATTTCAGTTTCACTCACACCTTCTTGAATTGCTTTATTAATAATCTTATCATCAATATCAGTAATATTATGCACAAACTTAAAATTAACTTTTAATGCTCTTGCTGCTTTAAGCATTAAATCATAAGTGATAATCGGGCGCATATTACCAATATGTACGTAGTTATACACTGTTGGCCCACATAAATAAACTTTTAACATATTTATATTATAAATATTTTTAAATTTAATACAATTTATATAATTAAAAAAAAGAAATTAAGGAGCATAATGAACTTAACAAACCAAATTAAAGATTCTTTAAAGAAAGTTGTCTTAAAATTACAAAACGAAAAATATTTTGATTCAAATTTTGATGTAGATCATTTAGTTTTCACCTTATCTGAGCCCAATATTCCTGAAAATAAAAAAACATCTGAAATTGAATTTGATTTTTCTTCAAACCTTGCTTTTATTTTAAAAAAATACACAAAAAATAACCCTTTAACAGTTGCAAATGTTTTAAAAGAAAAATTAGATAATCTAGATATGTTTGAACTTGTCGAAGTAACAACACCTGGATTTTTAAACTTTGTTTTAAAAAATTCCATTTTAAACAAAGTTTTAAGCAACATTATTTTACAAAACAAAAATTACGGATCCAACTTTGTTAAACCTGAAAAAATTAATGTCGAATTTGTATCTGCAAACCCAACAGGTTTCTTACATGTTGGTCATGTGCGGGGGGCTGTTTTTGGAGATTCACTAATAAGAATTTTAAGACATGCCGGGCACCATGTTGAAGCTGAATATTATGTTAATGATGCTGGAAATCAAATTGATAATTTAGCTAAATCGGTATATATTCGTTACCAAGAACTCTTTGGAATTTACGAGCAAATGCCAGAAGAGTCTTATAAAGGTGATGATATTATTTGAGCTGCAAAACAAATAAAAGACAAAGTTAATGATTATTTTTTAAATAATTTTGCTACTAAAGAAAGTGAGCTAAAATCATTAGCAACCCAAATTTTACTTGATAAAATCAAAGTGGATTTAGCAAAAATTAACATTTATTTTGATACTTTTTCAAGCGAAAAAGCATTAACAACTAAGAATTTAATTAAACCTGTTTTAATTAAATTAAATCCAAATACATACCAAAAAGATGGAGCTTTATTCTTAAATACCACTAAATTCGGTGATGATAAAGATCGTGTATTAATTAAAAGCGATGGATCATATACTTATTTAACACCTGATATTGCTTATCATGAAACTAAATTACAAAAAGCAGATAAATTAATTAATATCTGGGGTGCTGATCATTCTGGATATGTTGCAAGAATGAAAATTTCACTCCAGGGATTAGGTTATGACCCTGATAATATTAATATTTTAATAATCCAATTAGTCAGATTATTAAAAAATGGACAAGAGTTTAAAATGTCTAAGCGTGCTGGAACAAGTGTAACATTAAATGATTTATTAGATGTTGCCTCTTCTGATGCAATTAGGTTTGGTATGCTGACTAGAGAAATTGGCACAAAATATGATTTTAATATTGATCAAGCTAACTTAATGGATACCTCTAACCCAGTTTATAATTTACAATATGCTCATGCTAGAACCGTATCATTACGTAATAATTTAAAACCTTTTTTACTTGATCCAAACAATCAAATTACTAATAAAGCCAGAAAATTAATTATTGAATTAGATCAATTCCCAAATTTATTGCAAACTATTGTTAAAACAACAAAAGTAAATTTATTAACTCAATACTTAATAAATTTAACTAATTTATTTAATAGTTTTTATTCACAAACACGTTTAATAAATCACCCACAAGAAGCTTATTATAGTGCTTTAGTATATGCTGTTCAAGTGGTGTTTAAAATTGGTTTAAACTTACTTGGAATTAGTTCCCCTAATTTAATGAAAATAACATAATCATATGCATAAGAAATTGCTTATGATCTTACTTTCCTAATAAATTGTTTTTATAAAAAAAATCGAAAACTGCCTAACTTCATTATTAAAGTCAGGCAGTTTTAGTATAGTTAAATTAAGAGTTTATCATTTCTACTTTTTCACCCTTAGTAAATTTAAACTTATATGTTCCTGTTAGAAGGTTTTGTTTCTTAGAATCTGAATTATCTCATAGACTAGTTAGAGTGTAAGTACCTGTATTTCATGGATAAAATGGTGCAACTTTGAAAGTAATTTTATCTGCAGTTTGACTATCAACCCAAGTCTTTCTATTAGATCCATTTGTAGTATCATCTGCATAAGTATTATTTTCTGCACGTAATTCATATTTAAATAATTTATCTTTTACTTTTTGGTAAATATCTTTATCTGCAACAATTTTGAACAAAATATAATTTTTGTTTGAAGAGTCAATTTCAACAGTTACACTATCAAATTTTAAAGGTTTTTCTTCAGTAGGTTGTGTATCTATTGTTTGTTGATCAGTATTGCCAGTGTTTGTACCGTTTGTTCCGTTGTTCTCATTATTTGTTTCATCTTGTTTAGAATCATTTTCAGTATTAGTTGAATCAGCATTGTCACTAACGTCAGCTGGAGCTTTTTCACTCGAATCAACATCAGTTTGAGTTCTGCCGTTATCTGGTGATGTTAATTCTTCATTGTTTTTTTGTTTACCTGTCTCAGCATCAGTAGTAGGTGTTGTTTGTTGTTCATCAACTTTTTCCGGATTATTAGTACCATTGTTTAGTTTTTCTTCATCTGGTTGTTTTGGAGTAGGCGTAGGATTTGGTTCAGTCTTAGGAGATTCTTGGTTACCATTACCATTGCCTTGCTCTGTAGTTGAATCATTTAGTGTAGGGTCTTGTCCTGGTTGAGCACTATCATTTGGTGGATTAGGTGTAGTGTTACCTGGGTTTTGATTGTTATCTCCACCAGGAGTGCTTGGATTTTCATTTACTTGATCTTTTGGATTGGGGTCGCTAGCTCCTGTATTAGAAGGTGTATTTTCTTCTCTTGAAGATTCTTGGGTTCCATTGCCGTTAGTTGGGTCTTTTGGAGCAGGGTCACTAGTTCCTGGATTCAATGGTTCATTTTCTTCTCTTGGTGGATTAGGATTTACTGGCTCATCTTGTTCTCTATTTTCAATAGGTGGATTTGTAGCTACTACATCGTTTAATGTTGTGAATGGACGTTTAACATTGAATAATGTATCATTGTTTACCTTAATGGTATCTAATAAATATGTAGTTCCTTTAGTTAATCCACTAATAGTAATTTTATATTGATTATCAGCTGGTTTGTTTAAACTTGAAACTGTAAAATTATGAACTGTGTCATTAATTTTTACATTAAGTTGGTCATTCCCTTGTAGACCAGTAATTTTAGCGGTGAATTCAGCACTTGTTTGAGTTACTGTAATTTCACTAACATTTTGAATAGTAAATTGTCTTTTTTGGGGCTGAGGAGCTGTACAAGATACAGCAGTAATTGTGGAAATAGTAACTAAGTTAGTTGTTACTAATAAAAATTTTCGTAATTTCATAACGTATTTTCCTTTCATATAAATATATTTATATAATAATTAATTTGTTTAAAATCAAATTAATAGATTTGTTAATCTACTTTAATTTTAATATATATATATATATATATATATATGAAGAAAGTTAAAAAACTTGACAGTGTTAGAAATATTCACGTGAATAACTTTTTACTTGTATTTTTAAAAATTCGTGATATAATTTAGTTCTTAAATTGTTTAATCATAAATATGTATCAAAATTAAAGTGGGATTTTTAAAATCCCACTTTTCAAATAAAATAATTTTATGTGTTTTTTAAAATAACTGTGTCAAATCACAATGCTCTGCTATTATTAAAATATTGAAAATAAATAAGAAAAGTTATACGCAATTTTATCGATTAAAACTTTATTGTTTGTTTCTTTTGAAAAAATTTAATAAAAACGATATGAGGCTTCAATTCCTTATTAAAATTTAGAAAAAATGGTTATCCTTGCGATAAGTATCAGTATTTTTGTATCATACTTAGATTTTATATAAACAATACAGGATATATAGTTAAATGCACAACTAAAAACAATCAAAAATTGAAATATCTAAATAAATTTATATAACCAAAATGCATTATACAAATTTTTATTATTAATTAATATAAATTATATTTATAATTATACTTTTTAATATATAATAATAATCAACTTAATAAGCAAGTTAAAACAAAATTAAAAAATTCAAAATGGAAAGGCTCAAAATGAAAAACACAACTATGCTCGAGGTAGCGAGCCAATTTGTTTTAAATAATTCAGAACAAAACTTTACCTTCAATGAAATTTTTGAAATAGTTGAACAAGAACTTAAGGAAAATTGGATCAATAAATTCTTAATCAATAATTCAGAAATTTCATATGAAGAAATTAGAGAACGCAAAATGGGAGAATTATACCGTCTATTAACTGTAGACAAAAACTTTTTAAGAAATGATGATGGAACTTGATGTTCTAAACATAAAATTTATTAGGAGATAAGATGGCATTAGTAAACGCAAAAGAAATGTTAAAAAAGGCTAAAGCAGGAAAGTATGCAATTCCTCATATTAACATCAACAACTTAGAATGAGCAAAAGCAGCTTTAATTACAGCACAACAAGAAAACTCACCAATTATTATAGCAACTAGTGAAGGTGCAATTAAATACATGGGAGGGTTTAATGTAGTAAGTGGGATGGTGCTTGGTTTAATCAATGATTTAAACATTACAGTACCAGTTGCGCTTCATTTAGACCATGGATCATATGAGGGAGCAAAACAAGCTATTAAAACTGATGGATATACATCATTAATGTTTGATGGTTCACACTACCCATTTGAACATAACTATGCAAAAACTAAAGAATTAGTTGAATTAGCAAATGAAAGAAATATGTCTTTTGAAGCTGAAGTTGGAACAATAGGTGGGGAAGAAGATGGAATCGTTGGTAATGGCGAATTTGCAGATCCAACTGAAGCAAACAAAATCGCTCAATTAGGAATTGATGTTTTAGCGGCGGGAATAGGTAATATTCATGGTCCATATCCCACTTCATGAAAAACACTTAATTTTGAAAAATTACAAGAAATTTCAGCAGCTGCTGGAATTGGAATTGTACTTCACGGCGGAAGCGGTATTCCTTTAGATCAAATTCAAAAAGCAATTAGTTTAGGTGTAACCAAAATTAATGTTAATACTGAATTACAACAAGCAAACCATAAAGCCCTTAGAGCTTATATTGAAAGTGGCGAAGACCTTGAAGGTAAAAACTTTGATCCACGTAAATTATACAAACCTGGTTTTGAAGCAATGTGCGAAACTGTAAAACAAAAAATTCATGAATTTGGTTCAAACAATAAAGCTTAATAAATTGTTTATATAAAAAGAAAATATTTAATTCGAAAGAAATTTATTTAAATTTCAAAACAAATATCATGCTTATTTTATAGCAAACCCCACAAGCTAAACCTAAAAAATTGGTAAGCTTGTGGGGGTTTTTTATTATGAAATTAAAAAGTAAATTTTTAATTCAAACAAAATGCTTTGTATTAATTGGAAATGTCACATGCAAGTTTTTTGCATGTGACATTGTTTTTGTCTGCCTTGTAATAAAATAGTTGTATTAATAAATTTTAAAAAATGAAAGGAGACTTTAAAATTATATGAAAAATTTAGAAAAATATATTTGTGTTTTTGACAAATATCGAAAAGAAAATAAATATCAACATTTTAAAATCGAAGAGAATCATAATACTATTTTGAAAATGCAAGGAGCTCTTGAGTCGCATCGAAAATTACGATTAGACCAAATCGATCTAGAGCAACTTTATAATATTTTACAAGAACTTTCTGAAGGCTTCTCAATCCAAGAAGTAGCTAAGATTTTTAACAGAGACATTCGAAGTATAAAAAGCAAAATTAAAATTATTACAAATCGCAGACCACTTAGTTTAGATAAACAAAATCGCTATGTTTGTCCTAAGTGTTCAAGAAGAGTAATGCGTGTTAAAACCCTTAATTTTAGCAAACTATATGAACATTTATCAGGCTATTCGTTTTCGCGACTCTTTTTTGTAAGTGATACAATTAAAGAGAAATGAAAGGCCTACAGAAAATATTGGTATAGTGAGCTTAATACATACAATAAAAATAGAAATAAAAAGAATTTGCAGCAAAAAGAAGTTAAGAAATCAGTTACCTATCTTGTGAATTCTTTTAAAAAATTATCCCCTGATGAATTTGCTCCTTCGCCTAGTACAATTTATAAAATAATCAAAAAATACCCTTATTTCCTTGATTTTGACCACATTGTTAGAAAATCTGAAGGCAAATATGGCATAAGGAAGAAAAAACAAACCAAACCTAAAACATTAAAATATGCTACGGAAATTTCGAAACGTCCAGCTTATATTAATGATCGCTCTGAACACGGCCATTTTGAATTAGACACCGTTATTGGTAAAATCAATGATACATATTGTATTGTGACCATAATTGAACGGCAAACCAGAATGTCTTATGCTATGCTTTCAAAACGCAACTCCAAAGCTATCAAACAAACTCTTATCAAACTAATCAAGAAACACAACTTAGAGATTAAAACTTTAACAGTTGATAATGGTAGTGAAAATGTCTTATTGCACCAGGTTATTCCAACTGAAAGACTATTTAAATGCCAACCATATAGTTCATGACAAAAAGGTTCAATAGAAAATATGCACCGCTTAATTAGGTATTACATTCCCAAAGGAAAAAGTCTAGATAAATACTCTCAGCAAGAAATTGATTATATGATGGATAAAATAAATAACTATCGGCAAGTTGTCCGGAAATATAAGATAACCTAAAATTTTTTTTAATCCCCCGCCTTTGATTGCAATCAAAGGGGCCTTACTTTTGGCAAAAGTAAGCAAAACCGACGAGAAAACACTGCCGTGTTTTCTGTTTTCTCATACATTTTTTTATCTAAAAATTATGTTAAAATTAAAAGACAATTATTTTGTTAACATCTCGCAAGTGACTTTTCCAAAAAACAACAAAATGCTTTGTTAATAACTTAAGAAAAACTTTTATAAAAAATATTATAATTATTATGTATTAAATTTACTAGTACAAAGTTAAAGCAATAAAGCAATTATAATAGCAAAATATATTTAAAAAGGAAAATTTTATGAAAAAGTAAACTGGGAAATTTTTTTCGGACGGTTTTACCTTCCCCAACCATACCATTTGGCTAAGCCAAACGGAATGCTTTGGGAAGGTTTTTTTTATCTTATTCTTTTATAATTATATCAGTTTATAAATTCTTTGATTTTTTGTGATAATTCAATAAAAGTAAGCCTTTTACAGGTTTGATCAAAATTTGGAAAAATCTCGCTTTTAAGAATTGAAAAGAAATATTCAATTTCACGGTTGTCTAGACTATTGCCAATTCTTGACATTGATATTTTACCTTTTAGCAATTCTATTTTTTTAGTATATTCAACCGACGAATAAGCAGATCCATGGTCAGAATGTAAAATAAAATTTTTTTTGAATTTTGTATTACTGATATTATTCAAAATTAGTTCGGTATCATTTCTAAGTGATAATTCATAGGTCACAAACTTAGTTTTATGGTCGATAATTGCGGATAAATAAATATGATTTTGCTCAATGTCTTTTGGTGCTGGTATGTAGGTCACGTCTGTTGCATATATATTATTG
This sequence comes from Mycoplasma sp. 6934, assembly GCF_055523595.1. Taxonomy (NCBI): domain Bacteria; kingdom Bacillati; phylum Mycoplasmatota; class Mollicutes; order Mycoplasmatales; family Mycoplasmataceae; genus Mycoplasma; species Mycoplasma sp. 6934. The sequence goes on along the minus strand of NZ_JBVFVE010000001.1, from coordinate 310,366 downwards.
TTGATTGAATTATAATCTCGTTTTACTAAATCAGGCACTTTAACACAAGTATTTTTAGATTCTTTGTTTTTACGTTTTTGTCTAACAAATGTTTTTAAATTAAGTTTTTTCATATAATTCCCAAGGGTTCTAGGATTTATTTGAATATTATATTCTTGGAAAATATATTTAGCAAGCCTCCTTCGTCCATACCTTTCTTTATTTTCGACAAAACTTTTAAAAATTATTTCTTTGTGTTTGACATTTATCTCTTTAGCTTTGTTGTTATCTTTCAATTTCTCATAATATGTGGATCTTGCTATTAAAAAAATTTTTGCCTTGTATTTTGATGAAAGATTTTCAATTTCTTTAATATTTTTAATATCTGCATCAATATTATTTTCATTAAAAATTCGATAGTAGTATTTTATAACTGCATCTTTTTCATCATCTTTAAGAGTATTAATTCATGTATAATCGAGAACTTTCTTTTTCTTTCTCCCAACACCTTTATCTTTCTTGGGTGATTTACCGCTTTGTGATTCTATGTTCATATTTAAATTATACAGTTTTCTTTTCTTTAACATATTTTTCATTGATTCTTTATTTCAGTATGCTTTTCTGATGTCAAAACAGAAATTTTCAAATTCTGCTTTGGTTATTACCAGGTTCAAGTATTTATCGTATAAGTCAAAAATTTTAACTCATTCTTTAGTCTTTAAATGTCTCATAACTACCTCTTTTTCTTTATATTAAAAATATTCGGATTTTGTCCGAATATTTCTTCCCTGTCTAAAGGAGTTAAAAAACATGTTTTTAATATGTGAAAGTTTAGCGGGTTTTGGATACTTTCTAACTTTAGCGACCATTAATAATACAATGCAAAAAACTAAAAATCATTATTATCCAGATGCTAACTCTATAGATGACTTAATTGCAGTTACTCACGTGGTTAGAAATGAAAACAATTAAAAAAATCCTTCTTGGAATTATTTCAACAATTACACCTCTAATTACATTAGCTTGCACAAGAATTTCAAACCCTGAAACAGAAATTAACAAAATAAAAAAGGAACTTCTTCCAATTCATAAATCTTTTATAAAAAAAGCCCATTTATTCCCTTAGATTGATTGGAGAATCAGTATCTTGATGTTAAAGAACATAGACAACAAAAATACACAAAAGATGATGGGACTCAAGATTCAACTAATTTCAACTCAGAATTCTTTGATAATTTTCCCAAAGATTCATCTAATAAATTCAATAATGCCATAAAAATATCTAGTAAAAATCAATTCGATAAATATATTATTGAAAGATTTAAGGAATTGCATAACTTTGAAGATTTTAACAATAATTTTCAAATTAAAAAATTATTTGAAGAATTATACTTAGATAATAAAGATGTATACAAACTCCTTGAGAACAATGATATTTATATTTGACAATATTTTTCATTAAGCAATGCAAAATGAAACGAACAAACATTTGTTATTCCATTATATGATAAAAATAAAGTTACTCTATTTTTTTTAGGATATCATGTACCGCTAACAAGTAATTCAATTATACCTGGAGTTTATCCATGGGAGGTCTTCGTGCTCCCTAAAAATTATGAAATTAAAATAAAATTCCTTGAATTCGAGAAACATGAATCAGGTTTAAATTACCTGTATAGTTTAGAAAAATGATACTATAGAGTCTATAAATCATATTATAAGTAATACCTTTAAACCCCAAAATAAATTTGTAAGGGGTTTAAAGGTATTTTTTAGTCAATTTTTAGTTATGTAGGGTTTTAATATTATTATATAAATATGAAAAGTTTTTTTAGTTTTGTTCTTATATTACTTAACTTGAGTTTAGTATCTTGCGCGCTTAATCCTATAAATAAAAACTATGAACAAATTAAAGTGTTAGAAATAACCGATGGAGATACTATTGAAGTTTTAAACCAAAGTAGGCAAAAAGAAATTATACGCCTCTACGGTGTTGATACTCCTGAAACACTAAAACCTCGTTATAATGATGATCAATTAGCTAAATATGAAGATCAATATGCTAAACTTGCTAAGCGAATGCTTATTAGTAAAATTAATAGCAATGCAAATATTTTTATTCAAAGAGTTACTACTGATTCTTATAAGCGCACCGTTGCCCTAGTTTATTATAATAATAATAATTTTAATTATTCCATTAATTCATTAATAAATTCATGGTTAATTTCCGAAGGTTTAGCCAGAGTTGCTTTTATTCAGGCAGAAAATCCTAAAAAACCTTACTATACACAAACAAAAGAGCAATTTGAATATTATAAAACAATTATAGAATTGGAAAATATCTCTAAAACTACTAAAAAAGGTTTTTGAAAAGAGTCTATTAACGATGTATTTTATAAAAAATTACAGTAATCCATGTAGAATAACTACTTTTTTGAACTACATTTTTAATTTTCTGGCCAGACTGTTGGGGTTAATCTTTTTTTTAGTTTTTGATTTATATTATGATGCTTTTGTTGCAAAAAAAGATAATGAAAAAACAAACCAAAAAAAATTTTTTTCTTCTTTGGCAACTAAATTGGAAAATTTATATATTTTTTGATCTTTTTACTGTCTAAAAAATCAGAACATAATTATTTATATCATTACATTAACTAGAAAATTTCAAAATGAAGCAAAAAGATTTTTAACCCCCCGCCCTTGATTGCAATCAAGGGGGCCTTACTTTTGAAAAAGTAAGCAAAACTCCCAGAAAACACGTGCCCGTGTTTTCTATTTTTATTATTCTCTTTTTTATTAAAAAATATTAAAATTAATATGCATCAATTTTTATTTCATCATTGATGCTTCTGTGTAATGTTCTAAGTATCTCTAAATACTCAGCCATAATCTTATTGGCTTCAAGGTTATTTCCTTGTGCATTCACAGAGACACTATTAAACTTTGAGATGTATAATTCAAGAGTTTTAAAAAATGAGTTTGTTTTCTTATGGATAAATGCTAGTTTTCCAACTGCAGGGATAGAATAATCTAAACCTTTCTCAAGAGCTCACATTTCTGTAAAGCTTAGATATTTTCCAGTAGGTTCTTTGGCAAAGTATTTTTTTCCATTATATTTAAAATACAAATTATCATCAGAAGAATGTACTAACACAACATCAGAATTATAAGGAAATACAATCCTTTTGTCATGAATATCGAAAGCTGCAAGGTTTTTACCTTGGTATCTAACAACACCATTTAAAACTTTTCTATTAATCTCTAAATCAACGGCTCAATTGCCGTTTTTCTTTCCTTCTTTTTGAAAGACATTATGTTTAGAAATTATTTTTTTATTCCTCATATTGTAATAATTTTGAAATACTTCGTTGTTTTGCTTTAAATCATTAATATCTTTATATCCGTTTTCATGAATTAATAATGGGTATTGGTCTAATGATGTTCTAAAAGATCTCTCAACGTGTGGTTTATGTTTAGGATTAGAAGAACTGAGTACTTCTATTCCTTTTTTATTTAAATCTTTTTCAAAAATTGTTTGTGTGTTTTCGTTTCCCCAAAAAGTTCTTCTTTTATCAGTATAAATTTTCTTTGGAAATCCATATTTCTTAAATACTATTTCTAACAGTCTTTGATATCCTAATGTTGTTTCTTGTTCTTCAAATCATGCTGCTAATAATGTTCCAGTGGCAACATCAATTGCATGATAAAGATAGAATGGTTTATTATTTTTTAAATATGGTTCAAGCTGAGCATCGATTTCAACAATTTCACCAAATTCTAAATTTTTCTTTAGACCCAAAACTTGTCTTTGTTTTTCGTTTTGTTTAATTTGTTTATAATATTTTTTTAATAGCAATGTTGTCTCTTGTGAAGTTTTCTTCTTTGATAATTTTGCTATTTTTCTTCCTCTTTTGGTTGTATGTATATTAAATAATCCTAATTGGTTGAATCTTCTTACCAAAGTTTTGTAAGAAATTTTTTGCCTTATAAAAGAACCATATTCTGAATAATAATAACTTTTAAACGAAAGTTGGTTATTTGTTAGAACGCTATTTAAAATAATTTCACATGTTTTTAAATAATCTTTAAACACTAATTCAATTTCTGAATCTGTAACTTTGCAACTTCTTTGTTGATTTTTATTTTTATGACTGATGTCAATTTCTTGATTACTTTTTATTATTTTTTTATATCTTTTTACAGTTGACACACTAAGGTTTGTAATTAAACTAAGTTGAGATAAAGATTTTTCAATATTAGCAGCAATTAATATGAGAGATTGCTGTTTTTTTAGTTCGTAGTTTGTTAAGTTTTTGTACTTATCTATGTTATGTTTAAATACCATAAATAATTTATACCATATTTTAATTAAATTAGTTCACTTTCCAAGGGATTTATATATGGACCTAAATAGTTGTCATTGGACATATTAACGATGTATTTTATAAAAAATTACAGTAATCCATGGTTTATGTTATAATATATTTATATATTATAACATTCATAAAATTAATCAAAATGGAGGTTTAAATGGAAGATAAGAAGCAAAAATACGATGCAAGTGCTATTGCGCATTTAGAAGGTTTAGAACATGTTCGTAAACGTCCTGGGATGTACATTGGTTCAACATCAAAAGCAGGATTACACCATTTAGTATGAGAAATAGTAGATAACTCAGTTGATGAAGCAATGGCTGGTTTTGCCAACAAAATTAATATTACAATTACAAAAGATAACGAAATAAAAGTTCAAGATAATGGGCGGGGAATTCCTGTTGGAATCCACCCACAATTTAATATTAGTGCCTTAGAAGTTGTTTTAACTAAATTAAATGCTGGTGGAAAATTTGAATCAGGCGCTTACAAAGTTAGTGGTGGATTGCATGGAGTAGGAGCTAGTGTTGTTAATGCCTTAAGTTCAAAATTAGAAGCATGGGTTAAGCGTGATGGTAAGATTTACTATGCTAAATTTGAAAATGGTGGAAATACTGTGCACCCAACAAATGTTATTGGTGAATATGAAGACGATGAATCAGGTACTACTATTCAATTTGCTCCTGATTATACAATAATGGAACAAATGCCATTTGATAAAAGTTTAATTATTGATCATGCACGTCAAATTGCATACCTAAATAAAGGTTTATTTGTATCAGTTGCTGATGAAAGAGATGAAAACTATGTTGAATACCAATATAATAATGGTATTATTGACTATGTTAGCGAATTAACGAAACGTTCATTACCATTAACAAATATTATTTATGCAAGTAATTCATATAAATATCGCCACGAAATAAATTCAAGGGAAATTAATATTGAAGTTGAAGTTGCTATGCAATATTTAAATGATCTGTATCGATCTAATTTAATTTCCTATACTAATAATATTTCTACCCATGAAGGCGGATCACATTTAACTGGATTTTATGATGCAATTATGAGGCTAGTTAATAACTATGCTTTAGAAAAAAACTTTATTAAAAACGAAAATGATCGCTTTACCCGTGAAGATTTAGTTGAAGGTATTGTTGCTGTTATTTCAATAAAACACCCTGAACCACAATTTGAAGGGCAAACAAAAGGAAAACTTGGTTCAAAAGATGCCCGTAAAGCTGTGAATGAAGTTTTTTCACAAGTCTTTGAACGTTTTTTAAATGAAAATCCTGATTTAGCTAAAAAAATTCTTGAAAAAGCAAGTTCAGCACGTAGGGCAAGAATCGCATCAACTGCAGCTAGAGATAAAGAACGTAAAAAACTTCCATTTGAAACTGGTTCAATGCCTGGTAAATTAGCCCCGTGTTCATCAAAAAATGCTGAAATTTGCGAACTTTTCATTGTCGAGGGGCAATCTGCTGGTGGTTCAGCTAAAATGGGACGCGACAAAGTTTTTCAAGCTATTTTACCCCTTAAAGGTAAAATCCTTAATACCGAAAGAGCAAGACTCGAAAGTATCCTTAAAAACGAAGAAATTATGTCTTTAATTACTGCTATGGGTGCTGGACTCGACAGCAATTTTAATATCAATAAATTAAGATATCATAAAATTATTATTATGACTGATGCTGATGTAGATGGAGCCCACATCCGCACCTTGCTACTAACCTTCTTTTATAGATATTTTAAACCCCTTATTGAATATGGATTTATATATATAGCACAACCTCCTTTATTTAAAATTCAACAAAATAAAAATATTTACTATGCATTTAATGAAAAAGAACGTAGTGAAATTATCGCGACTTTAAACCCTAACATCAAAATTACAATTCAACGTTATAAAGGACTAGGTGAAATGGATGCTCAACAGCTACGTGAAACAACCATGCTTCCAGAAAAGCGTAAAATGCTTCAAGTGCAAATTGAAGATGCATATCGTGCTGATCGCATCTTTGAGACCTTAATGAGTGAGAATGTGGAACCTCGTCGTGAGTTTATCTCACAAAATGCAAAATACGTTCAAAATATTGACTTATAATTGAAAAATACATTCAGAGATAATTGAATGTATTTTTTCTTATTTTAAAGTATATAAAAAAACGCAAACAAATGTTTGCATTTTAAGTTAATTATAGCCCATTGTAATATCAGACTGCTAAAATAACAACAACAGCTAATAAGATTACATATCCTAAGGCATATAGGATAAGTGCTCAGAATCCAACTGGTCATCCTTCTTTTGTAGCTGGAGCGTCAACTGGTTTTTCAACAATTACTTCCTTTACTACTTCTTTTACAACTTCAACAGGTTTTTCTACTACCACTTCTTTAATAACTTGAACTGGTACTTCTTTTACAATTTCAATTGGTTTTTCAACAATTACTTCTTTAATAACTTCAACTGGGCGGTCGATAACTTTTTCAACGACCACTTCTTGCACTACTTCTTGGACACTTGGAACTAATTTTTCAACAGTTTCAAATGATTCGAATACCACAAAGTGTGATTTTTTACATGAATTAGGTGAAAGAGTGTATTTATAGTCTTGTTCCGGTACAAATGCAACATGCTTATTACCATATAATACAAATGATAACACACGCGCTAAACGTGACTCTGGTGCTTGTTCTTTGTAATAAATAAAGGTTTCAGGAACGTAAGTAAGATCTTCAGATCCTTTAATCTTACTTGAAAGTAATTTTGTTGAGGCCGCTAATGATTTAGCAACTAATTTTAGTAATCTTTTATCTTCTGGTAATTCTAATTCTGATGCTAATGATTTTTCAGCATTTAAAACATTTCTCAGTTGTTCTTCAATTTCTCTGAAGTCTCTAACAGATGTAACTAACTCTTGTGGGTATGAAAGTGCGATAGCTTCAAGGTTTTTAGCATATAAAGCTAATGAACGAAGTTTAGTTGCTTTGCATCCTTCATAGAAATATACATATCTAACTTTATCACAATCTTTAATTGGACATGCACCTTGTGAAGGTACTTCTTTGTTGACAATTACTTCCTTAATAACTTCAACTTGTTTTTCTACTACTTTTTCAACGATAACTTCTTTAACTACCTCAACAGGTATTTCTTTTAAAACTTCTTTTTCGATGTAAACTGGTACTTCTTTAACTACTTGTCCAGATGAAACTGGTTTTTCAATCACCACTTCCTTAATAACTTCAACTGGTTTTTCTACTACTTTTTCAACGATAACTTCTTTAACTACCTCAACCGGGCGATCAACTAAAACTTCGCGAATAATTTCAACAGGTATTTCTTTTAAAACTTCTTTTTCGATGTAAACTGGTACTTCTTTCACTACTTCATGAACTTTTTGTTCAACAACTGTTTTAGTTACCATTGATCTATTTCTTAGTTCGTGAATTTCTTTAAGTAAAGCTTCTTTATCTTGGTTAGTATCTTGTAGTTTATTTTTAAGTTCTTCAATTTCTTTGTTAGATTTACCATCAAGGTTTTTTAATAATTCATCTAATGAATTTAATTCTTTAGTTAATTCTTCAATTTTAATATCTTTAGAATTCTTTCTTACAGGCGGAATAAAGTCGTCAACTGCAGGGAAATAAGTAGTATGATCATCTAAAATTTTATAATCAACATTTGGTTCTAAAGTTGCTAAATGGTTTTCAACTTCAAAGAAATTAATTGTGTTAAATTCTGTTAAATTAATTTCTTTAGAAGTTTCGTCATAAGATAATTTACCATCGTATTTGTCAACTTCTAGTTCGTATTCTAATACACCGTCTTTGTTAAAGACACCATATACGTGCCCTCCTCAGATTTTTTTAGGTGTATGGAATTGTGCTCATGATTCATATCTTAATGATAAGAATCAGTTTAAAGCATCCTTACGAGTTTTAAAAACTCCTAATGCAGTTTTAACCTTTGGGTGTCTTAAAACTCAAGGAAATTGCTTATTTTGAGTTGGTTTGTATTCGCATAATATACGTTTCATATATTGCTCCTTTGTTCTATTATAATAATTAAGTATTAATAGTTTCTTAAAGTGAATTAAATTTTAATTAATAATATTATAAAGTTTTTTTTATGATTGTAAAACGTTTTTTTAAATATTACAGCCATTGTTTTTTGGAAAAGTCACTTGCGAGATATTAACAAAATAATTGTCATTTAATTTTAACATAATTTTTAGATAAAAAAATGTATGCGAAAACAGAAAACACGGCAGTGTTTTCTCGTCGGTTTTGCTTACTTTTGCCAAAAGTAAGGCCCCTTTGATTGCAATCAAAGGCGGGGGATTAAAAAAATTTTAGGTTATCTTATATTGCCGGACAACTTGTCGATAGTTATTTATTTTTTCCATCATATAATCAATTTCTTGTTGAGAGTATTTATCTAAGCTTTTTCCTTTGGGAATGTAATACCTAATTAAGCGGTGCATATTTTCTATTGAACCTTTTTGTCATGAACTATATGGTTGGCATTTAAATAATCTTTCAGTTGGAATTACCTGGTGCAATAAGACATTTTCACTACCATTATCAACTGTTAAAGTTTTAATGTATAAGTTATGTTTCTTGATTAGTTTTAGAAGAGTTTGTTTGATAGCTTTGGAGTTGCGTTTTGAGAGCATAGCATAAGACATTCTGGTTTGCCGTTCAATTATCGTCACAATACAATATGTATCATTGATTTTACCAATAACGGTGTCTAATTCAAAATGTCCGTGTTCAGAGCGATCATTAATATAAGCTGGACGTTTTGAAATTTCTGTAGCATATTTTAATGTTTTAGGTTTGGTTTGCTTCTTCTTCCTTATGCCATATTTGCCTTCAGATTTTTTAACAATATGGTCAAAATCAAGGAAATAAACTGGGAATTTTTTTTCGGACGGTTTTACCTTCCCTAACCATACCATTTGGCTAAGCCAAACGGAATGCTTTGGGAAGGTTTTTTTATCTTATTCTTTTATAATTATATCAGTTTATAAATTCTTTGATTTTTTGTGATAATTCAATAAAAGTAAGCCTTTTACAGGTTTGATCAAAATTTGGAAAAATCTCGCTTTTAAGAATTGAAAAGAAATATTCAATTTCACGGTTGTCTAGACTATTGCCAATTCTTGACATTGATATTTTACCTTTTAGCAATTCTATTTTTTTAGTATATTCAACCGACGAATAAGCAGATCCATGGTCAGAATGTAAAATAAAATTTTTTTTGAATTTTGTATTACTGATATTATTCAAAATTAGTTCGGTATCATTTCTAAGTGATAATTCATAGGTCACAAACTTAGTTTTATGGTCGATAATTGCGGATAAATAAATATGATTTTGCTCAATGTCTTTTGGTGCTGGTATGTAGGTCACGTCTGTTGCATATATATTATTGTTGATTGAATTATAATCTCGTTTTACTAAATCAGGCACTTTAACACAAGTATTTTTAGATTCTTTGTTTTTACGTTTTTGTCTAACAAATGTTTTTAAATTAAGTTTTTTCATATAATTCCCAAGGGTTCTAGGATTTATTTGAATATTATATTCTTGGAAAATATATTTAGCAAGCCTCCTTCGTCCATACCTTTCTTTATTTTCGACAAAACTTTTAAAAATTATTTCTTTGTGTTTGACATTTATCTCTTTAGCTTTGTTGTTATCTTTCAATTTCTCATAATATGTGGATCTTGCTATTAAAAAAATTTTTGCCTTGTATTTTGATGAAAGATTTTCAATTTCTTTAATATTTTTAATATCTGCATCAATATTATTTTCATTAAAAATTCGATAGTAGTATTTTATAACTGCATCTTTTTCATCATCTTTAAGAGTATTAATTCATGTATAATCGAGAACTTTCTTTTTCTTTCTCCCAACACCTTTATCTTTCTTGGGTGATTTACCGCTTTGTGATTCTATGTTCATATTTAAATTATACAGTTTTCTTTTCTTTAACATATTTTTCATTGATTCTTTATTTCAGTATGCTTTTCTGATGTCAAAACAGAAATTTTCAAATTCTGCTTTGGTTATTCCCAGGTTCAAGTATTTATCATATATGTCAAAAATTTTGATTCATTCTTTAGTCTTTAAATGTCTCATAACTACCTCTTTTTCTTTATATTAAAAATATTCGGATTTTGTCCGAATATTTCTTCCCTGTCTAAAATAAGGGTATTTTTTAATTATTTTATAAATTGTACTAGGCGAAGGAGCAAATTCATCAGGCGATAATTTTTTAAAAGAATTAACAAGATAGGTAACTGATTTCTTAACTTCTTTTTGCTGCAAATTCTTTTTATTTCTATTTTTATTGTATGTATTAAGTTCACTATACCAATATTTTCTGTAGGCCTTTCATTTCTCTTTAATTACATCACTTACAAAAAAGAGTCGCGAAAATGAATAGCCTAATAAATGTTCGTATAGCTTGGTGAAATTAAGGGTTTTAACCCGCATTACTCTTTTTGAACACTTAGGACAAACATAACGATTTTGTTTATCTAAACTAAGTGGTCTGCGATTTGTAATAATTTTAATTTTGCTTTTTATACTTCGAATAAAGCCGGACAGAAAAGTTAACATGTAAATGTTAACTTTTCTGTTACCATTCGTTGGTACCAACGAAAAAATTTTTTGAAAGGAAAATTATGTCAAGACATTTAAAGAAAGAAGAATTTGCAAAAATATATGAAGAATATCAAAAGTCAGGTTTCCCAGGTGCTTTTCGGGCTATTTACCAAATATCACCAGGAACAAAAAACTTACAAAGAAATAGTGTAAAAGTTAGAATTAATAAAATAATTAAGTATTATAATTTAGGTATGGAAGACTTATTGCAGACAAAGAAAGGCGAAAACCGCAAAAAAGGAAGTGGCAGTCCTAAGACGAAAAGAGAACCAAATTGAGATATTTTTGATCGTGATGATTTGTTACAAATAGCTAAAAGATATTATGAAATTACCAACGAATTACCCAAAAGTAAGAAAGTTATTGAATCTAAAAGTTTTAGTATAAGTTATGTTAAGCTTGCAGAAGTTTTTGGCATTTCTAGACAAACAATTTCTAAAACTCATAAGATTAAAATTTCACAAAAACTCCCTAAATATAGTGATGTAATCGAAAAATCGTTCGCAGAAACAAAGTCAAGATATGGAAGGCTAAAGCTAAGTGTTTACATATCTCAAAATACAAAATAGATATAAGCGAACGTTCTTTAGGGAGATATATGAACCTTTTAGGCCTAAAATGTAAGCTTAGACAAAAATCAAAACGAAAAGAAATTAAAAATGTATCTTCACAAATTGATAACTTCGTAAATCGTGATTATAACGATCAAAACAATCGAAATATTTATGCAACTGATGTTTCATATATAAAAGCACAAAAAGACGTGTTGGAATCACACGTTTATTTGTCTGCAATTTTGTCTCATAAAACTAAACAAATTGTTGGTTTTAAATTATCAAGAAGTAATAATCTAGAACTAGTTTTAGACAATTTAAATTCATTAAAACAATACAAACCCAAAAATTTTATCATTCACTCAGATCATGGCTTTCAATATACACATCATCAATATATTAAAGAAGTTCAAAATATTGGTGGCGTTATTTCGTTATCAAGAGTGGGAAACTCACTTGATAATCGAGAAATTGAATATTGGTTTGGGATCATTAAAACCGAATTATTAAATGATTTAGATTATTCCAAAATAACATTCAATGAACTTAATGATATGATACAAGAATATGTAGTTTGGTATAATAACGATCGAATTCAATCAAACTTAAACTGAAAAACGCCAAAGCAATTTGCAATGTCATTATAAGTTACTAAAATGTTAAATTTTGCTGTCCATGTTTAGAATGTCTCTATCAAATATCTTGGCTACTTCTTAGATTGAGAAGCCTTCAGAAAGTTCTTGTAAAATATTATAAAGTTGTTCTAGATCGATTTGATCTGATCGTAATTTTCGTTGCGACTCAAGTGCTCCTTGCATTTTCAAAATAGTGTTATAATTCTCTTCAATTTTAAAATGTTGATATTTATTTTCTTTTCGATATTTGTCAAAAACACAAATATATTTTTCTAAATTTTTCATATAATTTTAAAGTCTCCTTTCATTTTTTAAAATTTATTAATACAACTATTTTATTACAAGGCAGACAAAAACAATGTCACATGCAAAAAACTTGCATGTGACATTTCCAATTAATAAAAACAAAAACAATTTAATTAAGATAAACATAAACTTTAAAAAATATAGTAAAATATTAATAACTTATGAAAATCATTACAACAAATAAAAATGCAAAACGTGATTATGAGATTTTAGAAACATTTGAGGCTGGAATGTCCTTAGATGGTTGAGAAGTTAAGAGTGCCAGGGCATCTGAAGTTGCGCTAACTAATTCATTTTGTTCAATATATAAAAATGAATTATGACTTAAAGAATCATTTTTTAAACAATATATGCAAGTAAAATGTAATGAAACTCAAGATCGAAAATTACTAATGCATAAAAATGAGATTCGTAAGTTAAAATTTAAATTAGAAACTCAACCCTTAACATTAATTCCTTTAAAAATGTATTTTAACAAGAATTCAATTGTTAAAATAGAGTTAGCCTTAGCAAGAGGTTTAAAAAAATACGACAAACGGGCAAAACTCGCTAAAGAAGAAGTTAATAAAAAAATTCTCAAAACCTTAAAAAACTATTAGATCTGGGGATATAATGGTTTCGACATGTATGGGTTCTTAGTTATTGCAGTAGTGTGGGAGACTATAATTCCTACTAGGCTTTCTTAAACGGAAAATCTGAAGACAAAGTTGCTACATTAAGTATGTACCAACAACAAGCAAATCTTGCATTCGCTTAATAAATAGCATGCAAGTTGTTTAATTAATGCTCCTTAAGTTAGTTAAACAGGTCTTTTAAGGATAGTTATTAAAGTTGCGACTTAATAATGAGATTAGCAAAATAATATAAGTTGTTTTGGTTGTTTTTGCTTATATTATTATTAAAATGACCTAAACTGTAGAAGTAACTAAGTGTTCATATGTGGACAGGGGTTCAACTCCCCTTATCTCCACCAAAATTACAAAAGTAAAAAAGTTTTAATTTTAGACCAAAAGGTATTTATCCCCCCCAATTAAATAAGGAATCTTCCTTATTTAATTGGGGGGGATAAAATTGTTTTTTACAATAAAACTGGCGGATTAAAATATAACAAAAAGTTAACATGAACTTTTCAAAAAATAAGGAAGTAAAATATGAAAAAAGAACTACACTTTCAATCAAAAGATTCAACTATTCGCGAGTTTAATATAATGGAACAAAAAGGCAGAATTCAAACAAACCCAGAATTTCAAAGGGAATTTGTCTATTCGATAGAAAAATCATCAAGATTGATTGAGTCTGCGTTAATGAAAATTCCACTTCCAACAATTTATTGTAGCGAAGAAAAAAATGGAAAATTATTAGTTGTAGATGGACAGCAAAGAATTATGTCATTCTTAAATTTTATTAGAAATAAATATAAATTAAAAGGAATGGCAGTTTTTAGCGAATTAGAAGGGAAATATTTTAAAGATTTAGATGACAAGCTTCAAAATGTTGTAGAAGAGACTTATATTAGAACCATAGTTATTGATGAAGATTCAAATGATGTTAAATATGAGATCTTTGAAAGACTAAATCAAGGTGCTGTTACATTAAAAGAACAAGAAATAAGAAACTGTGTATATCGTGGATATTATAATTCAATGATTAACCAACTTGCTAAAAATCAAAATGTAGCAGTTATGTTTAAGTCAGAAAATAATAGAATGGCTTATCAAGAGAAAATTTTAAGATTCTTTGCTTTAATTGATTTTTTCTCATATAAACAAAGTATGAAAGTTCACCTAAATAATTACATGAAGGCACACCAATATGATGATGAAAAGCAAGTCCAACAAGACAAAGAAATATTTAGCAAAACTTTAAGTATTGTAAAAGAAGTGCTTGGCACTGATGCATTTGCTGCAGTTGATTATGATAATAAAAAAATATTAAATACATTTAGTGCAACTTTTTATGACTCAATAATGATAGCATTTTCTTTATTTGATAGAAATAAGCTTATTGCAAAATCTGATATCATCCGTAAAGAGATTAATTATAAAAAACTTTATGATGATGAGTATCATAATGCTTGTTACGCTTCTAGTGGTTCAAGGGATAGGGTACTAAAAAGAATTTTAACTATAATACATTTAATATCATCAATAGTTGGAGATAACCCCTTCAAGAAAGATTCAAGAACTTTTGATACGCATTTAAAACCACAACTTACCGAAAACCAAAAATCTTTATGTGCTATTTGTCAAAATGAAATCCTTTATGTGAATGAAGGCGAAATAGACCATATCGTTCCTTATTCAAGTGGCGGGCAAACAAAATTTGAAAATGCACAGCTTGTTCACAAAATTTGCAATAGGCATAAAGGCAAGAACATAGATATTCAAAAACAGGAAATAGGGGAAAATAACAGTCTCACATATAACCTTAGTGAAAAGCCAAACCTAGCATTTACAAAAATTAAAATGTATACATTCAATGGTAAAACAATATCAATTAAAAGTTTCAGACAATTTTTCATAAGTCTAATGGATGAAATTAAGGATATAGTTCCAGGAAAATTTAATGAATTAGCTGATAGGGATTATACACTTACAAAGACATCCAAACCATATATTCGCCATTCTAGTTTTGGAATGCATGTTCCATACGAAATTCAAAATAAGGTATTTATTGAAACATGTTTTAGTGCCGATAGAATAGTAAAATTAGCTAAAAATATATTAGAAGAATTCAACATTGATCCTTCAAGTGTAGTTATTTATTTAAAAAATTAAAACAAGTGTTTAAAACCTTTCAGAAAGTTAACATGAAATTAGACATGGAAAAATCATTCAGGTACTTTAGGTTGATTTTTCCATGTCTAATTTACTATAGTTTATAATTCACTAAAATGTTAAAATTTTTATCTATTTTAGGGGCTAAACTGCCCTTATCTCCACCAAATAAAATTTAATTCAAGCAAGCAAAAAGCTTGCTTTTTTTAACATTAACAATTAAGTTATTTAATATTTATATAGTTTAATTCTTAATGTATAATATATAAATTATTATAAAAAGGAGGTAATTTGATATGTCACAAATAATAAATGAGGATATCTTATGGAAAGCAGCTGAAAAACTAAGAGATAAAGTTGATCCTGCTGATTATAAGAATATCGTTTTAGGGCTAGTATTTTTAAAATACGTTAGCGATAAATATATCGCTAAATATAATGAATTAATTAAGTATAATGATGCCCGCGAAGAAGATGAAGATTATTATACAGCTGAACACGTTTTTATTGTTCCTAAAGAATCATTGTGAAGTTATGTAGCATCACATTCCAAACAAGATAATTTAGGTCAAGTAATTGATAATGCATTCATTTTACTTGAGAAAAATAATAACCAATTAAAAGGGATTTTGCCAAAAACATATTCTAAAAGCGATTTAGATAAAACTGCTTTAGGTGAATTAGTTGATTTTTTTACTAATAATTTAAATATGGAAGATGCTGATGGGGACTTTTTTGGGCAAGTATATGAATATTATGTTGGAGCTTTTGCTAAATATATTCCAACTAAAGGTGGTGAATTCTTTACCCCTAAATCAGTAGTTCAATTAATGGTTGATATTTTAGAACCTTATAAAGGTAGAGTTTATGATCCTTGTTGTGGCTCAGGCGGAATGTTTGTACAATGTTCTAAGTTTGTTAAAGAACATCAAGGTAAGATTGATAACATTTCAATCTTTGGTCAAGAATCAAATCCTGGAACCTGAAAAATGGCTAAAATGAATTTAGCCATTAGAGGACTTGAAGGAAACCTTGGTGATCGTAATGGTGATACATTTACCGACGATTTACATAAATCATTGCGAGCAGATTATATAATTGCTAATCCACCATACAACTTAAAAGAGTTTTGAAAACCTTCACTGCAAGGAGATCCGCGTTGAGTCTTTGGTAAACCATCTGAAAAAAATGGTAATTATGCTTGATTGTCATTAATGTATGCAAAACTCTCACCCAAAGGAAAAGCTGCAATCTTAATGCCTAATGGAGCAACAACATCAAATACCCAAGATGATTATAAAATTCGTAAAGCTATGATTGAATCTGGTAAAATTGATGCAATCTTAGCTTTACCTAATAAACTGTTTGCTAATGTCAGCATTTCAGTGCAATGTTGAATCTTAAATAAAGATAAAACAAATAAAGATATTTTATTTGTTAATGCTGATTCAATGGGTAAACTAATTTCTCGTAAAATTAGAGTATTAGAAGATGATGATATAAACAAAATCCTTAAAGCCTATAAAGACTTTAAGTCTAATACACTAACAGATCTTCCAGGTTTTTGTAAAAAAGCAACACTGGAAGAAATAATCGCCCAGGATTATAGTTTAAATCCTGGGCGATATGTTGGAGCAGATGAATCAAATAAATTATCTCCAGAAGAGATTAAGCAGCAACTAAAGGTTGCATCTGCTGAATTATTAAAACTAATGAAGGAGGGCATGGAACTAGAAGAAAAAGTTAAAGAGATTTTAGAAGAAGAGATTAAATAATATAGTGTTAACTATGTGGTTACGTTCATTATCAGAATGTATATTCAATTGAATGGAAAATAGTGCATCTTTGTTTATAGATTCAAAGATTGTGCCAGTTGAAGAAGTAAAGAATTTTTTTCTATTAGCCTTAAGAAGGTAGAAAAGATATTTTGATGATACCTTTGTTGGTTTAATCGAAGCAATACCTCTACCAATAGCAATTTTAGTATTAGCTATATTTAATTGGCCAACAGGTGCCCTTACAGAAAATAAGATGTCACCAATATCCGCATCTTTATTCCAATCACTGGTTCAAATATCAAAATATGGATATGTATCACCAAATGTAGTGCTTCCTTGCAAAAATGGCAGCCCATTTTGGATTCTATTATATGAAGACGATTTAGGTGATTGTCCCATTGTTATTATCGATATATCAGATAATTTACATTTCATATTAATAACTCCAATTAGTGTTAACTATGTGTTGTTGGGTTTCTAAATTTGGTAATTCTATGTTGATGTTTTCTAATATATTAGTAGTTAACTCCTTCATAACAGCACCACTAGATATTGAATTGAAAAATTTGATTTTTGTTGAAAGTCTGTAATACATATATTCGTTATTAAGTAGACCTGGATTACATACCAACGATTTAAATCCTTGGCTTGTGCAAAGTTCAACCCCTGCAATAGCTAAATAGCCAATTGATGCTTTTGATGTAAGCAAAACAGTACCTTTAGGCACTAATGTAGTTGAACAACTATCATAACCTTCTTTAGTAATTAATTTATTGGATGTATAAATATATTTGCCATTAAATGATGATAAATCTGACGGAGTTATTCAAACAATATTACCATTTCAATATGCTTTATTTTTAGTAGATGGTGTTGAACCATTGATAATTTGTGCAATCTCCTTAATTTTATAAGTTCTCATATTATGAAACTAAAAGAAATATTAAAAATTTGTTATGGAAAAGATCAAAAAAATGTTGAAGTTGATTCAAGTGAAATACCAATTTTAGGGACTGGAGGAATAATTGGATATTCTTCAAAATACCTATATGATAAAGAATCAGTATTAATTGGAAGAGTAGGTACAATTGCAACACCTTTTTATATTAATAAACCTTTTTGAACTGTTAATACGTTATTTTATACTAAAATAGATGTTACAAAAGTTATTCCTAGATATTTATATTATTGATTATTAACAAAAAACTTAAATGTTCACAGAGAGGGTTCTGCAGTTCCTAGATTAACAAGAAAAAATCTAAATGAACTGGAATTAACACTACCAACTCTCCATACCCAACAACACATAGTTAACACTATCGGCAGTGTTGATGATTTGATTGAGAATTATCAAGAAAGAATCAAGATAATATGTAAGATCTTATCAGTATCATTGAAGCAGTTTAGAGAAAAAACGTTTATCAAACACTATGATCCACAAATAATAAAATCTGGCATTGATAAATTTAATAATACAAAAATTTATATTGATACTTCGAAAGTAGATGGTATAAATACTATATCAAGTGGTGATTTAATTACATATGAAAATAAACCATCAAGAGCAAACATGACCCCTATTAAAAATAGTGTTTGCTTTGCCAAAATGAAAGATTCAAATAAAAAAATAATTGTGACAAGTTACGATTTAAATCTTGTTAAAAATACAATTTTTTCAACTGGTTTTTTATGTATTAGTGAATCTACTAAATTACCAATTTCACTATTATCTGCAATAATTATTTCAGACGATTTTAATATTCAAAGAGATTTAAACTCAGTAGGGACAACTATGGCTGGAATCAATAACGATACATTCCTAAAGATACTCGTACCAAAATTATCGGAAAATCAGATTGAAGAATATGGTAAAAAATATAAATCATTTATTTATGAACTATCCTTACTAAGTCAAAAGATAGAAAAATTAAAACAAATAAAACAACATTTATTAAATAAGTACTTCTAGTTAATTAAGAATATGGGTATTGTTGATAACTTAAATGATAGCAAGAAATTATATCCCCTAACTAATATTGTTCAATTCCAAAAAGGTTTTGAGGTTGGTTCATCTAAATATAGTGAAGCTAAAAACCCTGGACAAAGCAATTACATTAGAGTTGGTGATTTAAAAACTTTGGGAAATACATTTGTTGATACTTTGGATAATTACACATATGCAGATTTTGAAGATATACTTGTAGCTTTTGATGGAGCACCAGGGAGAAATAATATAGGTCTAGTTGGAGCCTATTCTTCTGGTATAGATAAACTTATTTGTCTTAATGAAGATAAAGGATTAGTCTTTTTTGAAATAAATAGCAAAATTAATAAACAAATAATTGATATTCATACATATGGAACAACAATAAAGCATGCTTCCAAATCAATAAATTTCTTAGTTTATGCTAATGTAGACCATAAAGAAAAACAAATATTAAACTGATATTTCAAGCAAATAATTCAAAACAAAAAGAAGATTAACATTTTAAAGCAAATAAAAGCTAATCTTCTAAATAAATACTTTTAGATTTACCAGTCAACAATTTTATCAACAATTGCTTGTTGTTCTTCGCTAGTTTTTCTAAGGTATATCCTTGTTGTTTCGATTGATTCATGTCCCATGAGATCTGCAAGCAAGGATATATCTTTTCTTTTTTCTAAAAAGTTTTTAGCAAATCTATGACGAAAGGAATGAGGATAAACAACATTTAAATTCATTTTATATTTTTTAGCTAAAACTTTTAGTTGATGTGATAATCCTCTGGTGGTTATTTGTTTCTTTATTTTATTAAGAAACAAATAACCAGTATCCCTATCAACTGAATCATAATACTCTAATGCTTTTATCCGCAATTTCTTAGGTATAAAAATTCTCCTTATTTTACCAGATTTAGTATATAAATCTATATAGCCTCTTTTTAAATGTTCGTATTTAAATTGTATAAGTTCTGAAACTCTAGCCCCTGTTGCTCCTAAAAATCTTACAATAAAATATCATTCATAATTTTGATCTTTAAGTAAGTTATTTTTTAAGAATTCATAATCTGCATCACTAATAACATTCTCAAGATAACTTTTTTGTTGCAATTTAATAAATTTTAGTTTTAGTTTTTCTTTGTTAATATATTCAAGGTATTTGTTAATACCTTGAATTCTTAAATTTACTGTTTTTCCTTTATAGTTATCAACTAAAAGAGCTTTAAAAGCTAACAGGTTTTGTTTAGTGATTTCATCAAAATGTTTAAAGTATAAATCTAATGCAAATTGATATGAATCAATTGTATTTTTTGATAAATTTTGATGAAGTAAAAACGTTTTAAAATCTTTCATTTGGTACCTCCACTATTGAAGGTACCAAATTTTAAAAATATTTATTTAATAATTGTTGTTTTATTTGTTTGAGAATTCGAATTTTCTCTTCTAGCTTAAGTAACTTATTTAGAAGTAGATTTAATTGCTGGATTTTTCTAGTTTTCGGAATGTAAATTTTCCCACCTTCAAGCATTTGTTTGTTTAATAGTTGTTGTGCAGAACCAGAAGCATAACCTTTTATTTCGTCGATTAACTTGCGAGAAGCAAAGAAAATTAATCCATAATGGGAAGTATTTTTTGCCCTTACACAGAACACTGCTTCATTAAAATATGTACTGTCATCTAATATAACAGAAACTTTATTAATCTTTGGTTCAATCCTTGACAACACAGTATATCCCTTGTTTGCTTCTTTTGTTGAACTCTTTAAAACCCCTAATTCCGTTATGCATTCTGTTGTATTTGTTACAACAGGTTGATCAGTAAGTGCACCAGAATTAATTCATTTAATATTTCCATTTCAAAACTCGGGTTTAGATCTAGAAGGTGTACCTCCTGGAAAAATATCAGCGTACTTAGTTAAGTTATCCTTGTTAAAAGATTGAGAGATATATAAATCCCCAACTTTTAAAATCTCTTTAACCTGGTTTTGATAATTCTCAATCAAATCATCAACACTGCCGATAGTGTTAATTATTAAGGTATTGTTACATATATGATATGTACACTTACATTGCATAACATTACACTTCTTTTTGATATAATACATAAGAACTATTTAATACAAAAATAACCTAATCCTATAACATTAAAAAATATAATTTTACTTACACTAAATAATATAGAAAGTTACATTTATGCTAAAAGAAAAAGACATTGAAATAAGCATTATATCTTTACTTGAACAAAAAGGTTATCAATGAATAACTATTGATAATGATCATTGAATCCAAACTCGCAATTTGGATGATTTTATTAATGAATCTTTATTAAGAGATTCATTAATAAAGATTAATAAAATTAATGATGATAATGTAATTCAGGAAGCTATAAATACTGTCAAAAACCTTGATAATCCTTCATTATTCGAAAGGAACTATGCATTTCATAAAATATTAGTTGATGGTATTACAATTGAATCAAAGGATTTTTTAGTAAATCCTTTGATTAGATTTATTGATTTTCTTAACCCAGAGAATAATACTTTTCAAGTTGCAAACCAAGTTAAATTCCAAGAGGGAAAAAGTATAAGAATACCCGATGTTATCATTTATATTAATGGAATTCCTTTAATTGTGATGGAATTAAAATCATTTAATGAAGATGCTCAAGATGCAACTTTAGAACATGCTTACGCTCAGCTTGGTTCTAATTCTGAACATGATGGTTATAGGTATGATATTCCAACTTTATTCAATTACAATTCTTTTTTAGTTATTTCTGACGGTATTGATACTAAAGTGGGTACTTTAACATCAAAAATAGATCGCTACAATGAATGAAAGAGTGTCTCAGGTGAAAAAGGTTATAATGATGATTATATTAATAAACTAGATGTTTTTATCAACGGTTTATTTGATAAAAACAGACTTATTGATATTATCAAAAATAACATTTTTTACATAATTGATAAAAATGATAAGCCAATTAAAATTATGGCTCAATACCACCAATATTTTGGTGTTAATAAAGCACTCAATTCAATTATAAAAACAGTTAAACCAAACGGAAATGGTAAAGCAGGTATTATCTGACATACACAAGGCAGTGGAAAATCATTTTCAATGGTAATGCTTGCACATAAATTACTAATTGAAAAAGAACTTAATGTTCCTACAATTGTTTTACTAACTGATCGAATTGATTTAGATATTCAATTATATAAAACATTTTTTAGTGCTAAAGATTATTTAAAATGCGAGCCAGTAATTGCAAGTTCACGTGAAGATTTAGTTAAAAAACTTTCAAATATTAAACAGGGCGGGATTATTTTAAGTACCATTGCTAAATTTGATAAAGAACACTTACCAAAAAACGAGCGTAATAATATTATTGTTATGGCTGATGAAGCTCACCGTGGCCACTACGGAATTTATGAAACTGTTTCATATGAAAAAAATGCAGAAACAGAAGAGATGGAAGCAATTTTTAAATATGGTGTTGAGAAATATATTAGAGATGCTCTACCTAATGCAACGTTTATTGGTTTTACAGGAACTCCTGTATCAACTAAAACAAAGCAAACAACAGATATTTTTGGCGAAATTATTGATGCATATGATATGACCCAATCAATAATTGATGGTTCAACAGTTAAATTGTATTATGAATCACGTTTAGCTAAAGTTTGAACTAATGATGAAGTACTCAAAGAAATTGATCAATATTACAAAGATTTAGAAAATACACAACAAGCAGATACAAAATCCATCGAACGTTCAAAAAATGAAATGTCTAAGATCAAACAAATACTTGAAGACCATGACATGATTAAAGTTTTTGCAAGTGATATTATTGAACATTATGAAAACCGTAAGGGAATTATTAATGGCAAAGCAATGATTATTTGTCAAACTAGAATGGCAGCAGCCAAACTATATAAAGAAATAATATCTCAATATCCAGCATACAAAGATAGCACTATCTTAGTTGTTACTGAGTCAAACAAAGACCCTGAAGAGCTAAGAAATTTATTTGGTAATAATGCATTGCGTAAAGAATTGGGTGATGAATTTAAAAAAGATACTTCTAAATATAAAATTGCAATTGTTTGTGATATGTGATTAACTGGTTTTGATGTACCAGATCTAGAAGTTATGTATTTTATTAAACGTTTAAAATCATATAACCTAATGCAAGCAATTGCCAGGGTAAACAGAGTTTACCCTGGAAAATCTTCTGGTTTAATTGTTGATTATATTGGCTTAAATAGTGCATTAGAAGAAGCCTTAGATCAATATACTCTTCGTGACAAAGAAAACAACATCCAAGATATTAAAAATGAAATATATGACGTTATCAAAGAAAAATTAAGTATCCTTAATGAATGGTTTCATAAAATACAAAAAGATAAATTCTGAGCCCAGGATTCTTTAACTAGATTTCGTGCAATTCAAGAAGGTGCACAATTTATCTTAGAAGATAAAGCAAAACGCGAAGATCCCTTTATGTTTGATTTATCACTTTCTTTAAAACAAGCATTTGTGGTTTGTGCCGGAATTGTTAGTAAACAAGAAAGAAAAGACATTCTTTATTATCTAGCTATACGAAGTTATATTTTAAAACTTCGTAACAAACCTGGTATTGTATCCACCAAAGAGATGAATGAATATGTATCGCAGTTACTAGCGGAAGCTATAAAAGGCGATGAAGTAAGATCATTAACAGCGGAGCAAAAATCATCATTTAATGCAATTGAATTATTAACAAAAGAAAAAATCGATCAACTACGTAAAAGCAATCCTCCCCATATCTTTGTTGAAATAGTACAAAAGTTGTTGCAAAGAGCAATTGCTGAATCTCGTAGACACAATTACTTTAAATCACAAGAATATTCAAAAAGGCTCAGAAGAATTCTAGAAGAGTACCATGGGCGTGATGCAAGTTTTACACCTGCTTTAACAATTTTGCAACTGACGGATTTTGCTAGTGAAATGGTTGCTGATGAATATGAGGCACAAAAACTAGGGGTATTTGGACGTGAAAGGGCTTTTTATGATGCGCTAGCACGGGATAAAGATGCTCAAGAATTACTTGGTGATGAGACATTAATCCTCATTGCTAGAGAACTCAAAGAAGTTGTTGAAGAATATGCACTAACTGATTGAGCGTCAAAAGAATCCACCCGCTCACAAATGAGGGTTAAAATTAAAGAATGTTTAAAGAAATATAATTATCCTCCACAATATCAAAAATCAGCTATTAAAGATGTAATTAAGCAAGCAGAATATATAATGCTTGAGGATTAAAAGACTAAAATATGTTATAATAAAACAACTTAATAATATTTAAATTATAGAAAAGGAAAGTTAATATGAATAATGATAAAGAAAATTTAATGCACAGAGATGAATTACATAGAAATTTATGAAAAGCAGCAAATGATCATCGTGGTCAATTAACAGGTATCGAACTAATGCCATATATTTTAGGTTTCATGTTCTATAGATATATTTCTGAAAACTTAACAAATTACATAAATAAAGATGAACATGATATAGGTGATATAGATTTTAATTATGAAAATTTAACTGACGAGCAAGCAAAAGAAATAAAAGAAGAAATAGTTAAAGATAAAGGTTTCTTTATCTTACCTTCTGAATTATTTGCAAATGTAGTTAAAAGAGCAACAAACAATCCAGATTTAAATATTGAATTAGGGGATATCTTTAAGAACATTTCTAAATCAGCAAGTAGTAATGAAAAAGCAAGTAGTAATTTCAATGGGTTATTTAATAATATAGACTTAAATGATGTAAAACTTGGCCAAACTGTAGAACATAGAAATCAATCTATAGTTAAGTTTTTAAATAATATTAAAAATATAAAATTTGGCGATTATAATGATATTAGTATTGATGTTTTCGGTGATGCATATGAATATTTAATTGGTATGTTTGCTGCTAATAGTGGTAAAAAAAGTGGTGAGTTTTATACACCACAAGAAGTGTCTGAATTATTAACTAAATTATCTAGTGTTGGCAAAACTGAAATTAAAAATATTTATGATCCAGCTTGTGGCTCAGGTTCATTACTATTACAAGCTATTAAAATACTTGGCAATAATAATATACAAGGATTTTATGGCCAAGAATTAAACTATACAACATACAACTTATGTAGAATGAATATGTTCTTACACAATGTAGGTTATGATAAATTTCATATTGCTCTTGGAGATACTTTAATAAATCCTCAATATTTTGCAAATGATAACGGTAACCAAATTTTATTTGATGTAATTGTTTCTAATCCTCCATATTCTGTTAATTGAGACGGTGACAAAAACCCACTTTTAATTAATGATGAACGTTTTTCTCCAGCTGGTGTATTAGCCCCAAGATCTAAAGGTGATTTTGCTTTTATTATGCATTCATTAGCATACTTGGATGTAACAGGTGTAGCATCTATTGTTTGTTTCCCAGGTATTATGTATCGTGGTGGAGCTGAACAAAAAATTCGTCAATATTTAATTGATAATAATTATATTGATACCTTAATCCAATTGCCAAGCAATTTATTCTTTGGAACATCAATTGCTACTACAATCATGGTCATAAAAAAATCCAAAGCCGATAATAATATTTTATTTATTGATGCAAGTAATGAGTTTGTAAAGGTAACTAATAGTAATAAGTTAACCCCAGAAAACATTCAAAATATTCTTAATGCTTTTGTCAAACGTGAAGATATTGACTATTTTGCCAAAGTAGTTTCAAACACAGAAATTAAAGAAAATAACTATAACTTATCAGTTTCAAGTTATGTACAAAAAGAAGATACAAGAGAAAAAATTGATATTAAAACTTTAAATATGCAAATTGATCAAACAGTTCAAAAAGCAAATGACTTAAGGGTAGCGATAGATCAAATTATTAAAGATCTTGAAAGTTTGAAAACTAGTTAGATATTTTAAAAATCAAACAATCAAATTGTTTGATTTTAAATTTCTTTTTAGATATCAATACAAAAATAAAACATAGAAAAAATAAATTAATAATAAAGGCAGCAGAAAAGTAGTATAAGATTATTAAATGATTTAAATTATTAAAAAATCTACGAAAACAAAACTTGAAAAATACCACACTAACTATCTATGGAAATTTTCAATTTATAAAATGTAAAATTTTATCTATTGGAAGTTTAATGACTCTTTTCGTGCTATACTTAATTATTACATAGTATCTTTATACTTGTCAATTAAATCAAGCAACTTAGGGATAACTAATTCTTTCCTTGTCTTAATATTAACAATTTGTTTGCTAAACCTAGATCTATTATTAAATATTTGATTTATATCATCACCATATAATAGTTTTGAAGGACCTGACTCAAAACAATCTTTAACTATACTATATGTTTTGTCATAATTCAAATTTTCTTCTTTTGTTATTGTATCTAATTCTTTTTCTAAGTTTCTTAAAATATATTCATTTCACAGTTCTAAGATTTGTTTATAATCTAAGCTTTCTTCATATTTATTTGAATTTAGTTCTGCAATAAATTCTTTAATTAAATCTTTTTTATTCCTTAATTCTGTGCTGGCATTTAACAGCCTATCAATTGATTCATAAATATCACTTACATCAATTTCTTTTGGATCTTTGACTTTTTTGTAGTATTCGGCAAGGTTATTCATAATGAAATCAACATCAATATCATGTTCTTTAACTAATTCCATTTCAAAGACAATATCATCAAGAATACTTTCTTTTGGATTTGAATCCAGTTTTTTCTTTCATTCATCTTTAATGTCTTGGTAATGACTTAAATAATCTTGATGGTCTCTTTCACTCAAAATTTCTTTTCCTTGGAACTTATCAAAAGTTGCAAGTAAGTTTTTCATGTTTAAATATGCATTAAAGCATTCTATGAAATCTTTTTGCTCTTGCTCGGAAACAATTGGTCATTTATCTAATGAAAATTTTTCTTGTAAGGCATTAATAATATCTAAATAACCTTCTTTATAATTTCCCGCCTCGTCTGTATATCCATTATAATATTCTTCAAAGGTTTTTATAAGAGCTAGACCTAAAGCTTTTTCATCGCTAAATAAAGCAATAGCATCCTTAACTCGTTTTTCAATACGTCTAAAGGAAATAATATTACCATATGTTTTAATGCTATTTAAAATCCGGTTGGTACGTGAAAAAGCTTGTATTAAACCATGCATTCAAAGTTTTTTATCAAGTCACAAAGTATTTAACGTAGTAGCATCAAAACCAGTTAAAAACATATTAACTACAATAAGAAGGTCTAATTCCTTATTTTTCATTCTTAATGAGATATCTTTATAGTAATTTTGAAATTTATCTCCTGTTGTGTCGAAGTTACAATTAAACATCTTATTATAATCAAGAATTGCATTGCTAAGAAAATCACGAGATGATATATCTAAATCATCAGTACTCTCGCTATTTTCTTCTGATAAAACTTGATTATTAATTTCTTCATTTGGAGCATAAGAATAAATCAAGCCAATTTTTAGTTGCTTTTCTAGCGGAAGGTCTTTTTGTTGTTTTTTAAATTCCTCATAGTATTTTTTGGCCGCTTCTATAGAAGCAACAGCAAAAATAGAGTTGAAACCTTTAACATATTGTTCTTGCTTTATTTGGTGTTTAGTTGTAATTGAATATTTATAACTTTTGCTTCGATATGTTTTTTGATCAAAGTGTTCAATAATATAATGAACTATATTTGATATACGAACAGGATTTAATAAAACTGCTTCTTTGTCAATATCTTGCACATATTTTTCATCAATCTCACTTTTTTCTTTAACCGTATTTACATATTCAACTTTGAATGGTAAAACATTTTTATCTTCAATTGCATTTAAAACTGTATAGCTGTGTAATTTTGGACCAAAGAGCTTTTGAGTTGTTCAAATTTTAATTTTACCACTACCTACAGCATTAGCTTCTAAAATAGGTGTGCCTGTAAATCCAAACATATAGTATTTTTTAAAATTACTTTTAATTGCTTTATGCATATCTCCAAATTGAGAACGATGACATTCATCAAAGATAATTACTACTTCATCATTATAAACTTTATGTCTAGGATATTTTTTGATAAAGTTGGACAATTTTTGGATTGTTGTAATAACAATATGTGCACCCTCGTCTTCAAGTTGGGTTTTTAAAATTTTTGTAGATGAATTAGAGTTAGCAGCACCTTTTTGAAATTTATCATATTCAAGCATTGTTTGATAATCAAGGTCTTTACGATCAACGACAAACAACACTTTTTTAATACTTTTATTCCCGTTATTATCTTTTAATTTAGTAGCTAATATTGCCGTTTTAAACGAAGTTAAGGTTTTACCACTTCCAGTTGAATGTCAGATAAAACCTCCTGATTTATCAGTACCATATTCTTTATAATTTTTAGCCAACTTAATTTTATTAATAATTGCTTCAGTTGCTGCAATTTGGTATGGTCGCATGATTAATAATTTATTATTAGCAGTAAAAACACAATATTTAGTTAAGATATTTAAAATGGTGTGCTTCGCAAAGAATGTTTTGGTAAAATCAAATAAATCTGTGATTGTTTTATTTTTCTTATCAGCTCAAAATGAAGTAAACTCAAAGGAATTGCTTGATGTTGCTTTTGGGTTTTTAATTGTTTGTGATTCGAGGAAATTATATCGAGTTGTATTAGAATAATATTTTGTATTTGTTCCATTTGAGATTACAAAAATTTGGATATAACGAAATAAAGAACTTTCATCACTTCAAAACGATTCACGGTGATATCTATTAATTTGGTTAAAAGCTTCTCTAATTGGAATTCCTCTACGTTTTAATTCAATATGAACTAAAGGAAGTCCATTAACTAAGATAGTTACATCATACCTATTTTCGTACTTCCCCTTAGTTTCATACTGGTTAATAACTTGTAGTTTATTATTGTGTATATCCTCTTTATCAATTAATTTAATATTTGCTTGGTGACCATTTTCAAAACTAAAAGTTTTTATATAATCTTCTTGAATAGTTTTTGTTTCATAATAATTATAATTGTAATCAGTTTTCTTTATGATTTCTTGCTGGAAAAAAGCTTTTCATTCATTATCATTAAATTTACAATTATTCAAATTTTCAATTTGAATTCTTAAATTTTTCACTAAATCATCGTTATTATGGATATTTAAATATTCATATTTTTGTTCTTGCAATTGTTTGATTAATTCATTTTCTAATTGTGCTTCACTTTGAAATGATGTTTTTTTGCTTGTACTTGGTGTAAAGTCATCAACTAATGTTCATTCATCTGCTTCTATAATTATCTTCTTAGTTTTCATAAATCTCCTTAATGATTATATTTTGTTATTTTAATTTTTAAAGCTTATTAATTTAGGCCTGTAATATAAAATTGTCTATCCAGTTTTAAACTGCCAACTATTTTTAATAATTTACAATTATATTTGAAATAAACTGGAATTTAATTTTTTAATATAACAAAGCTAAAAATAGGTTATAAAACTTATTTAGTTTACAACAATTGAAACATAGTTAATCAGTAAAATCACCTGAAAACTTTAAAAATTAAATTGCTATCTAATTATACAGCATTACAAAAAAAGGTGAATTTTGTGTCCAATAATAAGCTAAAGAGTTTTGTTGGTTTATGAGTTCTTTTCTCTCTATTTTAATAAAACTATATAAAATGTAGGGATATATATTATCTACATCATTTATATATAATCAATTAAAGGATTACTTTTTAAATTATTCCGTAAAGCACTTTATACTCTTTCATTATATTTTGCATACTTTTTACCAGGATTGTATAAAATTTGAGCCACTTTATATCAGACAAGGAACAAATATTCAAGTTTTAACTGTATATTTGTTCCTTGTCTATTTCTATCTACGTTTTTTTAGCATTAAACTAATTCTGATAAAAAGAAAAATCGGGATAGGAAATATAGTAACTTATAAATTGCTCTTTAATAATTATATGTTTTCTAATTTTCTAAATAATATATCATATATTATAGTATTTTTTACACTAACAAGATTTTTGATATTTTTCTTGGTATATATATATATATATATATATAATTGTAGTTATAGACATAAACTTAATACTTTTTTTAAATTAAATTTATTAAAAAGAAATTCATTATGGAGGTAAATATAATGAAATTACGTAATTTTATACTCATAACTACAAACTTAGTAGCCATAACAACTTTTTCTACTGTTTCATGCGGAAAACAAGTCGAAAAACCAATTGATCCGGTTGAAACTGTTGTAAAAGCATTTAAAACGACCTATGCTTCAGTTTTAAACAAAACAGAAGACAATGTAACTTTAGATGATGAAATACAAGTAAGCCAAGCATTAAGTACATATAATAATTTAGACACAAATACTAAAACTAAATTAAGTAGCGAAAAAGAATTATTAGATAAATTAGATACTAAAATTAAGCAATTAAAAGCAGAAAATTCTGGTAGAAATAATTCTGCACCAAATCCACCAGTACAAGATCCTGCAAGAAGTGATGGAAATGACAACCAAAATACTGGAACAGGTAATGGCACAGAAAAACCTAGTTTAGATATAAAACCAAAAGAGCCAAATAATACTACTCAAGAACCACCAAAAGAAGAAAATGTGCCTTCTAATCCTGGAACTAGTGACCCTGCACCAGCAGGCCCAACTAAAGAACCAACTAATGGTGATGGTAACCAAGAATCTCCTAAGACCGAACCAAACCCTACACCTAATCCAAAAGATCCAGTAACAGAAGAGCCCGGAAATGGTGGAAAAGAACCAAATGAAGAAAAGCCAAACAATGGTGCTGATAATAGATCTAATATAGAAAATACTAAAGATACAAGTGATTTAAAAACAGACAATAATGAGGAAGAAACTCAAAACCAAACTCCAGATACTAAACCAAATCAACCAGTCAAAGAGACTGATCCAGACAACAGCGGAAACAGCCAAAATATAGGAGCAGGTAATGAATCTGAGCAACCAGGGAATAGTGCAGAGCCAAAAGCTCCTAACAGTGAAACCCCTCAAGACTCTGATAGCAGCAATATAGGTGATTCTTTAACACCACCAACAGAACCAAAAAAAGAATTGCAAGAACAACAATTGAAAATAACTAATTTAGTAGTGCATAGGGATCCTTCTTATAGGGATTACTTATTTTTTGTACTAACTGTAACAAAAGACTTATGACTTAAACTAGAAAAAAGTAATTTTAAGATTGCAATGGAACCTGAGTCTAACAGATCAAGAGTATATGATGATACAACAAACCTAAACCCAAAACAAAAGTTAAGTGAAAATGGTGGAAACGTAAATTTTAGAATTTTCCTCGACTACCCTGGGTTAAGAGAAGGCGATTTGCTAACTCAAGGAAATTGGATAATAACACAACTAAGTGACACAAAAGAACCTGGTTATAATCTTCTTAATAAAGAGTATAAATTCACTATAGATGAAAACAAAAATATTAAAATGATAAATAACTAAAAATAAATATTTTTAGTTAAGAAATAGAATTATAATTTAAAAGATTCCTAATTGAACTTAGGAATCTTTTAAATTATAAATTCAACATTATTATTTTCCTATAAATAATGCTTACTAAACTCTTGATTAAATCACCTTAATACTTTATCCCTAAAATCTTTTGCCGTTTCACCACTTTCATTTGTAATTGCGTGAAATTGAACATTATAATTCTTTTTAATTAAAAATACTTCTCAAATTCATGAAGGATCTGGTCGGTATTGGTCTGGTTCATTGTAGTTGAAATTAGGTCCAGCATATGAAAAGATCGTATTAATTGTTACTTGATTATTATTATATATTGGGATTATAAATCCACCTCTCGGGGTTTTAATATTATCAGATTGCATTTTTATATAAATGTCATTAGTTTTCAAAACTTCATAAGCATCTTGGTTATTTAAATATAATTCTTCGAACAATTTTTTAATCTTACTACTATCATTATATTCTTGAGATTTATTAAGTTCTTTAAACCTTTCTATAATATAAGTATCAAAATCTTCTTTTCGAGTTATTCGAGCAAAATCAGCTGCACGTCATTTTTGTTGTTTAATATCTTCTAAGTAAGATGGATAAATACTAAAAAAAGTAATATTAAATGTGTCAATGCCTTTTTGTCTATATTGCTCTTTAATTGTTTTTTTGTCTTCTTCTAATCATTCTTTAGGAGCAAAAACAGCGACTCTTGTGAAATCATTATATTTTGGGAAAATCTCGTCGTACATTTCCTGAATTTGGTTTTTATAATATTCTTCAGAAAATAATGAAGTACATGAAAATGTAGTTAGTGGTGTTAAACAAGATGCTAATGCAAATAAAAATTTTTTAATCATTTTCATTTCTCACCACATGAGTTACAGCAATTAAATCATCTATAGAATTAGAATCTGGATAGTAACCAGGTTTAGTAATGCTATATCTATAAATCCCTGTATCAATCACTTTATATTCAATTAATTCATCGTTTGTCAGTCTTTCTTTTACTTCTCTGATAATATGCCAAGTACCATCGCTTGCAAGTTTTTCAAGTCTTAGATCATAGTTAGTAACTAAATTATTATAACTTCGATTCTTAACACCAACTAAACTTAGTTGATTTTCATTTTTGTGTTCACTATCTCACTTTTGTTCGGTAGTAGATCAAGTAGGAGAAAATCAAGATAAAAATGAATTTCATCAATTTCTTGCTCATGGTCTAGATTCTTTTTGGTTCAAAATTCCAGCATTAAACATTCAAGAACTTGATATTTTAATCTTTTGACCTTTTTCTAACTGTATTTGTTTGCTTGTAAAGACATGGTCTTTATATTTTGATAAATTAGAAGTAACAACAGAATAATTATTGGCAGCTTCTAGCATTGCTTTAAAATCAACTGTACCAGATCCAAATTTTTGTTCATAACCACTTGTTTTATATTTTAAATCTGATCTTTGCGGAGTAACGGCTGATGCTGATAAAATAGCTTTAACAATCGGAACCCTAAAATTACTATTTCTAATATCATGCCTATATTTCATTAAATTAGAAATAAGACCTGTCACGACCGGAGCTGCATAACTTGTTCCATCATAGTAAGCATTAGTATTATAAACAGGATTATAAAATAATGCGGGTGCTACCACTAAGGGTTTAGAAAGATTGAGTAAATCCTCCCTTAATTTATAGTTTGAATAATAAGCAACCGAGTTATATTTTACATATTTCTTAGTTGCATAATTTGATAGTGCTCCAACGACTACACTATTAAGTGATAATTTCTTATCAGCTATTAAATGTTTACCATTTGTTCCGTTATTTCCTGCGGAAAAAACATTTATTACACCATACTTACGTGATATATAGTCTAAAAAATAGGCATTTTCATTGTAACCATTAAAATATTTTTCGTTTTCTATTGTATTGCCGGTTTTGTTAACATACGACATTCAAGGTCCATAACTATGGTTAATTAACTTTATACCATCATTTTTGACCATTTTTTCTATAGTGGACATTCATTGGTTGTCATCTATCATTGAGTATAAATATACTTTAGAAGACCTGTCAATTCCATACTGCCCTGCAGCAATCATAGATACCATTGTTGAATGTGTTTTTGATTCGGGATCATAATTATTAGTAAACTCATTTAATTCAATACCATTTCTAAAATATTCTTTATATTTACTATCAAAGGGATAGGCCCATGATTCAACAATTCCTATTTTGTTAACATAGGAATTGTTTAGATGATCTTTAGCATTCACAATATCTGCATTCTTCAACACATCCAACTTGTATTGTTCAAAATTAGCATCAATTCCATATCCACCATAAACATATACATTTCTTTTTGGGGAAGTAGAACTAGAACCCATTCTTTCAAAATCATGAATAACACGAGCTTCATTATTTTGAATATTATTTTTAAAAACTATAAATTTAAAAATCTGATTTCAGTCCTTTATGACGCTGACAAAATTTTCCCTATCGTTTTCTGACTCAAAAAAGAATCACACTACTGGCATCATTGTCAAAGAGTTAAAAGATTTATATCTTAATTTATTTTTGTTAACCTTCTCAATAAACTCATTATTAAATTTATTTATAAAATCCTCATTATCGGTTTCAAATCCAGGGTTTAAAAGTAGTTTTAGTTCAAAATTATTATTAATTGGTTTTATTTCTAAATCGCCATTATTCTCAACTCTAATAACTGACTGATTCCTTACTTCAAATTTATTACTTTCTAAATTTTCGTATCAAATCTTATTTGAAACCGCTTTTTTTACAGTTGGTGTAACAAAGAAAGGTGTTAAGCTAGCTATACTTATTAAAGTTAAAGAAAAAATTTTCATTTTCTTTTTCATAAATATCTCCTTATTTATTATTTAAAAGTTTTCAATATTGTTTTTTGTTTTACACTATAAATAACATAATAGATGTTTCTAAAAAACAATATAAAGGTATTTAATATATACCCATTTCAATATTACCATAAAAAAATTTTTTATACAAATATTTTAATTGTTTTTTGGAAAAGTCACTTGCGAGATATTAACAAAATAATTGTCTTTTAATTTTAACATAATTTTTAGATAAAAAATGTATGAGAAAACAGAAAACACGGCAGTGTTTTCTCGTTGGTTTTGCTTACTTTTGCCAAAAGTAAGGCCCCTTTGATTGCAATCAAAGGCGGGGGATTAAAAATTTCTTAGGTTATCTTATATTGCCGGACAACTTGTCGATAGTTATTTATTTTATCCATCATATAATCAATTTCTTGCTGAGAGTATTTGTCTAAGCTTTTTCCTTTGGGAATGTAATACCTAATTAAGCGGTGCATATTTTCTATTGAACCTTTTTGTCATGAACTATATGGTTGGCATTTAAATAGTCTTTCAGTTGGAATAACCTGGTGCAATAAGACATTTTCACTACCATTATCAACAGTTAAAGTTTTAATGTCTAAGTCATGTTTCTTGATTAGTTTTAGAAGAGTTTTTTTGATAGCTTTGGAGTTGCGTTTTGAGAGCATAGCATAAGACATTCTGGTTTGCCGTTCAATTATCGTCACAATACAATAGGTATCATTGATTTTACCAATAACGGTGTCTAATTCAAAATGGCCGTGTTCAGAGCGATCATTAATATAAGCTGGACGTTTTGAAATTTCTGTTGCATATTTTAATGTTTTAGGTTTGGTTTGCTTCTTCTTCCTTATGCCATATTTACCTTCAGATTTTTTAACAATATGGTCAAATTCAAGGAAATAAGGGTATTTTTTAATTATTTTATAAATTGTACTAGGTGAGGGAGCAAATTCATCAGGGGATAATTTTTTAAAAGAATTTACAAGATAGGTAACTGATTTCTTAACTTCTTTTTGCTGCAAATTCTTTTTATTTCTATTTTTATTGTATATATTAAGTTCACTTAAAGCCGGACAGAAAAGTTAACATGTAAATGTTAGCTTTTCTGTTACCATTCGTTGGTACCAACGAAGAATTTTTTTGAAAGGATAAATTATGTCAAGACATTTAAAGAAAGAAGAATTTGCAAAAATATATGAAGAATATCAAAAATCAGGTTTCCCAGGTGCTTTCCAAGCTATTTACCAAATATCACCAGAAACAAAAAACTTACAAAGAAATAGTGTAAAAGTTAGAATTAATAAAATAATTAAGTATTATAATTTAGGTATGGAAGACTTATTACAGACAAAGAAAGGTGAAAGCCGTAAAAAAGGAAGCGGCAAACCTAAGACGAAAAGAGAACCAAATTGAGATATTTTTGATCGTGATGATTTGTTACAAATAGCTAAAAGATATTATGAAATTACCAACGAATTACCTAAAAGTAAGAAAGTTATTGAATCTAAAAGTTTTAGTATAAGTTATGTTAAGCTTGCAGAAGTTTTTGGCATTTCTAGACAAACAATTTCTAAAACTCAAAATATTAAAATTGCACAAAAACTCCCTAAATATAGTGATGTAATCGAAAAATCGTTCGCAGAAACAAAGTCAAGATATGGAAGGTTAAAACTAAGTGTTTACATATCTAAAAAATACAAAATAGATATAAACGAACGTTCATTAGGGAGATATATGAACCTTTTAGGCCTAAAATGTAAGCTTAGACAAAAATCAAAACGAAAAGAAATTAAAAATCTATCTACTCAGATTGATAACTTCGTAAATCGTGATTATAATGATCAAAACAATCGAAATATTTATGCAACTGATGTTTCATATATAAAAGCGCCAAAAGATGTGTTAGAATCACACGTTTATTTGTCTGCAATTTTGTCTCATAAAACTAAACAAATTATTGGTTTTAAATTATCAAAAAGTAATAATCTAGAACTAGTTTTAGACAATTTAAATTCATTAAAGCAATACAAATCCAAAAATTTTATCATTCACTCAGATCATGGCTTTCAATATACACATCATCAATATATTAAAGAAGTTAAAAATCTTGGTGGGATTATTTCGTTATCAAGAGTGGGAAATTCTCTTGATAATCGAGAAATTGAATATTGGTTTGGAATCATTAAAACTGAATTATTAAATGATTTAGATTATTCAAAAATAACATTTAATGAACTTAATGATATGATACAAGAATATGTAATTTGGTACAACAATGACCGAATTCAATCAAACTTAAACTGAAAAACTCCACAGCAATTTGCTATGGAATTATAAATAACTAAAATGTTAAATTTTGCTGTCCATGTTTAACTATACCAATATTTTCTGTAGGCCTTTCATTTCTCTTTAATTGCATCACTTACAAAAAAGAGTCGCGAAAATGAATAGCCTAATAAATGTTCGTATAGTTTACTAAAATTAAGGGTTTTAACCCTCATTACTCTTTTTGAACACTTAGGACAAACATAGCGATTTTGTTTATCTAAACTAAGTGGTTTGCGATTTGTAATAATTTGGATTTTGCTTTTTATACTTCGAATGTCTCTATCAAAAATCTTGGCTACTTCTTGGATTGAGAAGCCTTCAGAAAGTTCTTGTAAAATATTATAAAGTTGTTCTAGATCGATTTGGTTTGCTCGTAATTTTCGATGCGACTCAAGAGCTCCTTGCATTTTCAAGATAGTATTATGATTCTCTTCGATTTTAAAATGTTAATATTTATTTTCTTTTCGATATTTGTCAAAAACACAAATATATTTTTCTAAATTTTTCTGTTTTTTGGAAAAGTCACTTGCCAGATATTAACAAAATAATTGTCTTTTAATTTTAACATAATTTTTAGATAAAAAAATGTATGCTAAAATAGAAAACACAGAGTGTTTTCTCGTTGGTTTTGCTTACTTTTGCCAAAAGTAAGGTCCCTTTGATTGCAATCAAAGGCGGGGGATTAAAAAAATTTTAGGTTATCTTATATTTCCGGACAACTTTCCGATAGTTATTTATTTTTTCCATCATATAATCAATTTCGTGCTGAGAGTATTTATCTAAGCTTTTTCCTTTGGGAATGTAATATCTAATTAAGCGGTGCATATTTTCTATTGAACCTTTTTGTCATGAACTATATGGTTGGCATTTAAATAATCTTTCAGTTGGAATGACCTGGTGCAATAAGACATTTTCACTACCATTATCAACAGTTAAAGTTTTAATGTCTAAGTTATGTTTCTTGATTAGTTTGACAAGAGTTTGTTTGATAGCTTTGGAGTTGCGTTTTGAGAGCATAGCATAAGACATTCTGGTTTGCCGTTCAATTATGGTCACAATACAATATGTATCATTGATTTTACCAATAACGGTGTCTAATTCAAAATGGCCGTGTTCAGAGCGATCATTAATATAAGCTGGACGTTTCGAAATTTCTGTAGCATATTTTAATGTTTTAGGTTTGGTTTTCTTTTGCTTCCTTATACCATATTTTCCTTCAGATTTTTTAACAATATGGTCAAAGTCAAGGAAATAAGGGTATTTTTTGATTATTTTATAAATTGTACTAGGTGAAGGAGCAAATTCATCAGGGGAGAATTTTTTAAAAGAATTAACAAGATAGGTAACTGATTTCTTAACTTCTTTTTGCTGCAAATTCTTTTTATTTCTATTTTTATTGTATGTATTAAGCTCACTATACCAATATTTTCTGTAGGACTTTCATTTCTCTTTAATTGCATCACTTACAAAAAAGAGTCGCAAAAATGAATAGCCTAATAAATGTTCGTATAGTTTACTAAAATTAAGGGTTTTAACCCTCATTACTCTTTTTGAACACTTAGGACAAACATAGCGATTTTGTTTATCTAAACTAAGTGGTTTGCGATTTGTAATAATTTGGATTTTGCTTTTTATACTTCGAATGTCTCTATCAAAAATCTTGGCTACTTCTTGGATTGAGAAGCCTTCAGAAAGTTCTTGTAAAATATTATAAAGTTGCTCTAGATCGATTTGGTCTGATCTTAATTTTCGTTGTGTCCCAAGAGCTCCTTGCATTTTCAAGATAGTGTTGTAATTCTCTTCGATTTTAAAATGTTGATATTTATTTTCTTTTCGATATTTGTCAAAAACACAAATATATTTTTCTAAATTTTTCATATAATTTTAAAGTCTCCTTTCATTTTTTTAAAATTTATTAATACAACTATTTTATTACAAGGCAGACAAAAACAATGTCACATGCAAAAAAACTTGCATGTGACATTTCCAATTAATACAATTAATAAACAGTATTTTTCTTAAAATGGTAATGATACTAAGCCACGAATATGCCAGTATTAAAAAAACTTCCTTTTACAAGGAAGTTTTTGTATAAATTATTCTTCAATAACTGTTCCGCCAGCTTTTTCCACAGCTGCGCGAGCTGAATTACTAGCTTTTTGTACTGTTATAGTTACTTTTTTAGTTAGTTGACCATTTCCTAATAATTTAATTGGTAAACGTCTTTTTACAAGACCAACTTCAAATAATGATTCAACGGTAATTGTTGCATTATTTTCAAATCTTTCTTCAATATCTTTTAAATTAACCACTTGGTATTCTACGTGATTTACGTTGGTAAACCCACGTTTTCCAATACGACGGAATCATGGAGTTTGCCCACCTTCAAATCCTAATCTATGACCTTTACGCTTGTTTTGTCCTGATTGCCCTTTACCAGCTTGTTTCCCTTTACCAGCTGCATGTCCACGACCTTTACGGTGTTTTTCAGGTCTTGAACCTTCAGTGAATTTTAGATTATGTAATTTAACTGCCATAATTATTTTTTAAGTTCCTTTACATCTTTATCTCTAATCTCTGCAATTTGTTCAGGTGTTCTTAAAGTCAAAAGAGCTTTAACAGTTGCTTTAACAACATTAGCTTTTGAACGTGAACCATATGTTTTAGTAACGATGTCAGTATACCCAGCAAGTTCAACAACAGCACGAACTGTCCCTGAAGCAATAAGCCCTTTCCCTTTAGATGCAGGTTTTAAGATAACTCTTGAAGATAAGAATTTAGCATTTACTTCATGAGGAATTGTTCCAGTTTTTTCATTTAATGGAACTGTCACCAAATGGTTTCTAGCATCTTTAATAGCTTTTTTGATTGCATCTGGAACTTCGTTTGCTTTACCATGTCCAAATCCAACACTACCTTTTTTATTTCCGATAACTACAAATGCTGAAAAACTAAATCTTCTTCCACCTTTAACAACTTTAGTAACACGAGCAACATCAATTAATTTTTCACTGTATTCAGATTCAACTCTTGGTGCACGGTTCTTTGAAAATGTTTTTCTTCTTGGACTAAATTCTCGTTTTTGGTTTTCGCCGTCTTTTTTAGGTCCAGGTTTTTGATCACGGTTAAATGGAGCTCTAGGTACTCTTTTAGCAAAAACCTCTTTAGTTCCTGTTTTAGGTTGTGTGTTATTTACTTTGGTTTCTTTTTCTGCGTTCATAATTAGAAATTAACTCCTTTTTCTCTAACTGCATCTGCAAATGCTTTAACACGTCCATGGAAAATATATCCACCACGGTCAAACACAACTTCAGAAATTTTTAATTTGTTAATTTTTTCACCCATTAAAGCACCTAATTTTGCTGCTGCTGCAACATTCCCGCCATATTCAGGGAAAGCTAAAGTTGAAGCGCTTGCTAAGGTAACTCCCTGAATATCATCGATTAATTGAGCATATAAGTTTTGGTGTGATTTGAAAACGTTAAGACGAGGTTTAGCAGCTGTTCCTTTAATGTAGTAACGGCTACGGTTATGTTTTTGTTTTCTAGCTTGATTTCTTGATAATTTTGCCATAATTTTAACCTATTAAGCTTCTTATTTTTTAGAAGCTGTTTTCCCTTCTTTACGTCTGATTTGTTCACCTTTATAAGAAATACCTTTACCTGAATAAACGCTTGGTCTTCTAACATTACGAACTAATGAAGCAAAGTGGCCAACACTTTGTTTATTAATTCCTTCAACTGCTACTTCAGTTGGTTTTGCAACTGTAACTTTAACATCTGATGGAACATTTAAAGTAACATTGTGGCTGTAACCAGCAGAAATTACTAACTGAGATCCAGTTAAAACTGCCTTATATCCAACCCCTTTAATTTCTAAATCTTTACGAAATCCTTTTGAAACTCCTAAGATCATGTTTGAGATATGAGAGTTTGTTGTACCATGTAATTGTTTGGTAGTTTTTTGCTCGTTAGCACGAACTGTTCTAACTTCATTATTTTCAACAAGAACTGAGATTAATTGACTAAATTCTCTGGTTAGTGTTCCTAATGTTCCTTTTACAGTAACTTTAGAACCTTCAACAGTAACTGTTGTTCCAGCAGGAATTGCTAGAACACGATTTCCAACACGAGACATTTAATTACCTATCAAATGTAAGCAATGATTTCACCACCTACATTTTCCTTTCTGGCTTCTGCCCCAGTCATTAATCCTTTTGATGTTGAGATAATTACGGTACCATAGCCTGATAAAATAGCTGGAATTTCGTCTGATTTAACATAAACTCTTAAACCAGGTTTTGATACTCTTTTAATACCAACGATGGCTGATTGATTTTTCTTGTATTTTAAAGTTATTACTAATGATTTATTAACTCCTTCACCTTCAACAGAATATGAAGAAATATACCCTTCTCTTTCGATTAATTTAACGATAGCTTCTTTTTTAACTGAATAAGGAACTGAAAGTGATTTATGTTTTCTAGCATTTGCATTTTTAACACGAACAACTAAATCTGAAATCGGATCTGTTATAAACATAATTATCAACTCGCTTTCTTCACACCAGGAATTTTACCTTCGTGTGCTAAATTTCTAAAACATACACGGCAAATTTTAAATTTTCTTAAAACCGCATGTGGACGACCACATAATTCGCAACGTGTGTAAGCACGGGTAGAAAATTTTGGATGACGTTTTGCTTTTTCAATTAATGCTTTTCTTGCCATTATTTAGCTCCTTTTTTCTCGAATGGTACACTAAGAAGTTCTAATAAGCTTCTTGCTTCATCATCAGTATTTGCACTTGTAACAATTAATACATCTAATCCCTTAATACGACGAATTTTGTCAAATTCGATTTCAGGGAAAATAATCTGTTCTTTAATACCTAAAGCAAAGTTTCCTCTACCATCAAATGCTTTAGGGTTAACACCACGAAAGTCACGCACACGTGGCAATGCAATGTTAATTAATTTTTCTAAGAACTCTCACATTCTTTCTCTACGTAGGGTAACTTTCCCCCCCATAGGCATACCTTCACGTAATTTTCATGAAGCGTTTGACTTTTTTGCTTTAGTTTCAAATGGTTTTTGACTTGAAATTAAAGTTAATTCATTTAATACTTCTTCAATAGCCTTTGAATTTGATACTTCTTTACCAGCAGTCATATTTAAAACAACTTTCTCAATTCTTGGAACTTGCATTAATGATGAGTAGTTGTATTTTTCTTTAAGAGCAGGAACAGCTTTTTCTAAATATTTTTGTTTTAACATAATTTACTAAATTTCCTTCTGAGTTTTTCTTACAACTCTCACTTTTTTACCATCTGCATTTACTCTGTATCCAAGTTTTGAGAATTGATTACCTTTTGATTTTGAAGCTTTTTTAACTAAGTATGCAACATTTGAAGCATGAATTGGAGCAGCTATTTCTGTAATTGAACCATCTTGGTTTTGTTGTGTGGGTTTGTTGTGTTTTTTAACAATATTAACATCTTTAACCACAACTCTTTGTGATTCATGTAATACTTTTTCAATTGTTCCGATTTTTCCTTTTTCTTTACCGGCAATAACTATAACTTCATCATTTTTCTTAAATTTAATTTTAGCCATAATTTCCTCCTATAAAACTTCTGGTGCTAATGAAACAATTTTTGGGAATTTTTCACGTAATTCACGTGCCACGGGACCAAACACACGTGTTCCACGTGGTGTTAAATCTTCTTTAAGTATTACAACTGCATTGTCATCAAAACGAATGTATGTACCATTGTTACGGTGAATTCCGTATGATGAACGCACAACAACTGCTTTAACAACTTGCCCTTCTTTTACCATTCCAGTAGGAATAGCTTTTTTAACTGAACATACAATAATATCACCAATGTTAGCTGTTTTCTTTTTAGATCCACCTAAAACACGAATAACACCAATTTCTTTTGCACCTGAATTATCAGCAACTTTAGCTCTTGATAGTTCGTGTAACATTATTCATTACCTGCTTTTGAAATTGATACTAATCTAAATCGTTTAGTTTTAGAAAGTGGTCTAGTTTCCATGATGACAACAATATCATTTAATTTAGCACTTTGATTCTCATCGTGCACAGCAAATCTTTTAGTTGATTTAAAACGTTTTGAATATAATGGGTGTTTTTTGTATGTATCGACTGCTACAATAATTGTTTTAGCTGATTTACCAGCTGAAACAACAGTTCCTGTTAATGTTTTTCTTGCGTTTCTAATCATTATTTAGCTCCTTTAATTTCATTTAAAGCAGTAAGGGCTTTTGCTATGTTGGTTCTTAATTCTTTAATTTTGTGGGTTTCTTTTAAATCACCAATTGAATTTTTGTATTTTAAGGAGAATAATTCTGCTTTAAGTTCTAAAACTAAAGTTTCTAATTCTTCAACTGATTTCTTTTTTAAATCTGCGTAAGACATATTTTAATTATCTCCTTTTTGTACTATTTTTCATTTAACTGGTAATTTGTGGCCTGCTAGACGCAATGCATCACGAGCAACTTCTTCAGAAACTCCACTTACTTCAAACATCATTGTGTTTATTTTAACTGCTGTATATCATAATTCTGGTGCACCTTTACCTGATCCCATACGTACACCAATTGGCTTAGAAGTTTTTGAGAAGTGTGGGAAAATTCTAATGATAACATCTCCTTCGCGTCCCATTCTACGAGTTGCAGCAATACGTGCTGACTCAATTTGACGAGCTGTTACTCAAGCTGATGTTACAGCTTGAAGCCCAAATTCACCGAAAACCACAGTATTACCTTTAGTTGCTTTTCTTTTATCATGTTTCACTAAAAATGGTTTTCTATATTTAGTTCTTTTAGGTTGTAACATTATTTATCACCTCCTAAAATTTCTCCAAGTGAAATTCATACCTTAACACCAATAGCACCATATGTTGTACGTGCTGTTGCTGTTGCATAATCAACATCTTGTCTTAAAGTATGTAATTTCATTTCTCCTTCAGAATAACCTTCTGAACGTGCCATATCAACACCATTTAAACGACCGCTTACCATGGTTTTGATACCTTTAGCTCCTGACTTCATTGCTAACCTAATAGCAATCTTTTGAGCTGAACGGAAGCTTTCACGATTTTCTAACTTAGTAGCAATCATTTCTGCTAATAATCTTGCATTTAAATCAGGTTGTTTTAATTCAATAACTTGTAAGTTAAATTTAGCTTGTCTGTTTTTAAGGAATTTTTGTAATTGTAAGGTTAATTCTTGAATATTTTTACCTTCTTGACCTAAAATAGCTGCTGGTTTTGTGGTGTGTAATAAAACTGTAATTTTATTATCTTTGCTTCTTCTAACTTGAACCTTACCTAATTGGTATTGACGCACTAATTTATCAAAGAATTTATAAATTTTAGCATCTTCTACTAATAAGTTTCCAAAGTTTGCTTTATCAGCAAATCAAGTAGAATTATGTTTTTTAGTAACTCCGTAACGGAATCCATTAGGATTAACTTTTTGTCCCATTAGTTTCTCTCCTCTAGTACAATTGATAAATTAGATGTACGTTTAAAAATTGAATAAGCATTCCCACGACTTCTTGGTTGAAATCTTTTTAAGGTTGGACCTTCATTTACATAAACTTCTTTAACGTATAATTTTGATGCATCCATTCCATGGTTGTTTGTTGCATTTGCAATTGCTGAGTTTAATAATTTAATGAATATTTTAGAAGATTTTTTAGCTGTGTTGTATAAGATACCCAGAGCTAAATCAACGTTTTTTCCTCTAAATAAGTTAGCAACTAATTTAGCTTTTGAAACGCTAACTCTTTGTAGCTTAACGTGTGCTTTTGCTTGTTGTCTTGCCATTATTTCTTCTTACCTTTATCTGCACCATGTCCAGAGAAAGTTCTAGTTGGTGAAAATTCACCTAATTTATGTCCAACCATATCATCTGTAACATATACTTCATTAAATTGTTTTCCATTGTGAACTGCAAAAGTTAAACCAACAAAACTTGGGAAAATTGTTGAACGTCTTGATCATGTTTTAATTGGTTTTTTAGGTGCCTTGCCTTCAACAATAGCATCAACTTTTTTTAATAAGTGGTCATCGGCAAATGGACCTTTTTTCAAACTACGA
The DNA here is from genome assembly GCF_055523595.1 of Mycoplasma sp. 6934. Taxonomy (NCBI): domain Bacteria; kingdom Bacillati; phylum Mycoplasmatota; class Mollicutes; order Mycoplasmatales; family Mycoplasmataceae; genus Mycoplasma; species Mycoplasma sp. 6934. Next base: position 265,397 of record NZ_JBVFVE010000001.1, on the reverse strand, counting down.
GCCATTATTTAGCATCCTTTCTTCTTCTTACGATAAGTTTATTTGAAGATTTCTTAGTTTTTCTAGTTTTAACACCAAGAGCTTTTTTTCCTCATGGAGTAAGAGGAGCTTTACGACCAACTGGTTGTTTTCCTTCCCCTCCTCCGTGTGGGTGGTCTACAGGGTTCATAACTGAACCACGAACTGTAGGTCTAATTCCTTTATGTCTGTTAATTCCAGCTTTACCAACATTAACAAGCAAGTGTTCTTCATTTCCAACAACACCTATTGTTGCACGGCAACGTGCTAATACACGACGAGTTTCTCCTGATTTTAATTTTAAGACAACGTATTTCCCGTCATCATCTTTACCTAGGATTTGTGCAGAAACTCCAGCACTACGCGCAATAATTCCTCCACCTCCAGGTTGCATTTCAATGTTGTGCACAAATGTTCCTTCAGGGATAAATGTTAATGGTAATGCATTACCTACCATAATATCTGCTTTTTCACCTGAATATACAACTTGTCCTACTTTAATGCCTTTTGGAGCTAAGATGTATCTTTTTTCTCCATCTGCATATGCTAATAAACAAATGTTTGCTGATCTATTTGGATCATATTCAATTGTTTTAACAATAGCAGGAATATTATCTTTATTACGTTTGAAATCTACTAATCTGTAGAATCTTTTAACACGTCCTCCATGATGTCTAACAGTAATTTTACCTTGGTTATTACGACCAGCATTATTTTTTAAATTAACTAATAATGATTTTTCTGGTGCATGACCTGATAAATTTTGTCTAAAATCTAGAGAAGACATATTTCTACGACCGTTAGTAGTTGGCTTATGATATTTCATTGCCATATTTATGTTCTCCTTTGCTTAAAAATAGTTGCGGATCTTTCTTTTAAGCATTAAATTCCGCTTAACTTTAATCTAATATTTATAATATTGTATTCTAACAATATTTGGGCAAAATCTTATTCTCCACCCACTTTACGTTTTTGTACTGGTTTAACTTTAGTTGTTGCTTGTTTTGTAGCTACTGTTTTTTTAGCAGCTAATTTTTTAGCAACTTTTGCTTCAACGTCTGAAACTTTTTTAGCTTTTTGTTCTTTTCTAGCAGTTTCTTCTTCGCTTACAACTTTAGCAGCATCATTGCTTGAAGGTAAGTAATTTAATGTTCCTTCAGATAAAGTTACTAATGCTTTTTTGTAGCGAGTTGTAAATCCACTGAAACGACCAACTTTTTTAGGTTTTTTGTCAACTTTAATAGTGTTTACTGATTCAACTTTTACTTGGAAAATTGTTTCAACAGCTTCTTTAATTTGGAACTTATTAGCAGCATAGTCTACTTTAAAAACATAAACAGGTTTTTTATCGTTTGATCTTAATCTATCTGTTTTTTCAGTAAGAATAGGTGATTTAATAATTCTCGTTAATTCCATAATTATCTACCTCTTTGTTTTAAGATTTCTAAACTTTCGTTTGAAACAATCATAATATCTGCACCAATTAAGTTTTCAACTGTTATTGAGTTAGCCTTAACAACATTAACATTTTGTAAGTTTTGTGCTGATTTGTAAACAAGTCTATTTTCATTAACTACTAAAATGTGTTTTAGGTGATTTACTTTGAAACCTTCTAACTTTTTAACTAAATCTTGTGTTTTAATTCTTTCTAATGCTAAATCATCTACCAATACAGCTTTATCTTGAGCTAATAATGTTAAAGCAGATACAAATGCTGCATATTTAACTTTTTTATTAACTTTCAATGAGTAATTTTTGTTTGCTTGAGGACCAAAGGCTCTCCCTCCACCAACTCAAATTGGTGAACGTCTTGAGCTGTGACGAGCACGTCCAGTTCCTTTTTGTCTTCATGGTTTTTTACCACTACCAGATACTTCAGCACGGTTTTTAACTTGGTGAGTACCTTGTCTTCTTGAAGCTCTTTCAGATAAAATAGAATCGAAAATAGCTTGTTCATAAATTTTTTCACTTCCAAATAAGTTTAATGGTAATTTAGCCGAAAATTCAACTTTTTTAACATTAAGGTCTTTTTGAATTGAAACTTTAGTTGTTTTTGGTTTTGGAGATTCATTTTTAACAACTGGTTTTGCAGTAGGTTTAACTGTTTTAGCTGTTGAAGTTTTAACAGCTGGTTTTTTAACTGCAGGTTTTGCACTTGTTTTTGGTTTGGTTTGCGTTTTTTTAGTTTCAGCCATTATTTGTCTCCTTTTTCAGCCGCTTCTTTAATTAATGCTTCAAGTTCATCTGAATGCATTCCAACTTTAACTTCAATACCAAACTTTTTAGCTTGTTCAACTAATTCATTCATTTTAACAACTTCGGCAACATCAACAAGTTTAACTTGTTCGCGGTTTGGCAATCCTTTAACAGCTTGTTTTACTACTACAAATGATTTTTTTGGTCCAGGGATTGAACCTTTAATTAAAAGTAAATTATTTTCAACATCTACTTTAATTACTTCTAAGTTTTGAACTGTTGTTTTAACATGTCCAAGGTGTCCAGGCATTGTCATGCCCTTGAAAACTCTGTTTCCAGATATATCTCCAAGAGATCCTGTTTGTCTTACTGGTTGTGAACCACCACCACCACCGTGTGATTTAGGTCCAATGTGTTGGTTGTGTCTTTTAATTGTTCCAGCAAAACCCTTTCCTTTTGAAACACCTGTCACGTCCACTAATTCACCAGCTGTAAAAATATCAGCTTTTATTAATTGTCCAAGTTCGTATCCTGACATTTCACGAACTTCTTTTACGTAGCGCTTAGGTGTTGTATTTGCTTTTGAAAAATGACCTTTTTCTGGTTTATTTGATCTGCTGTCTTTTTTATCAAACGATGCTAATTGAGTTGCAACATAACCATTTTTGTCATTTGTCAAGACTTTAGATACAACATTTGGTTGTACTTCTATCACAGTAACAGGTATTCTAGTTCCTTGTTCACTGAAGATTTGAGTCATACCAATCTTACGTCCTAAGATTCCTTTCATTTAATTCTCCTTATTTTTGTTTATTTTGTTTCTTTAACATGAATTCCTACACCAACAGGCAATTCTAATCTTTGAAGTTTATCAACTGTTTTAGCATTAGCATCGCTAATAACAATTAATCTTTGGTGTGTTCTGCTTTCAAATTGTTCACGTGATTTTTTATTAACGTGCACTGATCTTAAAATTGTGATTTCTTGGTATTTTGTAGGCAATGGAATTGGCCCACTAACTTTAGCGCCTTCTTCTTTAGCCGCTAAGTAAACTTTTTTAGCAGCTTGGTCTACAGTAACGTGGTCAAATCCTTTGATTTTAATATTTAATTTGCTCATGTGTTGTTTCCTCCGTTCTATATTTAATTGAACATAACTCCCTATAAAAACTTAACACAACCTCAACAACATATGTTATGTTAACAACCTTATAGTTCACTGTTATAGTTGCCTATCTATTATAATAAAAAAATAGAAAAAATAAATTTTTTTCCTATTTTATTTTTTGATAACTGTTTTTGGTGTATCGGGGCCTAGAATTGCTTCTCAATTCAGTACGTTAAGACTTGTTCTGGAACATATTCAAAGCCTTTTTCAATGATTTCTTGTCCTTTTAATAGAATCATAGTTGGAACCTTTAAAACTCTTCATTTGGTGGTTGGATCTCTTAATAATTGAGCTTCTTCAGCATCAACATTAATAAATGTAATTTCACTGCGATCACTAAATTTTTCAGCTAAATTGTCAAAGGTTCTTTTCATCATTTTACAATCACCACATCATTCAGCGGTAAATGTAAGGAAAGTTAAATCATGTTTTGCTGTATTGTTAATGTAATTTTCAGCATCTTTTCAAAGCATTTTCTTAAACATCTTATTCTCCTTTGTTAATTGGTGATATTTCATCTAATCAATGAATTTCACCTCTCTTTGGTTCAATTATACTACTTTCAGAATTTTCAATAACATTAATTTTTGGTGTTTTTTCTTCTAAAATTTCACCTTTTTCAAATGGATTAGTTTGAAAAATTGAATCAGATAAATCAAGTTCTAAGCTTAATTCATCATGTACATTGTCATTTGTTTGTATTTGCATAAGTTCTAAGTTTTCAGTATTTTCATTATCTAAAAACTCTTTTAAATAGTCTTGTAGTGGATGAGAATCTAATTCCTTTAAAAGTGTTTTTAGTTTGCCATCCTTTAATCTAAAATTAATGATTTTGGATTCTAAGAAAATTAAAAACTCATAAAACATTTTGGTTTGTTTTGAATAAGTATAAAACTTTTTAGAATTTGTTAACATTATTCTTTCATTTAATAATGATAAATTAAAAGCAAAAATAACTTTATTTTTTGTTTTAATTCGTAAAATTGGAAAAAATAATAGCTTGATTAAATATAGAGTAATCAGAATAATACAAACTAAAGCTAAAATATACGAAAATGAAATTACATATAGTAAGTTCAAAATTGAATCAAATAAAAACCCAATATTATTACTTATTAAATAATGATTAGTTAAATTTTCAATAATTGTTGAATTTGAATTAATAAACCCCACATTATAAAATTTATCCCATCATCCGTATAAATAAATATTTTGAAACTTATCATAATTAAAATCAAATTCTTTAAGATTAACATTAACAAAATGTAAAACCAAATGATAAATTAACAAAATTAAAACAAAACTTACAAAGATAAGTTTAAATAATTGTTTTTTAAAATTTCACCATGAAACTTTAAAACGTTTATTTAACCAAGCAAAACATTTATTTTCAAGTCGTTTATTAAATAGTTTTACAAACAAAATTATAAGCCATAAAATTAAAACAAACCATATAGAACCACCAAACAATAGTCCGTAACTAAAAATATAAAAAACTTTAAATTCATAACTTGGTGATAAAAACACAAAAGAAATTGTGCATAAAAAACTAAAAGTTCACAACAATAAACTTACAAACTGGTATAAAAGTTCTTTTTTAGGAACTTTTCGTGTAAAGTTTAGTTCTTTCTCAACAAAACTTATCTTTAATAATTTATAAAATTTACTTAATTTCATTTTATACCGGAAGTAGTGTTAAGGCAACGAGCGGATCTTTATCAGTTAATTTAAAAATTTTCTTACGAATCGTTTTACGAATTTTCTCATTTACTTCATACATTGAGGTGTAAACCCGATTAGATAGTAAATCAATAAAAACCTGCTTAATTAAATCATTTAACCAATTCACTTTATTTTCATCAATTACACCAATGCTTTTTATATTTAAATAGCTGACAATTTGTCGAGTTTTAGGATTATATTGAGCATTAATAATAATCACTCCTTCTCGTCCTAATACTTCTCGCTCAGCGATAACTTCAGAGGAGATATCACCAACTCCAAATCCATCAACAATAACGTCTTTTACTTCTTTAATTTTCGCATTTTGTGAAAATTTAATCCCGCCTTGAAAATGTAATACTTTTCCATTTAAAAGCACAATTGATTTAGTTTTGCTATTTTCAATACCATCAACTACATCAGCACAATCAGTTAAATATCTAAATAGACCTTGGGATGGCAAAAAATAATCAGGTTGTAAATATTTTACTAAACTAACAATGTCTTCGCGAAATGGACGACAATAAAAATAATTTTGATCAGGAATTTCAATTACGTGTGGTGTAATTCTGGCTATTTCATCAAGAATATAACTAACCTTTGATTCTAAACCATTGACCATTGGAGTATTCATAATAAAATGATCATTTTTTTTGAAACTTAAATATAAATCCTCGCCTGCAACAGTTTTTAAAAGTCTGTTATATAACCTTTCTGGTGAACCAGTTACTAAAATTACCACATTATTATATTTTTCAATCTCACGATAATCAATACTTATTGGTAATTTCATAGCATTTTGTTGATTGACAGTTAGCCTCTGCATTGTTTCAAGTAATGTCCAATAATTTTTACCATATACAGCAACAGGCCTTTTATATTTTAAAGCTAAGTTTAAAATATTATGTAAACTAACCATATCCTCGCTAAAAGCTCCAAAAATAATTCTTTGGTCTTTGCGAGCTCTTCTGAAAGTATTTGTAATACTTTCAGGTAAACTAAAACGCTCATATGCTTTACCAGCATAATTTGTTTTACCAGCATCTGATACTAATGCCCTCACTTTACGACCTGAAAATAGTTTTGGTAAATGTAAAAATCATGATTTACCAAAAAGACCTAAATCTCCTTCTAAATAATTAAACATAAAGACATAATCTCCAGTTTTTGTGATAAAACTAAAACCAAGGTTGCCTGGCACACTTCCAGATAATGCAATTGGCTGCACATAAATTCTACCTATTTTAGTTTTTTTAGTGATTATAATAATTTTATAACTACTTGGTTTGATATTGTATTTTTCAAGGCGATCAATAATAATATCTTTACTAAATTCTGAAGTATAAATTTTTAAACCTGGCACTTTCATTAATAATCAAGGAAGTGCCGAAAAACTTTCATTTCTAACATCAGTGATAAAAACACCTTTGATATATTTTTTGTTTTTTTCTAAATATTCAAAATTAGGGATAATTGTATCAATACCATTCTCTGCATTAACAGGTATTTTCACACCACTATTAACTAAATATAAATCTTCATTATAAGCAAAAACATAGCTGTTTTTACCATTTTCATCTTGCCCCCCAAGGGCAAAAATTCTCACATTCTCCATGTTTGCTCCTTTTTTTATTATTATTAAATAATTTAAATTAAATGTCTAAATAAATGCAAATATTTATTATTTTTTATTATAACATATGTTTAACAATTCATGCAACAAAACCTTTGAGTAAACTGATGAATATTTAAATAGTTTTTATATTGAAACATAAATCAAATATTAGTAATTTTATTTAACGAAAAATAACGAGTGCAACCTCGTTATTTTGAAAATTAATTTTAAATTGTTTGCTTTTGTTTTTCACTTTCTTCAATTTCCTGTATAGTACGTAAATTAACTGTTTGTGTTTCTTTTGAAGCATTAAATTTAAGTACTTTACCTTCTAATGGAAGTTCTATAGTTTCTTTATTTGTTTGTATAATCACTTTATCTATATAAAAATCACGGTTGTAATTACGTTTATTTGGTCCATTAAGGTCAGTTGAAAAGTTTATTTTAGTATCATTATTTATAAAATTAGAATTGTGTCTATTAAAATTTAAAGTGAAATAAGTAATGTTGTCTTTTGTATTCATAACTCTTATGTCAGCATCGGATCTATTATGAAAGCGGCTCATAAAGTTTTGACCACTAAATACAATATTAAAATCTCTACCACTGCCCCCTGGTTGCACAAATAGTTGTAATTTATTATCATTACCAGCTATATTTAGTTTATTTTCTTCTTTCTTACCTTCTTCAAGTCTTAGTTTATCCCAAAGTTCTTTTAGTTTTTTGTTAACTTCCTGTAACTTAGCTAAATTAGCATTTTCACTTAATTCAGATTTTAATTGTGCTAATTCTGTATTATTAGCAAAATTGTCATCAACTATTTTAGCAATTCTGCTAAATTCAGAATTTAGCTCTGTTTCTTTTTTCTTTAATAATTCTTTTAGTTCATTAATTGCTTGAATTACTTCAGAACTAGAAGAATTATCTGATATTTTAGCAGTAATTGTTTTAATTTGTGCATTATTTTCACCATAAGTAGCTTTTGCTTCATCTAAAGTCTTATTGTAATTAGAATCAAGAATAATTCTATTAATCTTTTGAGTAGCATTTGCTAACTCAGCTGATGTTGGATTGGTAGGAAGCAGATTTTTAATTTGCACAACTTTAGTTTTATCTTCTTCATCTAAGGTTTCAGAATCATTTAGGGATTTATTATAATCTTCTTTTATATTAACTAAAGCCTTAATTTTGTCTAATACTGATTCTAAATCAGCAGTTGTGGGATTAGCAGGTAATGAATCGATAATTGATTTAAGTTCAGGATGATTTAAACCATAATAATCTTCTGCTTTTTGTTTTTGTTTATTATAATCATCTTTTACTAAAATATCTTTAAGTTTATTAATTGCATTTTGTAATTCTGATGAACTTGGATTAGTTGTTGGAACTTGTGCTTTAATTTCTTCAATTTTGGTTTTATCTTCTTGGATTAAATTGGTATTTTCACTAGCTTGCTTAACTAATTTATTATATTCAGAATTTAATAAAATGTTTTTGATTTTGCCCTCAGCCTGAATTCAATCATTTGAGGTTGGATTCTCAGGTAAAGCATCTTTAATTTCATTAACTTTTTGCGTATCAGCTTCATCTAAAACTTCAAGAGCTTGTTTTAAAATTTTGTCATATTCTGATTTTGCATTAACAATTATATTAATCTTTTGAGTAGCATTCGCTAACTCAGCTGATGTTGGATTAGTAGGAAGCAGATTTTTAATAGTTTGAAATTCAGAATTATTTTCACCTAAAACATTTATAGCATTTTCAAATGCTTTATCATAAGATGTCTTAGCGATATTATAATTCTCTTGATCTTTAGCGAGAATTAGGTTATTAATTTTATTTATAGCTGTTTGTAAATCAATTGCATTTGGATTTTCTGGCAATTCATTTTTAATAACTTGAATTTCTGAGTTTTGAGAACCTAATTTCTCATTTGCTGTACTTAATAAAGAGTCATATTCATTAGTTAATGAAACAATTCTTTCTTTTTCTCTTTGTTGCTCTGGAGTATCTTTAGTAGGCTTATTTAAAATACCTAGCGTAACTCCAGCAATAACTGTACTAGTTGCAAATATCGAACCAACAGTTATTAAAAGTAATTTCGTTTTCATAAATATTCCTTTGTGTATTTAAATTTGCATTAAAATAAGTTTTATTTTGATGCAAAAAAATTATACTCCAAACCAAAAAAAAAAAAAAAACGTAAACTGGGAAATTTTTTTCGGACTGTTTTACCTTCCCCAACCATACCATTTGGCTTAGCCAAACGGAATGCTTTGGGAAGGTTTTTTATCTTATTCTTTTATAATTATATCAGTTTATAAATTCTTTGATTTTTTGTGATAATTCAATAAAAGTAAGTCTTTTACAGGTTTGATCAAAATTTGGGAAAATTTCACTTTTAAGAATTGAAAAGAAATATTCAATTTCACGATTATCAAGACTATTACCAATTCTTGACATTGATATTTTACCTTTTAGTGATTTTATTTTCTTAGTATATTCAAGCGAAGAATAAGCAGATCCATGGTCAGAATGTAAAATAAAATTATTTTTGAATTTTGTATTGGTGATATTATTCAAAATTAGTTCAGTATCATTTCTAAGTGATAATTCATAGGTCACAAACTTAGTTTTATGATCAATAATTGCAGATAAATAAATATGATTCTGTTCAATATCTTTTGGTGCTGGTATATAGGTCACGTCTGTTGCATATATATTATTGTTGCTTGAATTATAATCTCTTTTTACTAAATCAGGTACTTTAACACTAGTATTTTTAGATTCTTTAGTTTTATGTTTTTGTCTAACAAATGTTTTCAAATTCAGTTTTTTCATATAATTTCCTAGGGTTCTAGGATTTATTTGAATATTATATTCTTGGAAAATATATTTAGCAAGTCTCCTTCGTCCATACCTTTCTTTATTTTCGACAAAACTTTGAAAAATTATTTCTTTGTGTTTAACCTTTAGTTCTTTAGTCTTGTTGTTATCTTTCAATTTCTCGTAATATGTAGATCTTGAAACACATATCATTTTAGATTTTTTAGTATGTGAAAGATTCTTGATTTTCTTTATCTTTGAGATATCTGCATCAATATTATTTTCATTAAAAATTCGATAGTAGTATTTTATAACTGCATCTTTTTCATCATCTTTAAGAGTATCAATTCATGTATAATCGAGAACTTTCTTTTTCTTTCTCCCAACACCTTTATCTTTCTTAGGTGATTTACCGCTTTGTGATTCTATGTTCATATTTAAATTATACAGTTTTCTTTTCTTTAACATATTTCTCATTGATTCTTTATTTCAGTATACTTTTCTGATATCAAAACAGAAATTATCAAATTCTGCCTTCGTTATTCCCAGGTTCAAATATTTATCGTATAAGTCAAAAATTTTGATTCATTCTTTAGTCTTTAAATGTCTCATAACTACCTCTTTTTCTTTATATTAAAAATATTCGGATTTTGTCCGAATATTTTTTCCCTGTCTAAATTTTTATTCTAAATTTAAGGTTATTTTAAATTCACCAATGTGGGTGTTTTTAGTCTTTAAAGTATATTGAAAGATATAAGTGTTTTCATGGAAATCTTTAAAAGTTCACGCTGTTATACATGGAAGCATAAATTCTTTACCTTTATCGTTAACAACATAATTAAATTCAAATTCTTGTTGATATTTTAAATAAATTGATGAATTACTGGTATGAATATTGATTAGATCCTCTGAAATTTCAATCATGCTTTTGGTATTTGTGTTTGGTTCATCAAAGACAAATACTTTAAAAGCATCATTATGGTAAGTTTCTACTGGTACAGTAAATTCAATTGTTTTTAATTCATCATTTTGATTAATTAATGATTTAAAATGTAATTTCATTAGTATTGGTTTAGCGACTTAGTTACTGTTTCTTGTCCAAATAGATAAATAGCTTTAGCAAGTTCAGGACCATGTTCCCTAGAAGTAGTTGCCATGCGAAGAGGCATAAATAATTTTTTACCTTTAATGCCTAATAGCTCAGATGTTTGATTAATACAACTTTGGATATTTTCAATTGTAAATTCTTTATTTAATAACAAGTTTTTAAATTTCATAACTACTTTTAATTCATTTTGATCAAATTCAAATTTTGTAATCTTATTTTGTAATAAAATATTTAAATTATCTTTTAATTCATTTAAAGTAGCACAGCTTGATTTATATGTCTCTAAAAATAACTCAATTCAAACTTGACTTTTTTTAATATCACCTAATTTTAAATTTGATCATAATTCATAATTACATTGATTTTTAAAATATTGTTTTGAAAATCAAATCATTTTATTAATATCAAATTTGCTAGGGCTTTTGCTTAACCTTGTTTCATCAAATTTGGATATAATTTGCCCTTTGCTAAGAAGTTCTTGACTATCACTAGAAGTTCATCCTAACAAGGTTAAAAAGTTAAAGATAGCTTCAGGTACATAACCTTCATTTTTATAATCTTCTAAAAATTGTTTTAGAGATGTATCGCGTTTTGAAAGTTTTTTACCTTCCATATTAGTTATAATTGTTAAATGTCCAAATTGTGGCACTTCTCACCCAAGAGCATTATAAATTGCTATTTGTTTTGGTGTATTACCAATATGTTCTTCACCTCTTAAAATATGTGTAATTTCCATATCATAATCATCAACAACTACTGCAAAATTATATGTTGGGTACCCATCAGATTTCATAATGACTCAATCACCAATATCTGATGAATTAAATGAAATTTCGCCACGCACAATATCATTTCAAACATACTCAACATTTTCAGGCATTTTAAACCTAATTGAATATTCTCCTTTTGCATCCCTTACTTCTTTTTCAGCTTCAGAAATTTTTAACCAATTTCGGTTATATCTAAAACTTGGAATTCCTTTAGCAGAACTTTCATCTTTTTGAGCTTGTAATTCTTCACTTGTATCATATGCTTTATAAGCATAACCTTTTGCTAACAAAAGGCTTGCGATTTCTTTATACCGATCTAGTTTTTCACTTTGGCGATATGGTCCATATTTTGGATTAGGAACAAGGGGTGATTCATCAGGAATAATTCCAAGCCAGGCAAGATTATTAAGTTGTGATTTTTCGCCACCTTCAACATTACGCTTAATATCAGTATCTTCTAACCTAAAGATAAAATCACCATTATAATGTTTTGCAAATAAATAAGCAAATAATGCAGTTCTTGCTCCTCCTATATGTAAATAACCTGTAGGGCTTGGTGCATATCTTGTTCTAACTCTTTTCATAATTATCTCCTATTATACTAAGTTTAATAATAAACTCCATATCAAGCTGGAGTTTATTATTAATTATTTTTTACCTAAAATCTTAAACATATTTGCTTTGTAAACTTCAACACCAGGTTGATCAAAAGGATTAACTCCTAATAAATAAGCTGAAATTGCACAAGCTCTTTCAAAGAACATTACCAATCAACCAAAACTACGTTCGGCAGAATTTTCTAATAAAATATGAATGTTTGGAACATTACCTACTTGCACGTGTGCATCCATAGTCGCTTGAAAGGCTGCATTATTAACAAAATGAACTGTTTTTCCTTCAAGATAATTCAATTTATCTAAATTTTCTTGATCATGTGGAATTGTTAAGTCATATTCTGGTTTTTGTAATGTAACAATTGTTTCAAATAAAACTTTTGAACCTTCTTGTATAAATTGCCCAAGTGAATGTAAATCTGTTGAAAAAACTGCTGAAGTAGGTAATAATCCTTTACCTTGCTTCCCTTCACTTTCGCCAAATAATTGTTTTCATCATTCGTTAAAGTATGCAAAATTTGGTTCATATGACACAAGCATTTCGGCTTGGAACTCTTTACCTAAAAGATAACGAGCAACGGCATATTTATATGCATCATTTGTTTGCAATGAATCTTCTTTGTAAACTAAGTTTGCTTCTTTAGCGCCAGCTAATAATTCATCAATATTTATCCCAGCACATGCCAGTGGGAATAAACCTACCGGTGAAAGCACACTAAAGCGTCCACCAATTGAATCTAAAATTACAAATTTTTGATAATTCTTTTGTGTTGCTAATTCAAACAACGTTCCTTTTTTAGAATCAGTTGTCGCAAAAATTAATTCTGATGCTTTTTGTGTTCCAACTTTTTCTTCTAATAAATTTTTAAAGAATCTAAACGCAATAGCTGGTTCAGTTGTAGTTCCTGATTTGGAAATAACATTAATTGCAAATTTCTTACCAGCTGCATATTTTAAAAGTTGATCCAAGGCACTAGAACTAATCGAAGTCCCTGCAAAGATAACTTCCATTTTGCGCTCTTTTCCAGGGTATAAACCTTGGATAAAATCTAAAGCAGCTTTGGAACCAAGGTATGAACCACCAATTCCAATTACTACTAATAATTCAATTTCTTGTTCATGTAACTTTTTAGCTGCTTGTTTCATATCATTGACTTCAGCTAAATTAATATTTTCAGGTAAATCTTTTCACCCTAAAAAATCTGAACCAAGTGAAGTGAAATTATTCATTGCAGCATTAATTTCACTTACTTTATCTTGGTATTTTAAAATTTTGTTTTGACAAATTGCGTTTTCTAAATTTAAAACTAATCTTCTCATGTTTCCTTCTAATTAAAATTGTTATATGGTTTGTTTATAATGCTTTAATTATAACACTTTATAAAATATAAAATAATACTTAGCAAAATTACTAAGTATTATTTAATTTCATTATTTGCATCATCATTCGGTGGTAAATTTTGTTTGCTTAATTTAGAATTTAATTCTTTTAATTCCGCTAAAATTTGTTCTTCAACTGTGGGAACATGTACTTTTGGTTTTTCAGGTTTTTTTGGCTTTTTAGACAAACGGTAATTTTTTATATAAAAATATAAAAATAAAATAACAAATAATAAGCCCGTAACAATAATGAAGTTAATTACTGTTCCTAAAAACTTACCAATGAACATTCCTCCAATTTTTCAGTTTTCTAATTCTTTTTTTCCAATTAATTCTGAAATAGCACTCATAATAATATCATTGGCTAAAGATGATACTACTGCATTAAATACTACCCCAGATAAAAAAGCAACAGCTAAAAAGAAAATATTTCCTTTTTTAATATAATCCATTGCATTTTTAAAGGTTTTTTTTGTTAAATGTTTTTTAATCATATTGCTCCTTTTTAAGTAACTTTTCTTCTTGCAATCTTACTAAATTTTTTAAATCTTTAATTTCTTTTAAGGTTAATTTACGATATGTGCCTAGGGGCATTTTGTCAACTGTTATGCCTGCATATTCAATACGTTTTAAATTGAGCACAGTTTTATTAACTAATTTAAATAATTCTTTAACGTGGTGATATGTGCCAACTGATAATACTACTAAATAGGATTTAGGAGTATCTGGAATTGCTAGCACATCTTGTTTACTATATTTTTTATTAATAAAAACTTCTTTATTTAATTCTTTTAATTCGTGCTTTGTTAATGATTCATTCAACCTCGCTCGATACACCCTAAAGATTTGATATTTGGGGTGTAATAATTTATTTGATAATTCTCCATCATTAGTAATTAATAAAACTCCGGTTGTATCATAATCTAAGCGTCCAACTGGAAAAACTTTATATGGGGTATCAATTAAATCAGTAACCAAAGTTCGATTAAAATTATCTTTTAATGAGCAAATAGTTTTAGGTGGTTTATTTAAAACATAATAAACTTTTTCTTCGGGCTGATTAATTGGTTTATTATCAACTAATATTTCATCATTAAATGATGCTTTATCACCAAGGTTTGCAACTATTCCATTAACTTTAATTCGTTTTTGTAAAATAAGTGATTCAGCTTCTCTGCGTGAAGCAACTCCAGATAAAGAGAGAATTTTTTGTATTCTTTGTTTTTCCATTATTTCTCCATATATTTATGATAAATTTTTAATGATTTTTCATTAAATTGAATTCCTTTAGATAAATTTCATTCATAAGTAATCTTAACTACTTTTGCAAATCCTTTATCTAAATCCTTAAAGCATAATTCACGCACTTTTTGAATACCAGCAAATTTACGCCCAGCACAAATTTTATCGGCGATAAACAAAATTTTATCTAAGATATTCATGTCTATTTTCATTTCTGTATGACAATTTATAGCCTCAATAATTTCAGAATCTTCAAGTAAATAACCATGTTTTGCTCACATTGCAGAGCAATGTTGGTGCAAGAAATGTTTGGGGACTTTTGCATATTCAGGTGCATATTCATTTAAAAAATATCGTGATTCATTTTCACTTCATTCTTTAGCAATATCGTGCATTAAACCCGCTAAATAAGCTTTTTTAGCATCGTATTTATGAGATTTAGCAAGTTCAGCTGCAAAAGTTCCACATGCAACACTATGTTTAGCACGTAATGCACTTAATGACTTATGAATAATTTTTTCTAAATATAGGCCTTTGCTTTGGATATATTTAGCTACTTTGGCATCCACTATATTTAAATAACCTTTTTTGTAATCAGTTGATGAATATTCATAAAGTGGATTATTAAGTAAAATACCACCGTATTTTTTAAGATTTATTTTATTAATTTTTTTAGTACGTTTGACACAAACTATTTGAGTTAATTTGCTAATTAACTCAATATCTTTTCATTTATCTAATTTAGGTAAGTTATCTGATCCAATAATTAAATATAATTCGTCATTTTTATATTTATTTTTTAAATATTTTACAGTATCAATTGTATAACTTACCGTATTACGCTTTATCTCAAAATCACATAGCTCCATTTTATCTTCTAAAACTAAGTTAATCATATTAAGTTTGTCAGTTGGTGAAATTGTTTTTTGTTTAAAAGGCGAATTGTAAGTTGGCACAATTAATAATTTATCTAAATTAAGCTCATTAATAACATACTTTGCAATTTCAATATGACCTTTGTGAATTGGATCAAAAGAACCACCATAAATTCCTATTTTCATGTTTACTCCTATTTTTTAAAAATTACACTGCCAAGTGGATTATCACCATAGCGATTCTTACGATTTTTAATCTTTTGATAATCAGATAAAGTATAAATTTTATTTGTTTTACTCTTATGTTTTAATTTTGAAATAATAAAATCAATTTGTGAAAGATCTTTAACATCATTAGAGAATAATGAAATTTTTTCATAGTTATTGTAACTTTCACTAAGGCCTGAAATACGAACCCCAATACCAAGAATTTCTTTATCTAAAAAGTATTTTTGATAAAGAAAATATGCTTGTTTTTTTATATCTTGGTATTTAAAAATATTAAAGTCTAATTGTTTATTTTTTGACACTCAGTTTTTTGTTGGCATCCGCACAACTAATGTAATTAAATTACCAACTTTTTCATATAGATTTAACCGATTGCTAACTTTTTGAATCATTTTGTTTAATGCATTGTAAATAATCAATTCGTCTCTAGTAGAATTTCCAAAAGTTACTTCATTACCGATTCCTTTTAATGTTTCTTCTATTGATATATCATCTTGTAAATCAATATTTAAAGCATCGTAATATTTAAAAGCGGTTGTTCCTAAAACTGATTTTAAAAGTGGATTAGATAAATCAAAAGCATAAAAATCTTTAATTTTATAAATTCCAATTTTGTTTAATTTAGTTGCAAGTTTTGCCCCAATTCCATGGAATTTAATAATATCTAAATCAAAGAGTTTTTCCTGATAATTGTCTTTATTTGTCAAACCAACTCCAAAGGGTTTGGAAATATTTGTTGTCATTTTTGCATAAAATTTATTCAAAGAAATTCCAACGGTAACAGGTATTTTAAATTTTTCTAAAACGTCACGTTGAATTTCTTTGGCAATTTTTAGAGCCATTTCATCATTATCAATTGTATCTTCCTCAAAATAAATATAACATTCATCAATTGATGCAATTTGTAATTTAGCTAAGTATTTATTACGTAAATATTCAAAAATAGCACTTGAAAGAGTATTATATAAATCATAGCGGGAAGCAACTACCGCAGTCTTTGGTTCAATATTTTTGATTTCGTAAATTTTTTGTCCAGATTTACAACCAAGCACACGCAATTCATAACTAATTGATTCAGCCACAGCGTGAACTGCATTTTTCGCTATGGCAACAGGTTTATTATTTAATTCGGGATAAATGGTTCTAATCGCACTAACGAAAAAACTGTCAAAATCGACATGAAAAATATAACTATAGCGTTTTTTCAAATTCTTCCTTAATGGCATTGGCTGTTAATAAACTACATGATAATCTACTAAGGTGTTTTTTAACATTAAAAAAGACTCATAAAGATTCTAAAGGTTTTAATTCTTCATTAGAATATTTTGAAGGCTCATTTAAAAATTTTTCATATAAGTTTATCACATTGATTATTTTTTCTTTAGATTTATTTATTAATGTTTTTAATAATATATCTGTTGAGGCTATAAAAACAGCACAACCATGGCCATCAAATTTAGCATTTGTTAAGACATTATTATCCCAAGTTAGTTTAAGCTCTAATTTATCAGAACAACTAGTTGAATAATAGGTATTTGTCCCTTCACTAACCTTAGATTTAAATAAAGGATTCTTATAATGTTCCATAATTATTTCACGTGCTTCATTTGGATTAAAAAGCATAAAAATCACCTCCATGTTCTAATTCATAAACTAATTTATCAATATCTTCATATGTATTATAAATGCCTAATGAAATTCTTAAATATGAATATTCACTATGCAAATTACGCAAGTATTGTGCACAAAAGATTCCAGAAATAGTATAGATATTTTTAGTTCCTAAATAAGTAGCAACATCTTGGGGGTTTATCCCCTTAACATTAATTAGACAAATGTAATCCCCAGGTTTTGAAAAAATTTCAATATTACTTAACTTACTTAATTTATCGTGTAAATACATTGATAAATTAAGTAATATTTCTTGAGTTTTTTGATAACCAATACTATTAAAAAACTCAAGCGATTGATCAAACATATATATACCAGCTAAATCGGGAGTACCTGGTTCAAAAGCACTGATATGCTTTTTTAATTTTCATTCTAAATCATCTTTTACCTCAGCCACACTCCCACCACCATATTTAGCAGGTGATAATTGACTTAATAAATCATCTTTAATTATTAAAAGACCAAGACCAGTAGGACCATAAAATTTATTAGTACTAAAAACAATTATGTCACAAAATTTAGTGCTAACTTGATAGTGACTAATAGCTTGTGCTGCATCATTTAAAACATAAGCACCTTTGGATTTTGCTAATTTATAAATTAAGTTTAAATCAAAATCTTTTGCGAAATTATTGGTTTCCTGGCTATATGAAACTAATTTTATATTATTATATTTTTTTAAGTCGGAAACTAAATCAATGCTCATGATTATCTTTGATTTAGTTTCCTTTGCAATTTCAATTCATGGAATAATGTTTGAGGAATGGTTGTATGCACTTAATAATATTATGTCTTGAGGTTTTAATAACCGACCAAACATCCTTGCAAACAAATTAACTGATTCAGTAGTTCCGCTTGTAAAAATCACTTCAGTTTTTTTAGCATCAACTAATTTTGCAATTTTTTCCCTAACATTGTTAATCTTTTGGTTAATAAATGAGCCAAGTGGAGTGTCGGCAGTTCTTGAAGAAATTGACTTAGAAAGATAAAATTCATTTAAAGCATTAATAGCACAAAGTGGTTTTAAAACTAGTGCTGCGCTATCAAAATATGTTAACTCTTTCAAGATAGGAAATTGATCACGAATATCTTGATTCATTATAAAGTATTCCTTAAAATGATTCTAAGCTGTGTATTATAATTATCTAATTCTTTAATTTGATTTAAAAAAGCATAGTAAAAAATACGTTTTTGGTGGTTAAACTCAATTAAATTTCGTTTGGATGATAAATCAACTTCAGTTTCAATTCTACCTCATAATAAGTTATTATTACCAACTTGATGGTAAATATAAAAACATAAAAAATTATGTAAAATCTCTTTATCCATATTTTGGGTAATATATTTCTCAAAAAGTCAATAAAGGTGATTGATAAAACCATTAAGTTTAAAATGCACCTTAGGATGCAAATCAAACGTTACATTTTTTACAGCTGAGTTAAAGATTTTTAAATCAATAAAGGCTTGGATGATATTACAAAGTCGTTTTTTTAATCTTTGAAAATAAATCAACTGAATTAAATTCATTTATTTAGAAACAGATTCAAGTTTAATTAAGAATTTATAAAAATTTTCTAATAAACCATTAACAAATTTATAAATTCTATTTTCAAGCAATTCTTTGCCATTTTTTTCAGGCATACTAAAAAACAACTTTGTAATAATAACAGCTTCACTAATCACAATCTTTGGATCTAAACTTCAAAACTCATTTGCTCCGCTAATTAAAATAGCTTTAACTAACGGGCTAATTCTATCTCACTCTCACTCTAAATTAATTAACTTTTTATAAACATCAATGATAAAGTGGTATCTTTCTTGAATTTCATGCAATTTAGTAATTTGCTGCAACGTTAATTTTTGGTTATTTTGGGCGATTAACTTTGCATCTATATTTTGTTCTAAAAGCTCGCAAGTATAAATTTCTGAAATAACTTCAATTCTTTGCTCTCGCATACTTTTTTGTTTCGTACGTTTCAATATTCCTCCCTGTTATTATTAAATATATAATATATATTATATATTAAACTTTATATATTAATAAAAAAAGTAGTATCACTAAGCCCAGGCACAAAGCTAACATTTTTACAGTGTAAAAATGTCTAAATTTATACCCTTTAGTTAATCAAAGTGGTTTTAGTTAACTAAAGGTGTAAATATATTATTTGACATTAGTAAACTATTTTGTATTAGCTTTGCCATGCAACTATCTTAATATATTTTTACATTATTTTATTATTTTTCGTTAAAACAGTGAGTATCAAGAAAAATACAAGCATAAGAGATCTTATGCTTGTATTATATTATTGAGTAATCATTTCAACTTTACCTTTAGAAGTTTTAAAAGTAAGAGGTTTGTTTAGGAAATTATGATTATCTGGATCTTTATAAAGTCCAATTAGTGTAAAAGTTCCTGAGAAATCATTTCTCCCAGCTGTTCATGGGGTTGTAGTGGATAATTGAAATGTCACTTTACCATTTTGTTCACTTATTTTCTTGTCAGTATGGTTGGGAGCTCATGCATTGGCCTTATCTTTGTATACCTCTGAATTTGAACCTTCATAACCTTTTATAATATATGCAGTTCATCACCTTCCACGAACTTCCTTATCATACATAGATTTATCAGATACTATTTCGAATAATACATAGGAATCAGCAGTTGAATCTACTTTTATAGTAACACTGTCAAATTTTCTTTCCTGTGCGGGAGGAGTTTCACTTGTAGATCCAGCATCAGAACTACCTTGAGCTGTGCTAGTAGATTCTCGTTTTGTTGTTTCGCTATTGCCTGATGTTCCATTATTCTCAGTGCCTGGTGTAGTGGTAGTACCTTCAGTGGAAGCGCCACTGCCTGGGTTTTGGGCATCTTGCTGTTGACTATCTTGTACATTAGAATCAGTTGTTCCATCATTTTCTGAATTTTTACTGTCATCTCCTTCAGTTTTAGTAGAATCTTGGCCCCCTATTGCACTATTTCTAGGGGGGATAGGTTCTTCACTCTTTGGTTGTTCATCTGTATCGCCATCTTTAGGAGATATTGTTTCTTGTTCATCAGCTTTTTCCAGGTTGTCTGTACCGTTTGATACATTATCATTACCAGTGTTTGGTTTTTCTCCTTCTGGATGCTTCGTGACAGTTTTAGGATCTTCTGTTACTGGTTCTTTTGTTGCTGAGTCATTTGCCCCTGGGTTAGAAGGTGTATTATCTTGTTTTGGAGGTTCTTGTATACCATTACCATTACCTGGCACTGTAGTTGGATCTTTTGGAGCAGGGTCTTGTCCTGGTTGATCACTATCATTTGGTGGATTAGGTATAGTATTACCTGGGTTTTGATTGTTATCTCCGCCAGGAGTACTTGGATTTTCACTTACTGGATCTTTTGGCTCGGAGTTGCTAGTTCCTGGATTCGATGGTTCATTTTCTTCTCTTGGTGGATTAGGATTTACTGGCTCTTCTTGTTCTCTATTTTCAGTAGGTGGGTTTATAGTTACTACATCGTTTAATGTTGTAAATGGACGTTTGACATTAAATAATGTGTCATTGTTTACCTTAATGGTATCTAATAAGTAAGTAGTTCCTTTAGTTAGTCCACTAATAGTAATTTTATATTCATTATCAGCTGGTTTGTTTAAACTTGAAACTGTAAAATTATGAGTTGTATCATTAATTTTTACATTAAGTTGGTCTGTTCCTTGTAGACCAGTAATTTTAGTGGTAAATTGAGCACTAGTTTGAGTTACTGTAATTGAACTAACATTTTGAATAGTCAATTGTCTTTTCTGGGGCTGAGGTGCTGCACACGAAACAGCTGTAACAGCGGAAATAGTAACTAAGTTAGTTGTTACTAATAAAAATTTACGTAATTTCATAACGTATTTTCCTTTCATATAAATATATTTATATAATAATTAATTTGTCTAAAATCAAATTAATAGATTTGTTAATCTACTTTAATTTTAATATATATATATATATATATGAATAAAGTTAAAAAACTTGACAGTGTTAGAAATATTCACGATAATTAATTTTTATTTGTATTTTTAAAATTTAGTGATATAATTTAGTTCTTAAATTTTTTAATCATAAATATCTTTAAAGTGAGATTGAAAGAATCTCACTTTTTCATAGCATTTTTTTAGCTTTTTAAAACATATACAAAAAAACATATTCAATTAACAAGGTATAGAAAAAAACAGAAAATAATTAATATAAACTTTATAAGCAAAATAGTATTAACTTATTTTTATAATTTAAAAATATTAAAGTGTGACGTTAGAACATTTTGATTAAAAATCAAACTAAAATCATCTGGATTATTTCAACCCAGATGATTTTTATATAAATTTAATTAAATTTCTTTTCAAATTCTTCTTTAAACCATTTTTCTAGTCTTTGACTGTATGATCCGTAAGTTTCATAATCATTCCTATATATGTTGTGATATTTAACATTTTTAGATTTTTTTATTATGTAAACTTCTCACCAAAGTGCTGGATCAGGGTTATATACCGCTGGTCTAATTAAATAACCATTATCATATTTGCGGAAATCACGAATATAATTTATTGTAACTTCATTTTCATCATATGTTGGAATTAAATATCCATCATAAAGGTCATGCTTAGTTTTACTCGTTTCATGTATATAAATATTATTATCTTTTAACAGTTCGTAAACATCATTATTATCTAAGTACAGCTCTTCAAATAATTTTTTTACTTGGGAATCTTGGCTAAAATCTTTATACGGATTTAGTTCTTTAAATCTATTAATTATATATTTATCAAATTCTTCTTGTGTTGTTATTTTAAGTGGTCCAAAACGTCATGGTTTTGATTCATTTATCTCAGAAAGTTGCTCATAACTTTCATTAAAGAATGTTATATTAAAGGTATCAATCCGTTTACCATCTTCACCTTGCCAACGATAAATATTTACTTGTTTACCGTTTCGTCAAGTTCAAGATTGTGGAACAAAAATATTTATTTTTGTGAAATCTTTGTATTTATTATAAATATTTTGGTACATATTTTGAACTTTCTCAAATGCTATAGGTTCATGAGCAGGATCAACATCTAATATTTCATAGTCACGGCGAATTTCTCAAGGTTCTTTTTCTATTAATGATGGATTCTCTTGTTCATATAGGGGTACTGGTTTAGGAGTTGGATCTGGTTTTGAAGGCTCGGGTGGGCTTGTATGTGTACAGGAAAAAGCAATAAGTGGAGTTAATAAAGATCCAATCAATAATATTTTTTTATTCATTTTCATTCCTTACTACATGTGTTACAACTAGTCATATAACCAGTTTTTTAAATTTTAATTTTTTCATAATATCTCCCTAAATATTTTATGTATACAGTTTAGCGATTAATATAAGCATTTTAATTAAAAGATAAAGTTTTTTTTGATTCGCTTATAATAATTATACACTATATAATTTCTTGGATATATTAAATTCATAAAATCTACTGAATACAAGAATTATAAAAGTTAAATGATAATAAGTTGTCTCTTGTTAATTAAAATTCTTTAATATTTGTTATATCAAGCTAATGGTAATATTTTTTAGAACTCTTTATTTAATAATTATTTATCAGTTTGTTTTTTATATAAGATTGCTTATAGAGTTACAAAATAACAAATTCATATGTTTAAATTTATAGACAACCGCATAATTTTAACCAATTAACATAGTCCAATTTATGCGGTTGTCTATAAATTTTCTATATCATTATAATTACTAAAATGTTAAATTTTCTGTCCGTTTGGTTATTGGAAATATACACTATTTAATAATTTCTATCCATATTCTGTAAAAAATTAAGTTATAATTTTAGTGTAACATCTTGCGTGCGTGCGTATTATGCGTACATGTATGTGTGCTCCGGCACACGCACACACAAAGATACTTGTGCGATCCTTTTATTGAAAATGGGATCTTTATGAAGAAAGGTTTTATATTTTATGGATTTTTTTGATTTTTGTTCTGGAATTGGTGCTGGTAGAATTGGGCTAGAAAATAATGGGTTAAATTGCGTTGGGCATGCTGAAATTGACAAAAAAGCTTCGAAGACATATGAAATTCTTTTTAACGATCAAAAAAATTATGGTGATATAATGAAAATTGATATCAACACCCTCCCTATTTTCGACTTTATGATTGCTGGTTTTCCTTGCCAAACTTTTTCGATTGCTGGTAAAAGAGAAGGATTTGAAGATGAAAGAGGAAAAATAATTTTTACATTAGTTGAAATATTGAGTAAAAGGAGAGTAAAATATTTTATACTTGAGAATGTAAAAGGATTGCTTAGCATCGATAAAGGCCAAACTTTTGAAACCATAAAGAAAATGTTATCTGACGCAGGATATAAAATTTATTATAAGGTATTAAATAGTATAAATTTTGGTGTTCCTCAATCTAGAGAAAGAGTATACATTGTTGGTTTTAGAAACGATTTAAATATTGATGATTTTGTTTTTCCAAAAGAAAATGATTATTTTTATGATATAGATAAATTTATTGATAAAAATAATAAAGAAGAGTTAGAAATTACAAATAAGACTTTTTTAAAATATTTATCAAACAAATATAATCAAAACAAAGATAACATTATAGATTTAATAAAAATGGAGAATTATATTTTGGATTATAGACAATCTGATTTACGTAAGTATCATAACTTTTTCCCTACACTTAGGAAAGGGAGACACGGGTTGCTTTATGTTAAAAATGGTAAGATAAAAAAATTAAATGGGTTTGAAGCATTAGCACTGCAGGGATTTCCTAAAGATAAAATAAAGATATTGAAAAATAACGATTGAGTAAAGAATAACGATTTACTTTCTCAAGCGGGTAATGCAATGACGGTTAATGTTATCGAAATGATAGCTAAAAAAATGTTAGAAAAAATCAAGGAGTAATATGGATAAAAAAATATTAGGATCTAAAATTGCTAAAAACGGTTTTAAAAATGAAGATCATATAGCAGAAAAATTCAATCTCTGAGAGCAAGATGAAGAAGCAAAAGAATGACTCATTATAATGGGATACGATTTAAATGCGATTGAATACGTCAAGGCAAAAGTATTGAAGGGGGGATTCAAAACAGATGTTAATGTTCGAATACAAATTAAATTAAAAGATGTATTTGATATCCAAAATATACAAGTAAAACTAGTAAGTCAAAAACAAGGATATAATCAAGTTGACAAAAGATGATTAAAAAAATACAAAGAAATGTGAAGTATGCCAGAGATTGTTTTTAATTATCTTCAATATTTTACTGGAGAAAAAGAACCTTATAAAAAATGGACAAGAAATGATCAAAGAATGTTTATTTCTGAATTTGAAGATGATAAAATAGAAAAAATAATCGATTGATTTGATAAAAATAAATTAATTATTATAACTGATATCATAAAAGGAAGGGGGGAATTTCATGCTGAATGAGTTTTGGTTGCCCAAAAACTAAATCAAAATAGTCGCTGAATTTTGAAAAATGTAAATGAAGTAATTGACTTTTACTTCAATAAAGGACTAGTGAAAATTTCAAAAGAAGGTTCAATTAATATAGGAAGGGTTACTATCCAAAGAAAAGGTGGTGACAACGGCAGAAAAACTGCTTCCCAGTTACAATTTAAATTAAACCCAGCTGAATTGTTTGAACTTGATGAATAAATTATTTATTAAAATGGTAGCATAGATAATTTTGTGTAAATTCTCTTTTGCTAACAAAAAATGTTAAAGACTAAAAAAACAAACACACTCTATAAATCAAGATCATAGAGTGTGTTTGTTTTTTAAATTGGTCTTGCAAGTTTTTCTTTAACTAATTGCCTTAAAGTTTTGTTTGTTTCTTTTTCCACTTGTTTAGTTATAAACATATCTGTTATTTTTTGCTCCATAAAAAAAACATAATTTTTTAAAAAATTATCAGCATGATCATTTGAGGAAATTGATTGAAAATCTTCAAAAGTTGATCAATTGGAAATAGTTTGTATAAACGATCAAATGATAGCAAAGTCATCAAAAAATGTATCCATAACATAGTGGAAAATTGAATCTTTATTTAATAAGAAATCACCCATTTCTTTTACCAGTTCAAAATGATCTTCATTTAAATCAAAAAATTCTTTTCTAATATTTTTTATTTTAGTTATTTCATTCTGATCATGTTTTAAATCTTGATTTATTAAAGAAAGTAATTTCCCAACGATACTAACAATATTATCTGAAATTTGAATACCAATAACTTGTTTCGAATCATTTTCTGGAAAAATATTTTTTATATTCGAATTTTTAAAAATATTTTTATTTATTCCATTATCTAAATATAAATCATATTCATAAATCTCCCCTTTATAAGTTTTTTCAGTAATTCGCAAATCTAATGCTCAATCAAATAGTGATGAATTTAAATTAAATTCAATATCTTTCTGTTTAATTTGCGGTTTAAATGATTTAAGTGCATACTCCATTTGTTTAGTTAGTTGTGACAATGTTTCGTTCTGACCCATAGTTCTTGCGTTGCGTAAGTTTCTTTCAATAAAAGCATTTATGTCATATATTAATGCCTTTATGATTTCTTCCGCGTCTTTCGTCTTATCTACAAGAATTTTTCAAAACTCTTCTGAAGCATCATTGTTTATAAATTTGGTTACTGAATACTTAAACAAATATGCAGGCAAAATATCTTTCTCATCACAATAATAAATGAAATCACTAATTCTTTCCGATACTATAGATGATACCTTACTCACCATAAACAATATATTCTCAATTTTATTTTTATTAAGTAATTTAAATAACTTTATGTAAAAATTTAGATTTGAGTTTTTTAAAGAAGCTATACCATTACGAAAATTCTTGCCCTTTAGTATATTTTGCCCTTTTAGTTCACTTTTATTTTTAAGCTGGTGATTTTGTTTTAAAAAATCATCAACAATCTTTAAATATTCTTTCTCAATATTTTTTACTTTATCTTCTGGTATCATTAGAATGTTTCCTACGTAAGAAGTCATTCTGTCATCAGCGTATTTAATTTTGTTTTTATATGAAAAAGGAACGCTAATGTTAAGTCTTTCTTGAGTGCCTTTTTCATCCATATATAAATTAATTTTTTTCATAAATTCCTTTCTTAAATTATTTAACCCTTTGTTTATTCATAAACTTAGGAAGTTTTACACCTAATTTTCAACCTCATTTTTTAGCTAAAATTTTAGCTACAAAAATTAATAAAATTAAAGATGCTACAATCCCTAAACCTAAAAAGCTATATCCCACTATTCTTTTTGTTTGTCTAGCTTTTTCTTCATCAGTCTTGTTTGTTACGGGTTTATTACTTTTATTATTTTCTATATCTTTTTCGATTGTTTTCTCTATATCTTTTTCATTAATTTTTGGATTATCATTAATATTAATTATTGTTTCTGGTTTTTTATCAATTGGTAATCCTGTTTCATTAAACTCATTACTTTTTGCTTTTGAATAGTAATTAGCTATACCACCATATCCATAATTAAATGATTTTTGTTTGATCGGTAAGATTATAAAACTCTTATAAAAAACTATGTTTTCTAAAAGTTTATCATTTAGACTTTCTAAAATAGTTTCTTTATGTTTATTTAACTTATTTATTTCTTCTATTTTAGTTGGCGCAAATGGTATTAATAAAGATTTCTCCTTATCAATAAATTTGTTGTTTTCTATTCATTCTTTTGCTTCTTTTATTTTTAATTTGAGTGATTCACTTTTAAGTTCCGTGTTTTCGAAATCAATTAATAAATCTAATCAATAAATAAAGCTATTATTTCCAAATATTAAGTAATCTTGATATTCTCTTAAGTTAATCTCATTCGCTGTTTCATTAATGAATTTAATTGCTTTGTCTTTAACATCAAAAAGCCTATCTTCATTTAAAGATTTTTGTTTACTTAGTAATAAGCTTGTTAAATCATTTAAATTAACAATATCATTCTTTCCTACATTTCTAAACACAATCTCTTTATTATTTAAAATATTGGCATTTTTACCAATTAAATTTAAATAAACATCACTATTATTATTTTTCAATTTAGCTATGACAGTATCTAAATTGCTTATTTCTATATCTTTATTTAAATTGATTTTTATCGGAGATTTAACATTATATTCTTTTAAATAATCTACTATTACTTTAATAATAGCTTCTTTTATTTTAGTTTCATACACTCTATCTACTAATTCTTCATCAACTCCAGCATCAATTTCAAGTTCTTTTCTAACTTCTTTTTTAGCAATATTTATAACGTTATTAAAATTAAGTCCATTAAATATGTCTTTAATATCTATTGGTGGGTAAATAATTTGATTTGCGTGATTATCATACTCAAATCTTGAACTAGAATTTCTATATTTTCCTATTCCTCTAATATTAATATTTTTTGTTAAATAGTCTTCTTGACCTTCTTGCTCAATTTCGACCATTCCGGCCTCTTCTATAAATAATTCAGTACTTCTTGAACTTGTAAATTCTTCTATATAATAATCTTTATCATAAATAAGAGGTTTCATTTTATTTGAATTAGTATATTTATCAATTTCTTTAATAACAAAGGATTTAACTTTTTCTATAATTAAGTCTTTTTGTTCTTTAACTAAACCATTTAATGATAGCCTTTTTCAATTACTTTTATTTATTTCCAAAAATATTATGGCTCAAAGCTTCATTATAATCTTTTATAGCATATAAATTACTATTAATAAATTCTAAATAATATTTCCTAATATCATCATAATTTAATTTAGTTGCTGTTTCTCTAAATAATCCTTTATTATCTATAAGATATGTCAAGAATGAATTTGCTAATAAATTATTTTTAATATCTCAAAAATTAAAAATAAAATCAGATAAACCAACTTTTGAGTCAAGACCCTCTAAATTAATTTTAATGTTTTTGTTTTTAATTTCTTCTAAGAAATAACTATTTGGTTTGTTGTCCTTATCAACTAGTATAAGTTGTATGTTGCTTATATTACTTTCGGAGTTCGCTATAATAACATATATCCCTTCATTAAACATATAAGATGCCTGACTTTGGCCTTTTGATGCATCAATTTCATTAATTTCAGGTGTTTCAAGATTATTATATGTTTCACCTTCTTTTGATAATAATTTAATAACAAAATAATTTTCAACTCTATCATAATTATTTGCAAATAAATTCCTTAAAGCTCCTTTACCTAAAACGCTAGCTTCCGCAATAACTCCATATTTAAAATTAATATCTAATTTTGGATATAAAAAATGCATTCTTTCTAATACTGCATCTGAAAAAAGGGAGTTATCAATATAAACAATTTCTTTTTTTGTTCCAGTATTTACATCAATATAAAGATCATATTTTGGATTTGGAATAGGGTTACCATCTTTATCTGAAATAGTCCCTTTTTCATTATAAAGATATTTGCTGATTAAATCTTTATGATCCTTATTGTTTTCAGGGTCTCATGCATAAAATTTAATTTTTTGATTTAAATCAAAAGAATTAATTACTAGCACAACTTTAAACTGGGAAATTTTTTTCGGACGGTTTTACCTTCCCAAAGCATACCATTTGGCTAAGCCAAACGGAATGCTTTGGGAAGGTTTTTTTTATCTTATTCTTTTATAATTATATCAGTTTATAAATTCTTTGATTTTTTGTGATAATTCAATAAAAGTAAGTCTTTTACAGGTTTGATCAAAATTTGGGAAAATTTCACTTTTAAGAATTGAAAAGAAATACTCAATTTCACGATTGTCAAGACTATTACCAATTCTTGACATTGATATTTTACCTTTTAGTGATTTTATTTTTTTAGTATATTCAAGCGAAGAATAAGCAGTTCCATGGTCAGAATGTAAAATAAAATTATTTTTGAATTTTGTATTGGTGATATTATTCAAAATTAGTTCAGTATCATTTCTAAGTGATAATTCATAGGTCACAAACTTAGTTTTATGATCAATAATTGCAGATAAATAAATATGATTCTGTTCAATATCTTTTGGTGCTGGTATATAGGTCACGTCTGTTGCATATATATTATTGTTGATTGAATTATAATCTCGTTTTACTAAATCAGGCACTTTAACACAAGTATTTTTAGATTCTTTGTTTTTACGTTTTTGTCTAACAAATGTTTTTAAATTAAGTTTTTTCATATAATTCCCAAGGGTTCTAGGATTTATTTGAATATTATATTCTTGGAAAATATATTTAGCAAGTCTTCTTCGTCCATACCTTTCTTTATTTTCGACAAAACTTTTAAAAATTATTTCTTTGTGTTTGACATTTATCTCTTTAGGTTTGTTGTTATCTTTCAATTTCTCATAATATGTAGATCTTGAAACACATATCATTTTAGATTTTTTAGTATGTGAAAGATTCTTGATTTTCTTTATCTTTGAGATATCTGCATCAATATTATTTTCATTAAAAATTCGATAGTAGTATTTTATAACTGCATCTTTTTCATCATCTTTAAGAGTATCAATTCATGTATAATCGAGAACTTTCTTTTTCTTTCTCCCAACACCTTTATCTTTCTTAGGTGATTTACCACTTTGTGATTCTATGTCATATTTAAATTATACAGTTTTCTTTTCTTTAAAATATTTCTCATTGATTCTTTATTTCAGTATACTTTTCTGATATCAAAACATAAATTTTCAAATTCTGCCTTCGTTATTCTCAAATTCAAATATTTATCGTATAAATCGAATATTTTGACCCATTCCTTAGTCTTTAAATGTCTCATAACTACCTCTCTTTCTTTATATTAAAAATATTCGGATTTTAAAGCCGGACAGAAAAGTTAACATGTAAATGTTAGCTTTTCTGTTACCATTCGTTGGTACCAACGAAGAATTTTTTTGAAAGGATAAATTATGTCAAGACATTTAAAGAAAGAAGAATTTGCAAAAATATATGAAGAATATCAAAAATCAGGTTTCCCAGGTGCTTACCAAGCTATTTACCAAATATCACCAGAAACAAAAAACTTACAAAGAAATAGTGTAAAAGTTAGAATTAATAAAATAATTAAGTATTATAATTTAGGTATGGAAGACTTATTGCAGACAAAGAAAGGTGAAAGCCGCAAAAAAGGAAGCGGCAAACCTAAGACGAAAAGAGAACCAAATTGAGATATTTTTGATCGTGATGATTTGTTACAAATAGCTAAAAGATATTATGAAATTACCAACGAATTACCTAAAAGTAAGAAAGTTATTGAATCTAAAAGTTTTAGTATAAGTTATGTTAAGCTTGCAGAAGTTTTTGGCATTTCTAGACAAACAATTTCTAAAACTCAAAATATTAAAATTGCACAAAAACTCCCTAAATATAGTGATGTAATCGAAAAATCGTTCGCAGAAACAAAGTCAAGATATGGAAGGTTAAAACTAAGTGTTTACATATCTAAAAAATACAAAATAGATATAAACGAACGTTCTTTAGGGAGATATATGAACCTTTTAGGCCTAAAATGTAAGCTTAGACAAAAATCAAAACGAAAAGAAATTAAAAATCTATCTACTCAGATTGATAACTTCGTAAATCGTGATTATAATGATCAAAACAATCGAAATATTTATGCAACTGATGTTTCATATATAAAAGCGCCAAAAGATGTGTTAGAATCACACGTTTATTTGTCTGCAATTTTGTCTCATAAAACTAAACAAATTATTGGTTTTAAATTATCAAAAAGTAATAATCTAGAACTAGTTTTAGACAATTTAAATTCATTAAAGCAATACAAATCCAAAAATTTTATCATTCACTCAGATCATGGCTTTCAATATACACATCATCAATATATTAAAGAAGTTAAAAATCTTGGTGGGATTATTTCGTTATCAAGAGTGGGAAATTCTCTTGATAATCGAGAAATTGAATATTGGTTTGGAATCATTAAAACTGAATTATTAAATGATTTAGATTATTCAAAAATAACATTTAATGAACTTAATGATATGATACAAGAATATTATTAATTGGAAATGTCACATGCAAAAAAACTTGCATGTGACATTTCCAATTAATAAAAATATAATAAGGAAAATCTTAGCACCACCTGTCGTTATGCTGCCGCTTGTGGCACTTTCTTCAAAACAATTAATAAACGAAAAAATAATAGATTTGTATAAAAATATCAATACTAAAAAAATCGAATTTTAAAGCCGGACAGAAAAGTTAACATGTAAATGTTAGCTTTTCTGTTACCATTCGTTGGTACCAACGAAGAATTTTTTTGAAAGGATAAATTATGTCAAGACATTTAAAGAAAGAAGAATTTGCAAAAATATATGAAGAATATCAAAAATCAGGTTTCCCAGGTGCTTACCAAGCTATTTACCAAATATCACCAGAAACAAAAAACTTACAAAGAAATAGTGTAAAAGTTAGAATTAATAAAATAATTAAGTATTATAATTTAGGTATGGAAGACTTATTGCAGACAAAGAAAGGTGAAAGCCGCAAAAAAGGAAGCGGCAAACCTAAGACGAAAAGAGAACCAAATTGAGATATTTTTGATCGTGATGATTTGTTACAAATAGCTAAAAGATATTATGAAATTACCAACGAATTACCTAAAAGTAAGAAAGTTATTGAATCTAAAAGTTTTAGTATAAGTTATGTTAAGCTTGCAGAAGTTTTTGGCATTTCTAGACAAACAATTTCTAAAACTCAAAATATTAAAATTGCACAAAAACTCCCTAAATATAGTGATGTAATCGAAAAATCGTTCGCAGAAACAAAGTCAAGATATGGAAGGTTAAAACTAAGTGTTTACATATCTAAAAAATACAAAATAGATATAAACGAACGTTCTTTAGGGAGATATATGAACCTTTTAGGCCTAAAATGTAAGCTTAGACAAAAATCAAAACGAAAAGAAATTAAAAATCTATCTACTCAGATTGATAACTTCGTAAATCGTGATTATAATGATCAAAACAATCGAAATATTTATGCAACTGATGTTTCATATATAAAAGCGCCAAAAGATGTGTTAGAATCACACGTTTATTTGTCTGCAATTTTGTCTCATAAAACTAAACAAATTGTTGGTTTTAAATTATCAAAAAGTAATAATCTAGAACTAGTTTTAGACAATTTAAATTCATTAAAGCAATACAAATCCAAAAATTTTATCATTCACTCAGATCATGGCTTTCAATATACACATCATCAATATATTAAAGAAGTTAAAAATCTTGGTGGGATTATTTCGTTATCAAGAGTGGGAAATTCTCTTGATAATCGAGAAATTGAATATTGGTTTGGAATCATTAAAACTGAATTATTAAATGATTTAGATTATTCAAAAATAACATTTAATGAACTTAATGATATGATACAAGAATATGTAATTTGGTACAACAATGACCGAATTCAATCAAACTTAAACTGAAAAACTCCACAGCAATTTGCTATGGAATTATAAATAACTAAAATGTTAAATTTTGCTGTCCATGTTTATTTAGAGAACAACAAAGTATATCTACTTTATCACTGGATGGGGAAGAAACTGAGTGAAAAATTAATAATAACTTTGAATTAAAATTACTTTTAAACGCTGATATTAATACTGAAGATGAAAATTTTATTGAAAGTTTTAATGCTAATTTTATAGCTAAAATTAAATCTATCGATTTAAAATTTGCTTCTTATAAAGAAAGCAAAATAATACCTATAGTTTGATTTTACTTCGAAAGCGAAGCACAAAGGAGAAAGTTCATAAATGCAATTGGTGACTGAAATGACATTTATCAAATTATTGTATATAAAAATAATCATATTAATGAACAAGGTATTTGAAACTCATATAACTATAATTCAAAAAGATTAGTTATAAAACCACAACAGGTAGAAAATGTAGAACAATTTGGTTTAACTATCGATAAAAATGCTTCAATTGTGAACTTAAAAAAAGAGCAACGTTCTAATGCTTCGAACAACAAGATAGGAATTTTAGAAGTTTACACATATCCATTTGATAACGATTATAAAAGATATTTTAAAAGTGGCATAAGATTAAATGAATTAAATTCTAAAGGTAAAACTAATTATAATATTAAAAGCCATTCAACAATAGTTTCATTAATAGCTGGAAGTCAATGAGGAATTGATAAAACATCGCAAGTATTTTTATCTACCTTTAGTACTGATGGGGATTGAAATACAGCTTTAGAAGATATGGTTATTAACCAAGGAATTAGATTGATCAACCATAGCTATGGTACAAAATATAAAAAGGATAGAAAGCAAAACTACTTTGGATATACAGAAAATGCATATTATTTAGATTATCTGTCTCGTAATTATGGAGTTATTAACGTAATATCTGCAGGTAATGATGGCAAAATTGATGAACATAAGATAAGCAATGATAAAACATCATTTAATTCTATTATTGTTGGTTTACTTTCAGATCAATCAAATGAGTTAACTATATCTCAAAACTTAGTTGCTGAATATTCTAATTATAGATTAGAAGAAGAGTATAAAAATATATCTAAACCATTAGTTGTTGCTCCCGCATATTTTTATAATCCAGTTTATAATGTTAATGAATATGAGCATGGAACAAGTTATGCTGCTCCAGTAGTTACTGGACTGATTTCAAATTTATTAAAATTGAGAGCAGATATTAAAAGCAGCACATAAAGAGTCCCTATAATAAAATCTATTTTATCAGCAGGATCTGTAAGTCCTAAAGCTCGTGAGTTAAAATATAAAACTAGTGGTTATGAAGAAAAATATGGTTCTGGCACCCCTGATTTCTCAAGAATGTTACAGGCTGCCCAAAATCATAAAGTAGCAGCTGTTAATCCAAATTTGTCCTCAGGTAGTTATGTTCTTACTAGTTCTGAATTAGAATTAAATAAAAGTCAAACTATTAAAATTTCTAGCTCTTGAATGTTTAATGCAGGTATTTTAAAATGGCCTGACACTAAATTAATGTTTGTATTACCTGATAGAAAACTTAACTGGTGGGATTACAAGTATAGTAATTATACTTTATCAAATGATGAAACTATCGAATCCTTCTTCACTAAAAAGTTTTTTAGCGAAGAAACTCATAAAGGTGAATACTGGTTAAAAAAAGAAGAAGCTAAAAAACGTCAAAATAATAAATGGTTTGCAGACTATGATTTAACTCTTGAGAAAAAAGAATTAAATGGAAATTGAAAAATAGTAAAAACCATTTCAACTGTTGTAACTAATGATGAATTAATCGAACATAAAGTTTTGGAATCTGGAATTTATAGGTATAGGGTTAGAAAATGGTATTCAAGTTCTTTCACTAATTCCGTAGATGATATTGTTGCAATAACTCATGTGGTACAAAATGACTAAAATAAATAAATTATTAGTTTCTTTGTCTCCTGTATTGACCCCGCTAATTGCATTATCTTGTGCCCCAAGCCAAAATAGAGATCCAGTTAATAAACCAAAAGATGAAAAAAAGACAAAACTTGATAGTGAACAAGACATAATTTCTTCAATAAAAAGTAACACCAAAAACAAAAATGAACGAACTAGTACAGAACCCAAAAAAGAAATCAAAGGTTATGAACCCACTAAAACTGAGCTCCAAAAAATTTATGATAAACTATTTAATAAATTTGATAATTTTGTGAAATTTGAGCAGTTTGTTCCTAATTCAATAAAAGGATATACTTGAATAATTAACGACGAACTCAGGTCAGAATATTTTAATGACAAATTCTTTCA
The DNA here is from genome assembly GCF_055523595.1 of Mycoplasma sp. 6934. NCBI lineage: Bacteria > Bacillati > Mycoplasmatota > Mollicutes > Mycoplasmatales > Mycoplasmataceae > Mycoplasma > Mycoplasma sp. 6934. Next base: position 230,187 of record NZ_JBVFVE010000001.1, on the reverse strand, counting down.
TTTAAAAGAAAAAAAATTCCCTAATAATTTTTTTACAAAAATATCTTCAAAAGACGATTTTAACAACTTAATAATAACAAGATTTAAGGAATTAAACAATATTGGTACTATTAAAACACAAGATTCGGAAATTATTACAACTTTTGAAAAGTTATATTTAAATAATCAAAACCTAAATAAGATTTTAGAATCTAATGATATTTATATTTCAAACACATATGAGGAAAATGATTTGTATGATTTGCCATATTTCATTATTCCGTTTGATAAACCAGACGGAACAATTTTAGTCAATATTGTAAATATGATACTTCCTCCAAGACCTGTTACACTAGAATATATTGATCCAAGAGAGAAAAAAGGTTCATGAGTTGTATTTACAATTCCAAAAAATAAACCAGTTAAATTTGATACAGATTCAAATAATAGTACTGAGTATAATGAAAAAGTAAGAATAGCAAGTATTGAAATTTTCAAATGATTCAATAATGAATTTAAAAAGTATTATAAAGATTAATTTTAATAAGGCAATAAGAAAAACAACAAAAGTGTAAATCTTTTGTTGTTTTCTATTGCATAAATTCTAAAAACCAAACATTTTAGGATCAAAGCCTCCGCCATTTGCCTTAATCTTTTTGCCCATCTCACTCATTCTTTTTACCATTGAATCATAATCAGACATTAGCTTATTAAATTCTTGAGCGCTACGACCACTTCCTTTTAATATTCTTTCTTTACGAGAGGCTTGGCGTAATAATTTTGGATTCTTACGTTCTTTTTTAGTCATTGATGACATTAATATTTTGAAATAATGCATTTTGGATTCTGCCTTATCAATTTGATCATTATTTATTTTATCAGATAAATTACCTGGTAACATTTTTAATATTTTACCAAATTTTCCAAGGTTTTGGAATTGTTGAATTTGCTCAAGTAAATCATCTAAGGTATATTCACCAGAAAACATTTTATATACCATTTGAGCAGCTTTATCTTGATCAATAACATCTTGAGCTTTTTCAATTAAACTCATTACATCACCCATACCTAAAATACGATCAGCCATCCGATCGGCATGGAATAAATCTAAATTCGAAATCTTTTCGCCTGTACCAATAAAACGAATTGGAATGTTTAAAATATACCTTAAACTTAATGAAGCACCACCACGCGCATCTGAATCCAGTTTATTGATAATAGTTCCTGTTAATTTTAATTTTTCATTAAAAGTAGAAGCAACATTAATTATGTCTTGACCTGACATTGCATCAGCTACAAAGAAAATTTCATTAGGGTTAACAATCTTTTTAACCCTAAATAATTCATCCATTAAGGGTTCGTCAATTGATAACCTACCAGCGGTATCAATAATAATTAAATCGTTATTATTTACTTTAGCTTGAGCAAGGGCATTTTCCACAATTTTATCAACTGGTGCATTTACCCCTTGTTCAAAATAATCTACTTGGATACTTTTAGCCAAAGTTACTAATTGCTCAACAGCGGCTGGCCGGTAAATATCCGCTGCAACAACTAATGGATTTTCAACAAATTTCTTTTTACGTAAATAATATGCAAGTTTAGCACTTGAGGTTGTTTTTCCTGAGCCTTGCAAACCACACATCATAATGATGTATGGTTTTTTAGTAATTTTAAATTCACTCCCTTCTTGACCTAAAATCTTTACAAGCTCGCCATGCAATATTTTAATAAAATGTTGTGAAGGATTTAACTTTTTTAAATTTGGGTCAGTTAAAGCTTTTTCTTTAACATTATTTATAAATTCTTTTACAACTTTTAAATTAACATCAGCTTCCAACAATGCTAATTTAATATCTCTAGTTACCTCAAGAATATCTGCTTCTGTTAATTGTATTTTCTTTGATAATTTCTCGAGGGTCTTTTGCATTCTTTTTTCTAAAAAACCTAACATATTTAAATTTTACCACAACTATTTAAATAAATTTTGATATAATAACACAAATGATAGAAATAAATGTAGAATATAAAGAACGTATTGATAAATACATTTCAAATAATTCCAATATTTCAAGAAATGATGCACGAACTTTAATTGAAGAAGGTGCTGTTTTTGTAAACGAAAACAAAATACTTAAACCAAAATTCGAAGTACGTGAGGGACAAAAAATACTAATAATTCGATTAATTGATAAAATATTAGATATTAAACCTGAAAAAATGGATTTAAAAATTATTTATGATGATGAATACCTTTCAGTCTTAGAAAAACCCAGTGGACTTGTAGTCCATCCTTCACCAGGTCATGAATCAGGAACTTTAGTTAATGGACTTTTGTATCATTTTAAAAATAATTTATCAAATGAAAATGGATTATTACGTCCAGGCATCGTGCACCGGATTGATAAAGATACAAGCGGATTATTATTAATTGCTAAAAATAACGAAGTTCATAATTTATTAGCAGATAAATTTGCTCATCACGAAATAAATCGTAAATATTTGGCAATTTGTGATGGTATTTTAGAAAATTCACTTTTAAAACTTAATTTACCTATCGGAAGAGACCAAAAAAACAGACAACAATTTACAGTTACAAATTTAAATGCGAAACATGCCATCACAAATGTAGCAGTGCTAAAAAGTTTTTATTTAGATAAAAAACCTAAATCACTTGTTAAATGTGAATTAGAAACCGGAAGAACACACCAAATAAGAGTTCACTTAAAATATATTGGTAACCCAATTTATGGTGATCCAATGTACAATAAAAAGATAAATGACTTTGGCCAATACTTACATGCCTATAAATTAGAATTTGAACATCCAATTACAAAAAAACAAATGCATTTTTTTTCACTTCCGCCTTCTGAATTTAATATAGCAGAGTATAATTATGAGGAATTTATAAAAGGAGAATAATGAGTAGTACATTTAGAATTAATGAAAAAGACCTTGATTTAAACAACTTATGAAATAATGAAAAAAACCACTTCAGAATTTGGATAATATTATTTATCGCTTTTTGAGCATTAATCACAATTTTATCCCTTGTACCCCTTTTTAATGCTTTAGCAAATAAAACAGCTTATATTGAGGCGCTAAAACAACAAACTCAAAACACACCAAATACTAACAATAATAACATAACTTTAGATTATGATGCAGTGTGAAGAACGCAAATTCTTATTGATTTCTTTATAACATCTTTTTTACCAATCTTGGTATTTACTTTTGGTATCTCATCAACAATTAAATCTTATAAATTTAAAAGCTTTGCAATTTTATCTACTGGTGCAATCTTGCTGTCAAAATTTCACGGAATTCTTTCAATTATTAATTTAATTAATAGTACGCTTAGGGGAAATTACGATATATCAAATAATTTTAATTTAATTGCTTTGGTAATGCATATTACCATCTTAGTTTTAAGCGTTATCCATTTTTTCTTTATTTCTAAAAATGTCACTAAAATTAAACAATTGTTTATGATGCAAAAACTTCAACATGATAGTGCTATATTTATGGAACAATGAAATAAAAATATGAAAAATGGTAATATAAATAATCCTTTTGGGGCAATGAATGCTGAACAATTTACAAATCAAACTAGCACAACTGATAATAGCCAAACAACTAACCAAGATGAAGTAAATCAACAAGTTCAAAAAACAGAAAAAGATTTAGCAATTGAAAAAATTATAGAATTGCCTAAAGAGCAATTGCACCGCATGGCTGAAACATTGAACATCTTTGGTTATGAACAAATGTCAAAAGAAGAATTAGCCAATTTAATCTATAATCATACTAAAAAAGATAAAGAATAATACATATAAAAAGTATTCGGACAAATTCCGAATACTTTTTATAAAAAGAAAAGTGTTGCTATCAGACTTGCAAAACTAACAAATGTATAAAATTTTGTCTAATAAGATGCCACAGAATAACCCAAAAAATTCATAAAATTATCTTTCAGTTCATACGAAAAGCACCAAAATAATCGTTTTAAATATCAAAAGCAGTATTTCTTAAAATTTGATTTAAACAGATAAAATAAAAAATTTTCTAAACTACCGCTAAAACCAACCGCTATATTAAGTAATATAATTAAAAGAACTGCGAGTAAATTTTATCCAATATTTATTTTAGGATGCACAGAATAAATCGGGAATAAGTAAAAGTATCATAAAAGTTTTCGTACATAGTTTTTTACAAACTGATATTTTTAAATTTTAATAAATTTATAAATGATAAATTATAAAGTAAGATATATATCTTTTATTGAATATAATAATATAAAATGTATTATATAATTATAATGTGGTCATTAAAAAAGATATACCACATTATAACTCAAATAAATATTAGAAAGGAAAAATATACTTATGTTAAAAAGCATTAAAAAAAGGCTACTAATTCCTTTGGGAATAGTAGCAACAATTGGTACAGTATTAGTACCCCATTCAAAAACAACTAACCAAAAAACAAATAATAATTATTGATATAGTAATTTAACTAACGATAAATTCCAAGTTAGGGAACAATCAATTGTTAAAGATTTATCAGATAATGGGGAAATAATTAATGTTCCCGTTGATAATAATTATCAATTAAAATTATTATTGAATCCAGGGTTTGAATCTGATAACATTGATTTTATTCAACAATTTAATAATGATTTTATTAATAAAGTTAAAAATAATAAATTAAAATTTATTTCTGGTAATCCAAGTAGAATAATGCCAATTATTTACTTCTACTTTGAAAAAGAAAGCGACAGAGAAAATTTTACCACAAAAATCAAAGATTGAAAAGAAATTTTTCAAATAATTATTTATAAGAATGAAAATATAAAAGAATGGAATTGAGGTAATAGTTCAGGGTTTGAATATTATCGCAAAACATATTCAAATTTAAACAATGCCCCCACAAAAAGTATAAATAATTTTAAACAATCAGTGGAGGAAAATCTATCAATACTAAAAGGAGACGCAGGGCTCACAGAAAATAAAACTACTAGAATTGGTATTTTAGAAGCAGGAAATGAAAAATTTGATTATAAATACTCTGAATTTTTCAAACGTGGCTTAAAAGTAAACGAAGAATCCGTTATTGAATCTCAGTCACCACTTGAAAAACATGGTGTTTTTGTATCAATGATTGCAGGTAGTCAATTTGGTGTTGATAGATCTGCTACAATTTATTTATCAAAATTTACAAATGGCACACAATGGCAAGATGCAATAGAGAAAATGGTTTTAGACGATGGTGTTAAAATTATAAATCATAGCTATGGGCCACAACTTTATTATATAGATAGTAAAACAGGTCAAAAATATATAAACCCACAATACTTTGAAGGTTATAACGAAAATTCTTACTTTTTAGATTATATATCTCGTAAATACGGTGTAATAAATGTTATTTCTTCGGGAAATGATGGTTATAATCCAATACACCAAATTACTCAGAGTAAATTATCATTTAATTCAATTGTTGTTGGTGCATTGGGCGAAAAAGCTAACAGCAAAAATATTAAAAAAAATGAAACATCATATTATACAAACTATAACTTAGCACCTGAATATGCAACCTTAGCTAAACCTCTAGTAGTCGCACCTGGTACATTTTACAATATGTTTTATGAATCATGAATGAAAAGAGAATATGAGTTTGATGAAGGAACAAGTTATGCAGCTCCTTTAATTACTGGGCTTGTTTCTAATTTCTTAAAAAGAAATCCAACTATTTATGCGAGTGAATTTAGGGTTCCAATTATTAAAACTATTTTATCAGCATCAGCAGTTAGTCCTAAATTTTCTAATTTAACATATAAAACCAGTGGGTTTGAACAAAAATATGGTGCAGGAACACCTGATGCAAGAAAAATGATAGAAGCTGCAAATAATTATAAAACTGCAAAAGTAAATCCAACTTTAAATACTGGCAAAGATATTATTACAAGTAATGAATTATGACTAAGAAATGGTCAGAGCATTAAAATTTCAAGTTCATGATTATTTAATGCAGGTATTTTGAAAAATAATGAACCAAGGACAAATTGGTGAGGATCATTTTTAAATTTCTTTTCTAATTCGAGAAAAGCTCATGAAGAAGCAAAATGAAAAAAGACGCATAATGATGAATTATGATTAAAAGATAAAGAAACATTTGAACGGCAAGGTGGTAATTGATTTTCTGATTATAACTTAATTCTCGAGAGAAAAGATTCAAGAGGAAATTGAATAACAGTTAAAGGAGTGTATACAAAAACAAGCAACGATGAACTAATTGAATATAATGTTTTTAACTCTGGAATTTATAGATATAGAATTAATAAGGTTTCTTCAAGTACATTTGGAAATTCAGTTGACGATATAATTGCTGTAACACATGTGGTACGAAATGAAAAATAAAGTAAAAATATTATTATTTAGTGCAATACTTATGCCTATCGTAACTTTTTCTTGTTCAACTACAAATGTTCCCACTAAAGATCCTAAATCAGATAAAGAAACTTCTAGAAGTATAAAAAATGATTCAGTAACATACAAAGAAAATTTAAACATTGAAATAGATGTTGTAAAAATTCATTATGATCTAGAAAATAAACTTAATTCAATTTCAAAAATAAGTGAATTATACGTTCCGGTTTCTCAAGAGGTTTATACAAAAATTAATCAACAAAATCAAGCTAAGCATGGATATTTTTGAAAATACAAGTTTTTTGATCATGTAACAGATCCTCTTTATAGTGAAATAAATGAAAGTAAGGTTATCAAAATATCTACTAAACAGGAATTTGATAATATCATAATTAAAAGATATCAAGAGCTAAATTCAGCAGATGATTATAAACCTAAAGTATATGATATTATAAACCAATTTGAAAAAGAGTTCTTAAATTACCAAAATATTTATCAACTACTAGAAAATAATGATCTTTATATCTTACAATCTAATAAACAAGGATCATTTCATAACCTTGTTATTCCTTTTATAACTGATGATTCTCTTGAATTAAATGTTTTCTATGATTATAATACTCGAATTGGTGATGATAGAATTGTTAAAGACCAAAAGTGAAAAGTATTAAGTTTACCTAAAAAGCAAAATTTTAAACTTAATACTTATTTTGCTGATAATAAATTTAATCTCTATAACCCACTTGAAAAATCAAAAGAATATTACAATAAATTAAGCAAGTGATACAAAGAAGAATTTAAGAAATATTACAAAGATTAATTTTCAAAATAGAATTGTTATTGAGTTAAATCTGGAAAATTTCCGAATAATAAAACAAAATTAATATTTTTTAAGCATAAGATAGATATTCAAACAAACCGGAATATCCATAACAAAAGTAAAATATTAACAATTCCTACTTAAAGAACATAGAAAAAAATGTACCAACAAAACTCTAGTGCGGCATTTTAACCAATACTATTAAACTATAATTTTTAAAACTTTTTTTGAAGTAATGCTAATACTTAAAGCATTTGCATACTCATCTATCAACTTTTATTATGTCATTGGACAGAGCAAGGATTTATTAATTTTTCACTAGCAAATAAATAATAATTAAATATAATATAAACATAATTATGCATAAAGAAAATATAGTTTTATTCGGAATGAAAAATTCCGAAAATTTAGCATGTGATATTTCACAACTTTTAGATATACCAATGTCAAAAATTGAGCGAACTGTTTATGCTGACGGTGAAGTAATGCTTGTTTCTGAACATACTGTGCGAGACAAAGATGTCTTTTTGATTGCCAGCACTTCTCGCCCCGTTAATGATAATATTATGGAACTGTTATTATTTGTTGATTCATTAAAACGTGGTAGTGCTAAGTCTATTAATGTTATTTTAAGTTATTACGGATATGCACGCCAAGATCGTAAAGCAAGTGGGCGCCAATCAATTGGTGCTAAGTTAGTTGCAGATTTATTGCAAAAAGCAGGAGTAAGTAAAGTAACTTGTGTTGATTTACACAATCCTTCAATTCAAGGTTTCTTTGATATTCCAGTTGACGAATTAAAAGGCCAATATCCAATTGCTTATGCTCTAAAGCAAACTGGAGAAAAATTTACCGTTGTATCACCAGATCATGGTGGGACAGTTCGTGCAAGAACCCTTGCTGAATTAATTGCAGATACTGTGCAAATTTGCATTATAGATAAACGCCGCACTGAAGTTAACAAAACAGAAGTTATGGGTATTTTAGGCAATATTGAAAACCAAAATGCTGTAATTATTGATGATATTATCGATACCGGCGGTACCATTTTAAAAGCCGTTGAAACCTTAAAGCAAAAAGGTGCTAAAAAAATCATCGTAGCTGCTTCACATGGTATTTTTACAAAAGGTTTTGAAATATTTGAAAATCATCCTGATGTTGACCAAGTTATAGTTACAAATAGTATTGACAATAGTGCATGGTCTCCAAAATTTAAAAAACTAAAAGTTATTTCGCTTGGTCCATTTTTAGCAAGAGTAATAAATGCAACTCTTACAAAAAACAGTATTTCATCGGTTTATAAAGATTTCCGTAAGGAAATTTCAATTTGCACAAAGGAATCCTGTTAATATAAAATATATTCAAGTTTTAAACTTGAATATATTTTTTTTATACCTTCGCAAATTTTTCTAAATAATCATCGTAGTCATCAAATATGATATTGCTATCTATTCAATCCTTACGTTTAGTTGAATCATTCCCCATAAGTGTGCTAATACGCCTTTCTGCTAAATATGCATCATTAATTGTAGCACGTATTAATGTACGAGACTTAGGATCCATGGTAGTTTCCCATAGCTGATCTGCATTCATTTCTCCAAGACCTTTATAGCGTTGAATTTCAAAATTTGGACCTTTTGATTCAAAAGTATCCCTAAGTTCTTGCTCGTCTCAAAGATATTGACTTTTTTTGCTTGTTTTATTAGTTATTTTATACAGGGGCGGGATTGCTATATATACATAACCATTTTCAATTAATGGTTTCATATAGCGGTAAAAAAATGTTAACAATAAACATTGAATATGTGCCCCATCAGTATCGGCATCTGTCATAATTATAATTTTGCCATACTCTGATTTAGTTAAGTCAAAGTTCTTGCCAATCCCAGCACCTACTGCATTGATAATTGTTACAATTTCTTCATTTTTTAAAAGTTCTAATAGGGAAATTTTCTCAGCATTAATTACTTTACCTCTTAATGGTAAAATAGCTTGAAAATTACGATCTCGCCCACTTTTTGCTGAGCCGCCAGCTGAATCTCCTTCAACTAAAAATAACTCACGCTCGTGTGCTTTTTTCGAACTAGCGGGGGTTAATTTATCACTAATAATTTTCTTACCTGATAAAGTTTTTTTAGAAGTTCTAATTTCTTCACGCTTCTTTTTAGTTTCTAATCTTACATCATATGCTTTACGAATTTTTTCTATAATTATTTTAGCAAGTGGTTTGTTTTGACTAAGTCATGATTCTAAGAAACTAGAAGCAACTTCATCAACACATGCTTTAGCCTCTGGTGTTCCTAATTTATCTTTAGTTTGACTAACGAATTCAAGCATATTTTCGGGTATTTTTACCGATATTATGCAAGTAAAACCTTCCATAATATCGGTAATATCAAACATATTATTTCCTTTTAAATATCCATCTTTATGGGCATATTCATTAATAATTTTATTAAAAGCAGATTTAATGCCTAAAACATGTGTTCCGCCATCTTTAGTTTTAACATTATTCACAAAACTAAGTATTAAACCATCATTATATGAATCATTTCATTGAAATGAAAAATGAACCTCTATATCTCGATTTATTTCCTTATAAGAAACAGGAGGATTTAATGGACTTCGGGTATTATTTAAAAATTCAAGGAATTTAACTAATCCATTGTTATATCTAAACTTTTGTTCTAAATTATTGATTTCATCATAAAGTTCAATTTCTAAGCCTGAAATTAAAAAAGCACTTTCTTGCAACCTTTCAGCAATTCTTTCAAAACTAAATTTGGCTTTTTTGAATAAAGCATATTCAGGTCAAAATTCAACTATTGTCCCAGTTTCTTTTGTTTTACCAATAATTTTAGTTCTTTGAACTATTTTATCTCGGGCAAATTCTGTGTAATACAATTTACCACCGCGGGCAATTGTAGCACTTAATTTTGTAGAAAAAGCATTAGTTACACTTGATCCAACACCATGCAATCCACCTGAAACTTTATAAGTATTAGAATCAAATTTTCCACCAGCATGTAATTCAGTAAAAACAATTTCTACCGCCGTTTTGGATTCATTTTTGGCTTTATCCACTGGGATTCCTCTTCCATTATCTGAAACATAAATCGATCCATCACTTCGTAATTTAACAATTATTTTTGAAGCATATCCTGCTAATGCTTCATCAATAGAATTATCAACTATTTCTCAAAGCAAATGATGCAAACCATATACATCAGTTGAACCAATATACATACCTGGTCTTTTGCGAACAGCATCAAGACCTTTTAATTGTTTAATATTCTCCGCAGTGTAATTATTTTCCATAGTTGTATATTATAATACAAAATAATTTTTGTTTAATTATAAAAACAATATACCATTAAAATGGTCTATTACTATATAACAAAATTTTAGAAAAACAATTTTAATAAAAGATAATAATTAAGTTATTAAAATTGTTTTTTTTTGTTACAATTATATTAATATTAATCTAAAATATCAGTAAATCTTAGAATAGTATAAATTTTCAAAATCAAAAGAATAGGGAGTTTAATTACAAATGAAAATTACAGACAAAAGAACAAAGCTTGTGGCGACTATTGGTCCTTCAAGTGATAACTATGAAACATTGCGTTCATTAGTGGAAAATGGTGTAACCACTATTAGAGCTAACTTTAGCCATGGTTCTCACGAAGAACAATCTAATAAATTCAAGCTTGCAAAGCAAGTAAGTAAAGACTTACAAATTCCAGTATCTTTAATGTTAGATACTAAAGGTCCAGAAATTAGAATTGGAAAAATGAAAGATGGTGGTCAAGTTGTTGAAGCCGGAAATTACTTATTAATCCATACAACAGCAGATAAATACAAAAACCTAGAAGGTACTGCAACCGAAATTAGTGTTGCTTATGACATGGCTCAAGACCTTCAAATTGGTAACCAAGTGTTAATTGATGATGGTAAATTATCTACTGTTGTTACAGAGGTTGGGCAAGGTTATGTAAAAGTTAGAGCCGAAAACACACATAAATTAAAAACAAATAAACGTGTTAATTTACCTGGCGTTGATTTCTCATTACCATTTTTAGCTGAAAAAGATATTAACGATGTAAAATTTGGTATTACACAAGGAATTAACTATGTTGCAGCATCATTCGTTAACTCGGCAAAAAATGTTAATGAATTAAGAAAATTACTTGATGAAAATGGTGGACAACACGTTCAAATTATTTCAAAAATCGAATCTCACTTAGGATGTACAAATATCGATGAAATTATTGAAGCATCTGATGGTATTATGGTTGCTCGTGGTGATTTAGGGTTAGAAATTCCTTATTACGATGTTCCATACTACCAAAAGAAAATGATTCGTAAATGTCGTGAAGCTGGAAAAATGGTTATCGTAGCAACTCAAATGCTTGACTCAATGGAGAATTCACCTCACCCAACTAGAGCAGAAGTAACAGATGTTTACTACGCTGTAGAATTAGGAGCTGACTCAACTATGCTTTCCGGAGAAAGCGCTAATGGTTCATTCCCAGTTGAAGCAGTTAAAACTATGACAGCAATTTCAAGACGTGCAGAAAAAGAATTCTACTCAAGAAATTACTACGAAAGACAATTAGAAAGTGTATGACAAAATTCAGACCAAAGTGACAAACGTACTAGAATTGCATACGAAATTGCTAAAAAAGTTAAATCAGGCGAATATAAATACATTGTTGTGCTTTCAAGAACTGGGGAATTATTAAAACGTGTTGCAAAATTCCGTCCTAACACCTTAACTATTGGTATTTTAAATGACGAAAAATTATTAGGTGGTTTCGGGGCTTATTCAGGTGTTTTTGTTTCTGTTGAATCAAAAACATTATTCCCATTAATTAAAGAAAGCACATGCAAAGGTGTAGAGGCATTAAGACCATACGGTATTCAAACAGGTGATAAATACATCGTTGTTGAGAACGATAAATTTACTGAAAAAGTTGTTGCTTAATTTACAAAGTATTCGAAAGGATACTTTATTTTTAATTCTATTAATTTCCAAATAAAAAATATAAACTATGCAATACCAAAAAACTTGCATTTTAACTTTTGCTTAAGAAGCTTATTCAGAAAAATCTCGCAAACATGAGTAAAATACTGTTTACACACATATAAACTATTAATTTTTTAAGGAAAAACTTATATTTGACAATTTATATAAAAATAGTTTAAAAAGTTTAAACATTGAAAATATTAAATAATAAATCTAATAACAATTTTTACCAACAAAATACAATATAAAACCACTTAAGTTAAAACTTAAGAGGTTTTATTGACTGTTTTACCTTTTAAATAGTGTTTTAAAAATACATTTTTATATCAATCATGGACTTCATTCCTAAAATCACGGGATGTCGTCTCAAAATCTCTTGCAATATCTTTAAATGTAAATTTAAATCCTTTTTTAATTAAGAAAACTTCTCAAATACGGGACGGATCTGGTCGATAAACAGTTGGCACTACAAAAGCTGATGGATCCAGTTTAGGGTATGTGCCAAATGAAGTTATTATTACTTCATTATTATCATAAATTGGAATTATAAAGCCACCAACCGGAGATTTATTGTTACCAGAAAATCTTTTTATAAAAATGACATTGTTTTCTAAAAGTTCATAGGCATCTTGTTTATTTAAATATAATTCTTCAAATAGTTTTTTTATCTTTAAGTCGTTGTTATATTCATCAGATTGATTTAGTTCTTTAAATCTTTTGATAATGTAAGTATCGAACTGCTCTTTAGTAGTTATTTGAACATAGGTAGCTTGAAGCCATTTTTCATTTTTAAGATCATCTAAATAAGGAGGAAAATTACTGAAAAATGTTATATTAAATGTGTCGATGTCTTTTTGCTTATATTGTTCTTTAATTGTTTTTTGATCTTCCTCTAATCATTCTTTAGGGGCAAAAACCCCTTTTTTTGTAAGTGGTTCATATACTTGGTAAATATCTTCATACATTTCTTTAAGTTGATTTTCGTAATATTCATCTGGCTTATCTGCTATAATAACAGGAGGTTCGTTTCTAAGAGGTTGGCTATCATTGCATGAAAATAAAGTTATAGGAACTACTAAAGTCATGAGACTAATTAGCAATTTTCTAATTATTTTATTCATTTTTAACCACGTGAGTAGTTGCTATTAAATCATATACAGAATTGCTAAAGTCATATTTCTCATACTTTTTAATGCGATATCTATAAGTCCCTGAAGAAGTTGCTTTATATTCAAGTAATTCATCATTACTCACTGCAGACTGAATCATCTTCACAACAACCCATTTTCCATTTGATTCTTTTTTTTCTAAATATAAGTCATAATCAGAAAATCAATTGTTGTTTTGGCGTTTTATTGCCTCAGCTTGAGTCAAACGAATTTCAGATTTATGAGTTAAGTCTCACATTTTACCCTCGGCAATAGTTTTTTGTTTTTCTAGTTCTTGGCTTTTTCTACGTGATGGAGAAAAGAAATTTAAAAATGAATTTCACCAACTTGTATTTTCTTTATACTCTGGCCTAACTTCAGATTGATTTAAAAGACCAGCATTAAACATTCAGGAACTAGATATTTTTATCGTTTGATTCTTTTTTAAATTTATTTCTTTACTTGAAAATACAAAACCACTATCATTAGTTGGATGAATTTTTAGTGTTGAATAGTTGTTAGCTGCTTCTAACATTGTTTTAAAATCTACTGTTCCAGCACCAAATTTTTGTTCATAACCACTTGACTTATAGGTTAAATTATCGTGCTTTGGACTAACAGCAGATGCCGATAAAACTGCTTTTACAATTGGTATTTTATAATCGCTATTTCTAATATCTGATCTATATTTGAGTAAATTAGAAATTAAACCAGTAACGACTGGTGCAGCATAACTTGTTCCATGCTCATATTCATTAACATTATAAACTGGATCATAAAAATATGCGGGAGCAACAACTAATGGCTTTGAGATATTTTCGTACTCTTTATGCAACCTATAATTAGAATAATCCGCTACAGTGTTATATTTTAAGTTTGTTTTTGTTGATCAATCAGATAATGCTCCTACAATAACAGAATTAAACGATAATTGTGGTCCTGTAATAAGGTGGTGATCATCTTTCCCCTCATTACTTGCGGAAAAGACATTTATTACCGCATACTTGCGTGTTATATAGTCTAGAAAATATGCATTTTCAGAGTAACCTTCTAAATATTTGGGATGAATTTTTTCAGTACCATTTACGTCATAGCGCATTGTGTAACCATAACTATGGTTAATTAATCTTATGCCTTCTTCTTTAACCATTTTTTCAATAATTGACATTCATTGACCATCAAATTTATTAAATGTGTGTAAGTGTATTTTAGAAGTTTTATCTATACCATGTTCGCTTCCAACTATCATCGAAACAAATGTTGAATGACTTTTGTAATAATCATCTTTTTTATCGTTAAGATCATTTATTTCAATTCCGCCTTTAAAGTGCTTTTGATAATTTTTATCAAATGGGTAAGCCCAAGCCTCAAGTACTCCTACTTTATTAACATATGAATTGTCTAAATATCCTGATGCATTTGTAATATCAATGTTTTTATTGACACTTTGCTTGTATTTTTCTAAATTTAAATCAATTCCATATCTCATATAATTATTTGTTTTAATACTTTGGTTATAAAGATATGCAGAGGAACTGCCATAACTTTGAGAGGTATAATTTTGTGGAGTAGTATTTTTATTTTCAAAAATAATAAATTTGTAAATTTCATTCCAATCTTTAATTTTATTGACAAAGTTTTCCCTATCTGTTTCGTTTTCAAAATAAAACCATACAATAGGCATTATTGATAGTTTTTCAAATGATTTATAAATTAAATTATTTTGATTAACTTTATTTATAAAATCGTTATTAAATTTAGTTAAAAATTCTTCATTTTCGGTTTCAAAACCTGGGTTTAACAATAGTTTTAGTTCAAAGTCATTGTTAGCGGGAATAGAAATTGCCTCGTTATTTTGGTTTAAAGCAATAGTTGTTCCTTGACCTCTAACTTCAAATTTTTCATTATTAAGATTTTCATACCAAAAATTTACTTTTTGTTGATAAGTATATGGTGATGATATAAATATCGCAAGAGCACCTAAAAAAGTACCAGAAGGATATAAAATAAGTTTTTTCATTCTTGATTTGTTCATTTGTTCTCCTTTGTTAATTTCTAAAAATAACAATAAGCCAAAAAACCTAATTCTAAACAGTTATAAATATGTCTTTGATATCTCTTGACCTATTATAATTATAACATAATATACAATATAATAAAAAAATGTTTTTTGGAAAAGTCACTTGCGTGTAGAATAACTACTTTTTTGCACTACTTTTTTAATTTTTTGCCTAGACTGTTGGGGTTAATCATTTTTTTATTTTTTGATTTATATTATAGATTCCTTTGTTGCAAAAAAAGATAACGAAAAAACTATTAATTGGAAATGTCACATGCAAAAAACTTGCATGTGACATTTCCATTTAATATTACTAATAAAACATAAATATATAACTATGATATAATAAGTAAATTCCATAGGATTAGTGGAGGGGTAAAAATATGAAAAATAAAGTATCCTTTACATCAAAAATAAAAAAAGAAATCTTAATAAATTCAAAAAAACCTCTTGAAGATTTATATCTTTTAAAAGGTTTGTTTTTTGCTAACTCTAAATTAGACAATGATTACTATACTTTAATTATTAAAAATACTTATATTAAAGATAAAATTATAAATAAAATAAAAAAACTGAATTTGAATTTCCTCTCTAAAGATGAATGAAAGCAGAAAATAATGCTACACAAGGACTCGATAAACTTCACTAATATTTTTAACAAAGAGGAGTATTTAACATCTTTTTTTGCAGGAGTGTTTTTAGGATCTGGTAATATTTCAGATGTTAATTCTACTTCATACCATCTTGAAATCTCTACCCTATCTTTAAAAAAAAGTAGTCAAATCTTATCCAAACTTAATAAATATAATTTTAATTTCCACTTACTTAAAAAACGTAGCCGCTATGTTTTATATATTAAAAAAATAGATGAATTATTAGATTTTTTATCAGCAATTGCTGCTAAAAAGGCGTGGTTTGAGCTTCAAAATGTTAAAATATTGCGAGATAAAGATAATGTTTTAAATAGAATTAATAATATTGATTTTTCAAATCTCCAAAAAGTTGCTAATAGCTCAATTAAACATATTGATAATGTTAACTATATGTTCGAAAATAACTTAATTAACTTATTTTCAAATGATCAACTAATGTTTTTTAGGCTTAGAATTGAAAATCCGTGACTGTCATTAAATGAATTAGTTTTAATGCAAAATGAGCAAAATGACAATAATATTACTAAAAGTGGCGTTAATCATTGGCTTAGAAAACTTGACAAGGTAGTAAACAACCATAAAAATAATAATGAATAAAAAGTATTGGATTACTCCAATACTTTTATATTATAACATTAGTTATTAAGCATTTTTTGCTAATTCAACTAACATTGAAAAGGTTTTTGGTTCATGAATTGCTAATTCAGATAACATTTTTCGATTAACTAAAATGTTTGATTTTTTAAGACCATTAATAAATTTTGAATAACTAATTCCTTCTGCTCTAGTTGCAGCATTAATACGAGCGATTCATAATTTACGGAAGTTTCTTTTAACTTGTTTACGGTCTCTAAATGCATATGTTCATGATTTAACAACAGCTTGCTTTGCTACTTTATAACCAATTGATTTATGTCCAAAGTAACCTTTTGCTAATTTTAGTCATTTTTTACGTCTAGCTCTTGTAACTGTTCCGCCTTTAACTCTTGCCATATTTTATTTCCTTTCTTAATAATAATTATAAATATCTTGAAACCTTGGTAGCAAGATTAGATTAAAGCTTTAAATCTCTTTAAGTCACTCTTAGACATTAAAACAGATTTACGGGCATGACGTTTTTGTTTGGTTGATTTATTTTGTGCTAAGTGTGAACGGTAAGCTTGTTCTCTTAAGATTTTACCAGTTCCAGTAACTTTAATTCTTTTCTTTAAAGCACTTTTAGTTTTCATTTTTGGCATTTTTTTCTCCTTGTTCAGAATCAGATGAGGCATTAGCAACTCCCTGATTCTTTTCTTTTAAGTATTTAGCGATTTTATTTTTATTGGGTTGGAGATTCATATCTAAAAAACGATCATTTACTAATTTAGGTTCGGTAGTTTTATCAGCTATATCTTCTAATGAAGTAAAGAATCTATCTAAAACCACTAAACCTAAGTCTTTTCTCCCTATTTCGCGACCTCTAAGTTTTACGGATACTTTAATACGATCACCATCAAGTAAAAAATCACGTGCTTTTCTACTCTTAGTTAATAAATCATTTTCACCAATCATTGGTGTTAAACGAATTTCTCTATTTTGAATATTCGTTTGCTTTTCTTTGATTTCTTTTTGTTTTTTCTTACGGTCGTATTTAAACTTACCATAATCTAGAATTCTAACAATAGGTTTTGGATCAACACTAATTAACACTAGATCCATTTTTTGACTTATTGCCAATTCCAGAGCTTCACCCTTTGTTCGTACACCAACTTTTTCACCATTTGAATCGATAACAAAAACCTTTGGATAAGGGATATCATGATTTACAAAATGCTCTGCAACAGGCCTTTTTCTTTTATCTGAATGATTAATAATTTCTCCTTATTAAAAATAACTTAAAAAGTAATCGCACTCGACCTACCAAAAAGCACCATTATTGATGCATTTAATTGTAGCTAAACCCAAGGCTATAGGGCCATCAGGTGAGAAGTGATTCTACTTTCTGCAATTAAACATATTGCTTATATATTTTAACAAAAAAAGAATTTTATTTAATTTGTTTTTTAAACTTTTTGCTGTTATATTATAATTATATAAATATTAAAATTAAGGAGTTTTATGATAAGTAAAATTAAAGGAACAATCGATTATTCGCCAGAAAAAACACAAATCAGAAATCATATTTTTGATGTGGCTCGTATTTTAGGACAACAGCAAGCATATCAAGAAATTGATACCCCTATTATTGAAAACCAAGAAGTATTTTCAAGAAGTGTTGGAGATTCCGATTTAGTTCGTAAGGAAATGTTTCAATTTACTGATAAAGGTAATAGAAATATTGTATTAAGACCAGAAGGAACAGCAAGCTTTGTAAGAGCTTATGTTGAAAATAAATGGCACACACTCCCAAATCAAAAATTCTTCTATATAGGTACCATGTTCCGTTATGAGCAACCTCAAAAAGGTAGATACCGCCAATTCTATCAAATTGGCTTTGAGCACGTAGGAGAAAAAAATTATTTAAAAGATTTAGAAGTAATTTTATTAGCTAATAATCTTTTAAGTGTTTTTGCTAATGATGACTTTACCTTAAAAATTAATACAATTGGCGACAAACAAACAAGAGATAAATATTCACAAGCCTTAAAAGAATATTTTCATCCTTATAAATCACAACTTTCAAGCATTTCCCAAGAAAGACTTGAAAGTGGTAATGTATTACGTATTTTAGATGATAAAATTGATTCACAACTTGGTTTTGTTAAAAAAGCACCTAAAATTTCAAAATATTTATCAAGTGAATCAAAAACATATTTTGATAATTTATGTAAAGCTTTAAAAGATTGAGATGTTGATTATAAGGTATCAGAGGATTTGGTTAGAGGATTGGATTATTACGATGAAATAGTTTTTGAATTTATTGCAACATCTCGCTCTGATAAATCACAAGCTGCAATTATTGGTGGTGGAAGATATTCTAATTTAATTAGTGAGTTAGGCGGCCCATCTTTGTCAAGTGTTGGTTTTGCTTTAGGGGTTGAACGTTTAATTGACTTTTTTGCTAATAGTGAATCATTATCAATTGAAAACCTAAAAGAAGCAGACCAAAGCACTAAGCTTTATTTGTGTGCTTCAAATAAAGAGGCAGATATTGCTGCCTTAATGAAATTTTATATTGCTTTAAGTCAAATTCCAAACTTCCAAGCTATTTTTGAATTTAGCTTAGTTAAATCTAAGAAAGTGCTTGAAAAAGCAAGCAAATATAATGCTAATTACATTATTACAACCGATTTAAAATATCCAGATTTATTTATTATAAAAAACTTAGAGACTAAAGAAAGAATAACATTCTCAAAGCAAGACAATGGAATTACTTCACTTGTTAATTTCCTAATTAATGATATTGAACAAATACAAGAAGATACTTTAAGTGCTCTGGAAGAACTTTTAGAGGAGGAATAAATGACAAAAAAAATTAATAATAATCAATTAAGAAAAGAAAATATTGGTCAAATTGTGACTTTATATGGCTGGGTAGCAAACAAACGTAAATTTGGAGAATTAAACTTCGTTGACCTACGTGATAAATTTGGTATTACTCAATTAATATTTAATCAACCAATCAACTTCACTAAAGAAAGTGTTTTAGAAGTAACAGGTAAAGTAGAACTACGGAAAGATATTAATAAAGATCTGCCTACTGGTGAAATTGAAGTTATAGTAAAAGAATATAAAGTTTTATCTAAAGCGGCAAATGAATTACCATTCCAAATTCGTGATGATATAGAAGTTAAGGAAGAATTAAGGCTACAAAATCGCTTTCTAGACTTAAGAAGACCAATAATGCAAAAAACACTTTCATTACGTAATAAATTTATTTTTGCTCTCAGAGAATTTTTGCAAAACCAAGACTTTATGGAAATTGAAACCCCAATGCTTTCAAAAGCCACACCAGAAGGGGCCAGGGATTTCTTAGTTCCTACTCGTAATTTAAATAGTTTTTATGCATTACCTCAAAGCCCTCAATTATTTAAACAATTATTAATGATTTCAGGTTTTGAAAAATATTTTCAAGTTGCCAGATGTTTTCGAGACGAAGATTCACGAAAAGATCGCCAACCTGAGTTTACTCAACTAGATATTGAAACTAGTTTTACTGATGTTCAAAACTTTCAAACATTGATTGAACAAATGTTCCAATATGTTATGAAAAAAACAATGAATGTTGAAATAAAAATTCCTTTTGAAAGAATTACATATGATGAGGCTATTTCCAAATATGGAAATGATAAACCTGATTTACGTTTTAAAAATCATATTCTTGATATTAATGATTTTTGTGCTGAATCAGATTTTAACATTATTAAAGAAGCATCAAGCAAAAGATTATTAAAAATTTCTGAACAAATAAGTAAAAAACAATTTAAATCATTAGAAGAAATTGCTAAGAAAAATGGAGCAAATGCCTTGTTTTACTTTGTTGTAAATAATGGAGAAATAGACCATTCAAACTTTGCATCAAAAGTATTAGAGCCAGTTCAAAAATTAATTAATAGACAAACAAAACAAGATGGTACATATTTAATTGTTGCTAACACTTACCAAAAGGCATCACAGGCCTTAGGTGCTTTAAGAACAGAATTAAATACATGATTCAATTGAGCATCAAATGAATATGCATTTAAATGAATTATTGACTTTCCTATGTTTGAATATGATCATGAAACAAACTCGTGGGCTGCAGCACATCACCCATTTACTCAATTTAATCATTCATTAGAAGAAATTAGTGAATTAGATAAATCACAAATCAAAGCTAAAAGTTATGATTTGGTTTTAAATGGTTTTGAGCTTGGATCAGGATCTGCCAGAATCTTTGATCAGGAAACTCAAAAAACTGTTTTTGAACTAATTGGAATGGATGAAGAAACACAAAAATCTAAATTTGGGTTTTTCCTAAATGCTTTAGAATATGGTGTTCCACCTCATTGTGGTATCGGTTTGGGAATTGACCGAATCATCATGATTTTAGCAGGTCATAGTAGCATTAGAGATGTTATCGCCTTTCCAAAAAATTCTAAAGGCGAGGATATCTTTACTGGTGCACCATCACATGTTGCACAAGATCAATTAGATGAAATTTATTTAACTATTAAAGATAATAAGTAAAATCAACCTATTTAAATAGGTTGATTTTTTACATTTAAATTAATCATGCTGCATGTAATAAAATTCATGATATAAATGATAATAAATTATATATAACTTAAAAAAATAAAATAACAACCAAATATTGGTTATTATTTTATTGTTAAGTGAGTAATGTGTTTTATTACCTCTTAGACTTATCATAAGGTATACCTGCAGCTGCAGGTCCATATGAATTCTTACTTGAAATAATCATAATAATTAAGGTAATTAAGTATGGGATCATTGCTAATAAATCTGCAAATTTACTTAATGAAGCACCAAGGGTATTAATTCCATAGAATGAGAATGCAAGTAAGAATGAGAAGAATAATGACACAATTACTGAAAAACTAATTTTTCATCTTGAGGTAATCATAATGGCTAGGGCGATGAAACCAAACCCTTGCACATCTTTTGAAAGTGAAAAAATATTAATTTGCACTTGAGCATAGATCGCACCAGCAATCCCCGCAATAAATCCAGATATCGCTAAACCTTGTCATTTAATACGATTAACATTTACTCCGGCTACATCAGCTGCTTGAGGGTTTTCACCAACAGATCTAAATCTTAAACCTCATCTTGTTTTTCTAAGTGCAAACCATGAGGCTATAGCTACTATAATAACAACTGCTAATTTAAATGAAACAATGTTACGGTAAGTTCCAATTGCAGGAGATAAAGCTAATTCTTCACGTCCTCTAAAAACAATAACTGATCCCGCTTTTTGAGTTCTGGTTGTTAAGTATAAAACTACCATTGCCGCAATACCAGTTGCTAAAACGTTAATAGCAAAACCAGATATTGTTTGGTCTGATTTGAATTTAACAGCTGCTAAACCAAACAATAGACCAAATAATACAGTAACAAGTCCAGCTAATAAAGTAAGTGGAATTTGTGACCAAGCACTAGTAATATTTAGTGAATCAGTAAAGATGACACTAAATATCGAATAAACAGCCGCACCAAAGACCATAAATCCATTAATAGCAATATTAACAGTTCCAGATCTTTCAGAGAAAATACCTGAAATAGTACCTAATAGAAGGATAACAAAGAAGAAAAATGTATAACTAAGAATTATTTCCATATTACACTCCTCCTTCTACAGTTAAATCTTTAATTTTGAAAGTTTGTTTATATTTTGCTAAAACTTTCTTATTAAAGTCTAAGAATAATGATTCTTTTAATATATTAAAGTTTTGTTTACGGTTTTGAACTTGGTTTTTAAATTTATTCTTTGAATCACGATATTGGTTTAAACCAGCCTCATTACGTTTTGCAATATGGTCGAATTTAGCTTTAGATAATTTGGTGTAAAAATCTAAAAGTTCTTCTTCGCTCATATTTTTTGAAGCTTTAATTTGATTGTAAACATCTTTTTGATATTGCATTTCTTGTTTTCTAAAGTTTAAACGAGTTTTAATACCAGTTGTATATAGTTTAAATAAGTTAATTTTCTCAGGTAAAATATATTTAAATTTACTAATGTGGTATGTTTTAAAGTTATATCAATAAGTTTTATTTGTACTTAAATATCCATATTTAGCCATAGTTCTCATTACCCTAAATTTATAGAAAATAATTGCTAAAGCTGACATAAAGATAATAATACCAGTAATAATTGGGAAAAAGTCAAAAGTAACTTTTTCAGATCCTCTTAAGAAACTAAATCCAATTTGAGAAGTATTTATAAGAGAATAGAATATTGACGTAAATAAAACACCAATTGGACTATTTAAAGCAATTAAGGCTATTGCAATTGCTTCAAATCCAATTCCCATAGGCGCAGATGCTGCTTCTAATTTATTGTTCTTAAGAATAATTAAGAAAAACCCAGCAACACCAGATAAAGCACCTGAAATCCCCATAATGGTTACTATAAGTAATTTTTCGTTAATACCAACATATTTAGCATTAGTTTTATTTAAGCCAACCATTTTGATTTTATATCCAATAGCTGTTTTACTGTAAATAAATCACACAAAAACAACCAAAGCGATAATTAAGCCAATTCCAAAATAAATAAATAAATTTTGATGTTCGGCACTAATAAAAATATTTTTTGTTCCACTAACTGGGTCAAAGTAACTAAAAGCTTCCTTCCCAAAAGCTTCATTACCTTGTGTAAATAAATATTTTGCAATATATGTAATAATTCAGTTTAAAAAGATCGTTGAAATAACTTCGTGTACATTAAAGAATGCTTTTAAGAATCCTGAAATAAGTCCTATAAACATTCCCATGATTATAAAGACAAAGAACATTCCAACTAAGAACTCTAATGAAATCTTTTCAATATCTAATTTTAAACCAATAATAATTGCAAAGAAAATAATTGCAGGGAAAGTCATTTGACCTGAAACCCCAATATTGAATAACCCTGATTTAAAACCAATCGAAATGGCTAAACCAGAAAAGGCAAAGAAAAGGAAATAAAGTAAGAAAACACTTCTATTAGATTCAGTACTTGAGAATCTAAAAATATATGTTACAAATGAGAAAAGTGTTGTATCTTGGGGATTGTCGCCAGTACTTCCAATAATTCAATAAATGATTGAAGCAAATAGTAATCCAAAGAAAACAGCTCAAATAGATGCAAAAATCTTTCTACGACTGCTTGCTTTTTCTTCAAACATAAAGAATCTACGAGTTCTTTCCCCAAAATCTACAACAGGATTATCTGCATATAAACCTTTTTTCATTAGTTTGCTCCTTTCTCTTCGTTTTTATGTGCCATATAAATACCAATTTCAGTTCTGGTTAAATCTTTAGCTTCTTTAACAGCTAAGATTTCACCTGTATTTATAACCGCTATTTTATCAGCTAAAGCTAAAACCTCATCAAGTTCATACGAAATTAATAAAATAGCTTTACCATTCTTCTTTTCTTCTAAAATTTGTTCGTGAATGTTTTTAATTGCTCCAACGTCTAAACCACGAGTTGGTTGCACAATTAAAATAAAGTCATGAGGAGAATTCATTTCACGACCAACAATGAATTTTTGTTGGTTCCCACCAGAAAGTTGGCGAGCTTGGGAAATACCATTACGTGCTCCTCGAACATCATATTTCTCAATAATATTTTTAGTTTCTTGTTTAATAGCTTTTTCATTGAAAATACCAAATTTTACATAAGAAGAATCTCAAAGCCTACGCAAGACAGTGTTGTATTTAATGTTGTAGTCCAGTACTAAACCGTGTTTATGTCTATCACTTGGAATAAATGAAAGACCAAGCTTTGAAATTTCGTAAACTGAAAGATTTTCTAAATCTAAATATTCATCTTGGTCTTGCAGCTGTTCTTTGTCATTTGATTTAGTGAAGAATAATTCTCAACTATAAAAATGCATTAATAATGCTACAGCAGAAACTAAAACAGATATATACATTATTACATAAATAACATTATTAGTTGTTGTGCTTAATGTTGCTCTAATATTTGTAAAAGCAATAAACACCAAAATAATAAATGACACAATGTATAAAATTGAATTTAGCAGAATAACAGCAACATGACGAATTAAATTGTTTTTATCAAAGATTTGTCTGGAAATATGTAAAGCTTTAAAGATGAAAACTAAGTTTCAAGCCATTAGTAGCCCATTAATTAAGAAAATAGCTAAAGAAACTAATGGTATGATTTGAGATTCATTTAAAATAAATCCTGAAAGCCATAAAATTAATAAAATTAATGTTGTAACTAAATATGATATTTTTGTTAAGTAAACAAGCCGGCGCGCTTTACTTGAAAAATTATAAAAGACAATATTTTCAAGTTTCTTACGGTTTTTTACTTCACTATTAAAAGATTGAAAGAAAAATACAATTGTCATAGCATATAAAAATCCACCAATTATTTTATAAATAACGTTTATATCTTTTGCTTCTGGTGTTAACACCATTAAAATCGTACCAACAATAAATGTTAAAAAGAACATTAGATCATTAAAGTAAATTTTTCTTATATTGGCTTTTTCAATTATTTTTAATTTTTCTTTAATTAAAGGTGTTTTGGTTAACTTAATTGTTCCGTTAGAAGGTTTTTTCATACCACTAATAACATATTCTAAGTCAGTTTGACCATTGCCTTCAACTCCAGCAATAGCAACAATTTCACCGCTTCTAATTTGTAATGAAACATTTTTAAGGGGTTTTTCACCTTCTGTAGAAACATTTTGTACATCTAAAATAATTTTATTTTTCGTTGTGTCGGTATATTCATTACGGGCATTTTCAACTTCACCGCCAACCATTCGGTTAGCCATTTCTTCAATTGAAACATCTTTAACGGCAAAATTACCTGTAACTCTTCCATGACGAATAACAGTTGCATTGTCAGCAACTTCTTTTATTTCACCTAATTTATGTGAAATAAATAAAATTGTTTTACCTTGTTCTTTAAATAATTTGAAAGTATTTAAAAGGCCTTGGATTTCCTGGTCTGTCAAAACAGCTGTAGGTTCATCAAAAATTAAGATTTCTGAATCACGGTAAAGCATTTTCATAATCTCAATTTTTTGTTGGGTAGCAACTGTTTCGGTACCTGTTAGTTTATTTAAGTCAAAACGTAAATCAAACTTATTTTGAATTGTTTTAATTTTTCTAATTGCTGGCGCATAATCAATAACACGAGTATTTTTATTGATATCTTCAGCACCAAGGACAATGTTTTCTAAGTTGGTATAAACATCAACTAATTTAAAGTGTTGGTGCACCATACCAATACCTAAAGCATTAGCATCATTAGGCCCTTTGATTAATACTTCGTTATTATTAACTTTAATAACACCATTATCAGGTGAATAAAGCCCAAATAAAATTGACATAAGGGTACTTTTTCCAGCACCATTCTCACCAATTAGTGCATGTATTGTTCCTTTTTCAACTTGAAAACTTATTTCTTGGTTAGCCTTAATAGTTCCAAAGGACTTAGAAATATTATTAAATTCAATAGCATTAAGTTTTTCCATTTTAACCTCCTTTCACTAGATATAATAAAAAGTAAAGGTATCATTTGAAGAATTAAACCGCCATCAGGCGGCTTAATAAAATAACTTTTTGAATAAATTATTGATTTACTGCAGCTAAAAGTGTATCAACTAATGTTTTAATTGAGTTTTCGTCGGTAGCCGCTTGTGATTCTTTAGTAGCTTTTGGTGCACTAACAAATGCTTTGTCATCTGCTGAAAGTGCATTGAATTTAGTTTTAGCTTCCTCAATAGCAGCTTGCATTTTTTCTCTCTTAGCTGTATCAGCAATTGTTGAAGGTGCAAGACCTACTCAACCGTCACCAAATCCACCATAGTAGTTATTTTTGTCACCTTGTTTGAAGGCTGAAATTTTGGTTTCAAGCGCTTGAATTCCAAATACTTTAGCTAAAATAATGTCATATGTTGCTTGTGCAATATTCTTTAGTACTGAAGTAGCAAAGTAACCTGAACTAGCTGGAATTGATTTAGATTGGTCAACATCAACTCCAACAACTAATTTATCACGGTATGATTCATTACTTGTAACTGATTGTACTGTTTGAGTTGTTGCAGGTCCAGCAACTGGATAAACAATTTTAGCACCTGTACCTAACATATTGGTAATTGCAGAGTTTTGAGCGTCATTAGCTTCAAATCCTGCATTTAAATTAATACTATCAGCATGTTTTGTTTTTAAAGTTGGGTTGGCATCATTCCATGCTTTAATACCTTTTAAATATCCGGTAATAAAGTCTGTAACCCCAAAGAATGCTCCCCCACCTAATGTAGCAACCTTTCTTGAATCTGGTGCACTAGCAAACTCTGTTGATAAGTATTTTGAAAGTGCATATCCAAGTTGTCATGAAGCTTGGTTAACATCAAAATTAAGTGCATAGAAGTATTCATAGTCAGTTTCTACAGTAAAGTCAATTCCGATAATAACAACTTTCTTTTGTTGTAATTTTGCTTTATTTGCTTTAATGAATTTACTAATTTCTTCGCCGTGGGCAAATCCTGGTAAAACAAGTACATTAGTACCAGTATCTACAGCAGTATTGTATGATTGTTGATATGTATCTTTACGTGGTTTTACTGTAACAAACTCAAATGATTGTTCTGTATCTGATTTTTGAGTTTGATCACCAATAGCATTTAACGCTTCTCAAGCTGATTGGTTGAATGATTTGTCAGTAACATTACCTGTATCAGTAATTAAAGTAAATTTAATGTTTTTTTGCTTAATTGCTTCTGATTGAGCAAAGTCATGAGTTAAAGTTGAGTTTGTTGTAAGTGCTGCAACTCTTTCTGAAGATCTTACATAGTCACTATCACGTCTGTGATATCCAGATGTTCGAGTTTGAGAACCCCCACAAGAAACCGCAACAGCTGGTACTAGCAATGTACTAATTCCAGAAATTGTTAATAATAATTTTTTAAATTGCATAAATGCTCCTTTTTATAGTTTGATTGAAAATATATTTAATTTATGTGCTTAATAATATTATACACAATTATTGATTTTAATAAACATAACTTAATAGTTAAATATTACTTTTTTATTGAAATTATTGCGAAGTTTTTTTGGCCTCTTCCGGAATATTAACTATTTGAGTTTTGTATTTATCTGCATTTAAATATGAAGATAAGGCACTTTCAAATTTATTTTGGTCTAGTGATGCTCCGGTTGCTGAGACCTTCTTAGCATATTCAATTAAGGTATCAATATATTTATCACCTTCATATGCTAAAACTACTCCATCATTAGCATCAACATTTAACATACCATATCCATCACCACCTGCCAAAATAAAGTCATTTGTAACAATGTAGTAATTTTGATTTGGATCAATAGCTTTGTTATTTACCTTAAAGCTTGATGTATCTGCTTCTCAAACATATTCTTCTAATTGTGTTTTAGTATTTAGTTTTTTAACTGCATTAACAGTGTAAGAAATGTTGGTAGATAGTTGGGCAAAACCACCAGCTTTACCGGCACCTAAACCATGTTTTAAAGCTTCAATAACAACCGAACCTTTAACTCTAACAGCAGCGATTCTATTGCCAAATGGACTCACTGCTAAAGCATCTCCACGTGATATTTCACCTTGTTTTAGGTCAGAACGTAATCCACCACCATTTAGAAGGCCAATAGTATTATCTAAAGTTCCAACTTCAAAACCTTGTCTTGAACCCCAAGGCTCTTGAGTTACAAATCCTCAAGCTAGCGCATCAGCAGCATAAGTTCCGAGGCTTGTAGGCATTAATCTACCCTTCCAGTATGAAGTTCCATCAATGTTTACACTGGTCACGTGCTCAAATACTCCTGGAGAATCAAAAGCTTTAACTGAGTTTTCTTTAGCAAATACTGTTTTTAGACGTGCTAATAATTTATCACTTAAATTAGCATTGTAAATTTCAATTTGACTAATATCTCTTAAAACTTGGAAAACTTGAGTAATTTTTCCAGTAGAAGTATCAAAAGTTATGTCAATATCACCTAAATATTTAGTATATGCTTCTGTTTGAGTTATATAAATATTTTTAGTATCAGTTACTTTATCCTTGTTATTTATTGGAACAAATGAATGGCTGTGGCCATCAATAATTAAATCTAAACCATCACCAGCATTTTGTTGTGCAAGATAATCTGATGTTCAAGTTGCATCGTTTCTACCTGTTCCAAGATGAGTAGCAGCAATAATTAATTTAATTTCAGGATTGTTTTGTTTAATTTCATTAACTGCTTTTTTTAGTTCATCACTTGGTGATCTAAATTCAACTAGTGCTGAATTTTTAGGGTGCGAAGTATAAACTGTATCAGGGGTTGTTAAACCAATGATTGCAACTTTAATTCCGCTTTCTAATTCTTTGATAATGTATGGTTTAAAGACTCTTTTACCAACTAAATTTTGATCATAGCGATCTGGCTTATTGGTTTCATTTGCATAATCTTTGTAGTATACATTAGCTGAGATAAATGGCATTTTAATGCCCTCTTTATCTTGAGAAGTGCTTTCATTTAATGCTAAAATATGCTCTAAACCATAGTCGAACTCGTGGTTACCAACAGTAACTGAGTCATATTGCATATATTTAGCAATTTGTGAAATTGTTTTTCCTTTATCCGAATCTGATAAAGGTAAGCCTTGAATCATATCACCTGCTGATATTAATAAATCACGTTTCTTATCAGCAAGGTATTTACTGGTTTCCACCATACCAGCATATTTGTTGTATTTAGAGTCATCAAACTCAATTCTTCCATGTTCATCATTAGAGTGGAAAATCTTTACTGTTCTTAAAGTTGAATTTTCAGATTTTTCTGCTTCTCTTAAACGAGTAAAGAAATAATTGTAATTATGAACTAATGGGGTTAGTTTTGCTTTAGCATTAAAAAATAAATCAAAGATTTTATCTTCAATAGCTGTTTTTTTTGTTTCATCTTTTTCAGATGAAAGTTGTGCTTTTAATTTATCAAGTTCTTTTGCAAAAGTATGAATTGCTTCGTTGTAACTTACATTATTTTTTCTATATAAGTCACGTCAGTGTTCTGCAGAATAAACTGGTTCAACACGTGGTATATCTGGATCGCCAGCAATAGGTTTATTACTTCCAGAACAAGATACAACAACTGCAAAACCTGATGATAATGCAGAAATTGTAGATAATTTAAATAGTAATTTCTTGTATTTCATAAATAGCTCCTAATATATTTTATGTGTATATTTATATTATATAACATCTATAAGAATATGCAATTCATACAACAAGAAAATATTTTAAAATTAGCATTTTTAAAAACAATCTATTTAATATTTAAATTAAAAATCATATGCAATGTTTTTGCATATGATTTGTTAGTTAAACTGAGATTGATATAAATTGTAGTAAAAACCTTTTTCTTGTAATAATGATTCGTGAGTTCCTCTTTCGATAATCATTCCATCATTAACTACAAGTATTAAATCAGAATTTTTAATTGTACTTAGCCGATGAGCAATTACAAAAGAAGTTTTATATTCCATTAACCTTAACATTGATTCTTGAACTATTTTTTCAGTGCTTGAATCAATGTTTGAAGTGGCTTCATCTAAAATTAAAATATTTCTATTGGTTAAAATTGCCCTTGTCAAAGACAATAATTGTTTTTGACCTTGGGAAATATTTGACCCATTATTTTCAATTAAGGTATCATATCCATTTTCTAAAGATAAAATAAAGTCATGTGCTTTTGTCATTTTGGCGGCATTGATAATTTCTTCCCTTGATGCTTTTGGATTTGCTTTCTTTAAATTATCAATAATTGTTTCATTAAATAAAAATGAATCTTGTAATACAATTGTCATAATATCCCTTAAATTATTTGTATCAATTTCTTTAAGTTCATGGCCATCAATTGTAATGCTTCCGGATGTATAATCATAGTATTTAGACAATAAATTAACAATTGTAGTTTTTCCTGCTCCAGTAGGTCCAACAATAGCAATTTTTTGTCCCCGATTCGCAGAAAAGCTTGCTTGTTTTAATTGATATTCTTGAGAATCATCAAGGTATTTAAAGAAAACATTTCTAAATTCTACTGTTCCTTTAACTGATTTATATTCCAATTCATTGGTATTATTATTAAAAGTTTTTCAAGCATAAAATCCATATGGATCATTTGCATCAGTTTCCTCAAATTTATTAGTTTCTTGATTTAATGATACTTTGACTATTTTTATTTTTTGATCTTTTATAACTGGGTCAGGCTCATTTAATAAATTTCCTACCCGTGTTGCTGATGCCACAGCACTTTGTGCCCCAAATATAGTACCTAGTGCATTTTGAAATGGACCTAAGAAATTTCAATTAAGCGAGATATAAGTTACTATTAAACCAGAAGTAGCAACATTAGTCGTTTGTCCCATAATGCCTGGCACACCTCAAATTGGTTCTTGCCTAAAGAAGAAAAATGCTGAAATGCCGGCAATCACTAAAATTATACTATTTGACATTATTGAATAAATAATTTCAAAACTTCGAGAAACTAAATCACTTTTAAAACTAACATTTCTAATATCTCTGGTTAACTGTTCAAGTTCTTTTAAAATAGTTTTTTGTTTTTCAAAGGAATTAGTAATTTTTGTATTTGTTAATGTTTCTTCAACAAATGCATTCAACCTTCCAAAAGCATTACGTACTTTTTCAAAGTAAGGTTGAGATTTTTTAATTAACACCATAACACTAAAAAGCATTAGTAAAGTTAATGGTATGACAATTAATGTCAATTTAGCAGAAACTAATAACATCATTATTAAAGATAAACTAATGTTAATAAAAGCATTAATAACCGCTGATAAAACTTGGTTTAATGAAAAAGCAATATTTGTCACATCACCTATAATTGTTGAAATTAAATCACCAGCTTTATTACGATCATAAAAGCTAATATTTAATTTAAGCATTTTCTTTATAATTTTTTTTCTGATATTTGTAGCAGTTCCAAAACTAACTTTAACAAAATATCTATTTTCTAAATATCTAAAAATTCCATAAATAATATAACAAGAAGCTAGGAGCACTAAAATTAGTGCAAAGCGGGTTGTATCAAAATTTTCAAAAGCACTTTTCCCGTTTGCGATAGGATCAAAAAAGGAACTTACAACTAGCCCAACTAATAAACTACCTAAGATATATGCAACGGCATTAATAAAGGAAAAAAGACCTCCGAGCATAGTTTGTTTTTTAAAATCTCTAGCGAAAGAAAATAATAGTTTGATTGCTTGCCATGATGAATATTTTTGTTTCATATCTTTCTCCTTATCTTATTGTTCTAATTGATTGTGATAAATATCTTTATATCAATCACATCTAGCAATTAGTTCACTATGACTACCTCAATCAATAATTTCACCATTGTTCAACACTAAAATTTTATCAGCATCTTTAATTGAATTAACTTTTTGAGAAATAATAACCGTTGTACATATATAATTTTGTGCAATATTTTGCACCATTTTTCTGGCTGTTAAATTATCAAGAGCACTAGTTGTATCATCAAGGATTAAAACCTTTGGATTAGTTAATAAAGTTCGAGCCACTGATAAACGTTGTTTTTGTCCACCAGATAAATTTTTCCCTCTTTGCTCAACAACATGTTGAAAAGTATCGCTAAATGAGTTAACAAATTCAGTTGCACAAGCACTTTCAATTGCCTTATAAAGTTCTTCTTGTGTAGCGTCCTCTTTTGCAAATTTTAAATTACTTTCAATGGTCCCTGAATAAAGCATAGCTTCTTGAAATACAATTCCAACTTGCTTATGTAATTGTGATGAATTAATTTCATTTACTTCTTTTCCGGCAATTTTTACACTACCTTCAGAATATTTCATATTATTAACTAAAATATTAGCCAGCGTTGATTTACCTGAACCAGTAGGGCCAATAATTCCTAAGGTTTGCCCAGCTTCTAATTTAAAATTAATATTTTTTAAAGCATACTTTTCAGCAGTTTCAGAATATTTATAACTAAAGTTTTTAAATTCAATTGAATA
This sequence comes from Mycoplasma sp. 6934, assembly GCF_055523595.1. Taxonomy (NCBI): domain Bacteria; kingdom Bacillati; phylum Mycoplasmatota; class Mollicutes; order Mycoplasmatales; family Mycoplasmataceae; genus Mycoplasma; species Mycoplasma sp. 6934. The sequence goes on along the minus strand of NZ_JBVFVE010000001.1, from coordinate 197,400 downwards.
TTCGCTTGGATCATTTGGCAGTGATTTGCCATTATATATTAGTAATTCATCATATTCACAAGTAATTACATCCATGATTCTTTTTGATGATACCCTTGCCCTAAAAAATGTCCCTAAAAACTGCCCAAACATTGAAACACCTAATGCCATCATAAACTCATACTCAATAAAAGTATTAATTTTAGCAATTAATTTACTTACATCTTGAGATGGATTAGCAGCAAGCAACCGATATCCACCATAAAAAATAAACACAATAACTAAATTAACTGCAAAAAAGAAAAACGGCATACTAATGGAAAAAATATTAAAAATATTAATTCCATTTTTCTTCCATGCTTTATTTGTTTGTTTAAATTTTTGATATTGTTGTTCTTGTAAATTGTATGCTTTGATGAGTCTTGCTCCACTGATTATCTCATTAACTGATTTAGTATTATTATCAATAATTGTTCGACCCTTAATAATTAAAGGCATAACTTTTACTAAAATATATAAAATCGAACCAACAATTAAAGGAACAATTGCAACAATCGTTCAGGTTAAGGTTAAATCTGTTAAAATTGCAAATGTTAATCCAAATGCTATAAATAATGGTGCTTTAATTAAAGCGCTTGTAGCTCCAACTAAAAACTCTCAAAAAACTGCAACATCATCAGTAATTCTGGTTATCAAAGATTCAACACTAAAATGCGAAATATCTTTTAAGCTAAGTTTTTGATATTTGGCATATAAAATATTCCGGTAAAATTCAGAAGCATTTTCGCCAGCTCATATTATTATAAATAAGCTGACAAATGATGTTAAAGCGCCGCCAATTATTAATCCTATTGTGCTCAATAATAAAAATGTAAATGCTGAAACAAAGTCTTTTGAACTATAAATTACATTTTTAAAAACTTCAATTTCATACAATTCTTTTTTATCGATTAATAGTGGTAAAAATTGCGATATGAAAATTGGAGTTAACATTGTTAACCCAACATTAATGAATAAAAGTAATACACCAAATAAAAATTGAATTTTGATTTTTCTTGGTAAGATTTTTAAAGTTTTTATCATAAAAACCTCTTATTCTACTTATAACTAAAATTGTTATAATATAATTATTTTATTAAATTATTTAAAAAAGTTATAAAAAAAATGGCGATCACGAGAGGATTCGAACCTCTGACCACAAGCTTAGAAGGCTCGTGCTCTGTCCTGCTGAGCTACGCGACCACATGTTATAATTTTAACATAAATTAAAAAAAATCAAAAAAATTCATTATAATTTTTTAATACTAACTAAAGGAGTAATATGCATATTTTAAAAAAACGAGTTGTTGTAGGACTTAGCGGCGGTGTTGACTCCTCTGTTGCAGCTTATTTGTTAAAAGAGCAAGGTTATGAAGTAGTAGGACTTTTTATGCGTAATTGAGATAGCCTTGCCAACAATGATATTTTAGGAAATAATAACTTAAATGATGAAGCATGCCCACAAGAAGTTGATTATAAAGATGCACTGTCTGTTGCTAAAAAACTTGATATTCCATTGCACCGTGTTGACTTTGTAAAAGAGTATTGGGATAATGTTTTTCAAAATTTTATCGATGAATATGCAAAAGGACGAACACCTAATCCGGATATTTTATGCAATAAATATATTAAATTCAGTTCATTTGCGAAATATGCATTTGAACAATTAAAAGCTGATTATATTGCAATGGGCCATTATGCTAAAGTCGAAAATGGTTATTTACTACGAGCGAAAGATCAAGATAAAGATCAAACTTATTTTTTAGCACAATTGACTAAAAAACAGTTAGAAAAAGTTTTAATGCCACTTTCTGAGTTAACAAAATCAGAAATTCGTAAAATAGCTGCTAATTTAGGTTTAATAACAGCCAATAAAAAAGATTCCACTGGAATTTGTTTTATTGGTGAGCGCAGTTTTGGGAAATTTCTCCAAAATTATATTCCTGCACAAGAAGGAGATATCATCGATATAACTACAGAACAAATTATCGGAAAACATGTTGGTGTTTTTTATTACACAATTGGACAACGTAAAGGATTAAATCTAGGGGGGATGAAAGAACCATATTATGTCTGTGGTCATGATGTATCGCAAAATATTTTATACGTAGCTCAAAGCTCTAAACCCGAATACTTAATTTCAGATTCATTAATTGCTTCAAATTATACTTTTAATAATCTAAACTACAATCCTGAAAATTTAAGTGCTAAATTTAGGTATCGCCAAAAAGATATTAAGGTTAAAATAGAAATTTTAAATGATAAACAAATAAAAGTATTTTACCCAGATACTTCATCAGCAGTTACACCTGGACAACAAGTTGTTTTCTATGATGGAAATTATTGCATTGGCGGAGCTACTATTGATGAATTATTTATTAATAATAAAAAAATTGATTACCTTTAGGAGTAAATATGAAATCAAAAATAATTAGAGAAAAATGACTTAAATTTTTTGAGCAAAATGATCATTTAATAATTCCATCTAAAAGTTTAATCCCACAAAATGATCCTTCATTATTATGAATAAATAGTGGTGTAGCCACATTAAAGGATTATTTTGAAGGAAAAAAAATCCCACCTTCTGGAAAATTGGTTAACTCACAAAAAGTAATCAGAACTAATGATATCGAAAATGTCGGTGTCACTGCCCGCCATCATACCTTTTTTGAAATGTTAGGTAATTTTTCAATTGGAGATTACTTTAAAAAAGAAGCAATTGAATTAGCAACAAAATTTTTGCTTGAGGAATTAAAATTAGATAAATCAAAGTTATATTTTACATATTATTATGAAGATTTAGAAACAAAAGATTTATGAATTAAGCAAGGATTTAGCGAAGAACATATGATACCCGGAGATAAATCTACTAACTTTTGGGAAGTTGGATCAGGGCCATGTGGTCCTAATACTGAAATTTTTTATGACCGTGGGGAAAAATATGATAAAAGAGGTATTGAGCTTTTAAAAAATGATATTGAAAATGATCGTTATGTCGAAATTTGAAATATTGTATTTTCAACTTATAATTCAGATGGTGAAGGCAATTACAATGAATTAAAACAAAAAAATATTGATACAGGTGCCGGCTTTGAAAGAATCGTCTCAATTATGCAAGATGCCCCTACTAACTTTGACACAGATTTATTCTTACCAATTATTCATGAAGTTGAAAAATATACTACTTGCAGATATCAAACCCAAAACTACTTTACAAAAGATGTTAAACAAAGTGAAATTAACACTTACTTTAAAGTTATTGCAGATCATATGAGATCTGTTGTTAACGCAATTGCAGATGGAGCTAAGCCATCAAACGTGGGTCGAGGTTACATAATTCGCCGTTTAATTCGTCGCAGTTTATATTTTGCAATCTTACTTAATATCCAAGAACCTATCTTACATAAATTAGTAGAAACTATTAAAGAAACATTACCATATCAATATGATACTACGCCAATAATAAACATCATTATTGATGAAGAAGAAGCTTTTTCAAAAACAGTTGAAAATGGTCGTCAATTATTAGATAAACATATTTCAAGTGGACAAACTATCTTTGATGGAGCTCTTGCATTCAAATTATTTGAAACCTATGGCTTTCCTATTGAGCTAACAGAAGAAATTCTCGCTTCTAAAGGAATTAAAATTGACAAAGATGCTTATTTAGAAGCTAAAAAACTTCATGCTGATTCAAGCCGCGGAGCTAAAATTTCTGGAATGGATAAAGTTATCAATTCACTAGCTTTAATTAAGCAAAAAATTGATAACTTTATAGGTTATGAATTTACAGAAAATAAAACGCAAATACTACATTTAATGGATACTGATACATTTCAAGATACAATTGATGGAATAGGTTACTTAATCTTAAAAGATACACCTTTTTATGCCACAAGTGGTGGGCAAAGACATGATAAAGGTTACATATTACAAAATAATAAAAAAATCCAAATCTTAGATGTTTTTAAAGATAAATATGGTAACCACATTCATAAAGTAGAAGGGTTGATAAATTCTCGTGATACAGTTGAATGTTTTGTTGATACACAAATTAGACTTGGTTTAGAAAGAAACCACTCAGGAACACACTTTTTATTTGCTGCACTTAGAAATGTTTTAGGAGCAGAAATCAAACAACTTGGAAGTGATAATAATGAAGAAAGGCTAACTTTTGACTTTCCAGCTGATTCAAAACCAACATCAGAGCAAATTACCCAAGTTGAACAATTAGTTAGAAGTTATATTAAATTAGGTGCTCAAAGACATTATTTAAATATGACCACAAACCAAGCTAAAGAAATGGGTGCTATTATGACCTTGGAAGAAGCTGAATATATGAATCCAAATTCTGTAAGAATCGTTAAATTTGATAATATTACAGCGGATTTATGTGGAGGGACGCACCTTAGTAATTCTGGCAAATTAGAAAACTTTAAAATAGTTAGCGTTGAGAAAAAATCTGCAGGAGTATTTAGAATTCGTGCTATTTCATCACATAAACTAGTTTATGAATATCTTGAAACCCAAAAAGATCAATTACTTTTAGAAGCTAATAAACTTATTAATAGAAATTTAAATCTAAATCAAGACTATAAATTTGATTTAGATTTACCAAAAGATTTAGAATTATCAATTGAATTCTTAAATAAAGCAATTGCATTAATTCGAAATGATTATGTTAAATTACAAAAAGATAAAGACCAAACTTCTAATTTTTCATATGATGATATTGAGTTTAAAACCATCTCAAATCATCAATATGCATTTATTAAAGTTGATACAAATGATAATATTAAAGTAATTGCAACAACACTAAGAGAAAAATATCATAATGCAACATTTTTTATTGTTAATAATTTAGAAGCCCCAATGTTAGTAGTTGCTTCAAAATCACAAAATTCTAATTACCTAGCTCAACAAATCTTTAAGGAATTTGGTGGCAAAGGCGGAGGCAATGCAATTTTATCTATGGGTAAAATTGCGAGCGCAGAAGGATTAGAAACATTCATCCAAGAAAAGTTACTATGAGAAAATTAGGCTTAGATATTGGCACAAAAACATGCGGAATTGCCATAACCGACGAATCAGAAATTATTTCTTCAAGTTTAGATACTCTTCGCTACGATGAAAATCAAGCTAGCAAAGAAATAATAAAATATATTAAACAATTGTTAATAAACCACAAAATAGATGGTTTGATAGTTGGCTATCCTTTGAAAATAGACGGAACTAAAAGTGCAACAACTTTTTATGTTGAAAAAATAATTAATGATTTGAAAACAAATTTAAATTTGCCAATTATGTTAATCAATGAACAATATTCCACAAAAAAAGCACATGAAATTATGCTTAGTGCCGGGTTAACAAACCAAAAACGCAAGAAACATAAAGATAAAATGGCCGCCCAATTAATCCTAGATGATTACTTAGAATACTACAAGAATAGGGAAAATAAACCATGACTTGAAGAACTATTTTAATAATTTCAGCAGCTGTTGCACTATTTTTAGGTTTTGGTGTTTATATTGGTATTTTAATTTGAACAAAAAAATATACCAAAAAGTATGTTGATAAGTTGCAACGTGAATCAATGGAACAAATTAAATCATTACGCAATGATATTGGAATCTTGCCCTTTGAATTAGAAAATTATTTTAAATCAAAAAATAATCCTTATGATATTGAAGGCATGATTAATACAATCTTTTTAAATAATTATCAAGATAAATTAATCTTGGCAAAAGATGATGAATTTGCGTTTTCATGTTTAGCAATAAAAACCAAAGGGACCACCTATTATGATGTTAATAATATTGATTTAAATAAACTAAACCAAGGTCGTTTAAATCATCCTGATTTATACGAAAATCCAATTAACATTTATGATGATAATCAAATTGATTTTCTCGGTGTTTTCCACACTTCATATGATTTAAACACAATTTTTAACAAGTTTTATTTTAATCTTAAACCAAATGGCATGATTTGCATTTTATTACAAAATATTAAACGAAAAGAACTTAATGACTTTATTAACTTTCTCAAAGACAAACACATAAACTATGAAATATCTTACTTTTCATCAAGATTTTTATTTATTACTAATAAAAATCTTGAAAATATAGTAAAATAAAAATAATATTACATACCTCAGGAGATATAATGAGCGAATTAAACAATAATAAAATACAATTATCACAAGAAAAATATGATGAATATCTTAAAGAATATAATAAATTAATTGACGTTGAACGTCCAGCTGTGCAAGAAGCTTTAAAAGAAGCTCGTGCACAAGGGGACCTTTCTGAAAACGCTGAATACGATGCAGCCCGTGAAAGACAAGGGATTGTTGAAGGAAGAATTAAAGAATTAGAAGTAATCCTCGATAGAGCCATTATTATTGAATCAAATACCAATCGTGAAAATGATAATGTCGATATTAATACTGAAGTAGAGTTTTATAATCTAGATACAAATACTAATCATTCAGTTAAAATAACTGGTTCTCACGACGCTAATCCTTTTGAAAATAAAATTTCAACACGTTCTCCACTAGCAACTGCAATGCTTGGTAAAAGTGTTGGTGATGAAATTGAAGTAGAGGCTCCTAATAAATACACAATAAAAATTTTATCAATTAAACATTTATAGAATTATTTGATCATTTGATTATATTTTTATAGTAGCCAATAAATTAGGCTAAATATAAGCACTGACACTTTTTAAATAAAGATATCAGTGCTTTTATTTTGTAATAAGGTGATTTTGTGGTCACTCACTACAATTTTTGGTAGCCAAAATTTTTAAAAAAGATGTTAGAACAATAAAATCTAAGATCGAATGTATGACACTTAGAAAAGCAAAGGATCTAACTAGAGCAAATCGCTTTGTTTGCCAATTTTGTTCCAAACGAATTAAAAGAGTTAGAGTACTTAATTTTAAAAAAATATATGATCATTTAGTAGGCTATAAATATTCAAGAATGTTCTTTGCAAATGATAAATTAAAAGCTAAATGAATCCCTTACAAACAATATTGAAATGAAGAACTTGATAAATACAACAAATATAAAAATGAGAAAAACCTGCAACTAAAAGAAGTAAAGAAATCAGTTACATATTTGGTTAATTCTTTTAGAAATATCTCGCCCGATAAGTTTATTCCTTCAGTTAGTACAGTTTATAAAATGATTGAAAAACACCCTTTTTTCCTTGAATTTGACCACATTATTAAAAAATCAATCGGAAAATATGGCAAACGTAAGAAAAAGCAAACAACTAAACCCGGAAAATTAAAAAATGCTACTGATATCTCTCAGCGACCAGATTTTATTAATGACCGTAGTGAATATGGACATTATGAATTAGACACTGTGATTGGTAAAATTGATGATAAATTTTTTATGGTAACACTTATTGAAAGAAAATCACGCCTGGCATATGCTATGTTGTGCAAAAGAGGGTCCAAGCCCGTAAAACAAGCTGTTAAAAAGCTTATCAAAACGCATAATTTAGACATTAAAACCTTAACTGTTGACAATGGCAAGGAAAACACATTACTGCACGAACTTATTCCAAAAGAACGGTTGTTTAGATGTCAGCCTTATAGTTCATGGCAAAAAGGGACAATTGAAAATATGCACCGCTTGATTAGGTATTACATTCCTAAAGGTAAAAGTAAACTGGGAAATTTTTTTCGGACGGTTTTACCTTCCCCAACCATACCATTTGGCTAAGCCAAACGGAATGCTTTGGGAAGGTTTTTTTTATCTTATTCTTTTATAATTATATCAGTTTATAAATTCTTTGATTTTTTGTGATAATTCAATAAAAGTAAGTCTTTTACAGGTTTGAACAAAATTTGGGAAAATTTCACTTTTAAGAATTGAAAAGAAATACTCAATTTCACGATTGTCAAGACTATTACCAATTCTTGACATTGATATTTTACCTTTTAGTGATTTTATTTTTTTAGTATATTCAAGCGAAGAATAAGTAGATCCATGGTCAGAATGTAAAATAAAATTATTTTTGAATTTTGTATTGGTGATATTATTCAAAATTAGTTCAGTATCATTTCTAAGTGATAATTCATAGGTCACAAACTTAGTTTTATGATCAATAATTGCAGATAAATAAATATGATTCTGTTCAATATCTTTTGGTGCTGGTATATAGGTCACGTCTGTTGCATATATATTATTGTTGCTTGAATTATAATCTCTTTTTACTAAATCAGGTACTTTAACACTAGTATTTTTAGATTCTTTAGTTTTATGTTTTTGTCTAACAAATGTTTTCAAATTCAGTTTTTTCATATAATTTCCTAGGGTTCTAGGATTTATTTGAATATTATATTCTTGGAAAATATATTTAGCAAGTCTCCTTCGTCCATACCTTTCTTTATTTTCGACAAAACTTTGAAAAATTATTTCTTTGTGTTTAACCTTTAGTTCTTTAGTCTTGTTGTTATCTTTCAATTTCTCGTAATATGTAGATCTTGAAACACATATCATTTTAGATTTTTTAGTATGTGAAAGATTCTTGATTTTCTTTATCTTTGAGATATCTGCATCAATATTATTTTCATTAAAAATTCGATAGTAGTATTTTATAACTGCATCTTTTTCATCGTCTTTAAGAGTATCAATTCATGTATAATCGAGAACTTTCTTTTTCTTTCTCCCAACACCTTTATCTTTCTTAGGTGATTTACCACTTTGTGATTCTATGTTCATATTTAAATTATACAGTTTTCTTTTCTTTAACATATTTCTCATTGATTCTTTATTTCAGTATACTTTTCTGATATCAAAACATAAATTTTCAAATTCTGCCTTGGTTATTCCCAGGTTCAAATATTTATCGTATAAGTCAAAAATTTTGACCCATTCCTTAGTCTTTAAATGTCTCATAACTACCTCCTTTTCTTTATATTAAAAATATTCGGATTTTGTCCGAATATTTTTTCCCTGTCTAGGCGGAGAACAACAAAGAGTAGCAATTTTAAGAGCGATAAACAGACAAGCAGATTTTATTTTACTTGATGAACCTACAGGTAATTTAGACTTAGATACCTCCAAATTAATCTTTGAGACATTAAAAGAATTATCAACTACAAAAACTATTGTTGTAGTAAGCCACAACTATGAATTAGTAAAAGAATATGCAGATAAGATTGTTAGAATTGAAGATTCCCAATTTGTAATTGAGAAAGATGATAGCCAACCCTTCAATAATAATAGTGACAAAATTTTGCGAAAAACAAATCATGATAAACTAAGTGTTAAAAATAAACTGAAAATTGCAACAAAATTTATAAAAAATGATTTGAAAACTAAAACTTGACAAGTCTTGCTAATTATTCTTACGTTTATAATCGCCTTATTTTCAACTCTAATCATATTTAACCTTAATATAGGTACCACAAGATTTAACCAAACATTTATTTCTGGTAATAATCTAGATTTATTCAAAATAAGTAAAAAAGATAATTCAAACTTTAGTGATGATGATATTAAAAATTTAAAACAAGAACCAAATATAAATAAAGCTTATACAATAATTCCAAAACCCGCAAACCTAAGACTTAAATATAATAACAACACGGCAATTAGTTTCTCACAACTCCAAGTAACTAACGATGCGTTTTTTGAGCAAAGATTCAAAACATTAAACGAAGTAAAAGGTAGTTTTATTCAAAATAAAAATGAAATTGTTATTAATGAAAAATTTGCCAATATATTAGGTCTAAAAAATCCAATTAATCAAACAATAACTTTACAACCTTATTTTACATCCAACTTTCAAGATGTATATCTTAACCAACAACTTAAAAACATTAATTACGAAATTAAAATAGTAGGTAGTTTTAAAACACCAGAATATAATAATGCGGTTAACTTTTGAATCCACCAAGACTTACTTAAGGAATTAGGTAAAAAAACTTTAACAATACTAAGTAATTCAAATGAACTTTTTCAAACAGTATCAAAGGTTCAACCAAATAATTGGTTTTCTAATTCAACACGTTATGCACCCAAATCAAGACAAGATTTAAATGTAAAATTAGTTGAAGGGAAAATGCCTGATAATTATAATGAAATAATTGTTTCAAATTCGTTTCTTGAAGATTCTCAACAACACTTTGGTTTTAAGTTAAACGAGGAAATAACAGCAAAACTTAAAACGGATTTGCCTGAATTAACTACGAAAATAGTTGGAATTTATGAGGGTGACGAACCTGAAATAAGGTATCACCATGATCTAATTGATCAATATTTCGAGAATTCTAATTCACTTATTAATCTATTTATTAATAGTTATGGTGAATCTTTAAATATTGAATTCTTAAACGCTTTATCAACAAAATATCATGTTTATGATAGCCCTGATTCCATCATATTTGAACTATTACAAAATGGTAAACTAATTCAATTGATCACATTTGGTATATTTATAATTTTTATCGCCTTATTTTTAGGTTTCTTAGTTACATATCTTAAGTCTCTCTCAGATTCAAAACGTAAAAGTATTGGAATTTTAAAAGCCTTAAGAACAAAACCCCGTTGAATTATATTTTACCAATCATTACATTTATTTGTTATTCTTTTAGCTGTATTTATAGTAGGTATTCCGTTAGTTTTATCAACTATAAATCCTGTAATTAACTTAATTACAGGGATAAAAGCACTTGAAACAAATGCTTTTTATAATTTTTGAACATTTACCACTAACTGAATCTTACTCTCATTTGTAGCAATAATAATATTTGCAATAATCTCATTTATACAATATAGAAGATCAACAAATGATCTACTTTATTAATTTAATCCATATGTAATAAATTTATTACATATGGAATTTTTTTTAGTTTATATATATATATATATATATATATCAATATTTATGGTAAAATTATCCCATAAATTAAATAAGGAGGTTTTTAAATGACAAAAGATAGAAAAATAGGTTTACTCTTATCTATCGCAATGATCATTGGATCAGTAGTCGGGATTGGTATCTTTTTCAAAAACGGTTCTATTTCGCGGGCTACTGATGGAGATGGTTTAAGTTGATTATTTGCATGAATCATTGGAGGACTTATTTCAATGTGTGCTGCTGTATCATTTGCTGAAATAGGTTCGTTTAAAAATGGTAAGTTATCTGGATTAAGTAATTGAGTTTACAAAGTAACTAAGAATGAAAAATTAGCTTACCATAATTCGCTAGGATACTCAATATTTTATTGAGGTATTCTAAGTGCAGTATTAGGAATTTTTGCATCTGAAGCATTCTTTTATTTCTTAATATTAGCTGATGTTGAATTTGCAAAATCTGTTACGTTAATAACACACGTCTTTGTGGGATTGTTGATAACAATTATTTATATCTCTTTAAATATATGGTCATACCAAGTAACTGCTAAATTTCAATTTGTAATTACAATTATTAAATTTATACCTTTATTTGCTGCGCTATTTATTGGAATTATTTTTCCAACAACTCATAATAATGATGGGACAAATGCATTTTTAAAAAATGCATTCTCAATTAAAGGTATTGTGGCAGCATTGCCAGCTGTATTATTTGCTTATGATGCTTTTTTAGTTTCAAACTCTATGTCTGAGAAGACTAAAAATCCTACAAAAACACTACCAAAAGCAATTTTAATTGCTATGACATTTATTGTTATTCTTTATTCATTAATTGCAGTTTCATCGATACTGCACTCATCTGGTTCAGTGCATGGTGTATTAAATGACTCTTTACCAGATAAATGAAAAACAGGCATTACTACCGCTGTAATCTTCTTTATCTTCTTATCAGCTTTAGGAGTTACTAACGGTATTTCAGCTGCCTTTGTTAATGAAATGCGTATAAGTGTAAGGAATAAATTTTTATTTGGCTCAAGCTCATTATTAAAGAAATTTGGCGAATTAAAAACTACTATTATTTACATTGTATTAGTTCATGCTTTTTACTTTTTAACAATTTTAGTACCAACTTTATCATTAAATACTGATATTATATTAGATGCAGTTTCAAACTTCACTACTTTATTCTTCTTCATTATTTATGGTTTAGTTATACTAAAATATACCTTAAAAAGAAAATCATATTCAGAAACAAAGAAAATGAATGATTATCTATTTTACATTAGTGCAATATTGGCAGTACTTGGAATTTTATTTGTTGAATCTTCGTACTTATATTTCCAATTTGCAAACCTTGCCTCAGATAAAACTAACCCTTCAGGTTGAGGTGTTTTCTGAGATAATGAGAAAAGTGATTTAATTAAAAATTATGTACCTATTTTACTTTATGTAATAACATTAGCATTTCTTATAGCTATACCATGAATCAACTACTCTTTAGAAAAAGCAGTCTTCAAAAGAGATATCATAAAAGATTTTATAAGTTCTACTGATATTATTGAATAAAACTAAAAGATATTCATTATAATGAATATCTTTTTAAATAACAAAAACCTTTAGGTATTATCCTAAAGGTTTGTTTTAAGATTATTTTTTATTGATAAATAATTTAATAAATTTTTCAATTTCAACAAAGATTATTAAACCAAGTCCCAAAATAATTGGGATAAACCAATACACAACGTTATAATTTTTAATTTGTGAAATTTCAGCCATTTTAAAGACATCTCTTACTCCTGGAGTAAAGGCGGCAAATAAAACACATATTGTTGAAAAAATTGTTGCTAAATAAACTAATTTATATTTAGTTCAACTAAATATAAAGATGGATTTTTTAGACATTAGATTAAGAGAGTTGAGACTAGCCCCAATGCCTAAGGTAACAAACATGCTTGTGGAAGTGAGCCTAATAAATTGATCACCTGCAATATTTTCACTTCTTGCATAAAATGCAACGATTACATATGATAAGATTGAGAAAAAACTTAAAATTAAACTATAAATTACTAAGTTCTTACCCATACCACGTGAAAAGATACTTTCGGTTTTTTTAAATGGTTTACGTTTCATAACATCAACATCATTAGGACTCATTCCTAATGCGATAGCTGGTAAACCATGGGTTAATAAGTTAATTCATAATAATTGCGAAGCAGAAAGAATAATTAAATCCTTCCCTTGAATATCATTTTTAAAGATAAATGATAAAACAAATAGTCCAATTAACATTACAATGATTTCAGTAAGCGAAGATACTAATAGATTTAATATAACAGATTTAATACGGTCGAAAGTTTCTCGGCCACTTTTAATTCCTTTAACAATGGTAGTAAAATTATCATCCGTTAAAATAACATCTGCAGCTTGCTTAGAAACATCGGTTCCAGTAATTCCCATAGCAAGGCCTACATCACTTGCTTTTAAAGCTGGAGCATCGTTAACTCCGTCTCCCGTCATTGCGACAACTTTATCATGCAATTGCCATGCTTTTACAATTCTTAATTTGTCAGCTGGGCTTACTCTTGCATAAACTGAGATATGTTTAACTTCATTTTTTAATTCTTCATCAGACATATTTGCCAGGGTTGTTCCGTTAATTGATTTATCACCTTCTTGTGATATTCCTAATTCTTTTGCTATTGCTAAAGCAGTAGTTAAATGATCACCAGTAATCATAACTGGTTTAATTCCACCTTCTCTAGCTTCAATGATGCTCTCTTTAACACCTTGTCGAGGTGGATCAATCATACCAACTAAACCAAGAAAAGTTAAATCTTGTTCATCTTCTAAAGATAATTTAGTTTTATCTTTAGAAACATCTTTGTAAGCTAAAGCAATTACTCTATAAGCTTGCTTTGATCATGATTCAATTTTTTCATAATATTTTGTATCTACATTTATAGATTTACTTAAAATTACATCAGGAGCACCTTTAACAATTATTGTATTAAAATCATTTTCATTGTTAACTAAGATACTCATTGCCTTACGATCGCTATCAAAAGGTAATGAATCTAATCTATTATGCTTTAAATAAAAATTACCTGCTGAAATGTTATTTTTCATTCCATAAATTAAGATTCCTGTTTCAGTAGGATCTCCAACTTCTTCATATTCCCCTCTTTCATTTAAAACAACAGATGCATCACAACATGCCACAAAATAAGATAAAGCTTTGGAATTGGCAAGTGAACTAGGGTTAGTAACATCCTCAAATTCAACCACTGTCATCTTATTTTCAGTTAGTGTCCCAGTTTTATCTGAGCAAATAACATTTGTAGCACCTAATGTTTCAACTGAAGGGAAACTTTTAATAATAACATTTTCATTAGCCATTTTTGAAACACCAATAGCAAGCAATACAGTGGTAAAAGTAATTAACCCTTCCGGTATTGCTGCAACAGCAAGTGAAATACCTACGATTAGTGCACTAGAATAAGTTTCTGGTTGATTTCAACCATTTGGTATTAATAAAGTATTAGTAATAAGTAATTGGGTGATTGTGGTGATAAATAATAGAATAACACCACTAATACCAAAGATTTTACTCAATTTATTTAATTTAATTTGTAATGGTGTTAATTGTACTTCTTGAGTTTCAATTAAAGTATTAATTTTACCTATTTCTGTTTTTAAACCTGTTTCAGTTACTAAGATAACTCCACGACCTGTAGTAATGTAAGTTCCAGAAAATAAATAATTGCTTCTTTCCCCAAGTGGGAGATGTGCAACATCAAGTTCAAAATTAACTTGCTTATCTACTCCAGTAGATTCACCTGTTAAAGCTGATTCAACTGCCTGAAGCGAATAAGATTCAAGCAAAATACCATCAGCACTTACATAATCCCCTGCTTCAACAATTATTAAATCACCTGGAACAATTTCACTAGCAGGTAGTAAAATTGTTTCTCCATTACGAATAACCTTTGAATTTAATTGATTATTTTTTTCGAGTGCTTGAACAGCTTGATCACTTTTTATTTCCTGGTATGTTCCAAGACATGAATTTAAAATAATGACAATTAAAATAATAAATGGTTCAACAAAACTAATTACAATTTCAGATGTATCAGGTTTATGACTTGCACCAAATGTTTCATAAAATGCAACTGATAAACTAAAAATTGCTGCTATTAGAAGCAAAATAATCATAAAATCTTTAAATTGTGATAAAAAGATTTTAAAGATGCTTTTTTTCTGAGTAGTTTTTATAGTATTTGGGCCATATTTTTCTAAAAAGTCTTTTGCTTGTGCAGATGTTAAGCCAAGTCGATTTTTAACATATTCTTGATTCAGACTTTTATTCAAAATTCCTCCTTAAATAAATATTATGCATATGGAATTGCAAATAATATTAAAGAAATAATTACGTTCAATAATATTATTAAAAATAATGATTTTAGTTTCTTTATTAAATATCATGATACTGGTATACCTAGCAACACATAAATTTTTAATAAAATATTTTTGTATCCTGAAAATACTTCTGAGGTAGGTTTTTGTATCAAAATATATTTATCGCTAGTTTTATTAAACGAAAGTTGTGGTTCAAAAATACCTAAAAATAATTGGATTGCGAGTGCAAACATAATGCCAGCCACTAATGGTTTCATTATAAGTAATAAATTCTTCATATATGTATTTTTCTTAAATTTATCAACATATTTCATGGCCAAAAGCATAATGATGATTGCTGGTAAGCAAAATACAACATAGGTGATTAAAACAGTGATAATCATTCATCACTCATTATTAGCAACTAAATATCCTGTTATAAATCCAAATTTAGTAGATACAACTCCGGGTGTTGTATTTGAAACAGTAAAAATATTAATAATCTTTTCTTCACTAATACCTAAATCAAATTGATTATTTAAAAATTTTCAAAATCATTCAAATACAGGCATAAACACCTGTCCCCCGCCAAATACTGATAACGATATCAATATTAAAAAAGGAATTGAAAATAATAATGCAATAAACATTTTATTTGCTCTTTTTCTTTCATATTAGATAAACAATGCTGTAAACCAGTATAACACAAATTATCGCAAGAACGGGGGTATTGTATGGACTTGGGATAAATAAACAAAATGCCAAAGAAAAAATAAAAATAATAATTCAAATTGGACTTTTCATCCCTTGCTTTGCTTGCTTTAAAAATCGATATCCAAAATCAAGCAAGAAAGCAATAATTGAAACAAGCACACCAACTGAAATAATTTTTACATATTCAAAAGGTATTTTATTAAACATTAGTAAAATTCCAAATGCAACTAAGATATGGGGTAAAATACCTAGTAAAGTTACTAAAGTTCCTTTTATTTTGCCAAGCATCTTAATTGCTATATAAGAAATAGTTTGAATTACTGAAGCCCCGGGCAACATATTAGTAACTATTACAACTTGGTTAAATTCTTCATTATCCAATCACTGTTTTTTATCAACTACTTCCCTTTTAATAATTGGCATTAAGGCATTGCCACCACCGAATGCAATAAAACTAATTTTTAATATTAATCAAAACACAACTCAAAAATTTACTTTTTTCTCCATATGCTCCTTAAAAAATATTATTTAGATGCTAAATAATATTTTTAAATTAAGCTAAGTATAATGGTATATAAATTAATGATATTAGGTAGTAAAAGGTATATGTATCAACAATGAAGTCATCGTAAAGACTTTTAAATAATTTTTGTTTATTAAGTGTTGGCTTTCAATCTAAATCCATAAAGTAAAAATCGCTTGAAAACTCAAAATAAATGTAATTCCCTAATGATGTGATTGACAGCTTTCTAACTTTTGAATTTTTGTTATCTTTAAATCTTTTTAATGATGTTTCCATAGCTAAAGGAGTGTACATCATTCTAATTTTAAGATCATCGTCACTTCTTGGTACAAAAACTTTATTAAATTCCTTATTTTCTAATTTTATGTCGTTAAATAACTTTTTATATAGTTTCTTATGATTTTGATTGTTAAATAAACTGAAGTTAAAGGCTTTTTCACCTAAATTAGTTGTATCAATCATTAAAAGACATGAGTAATAATGTTCAGTTTTTCGGTTACCTTTAAAATCAGTAGTAACTCTTTCCCATTGTGCATTTCTTAAATAAGCAGGATATTTCTTATCTAAGTTTCACATTTTCTCAGGACCCATTCTTAAAACATAAGCATCATCAGGCACTTCATATCTATGGTTTTGAAAAGCAGTTAGATTGATAGCAGTTTTGGCATTTGCAGTTTTATAACCAATAAAATTAAAATTAGGGTCTAAAATTGCAAATGAATCTCGGTAAAGTTTTTCAACATTAATACGATCTTCCATATTTTGAAAAATTAAATCTTTAAGTCTTTTGTATTTTCTATATATTAATACAGTTGCAAAAAATAATATTGCGCCAAAAATAATTAAGGCAAATCCAGAAATAATCACAGTTCCTATATTTTTTCCTTTAGGTGCTGCTGCAAAAACAATGAAAGCTATTAGAATTAATAAAACCCCAATGCCAGCAGTTATATAACCAGCTAAAGCTCATTTCTTAGCTTGTTTATATTCTTCACTATCAAAGGCATTCTCAATAGCTGCATTAAATAATGGTATTACCTTTTCATCCACTTTATCTTTATAAGTTTCAAAAGGCATATAATCAGATACTATTTTCATATAAAATTCTCCTTTATTTATATTTATATTAGTAAAATAATTATAACAAATTTATAGTAATGGTTATAAAAATAACTATAATAATAACATGTATAAAGTTAAAAACTTATTTATTTCGACAACAGATACCGTTGTTGGCATTGGTGGGGTTGTAAATCAGCAAACATTGGATGAAATATACCTTGTGAAAAATCGAGACTTAAATAAAAAAATAATAATTTTAGTTAGCGATTATAAGCAACTGACACTATTCCCTGAATGAAACAAAAAAGCACAAAAAATTGCCCAAAAATATTGACCTGGACCAACTACAATTATTGTAAATGACCAAGGTTTTCGCATGCCTAATCATCAAGGGTTATTGGATCTAATAAATAAAATTGGTCCAATATATATGTCAAGTGCAAATATTTCAGGATATCCTCCAATTAAAATAGAAGAAGCAAATGCAATCTTTCCGCAAATACAAAAAGTTTACAATTTTGGTCCAGGATCAGGAGTTCCAAGCACAATAATTAATTTAGATACTAACGAAATAATAAAGAGGTAATATGCAAGAAAAAATTTATATTAACTGGAACACATTTAAACGGGTTTTTGCATTAAACCCAACATTAATTTTCAATACCGAAAAAATTATTGAATACCTAAATAATCAAGCAAATTCAAAAATAGATATTGATGAATCTGAAAATGAAGTAAGTTTATCAAGCCAATTTGAACAACTACACGAATTAATGCTTGATTATGATGAGTTCAATACAGATTCATATATTGAAATATTGGCTTCTAATTACCCAAAATATAAACAAAAAGCTGAAGAGTTTTTAATAAAAACTCTCAACCTTTCAAAAGAAAATATCAAAGTTATATCATTACAATCTAGCAAAGATATAAAAATATTTCAAACCTTAGAAGCAATAAATAATTCTATTAGTTTAGATCAAGAATTACTTATTATAAACCCTGTAATAGGTTTTGATAAAGTATCAAACCTTAATACATTTACATTTTTATATAATCCTTTTGCATTGCATATTAAGCAAGGAAAAATAATTGCTTATTTATTATCTTATACTTCAACATCTAAACCTGAAACTTATTACCTTTCATATTATTTATACTGGCTATCAAATGAGCTAGGTTTAGTAATATACAACATTAAAAATATTATTATTGATCCACGAACCAAAATCTTTGGGCAGCCACAAAAAAACAAAATTAATTTTTTAATCACACAGGCAGCTTGAATATCTAATTCAATTGTTAAAAGTCGAAATAATCCTTATTTAGATTATATAAATGACTTAGAATTTTTCTTTAAAAAATCTGGTTTAGGGCTTCAATTTTTAAACAAAAATTATGAAAATGATTCAATTCATAATTATCCTATAAATTATCAAAACCAGCAATTTGATAATAGCTTTATTTCTTGTGCCAAAAATAAAAAAATAGTTCAAGATATCTTAGTAATTAATAAAGCATGTTATAAAGAATCAATGCTTTCATCTTTAAATAATTTTTATAATTCAATTAAATATGAAATAGATTCAGATAAATACATTGGAGATCAAAGTTGGCAAAATATCTTTTATGGTTTTGAAATATATCCTAATCACAACAAAAAAATTGTTATCCCAAATCTAAAACCAGCATCTAAAGCAAGTTCACTAAAGGAATTTTATGAATTTGAAGATTTTAGTTGATATTTAAGTATTGTAATAAAAGCATATGAAGAATTTAGTGATAATATAAATCTAGATGCTCTTTTATTTTTTACATCTTATTATGATTCAAATGAGGAGCAAAACTATAAAATAAAACAACAAATTAATTATTGATTAAAAAATGATAATATTAACTATCAAATAAATTATCAATGGTTGGAAATTAATGATTTTTTTATCAACGATAGTAAGGAATTAATCGCCTTATTAAGAGAATACTTATTAAAAAAGGATAACCAAGAATATATTCAATTTTCTGGTAAATTCAAACAATCTAAAAATATTAGATCGATAAAGGATTTACAAAACTCTATAGATGATTTTAAATCAATTCCTAATTCTTTCAATCTAGAAACCTTAAATATTATTAAACAATTGCATATTAAAGATGCAATTGTCTCTTGGTACGATTATGAAGGTTTTTCAGATATATTCCCTCCAGTTGATGGAATAGCAAGTTATAATCAAGTAGTGTGCCAAGTTTCGGTTATTACAACCAAAAATGGCATAGAACAAAGTTGTGAAAATATTGTTAAAGACCCCAAAAACATATCGTGCCAAGATTTTATTGATATTATTGATTCAATATACCGTGATGGTTGTGATTATTATGTCGTATATAATAAAGGATACGAAAACACACGTAATTCAGAAATTTTAAAATTAGTAAAAAACAAACTATATAAAAGCAAGGATCTTGAATTCATACAGTGACTAATTCATAAATACAATGCAAAAACAATTGACCAAGCATTTAATATTTTTGCTAATAAAATTCATCACATCAACTCAAATACTATTGATTTAGCAGATGTTTTTACACCTAAAAAACAAGTTAATCTACTCGAAGAAAATATTTTTTACTTCCATCAAACTGATAATAACATTAAGCAAATAAAATTAGAAAGAGAAACAAATAGTTCTTTGCCAATTGCGTATATTCAACTTTCATATCTCAAGGCATTTTATTCAATTAAAAAAATTGAAAAATTTATTACTGAAAATAATATAAAACTAAAAAATATGATTTTTCCCTATTCTGAATTAAAAATTCAAAAAGGAACAATGGCTATGAAGGAAGCAATAAATAGATTTCTTGATGCCACTAATGATTCAGTGTGAGAATATAATATAGTTCCGGAACTAAAAAAATATTGCGAAAATGATGTAAGAGCAATGATTATGGTTTATGACTTAATCATGTACTTAGCTCAAACCTTTTTTAACAATATTAGCGATTTTGAATATAAATTAGATAATACAAATGGTTTTGTTAACAATGGTAAATACCAAATTAAAGATGGTAATTTATATTTTGACTTACCACTATAGCATCAAAATATAATTTTATGGTAAAATAAAACTTAAGGACAGGGATGCTATTACAATCGTATAGCTGAGAAATACTCTTATAAGCTGATCTAGTTAATACTAGCGTAGCGAGTCTATTTTCTCCATACTTTGTCCAGATCGGAGAAATATGAAACATCTATTTAAAAAAATAATATTTACATTTGGGCAATTGCCTTTAATCGGTGTTATTGCTTTATCATGCACAAACCAAGAAAATAATAAAAATATCCTAAGGATAAATATCGGGGTAGGTTTAAATCCCACTCAGGTCAACGAATTTCAAACAACCCTTAATGAAGAAATTAAAAAACAAGGCGGACAATTTCAAGTCAAAATTTCGACTGAAGGTTCATTTAATGAATATAGTAAAAACTTTGATGATTTAATTAAAAATAAACAAGACTTAGTGTTTATCTCACCAGGTAAAGTTATCAACAAAAAGAAGGAAATCCAAGATAGTAATATTGAACTTGGAATCCAGACTTATACCAAAGCTTTTATAGGGTCAAGTCCAGAAAATAATGAAACATATCAAAATGGTTTAGAAAATGATCCTCTTCGCAAACTTGCTCGATCTCAGCAAGTTCTTTTTGATAAACTTCCTAGGTCCAAATGAGATGATCCAGTTAACGGTAATAATTATGCAAGTTATTTATATAACAATTTTTACTCAGATAATTTAACTAAATATTATCGTGGGGTAATTTATATAGT
This sequence comes from Mycoplasma sp. 6934, assembly GCF_055523595.1. Taxonomy (NCBI): domain Bacteria; kingdom Bacillati; phylum Mycoplasmatota; class Mollicutes; order Mycoplasmatales; family Mycoplasmataceae; genus Mycoplasma; species Mycoplasma sp. 6934. Next base: position 175,979 of record NZ_JBVFVE010000001.1, on the reverse strand, counting down.
TGCAGATCAACAAACAACTCAAGAAATTATCGATGCATGAAATAAAAAAGATTTGAATAAATTTTTAGGTTTTGGCTATGTGCATAGCAATGACAAAGAATCTGCAAGCAAATACATCTTACAACAAGCACTGCTTAAAAAACACTTTGGTGATCAATTCACCTCATTACTTGATTTAATTAATAAAAATGCTAATTATAAGCTGGACCCAAAACCTTTAGTAAATATTTATAAAGCCTCACTAAATAACCAAAAAATCTTTTTTGATGCTGAAGGTCTTTATACTTACACTAAATACAAAGATAGCAATGATCCTTTTACAATTAACCAAGAAACTAGACCAAATCAAAAATTTACTTTCTTAACAACAACAGATCCGCTTCCAAATAGTATTGGAATTTATAAAAAAAGTATTGATAAAGGTAAGATTCAAATTCTTGCAAAAGCATTAAAGTCGTTAGCAACCACTAAAAATGATTTATGAGGTCCTAGCCACGGATTTTATAGTTATGATTATATAAATGATCCAGAAAAAGATATTTGGTCAATTTTAGATAATATAGGAAATTAAAATTGGTATTTAAAAAAGTTCAAATTGCTTACAATAATTCAATAATTATTAATGATTTTAATGCAAAATTTCCTGCTGGGCAACTTTGTGGTTTAATTGGTCCAAGTGGGTGCGGGAAAAGCACATTACTTAAATCAATTTTTAACCATTCATTAGTAAAAAATGGAATACTAACATATCAAAACAAGGATGTCTTAAAATTTAATAAAAAAGAGCTCTTAAATTTCAAAAAAAGCATTTTTTACTTAAGACCGGAAAATAACTTAGTTGAAGATTTGGATTTTTATCAAAATTTACTAAGTGATTTTAGTCAATATAAAAATTGATTTTATAGGCTTTTTAAAATACTCACAAAAACACAAAAAGAACAACTCTTTGATATTTTAACAAATTTAAAAGTTCAAGATCTTGCATTTCAAAAAATATCAAAACTATCTTCTGGGCAAAAACAACGTTTAAGTATTACTAAAATGATCTTTAATAAACCAAAGATTATTTTAGCAGATGAACCAACAAGCAATTTAGACATTGAAAATACAAAAGTTATTTTTGAACTTTTAAATCAATATAAAAAAGATACACAGGTGATTGTTGCAATACATGACTTAAATGCAGCATTATCATATTTTGATAAATTGTTTGTATTTGATAAAAAAAATAACGATATCTTGGAAATTGACCCTAGGAATTTAAATTTTGAAGACTTAAAAAAATATTATGAAACATAATAATACTTTTACAACAAATTTAAAAAAGAAAGAATGAAAGCGCAATATCTTAAGTATTCTTTCACTATTATTTTTTATATACTGTTTATATCAAATTGGTGTTTTTAATAGTTTTTATCCTTCTGGATTTAAAAGATTTATAAACCATTTAAGAGATTTATTTACATTTAAAAATTCGCATCCTGAGTTATCTAATAAAAATTTATGAGTTTTAAATTTTGAATATTTGTTTATAACTCTTAAATCAGTTGTTGGTGGTTCAATCTTTGGATACTTACTAGCATTTCTAACCTCATATTCAGGCGCTAAAAATATTAACAAAAATAAATATCTAGCATTTTGTATTAGGTGGTTTGTAATATTCTTAAGGTCATTCCCTTTAATCATGTATTTATTTTTATTCCAAGGTATTTTTAGTCCTTATTTGTCAGCATTTTTTATATTCTTTTGAAGCACATGATTATGAGTGCATAAATTCTTAATTCAAATAATTGAAAATTTTGAAAGTAAGTATTATTGAATCGATCGCTCATTAGGAATAAGTAAATATTCTAGTTTTAAAAAAAATATCTACTTGCCTAATAAAAATAGATACACAATGAATATGTTGTTATCACTTGATACAAATATAAGATGAAGTTCAATTTTAGGAAGTATTGGAATAGTAGGAATTGGTTTTTGAATCGAAAACAATAAAACCCAATTTATTTATTTAGGAATTAGCCTTTTATATATATATTTAATTACGGTTTTCTTTGAAGTCTTAATAAGTCTTTATAATAATTACTTAAAAGATTATTTATATAAAGTTACTTCAAATAAAAACTATCATAAAACAGTCACTTATAATTTTCCAAAATATATATGGAATATCTTAAAACTACTGTTTTTAGTCATCTTACTATGGAGCTTAGTTGAATTATTTAGTAATCAACATATTCAATGAAATATACTATGGTTATTTTTAAAAGATTTTTTTAATTGAGATTTTAGTGATTTAGTAAATAATTCTTTCAACGATTATTATGATTATTTTTTAATCCTAATTAATGTTTATGCTGCTGTTTATAGTGCTTATTGACTTTCCGTGCTATATTCCTTTTTTATGAGTGAAAAAACTGATAAAGTTTTTATTTCTTGATTTTTAAGGGGATTCTTAGTATTTTTAAAAACTATACCCATAGTAGTTTTCTTTATTTTATTTAATGCTTTTTTAGATTCGTTGACTGTTTTAAACATTGTTTTATTTATAAGTGCATTTCGAACCTTAGTTAAACATTTAGTAAGTAAAATAAATAGTTTTTCAAATGACGAAATAAACCTATATAGAACCTTAGGTTTAAAAGATTTGCAAATCTATTTTCAAAAAATTTATCCAAGTATTCAAAAAGATATCTTTTCACTTATTTTCTTTGAATATGAAAGTACGTTTAGAAATGCTTTGACATATGGAATTTTTTCAAGCATTTCATTAACTTCTAAAATTCAATATTACCATGAAAGAAATATTTATAATACAACAATACCACTGCTTTTGCCAAGCATTCTATTTTTTATAACCTTAGAAATAATTTATTACCTTTATAAAAATAATTGGAAAGTGCCAATACCATTTAACTGAATAAAGGCTTTAATTAAAAAAATATAAATAAAAAGAACAAGTATTTGTTCTTTTTTCTATTAAAATTTATTCTTTGGTAAATAAATATGTCCATTGATGCTTGTGACATCGGAAACTGAAATAAATGCATCTTCATCAATTTTTCGAACATCTTTAATAATTCGATCTACTTGTCTAAATAATGTAATTGTAGTAATAACATTAAATCGATCTTTAGAATATCCTCCGTTGGCATGAAACTCAGTAATACCTGTAACTATTTTTCTTTCGTGTGTTAGTAGTTCTGAAATTTCATCAGCTTTATTGAGTGAAAACACTTCAACACGTACTAGTTTAAACTTAGGATATAATTTATTTAGTGCCATTATATAAACAACGTTAGTTAAAACAGTAGCTAAAAAGTTTGGCGATAAATATAATTCAAAACTTCAAGCTTTTTTGGTAATTTGCAATAATTCTGTATTATCAGAATTAGCAGATGTTATATTCTTGCCAGCTTCTTGAAGTAATAATGACCCAGGTAACCAAGAACCAACTAAGACACCAATTAAAACAATAATAATGTTCATATAACCTGAAATTGTTCCGAATGATTTTTGTTTAGCATTAGCATATCATTCACCTATTACACCAGTTACACCAGCTGTTCCACCAATAATTTGTATAATTGCAAAAATTCAAGCTAGTAAATAACCGTAAATAACTGCATAAGCAAAGAGTGCTATGATATTTCCTCCATCACTTCATAAAAGAGGTATAATAGAACTTAACTTTTGTTTAAATTCTGGTAATACTTCTTTAACTTTTGGATTTGAAAATTCCCCGATAATATATACTCCATTTGCTCCAGGAATCAACCCAATTGAAAAAGATACAATTGACGAAACAACTAAAAATAATACTGTTAAATTACTAAATAATTTTCCAATTTTTTTATACCCAAAAATAAAAATGGGAATACTTAAAATTATATAAGCAATTCAGAAAATAAATTGTTCTATTAAATTACGAACAGTTTCTGTTACTTGACCTTCTTTAAATAAAACAACCACAAGCCTTGCTAGTGCTTGTCCAAATGCTGCAAGACCAAAATTATAAATTCCAACATTCTTTACAAAGAAAACACTAATTACACCAAAAAAAATTGCAGTTATAATAGTTATCAAAACTATTTTCCATGTTGGCATATAAGAATATAGTTTTGATAATTTTAAACCAAAGTTAGACATTTTGGTTCTCTTATAAACTGTATTCTTTTTAAAAATTTTGTCAACTCCTTCACCAATTATTGCTTTTTCAATTTCAATTGACTTAGCACTTTTAAAAGAATGACGCTTGTTTGCATTTTCATTATTATCTAATGAATTATGTTCTTCATTTTTTATATCCATGTTCCTCCTTTGCAGAAAAAAAGAAGATACACAAGATAACTACGAGTTATTTTATGTACTAATATAATTTTATAATATTTTTAGAAAATTGGTTCAAAAAAGTTAAAAAAAGTATTTTGTTTTTTTATTTTATGTTATAATATTAGAGCAATTAAAGAAGTTAATTGCCCAGGTGGCGGAATGGTAGACGCAAGGGACTTAAAATCCCTCGGTCGCAAGACCGTGCTGGTTCAAGTCCAGTCCTGGGCACCAAATGATGTGCGTCCTTAGCTCAGCAGGTAGAGCAAATGGCTTTTAACCATTGGGTCAGAGGTTCGAATCCTCTAGGACGTACCATTTCAGAAATGACCTATAACACCTATTAAGGTGTTATTTTTTGTATTATTAATTCTTTATTATAAAATCTTGAAAAAGATAGTCTTAAGACTATCTTTTTTTTGTTTGTTTTTTGGAAAAGTCACATTCAAGACATTAACAAAATAATTGCGATTTAATTTTAACATAAATTTTACATAAAAAATGTATGCGAAAACAGAAAACACGACAGTGTTTTCTCGTCGGTTTTGCTTACTTTTGCCAAAAGTAAGGCCCCTTTGATTGCAATCAAAGGCGGGGGATTAAAAAAAATTTTTAGGTTATCTTATATTGCCGTACAACTTGTCGGTAGTTATTTATTTTTTCCATCATATAATCAATTTCTTGCTGAGAGTATTTATCTAAGCTTTTTCCTTTGGGAATGTAATACCTAATTAAGCGGTGCATATTTTCTATTGAACCTTTTTGTCATGAACTATATGGTTGGCATTTAAATAATCTTTCAGTTGGAATGACATGGTGCAATAAGACATTTTCACTAACATTATCAACTGTTAAAGTTTTAATATCTAAGCTATGTTTCTTGATTAGTTTGATATAGACAGGGAAGAAATATTCGGACAAAATCCGAATATTTTTAATATAAAGAAAAAGAGGTAGTTATGAGACATTTAAAGACTAAAGAATGAGTTAAAATTTTTGACTTATACGATAAATACTTGAACCTGGTAATAACCAAAGCAGAATTTGAAAATTTCTGTTTTGACATCAGAAAAGCATACTGAAATAAAGAATCAATGAAAAATATGTTAAAGAAAAGAAAACTGTATAATTTAAATATGAACATAGAATCACAAAGCGGTAAATCACCCAAGAAAGATAAAGGTGTTGGGAGAAAGAAAAAGAAAGTTCTCGATTATACATGAATTAATACTCTTAAAGATGATGAAAAAGATGCAGTTATAAAATACTACTATCGAATTTTTAATGAAAATAATATTGATGCAGATATTAAAAATATTAAAGAAATTGAAAATCTTTCATCAAAATACAAGGCAAAAATTTTTTTAATAGCAAGATCCACATATTATGAGAAATTGAAAGATAACAACAAAGCTAAAGAGATAAATGTCAAACACAAAGAAATAATTTTTAAAAGTTTTGTCGAAAATAAAGAAAGGTATGGACGAAGGAGGCTTGCTAAATATATTTTCCAAGAATATAATATTCAAATAAATCCTAGAACCCTTGGGAATTATATGAAAAAACTTAATTTAAAAACATTTGTTAGACAAAAACGTAAAAACAAAGAATCTAAAAATACTTGTGTTAAAGTGCCTGATTTAGTAAAACGAGATTATAATTCAATCAACAATAATATATATGCAACAGACGTGACCTACATACCAGCACCAAAAGACATTGAGCAAAATCATATTTATTTATCCGCAATTATCGACCATAAAACTAAGTTTGTGACCTATGAATTATCACTTAGAAATGATACCGAACTAATTTTGAATAATATCAGTAATACAAAATTCAAAAAAAATTTTATTTTACATTCTGACCATGGATCTGCTTATTCGTCGGTTGAATATACTAAAAAAATAGAATTGCTAAAAGGTAAAATATCAATGTCAAGAATTGGCAATAGTCTAGACAACCGTGAAATTGAATATTTCTTTTCAATTCTTAAAAGCGAGATTTTTCCAAATTTTGATCAAACCTGTAAAAGGCTTACTTTTATTGAATTATCACAAAAAATCAAAGAATTTATAAACTGATATAATTATAAAAGAATAAGATAAAAAAAACCTTCCCAAAGCATTCCGTTTGGCTTAGCCAAATGGTATGGTTGGGGAAGGTAAAACCGTCCGAAAAAAATTTCCCAGTTTAATAAGAGTTTGTTTTATAGCTTTGGAGTTATGTTTTGATAGCATAGCATAAGACATTCTGGTTTGCCGTTCAATTATGGTTACAATACAATATGTATCATTGATTTTGCCAATAACAGTGTCTAATTCAAAATGACCATGTTCTAAGCGATCATTAATATAATCTGGACGTTTTGAAATTTCTGTTGCATATTTTAATGTTTTAGGTTTGGTTTTCTTTTGCTTCCGTATTCCATATTTTCCTTCTGATTTTCTAACAATGTGGTCAAATTCAAGGAAATAAGGGTATTTTTTAATTATTTTATAAATTGTACTAGGTGAGGGAGCAAATTCATCAGGTGATATTTTTTTAAAAGAATTGACAAGGTAGGTAACTGATTTCTTAACTTCTTTTTGCTGCAAATTTTTTTTATTTCTATTTTTATTGTATGTATTAAGTTCACTATACCAATACTTTCTGTAGGCCTTTCATTTCTCTTTAATTGCATCACTTACAAAAAAGAGTCGCAAAAATGAATAGCCTAATAAATGTTGTATAGTTTGGTAAAATTAAGGGTTTTAACACGCATTACTCTTTTTAAGCACTTAGGACAAACATAGCGATTGTGTTTATCTAAACTCAATAGTCTGTGATTTGTAATAATTTCAATTTTACTTTTTATACTTCGAACGTCTCTATCAAAAATCTTTCCTACTTCTTGGATTGATAAGCCTTCAGAAAGTTCTTGTAAAATATTATAAAGTTGTTCTAGATCGATTTGATCTGATCGTAATTTTCGTTGTGTCCCAAGAGCTCCTTGCATTTTCAAGATAGTGTTGTAATTCTCTTCAATTTTAAAATGTTGATATTTATTTTCTTTTCGATATTTGTCAAAAACACAAATATATTTTTCTAAATTTTTCATATAATTTTAAAGTCTCCTTTCATTTTTTTAAAATTTATTAATACAACTATTTTATTACAAGGCAGACAAAAACAATGTCACATGCAAAAAACTTGCATGTGACATTTCTAATTAATAAGTTTTATTTATTTCATTATCCTTGGCTTCTGCTTCTTATTAATATAAAGAAAGTGAAATTTCTTCTCCAGTTAGTTGTAATAAAATCTCAACAATAATATTAATTTACTAAAATTAATAAAAAAATATTCAAGGCAGTGCCTTGAATATGAAGATCAATAAAATTATTATTAAAGGTTAGATTAATTAAACAAGTTCGATAATTGCCATACGTGTGCTATCACCTTGACGACGAGGTAATCTGATAATTCTGGTGTATCCACCATTTCTATCTTTGTATTTTGGTGCAATAGTGTCAAATAAATATTTTAAAAGTTCTTTTTCTTCACCTTTGGTATTTACAGTAAGCTTACGTAAGTATCCAGCAACCATACGACGGTTTGCTAATGTAGGGTTTTTTGCTTTTTGAATCATTTTTTCTGCATGTCTTCTTACTTCTTTAGCTCTTGTTAAAGTAGTAATAATTGTTCCGTTTGCATAAAGTTCACTAACAAGTGAACGCATTACACCAGTTCTTCATTTTGTATCACGTGAATAGATTTGTGTAGGATTTGCCATATTATTCTTCTTCCTCTCCTTGTGCTAATTCATAACCATGTTCTCTAAGTTTTTCTACTATTTCGTCAATTGATTTACGACCTAAATTCTTAGTGCCTTCAAGTTGTTCAATAGTTAACAAAGCAACTTGACTGATTTTTCTTTTACCAATTTTCTTAAGGGCATTCAGCGAACGAACTGATAAACCTAATTGTGTAATATCTAAATCATCACTAACTGGTTGTGCTTCTTCTTTAACTGCTTCATCAAAAAGCTTAATTTCTTGCATATTTTCAACATCACCAATAACTTGGAACATTCCAATTAAGATTTTTGAACCTTGAGCAATCACTTCTTTAGCATTAATAGTTCCATCTGTAATGACTGAGAATTGTAATTCTTCTTCAATTTTTGGCGAAGAAGAGTTTAGCTCTCTAGTAGAATATCATGCTTTTAAAACTGGTGAAAAGTCTGAATCAACTGCGATAAATTCTGCTTGATTTCGAACACTAATATCAGATAAAGTTGCTAATTTATCTTTAACATCTGCATCAAGAATATAGTTTTTGTTTTCAGAAAATGACATAAAGCCACGACCAACTCTTAAATACATTTCAATATTTAAAACAGCTTCTTTGCTTGTTTCAGCAACAAAAACACTTTCATCAACAACTCTAATTCCCGGATGGTTAATTTCAATTGATTGTGCAGTTAATTTACCTGGTTCTAAAGAACGTAAACTAACTTTTATAATTTCATCATCAGAAACATATTCAGGGTCATAAGTAAAACGTACCTTACGCAGGTTCATAATGATTGATGGAACATCTTGAATAACACCATCAATAGTGCTAAATTCATGTTGAACTCCAGCAATCCGAACACAGAAAGGTGCCAAGTTAGTAATATTTGATAAAATTACTCTACGCAGAGCAACACCTAAAGTATTACCAAATCCTCTTTCTAACCCTGATAAAGTAAATGTTACTTCGTTTCTATTTGATTCTTTATATTCAAATTTTTCTTTGTATGATAAAGGTTGAAATTTCTTCATATTTGATTCCTTAAATGGTTATTAATTATTTTCGAGCACGTTCACGTTTTAAGATACGTTTTGGTGGTCTTGTACCGTTATGCGGAATTGGTGTAACATCTTTAATTTCAGTAATTGTAATCCCTGATACTTCGATTTGTTTTCTAGCAGCATCTTTACCTGCTCCTAGTCCTTTTAACTCAACTTTAACTGATTTCATACCGTGTTCTTTAGCAGCTTCAGCTGCTGCTGCTGCTGCTAAGCCAGCTGCATAAGGGGTTTTCTTTTTAGTTCCTTTGTAACCAATAGCTCCAGATGAACTCCAAGCAATAACATTACCTTTTTCATCTGCAAATGTAACAATAGTATTTTGGTTTGATGAGTGGATGTGTGCCACACCATTAACTATATTTTTTTTCTTAGTTTTACGAGCCATTATTATTTACCTTTCTTTCCTGCAACAGTTTTTCTAGGACCTTTACGTGTACGAGCGTTCTTTTGGGTTGATTGTCCACGTACTGGTAACCCTTTACGGTGTCTAATTCCACGGTAACACTTAATTTCCATTAAACGTTTAATATTTAAAGTTGTTTCTCTACGTAAATCACCTTCGGTTAAGTAAGCTTTTGCTTCTTCACGAATTCTTGATAATTCTTCTTCAGTTAAATCATGAACTCTTGAATTTTCATTAATGTTTGCTTTTTTGCAAATTTCTTGCGCTAATGATTTCCCAATACCATAAATGTATGTTAAAGAAATAACAATGCGTTTATTATTCGGAATTTCGACGTTTAAAATTCTAGCCATAATATACTCCCTTCTTAACCTTGTCTTTGTTTGTGTTTAGGTTGCACACAAATTACCCGGTTTACACCTTTTCTTTTGATCATTTTACAGTCTTTGCACATTCTTTTTACACTTGCTCTAACTTTCATTTATACTCCTTAATTTATTTGTGTCGGTAGACAATTCTGCCCTGAGTTAAATCATATGGGCTTAATTCTACATCCACAGTATCACCAGGTAAAATTCTTATATGATGTACCCTCATTTTACCTGAAATATGAGCTTTAATAATTGCTCCATTATCTTCAAGCTCAACAGTATATAAATCTGTTGTGTGAGCCTCTTTAACAGTAGCTTTAAATTTTATTGCATCTTTTGCCAAATTAAATTCCTTTCGTAAGAACAATTCCTTTGCCGTCTTTAATTAAAACTGTATGTTCATAGTGGGCTGTATTTTTGCCATCTATGCTAACTACAGTTCACCCATCTGAAAGAATCTTAATTCCTTTACTTTGGGTTATCATTGGTTCAATACAAATTACCATGCCATCTTTAAGTAATGGACCAGTGTTTTTTTTACCATCATTAGGTACATACGGATCTTCATGTAATTCTAAACCAATACCATGGCCTGAAAATTCTTCTGGTGTATATAAATTGTTCTTTTTAATATATTGACCGATAGCTGCTGAAATATCACCAACCCTAGCTCCTTTTTTAATGGCTTTTAAGCCAGCTTCAAAAGCACCTTTGGCTACTTCAATTAGTTTTAAATCAGTTTCTGTTACATTACCAACTGGTTTAGTAAATGCACTATCGCTATTATAACCTTCTCATAGACAACCTAGGTCAACACTAACTAAGTCTCCATCCTTAACTTTATAATTTGATGGGATTCCATGGATCAATTCATGATTAACAGATATACAAGCTGTTGCAGGAAAGCCATATAAACCTAAAAAAGCTGGTTTAGCTCCCCTTTTAATAATTTCTTTAAAAGCTAATTGATCAATGTCTTTTAAAGAAACCCCTGGTCTTATAAAGTCTCAAATAATTTGTTTAACTTCTGCCAAGATTTGACAACTTTTAGTAATTTTTCTAATTTGCTGTTCGTTTTTAATTGTTATTGCCATTATAGCCCTCCAAAAAGTAGAATATGAAAAAAGATACTTAACTAAAAGTATCTTTATTTTACCACATTATTAAATTAATTCTAATACTTTTTGAGAAACTTCATCCGGGCTTAAAGTAGCTGAAATATTGATGAAATGACCTTGATTTTGATAAAAATCTAATAAAGGTTTTGTTTGCTCTTCGTAGATCTTTAAACGATTATTAATTTTATCTGGTTTGTCATCTTCACGAATAATTAATTCTTGATTATCTAGATCACAAAGTCCACTAACTTTAGGTGGTTTAAAACTTATATGGTAACTTGTCCCACATTTTTTACACAACCTGCGACCACTTAAACGCTCGATAATGACTTCATTTGGAACATCTAATTTAATAATTTTAAAGGAAAAATCTTGTTGTTGATTTAGAAATTCAGCTTGTTCTTTCGTGCGAGGATACCCATCTAAAATAAAGTATTTACCTTCTGCTTTAAATTTATTAATAGCATTTAAAACAATGTTATTAGTGACTGAATCTGGGACATAACCACCAGAATTAACATAATATTCAACTTGTTTGCCAAGTTCCGTTTGATTCTTTATTTCATTACGAAAAATATTTCCAGTTGATAAATGTACTAAATTTGTTTGATTTGCAAGAATTGAGGCCACTGTTCCTTTTCCTGCACCTGGAGCCCCCATAAAAATTAAATTTGTTTTTACCATAAAAGTCCTTCATTTTTATTAATGTTATTTTCATCATCATTAGCTAATTCTAAGTTTTTATATGTTTGGTGTTTAGCTAACGAAAGTTTATTTGATTTATTACGTGCTTTTAATTGACCAACTGTTTCCAATGCTGTTGAAACTAAAATCATTAGACTAGTACCACCAAAGGCAATACTTTGTGGTAAAATTCCGGTCATTGTTTGCACAAATTGCATACTTGCTAAAATTACTAAGTAAAATGATGAAAAAACACTTAATCTAAAGACAACTGCAATTAAATAATCTTGTGTATCTTCTCCGGGTCTAAGGCCTGGGATATAAGTAGAATTCTTAGTAAAGTCTTCAGCTACTTTATCTACTTTTGATTGTTGAATTCCCATAATTAATGAGAAGAAAAATACGATTCCAACTAAAAGTCCAAAACCTACTGGTGAAGTGAATTGCATGTTAAGGTCAATTCATTGCTTTGCTGCATTAGTTTGCGGCAAGATGTTTGCAATCATTGATGGAAATGATAAAACCATCATTGCAAAAATAATAGGCATAATTCCACCTGGATTTAGCTTAATTGGTAATTTACCAATTTCTTTTTTATTTTTAGATCTTCCAGCCCCCACTTGTTGAATTGGAATATGTCTTTCTGCTACATACACAATAGCAATAATTAAAAGAACAACTAAATATGTAAAAACATATGAAATAAAACTTAAGATATCTCCAACAATATTTTGACTTTTTAAATCACCAATATAATAGACAAAAGCAGATTGGAATTGGAATGGTAATCTTGCAGCGATTCCTGTAAAAATTATTAAAGAAGTTCCGTTACCAATTCCTTTATTTGTGATTTGCTCGCTAATAAAAAGAGCAAATAATGAAGCGGCAGTTAAGATCATTGGCACTAAGAAATAAACAATAGTAGTTTCAGAAAAAATATCTGTTCCAGTAATTTGGATAAAACTTGAGCGTAAATTTCCTGATGATAATGATCTTGTTAAAAATACAGCTTGTGGATACGCTATCACAAGAGTGATAAAACGTGTCATAATGTTGATCTTACGTCTACCTTGTGGTCCTGATTGACTCATTTTATGAATTGGTGGTACAAGTTTTGATTGTAAAACCATCATAATTAAGGACGCATTAATAAAGGGACTAATGCCTAGGGCGAACATTGAAAATTGGCGCAGCCCTCCTCCGCCAATTAAATTTAAAGTATTTAAAAACGAATTATCATTGATTTGGTTAATATTTGAAAGTTTGATAAATGGTGCGGTAATTGTCGTACCAGTTATAAAAATTATTAATAAGAAAAATGTGAAAATCCCTTTTTTTCAAAGTTCTTTACGTGATCAAAAATCTTTCCATTTATTATTAAATTTATAAAATAACTTTGATAAAGTGAGTGTTAAATTTTGCAATTTTACTCCTAACTATTTAAATATATCTCTATTATATTAAAAAAATGATATTTTCGAAATATTAAAATAACAAAATAAAAGCGACTGAATTACAAATATTTAAGTCTATATATGAATCTTACCTAAATAGAGCATATTTAACTAAAATATGGTATAAATTATTTATAGAATAATTTATATTTATTATTAGTAAACTCAATTAATTGGTAGTTTATAGCATATATTATAATTTTGTAGTAATAATAATATTAATGTAATTAATAAAAATTTTAAACTTTAATATTACTCTTTCATTATTTATAAATAAATAGTAAATGCATTTATTGGTTATATTATATATATTAGAAATTGGCATACATCGAAATAAAAACTTAAGTTAAAGTAAGATCATTAATACTATAAAAAATAATTAAATAAATATGAAAACATTCGGCCTTCCATTGCCGAACATTGATTACTGTTTATATTATTATTCTTTTTTATACGATTTCTGGAATTCATTATTATAATAACTTTTAAGGATATTAACTTCTTCTTGCAATTTGTCTAAGTCTGTACTTCCAAAAGTAAAATCAGGAGTCATACTAAGAGTAAATTTTTCTCTTTTTGGTAATGTAAAAACTTTTCATAACTGTTCTGTAAATACTCTTTCATCAACAGTTAAAGTTAAATGGTTATTAATGATTTTTAATTCAACAGTATTATCTGATACAAAAGGTATGATAATTTCAGAAAACGTTCCACTTATGCCTGCAGTTAATATATAAATATCATTATTTTCAAGTTGCTGATAAACATTCGCATAATTTAAAAAAGCTTTTTCAAATGCAGATATTACTTGCGCAGACGTCGGTTTATAGTCTTCCAAAGTATGTAAATCTTGATATCTTTTTATTATTAAATTCTCAAATTCTTCTTTTGTAGATATTTTTACAAGTTTTAAACCATATTTATTATAAACTGGTTTTGTTATATGATCAAAGAATTTATACGTATACAAATAACCATTTTTTTCTTCAATTTTTGTTTGATTTTCAGGGGTTGTAGAAACTTTTAAATATCCTTCTTTTGATATTTTATCAAATTGACTAGAAAATTTTCAATAAATTTTAATACCTTCATCCAATAAATTCCCAAACTTTTTTAGGATATTATCAGGATCTTCTGTTTTAGAGCAAGCAATTGTTGCAAAAGGTAATGCAAAGGCAGGCACACCTATTAATAATTTTTTAATTATTTTCATTTCTTACCACATGGGTTACTGCGACTAAGTCATCAACAGAATTAGTATATTCTGATGATGAGTATTTTTTTTATTACATATCTATACAGACCACCTTTTATTGCTTTGTGTTCGATTAACTCATCATTAGATGCAACAGTAGACACCCTTTTTATTTCAACCCATTTACCATTTGACTCTTTGTACTCAAGGAATAAATCATAATCAGTAAACCATCTATGACCTTGGTACTTAATGGTTTCATTAAATTTTGGCCAAAATTCTTTGTCATGAATTTTATTTCAAAATTTTCTTATTTCTTCTTCCTCGCTATTTGATGAGCCAGGTAAATTGCTATGCCCAGTTCACCAATTATAATTTGTTTGATAACTTTCTCAGCTAGGAATATTTTTTAGTACACCAGCATTAAAAGTTCATGAACTTGATACTTTTATTGTTTGGTTTATATTCAAAAAGATCTCATTGCTTGTAAAAACTGTTCCAGTTTCTTTAGTTGGCTTAATGCTAATTGTTCTATAGTTTCTAGCTGCCTCATGCATTTTTATACCATCTGGTGTTCCTGCCCCGTATTTTTGTTCATATCCACTAGATTTATATTGTAATTCAGATAACTGGGGGGTAACAGCAGATGCAGATAAAATTGCTTTTATAATGGGTACTCTTAATTCTGTTTTGTTAATTTCAGGATACTTTTTTAAGAAATTAGACACTAGGCCAGCTACGAGTGGCGTTGAGAAACTTGTGCCATTAATAATTTCATGGCTATCTTTAACTCCTTTTTGGTAAAAAATATTATTATAAAATCCTGGTGCTACTACAAGTGGTTTTGCTAGGTTTTCATATTGAGTATTTAACTTATAGTTTGAACTATTAACAACTTTATTAGTTTTTAAATTATATTCGCTTGCATTTTTATCTAAGGAACCAACTATAATAGAATTAAAAGATAGTTTACTTTTTGTAATTTGATGGTCAGTTTTATTTCCATCGTTTCCTGCTGAAATAAAATTAATAACACCGTATTTTCTTGAAATATAGTCTAAATAATATGCCTTATCTTCATAAAGTTTATAGTAATTTGCCTTATCACCATCGTAACTTGGTCCATAGCTATGATTAATAATTCTTACACCATCATCAATTATCATTTTTTCAATTGCTTCTTGCCAGTCTTTATGCTTTAAGAATTTTGATAAATAAACAGAAGATGATCTATCAACACCAAATTGACTACCTGCTATCATTGAAACCATAATTCCATGTTCATCAATTGGGGAATTGGGTTCTAAAACAAGATCTTGGTTAATTTTAATTCCACCTTTAAAAAATTCTTTGTATTTATCATCAAATTTTTCGTTTCCAACTTCTAAAACCCCTATTTTTCCAACTCTTTTATCTAAAAGACCAACATCGGCTTTTATTATGCCCACGTTTTTTTCGACAGATTGTTTAAAATTATTTAGGTTTTTATTTGGCGCAATATTTAAATGAGAATATGCTCTACGGTAATAATCAAATCCAGGATCGTTACCTCAAACTCCTTGGTTAATATCTTCATTTTTATATATGATTATTTTATAAATTTCACGTCAGTTCTTAATATGATTTACAAATAATTCCCTATCAGATTCAGATTTAAAGTAGAATAGTACAATTGGCATTATTCTGCTACTAGTGGATTCTGAAAATACTAAGTTACTATTTGTAACCTTATTAATAAAATCATTGTTAAATTTTCGAATAAAATCCTCATTATCAGTTTCAAAACCTGGATTTAACAATAATTTAAGTTCAAAGTCATTATTAACTGATTTGTTAATTAACTCTCCGTTTGGTGATCATTCCTTAATAATTAATTGATCCCTAATTTCAAATTTGGTATTATTTAAGTTATTATATCAATAACTATTAATTGTATTTTGATTTGTTACTTTAGTATTTGGAATTAAAGCTACACATGTAATTGCTACTGACCCTAGAATCATTAGTAACATTTTTTTAACTTTTGATAACATTTAGTTATCCCCCCTTTATGTATTTTATAAGTTCTAATTTGTGCAGCTTGTTTTCTTATAAAAGTGCCACATATTAATTATAATAAATATTTAGAAAGATAAAATCGTAAAAAGATATATATATATATATATATATTGTCCAATGACAACTATTTAGGTCCATATATAAATCCCTTGGAAAGTGAACTAATTTAATTAAATATGGTATAAATTATTTATGATATTTAAACATAACATAGATAAGTACAAAAACTTAACAAACTACGAACTAAAAAAACAGCAATCTCTCATATTAATTGCTGCAAATATTGAAAAATCTTTATCTCAACTTAGTTTAATTACAAAGCTCAGTGTATCAACTGTAAAAAGATATAAAAAAATAATAAAAAGTAATCAAGAAATTAACATCAGTCATAAAAATAAAAATCAACAAAGAAGTTGTAAAGTTACCGATTCAGAAATTGAATTAGTGTTTAAAGATTATTTAAAAACATGTGAAATTATTTTAAATAGTGTTCTAACAAATAACCAACTTTCGTTTAAAAGTTATTATTATTCAGAATATGGTTCTTTTATAAGGCAAAAAATTTCTTACAAAACTTTGGTAAGAAGATTCAACCAATTAGGATTATTTAATATACATACAAACAAAAGAGGAAGAAAAATAGCAAAATTATCAAAGAAGAAAACTTCACAAGAGACAACATTGCTATTAAAAAAATATTATAAACAAATTAAACAAAATGAAAAACAAAGACAAGTTTTGGGTCTAAAGAAAAATTTAGAATTTGGTGAAATTGTTGAAATCGATGCTCAGCTTGAACCATATTTAAAAAATAATAAACCATTCTATCTTTATCATGCAATTGATGTTGCCACTGGAACATTATTAGCAGCATGATTTGAAGAACAAGAAACAACATTAGGATATCAAAGACTGTTAGAAATAGTATTTAAGAAATATGGATTTCCAAAGAAAATTTATACTGATAAAAGAAGAACTTTTTGGGGAAATGAAAACACACAAACAATTTTTGAAAAAGATTTAAATAAAAAAGGAATAGAAGTACTCAGTTCATCAAATCCCAAACATAAACCTCACGTTGAGAGATCTTTTAGAACATCATTAGATCAATACCCATTATTAATTCATGAAAACGGATATAAAGATATTAATGATTTAAAGCAAAATAACGAAGTATTTCAAAATTATTACAACTCGAGGAATAAAAAAATAATTTCTAATAGACAGGGAAGAAATATTCGGACAAAATCCGAATATTTTTAATATAAAGAAAAAGAGGTAGTTATGAGACATTTAAAGACTAAAGAATGAATTAAAATTTTTGACTTATACGATAAATACTTGAACCTGGGAATAACCAAAGCAGAATTTGAAAATTTCTGTTTTGACATCAGAAAAGCATACTGAAACAAAGAATCAATGAAAAATATGTTAAAGAAAAGAAAACTGTATAATTTAAATATGAACATAGAATCACAAAGCGGTAAATCACCCAAGAAAGATAAAGGTGTTGGGAGAAAGAAAAAGAAAGTTCTCGATTATACATGAATTAATACTCTTAAAGATGATGAAAAAGATGCAGTTATAAAATACTACTATCGAATTTTTAATGAAAATAATATTGATGCAGATATTAAAAATATTAAAGAAATTGAAAATCTTTCATCAAAATACAAGGCAAAAATTTTTTTAATAGCAAGATCCACATATTATGAGAAATTGAAAGATAACAACAAAGCTAAAGAGATAAATGTCAAACACAAAGAAATAATTTTTAAAAGTTTTGTCGAAAATAAAGAAAGGTATGGACGAAGGAGGCTTGCTAAATATATTTTCCAAGAATATAATATTCAAATAAATCCTAGAACCCTTGGGAATTATATGAAAAAACTTAATTTAAAAACATTTGTTAGACAAAAACGTAAAAACAAAGAATCTAAAAATACTTGTGTTAAAGTGCCTGATTTAGTAAAACGAGATTATAATTCAATCAACAATAATATATATGCAACAGACGTGACCTACATACCAGCACCAAAAGACATTGAGCAAAATCATATTTATTTATCCGCAATTATCGACCATAAAACTAAGTTTGTGACCTATGAATTATCACTTAGAAATGATACCGAACTAATTTTGAATAATATCAGTAATACAAAATTCAAAAAAAATTTTATTTTACATTCTGACCACGGATCTGCTTATTCTTCGCTTGAATATACTAAAAAAATAAAATCACTAAAAGGTAAAATATCAATGTCAAGAATTGGTAATAGTCTTGACAATCGTGAAATTGAGTATTTCTTTTCAATTCTTAAAAGTGAAATTTTCCCAAATTTTGATCAAACCTGTAAAAGACTTACTTTTATTGAATTATCACAAAAAATCAAAGAATTTATAAGCTGATATAATTATAAAAGAATAAGATAAAAAAACCTTCCCAAAGCATTCCGTTTGGCTTAGCCAAATGGTATGGTTGGGGAAGGTAAAACCGTCCGAAAAAAATTTCCCAGTTTACTTTGACCCCCATCTGTTTTTGATTCTGAAAAGTAGGGTTCACTTGTTGTATTAGAACAAGATACTGCAGATAGCGTAGCCAAAGCCAGTGCAGGAACACTGAACAAGTAAAATAATCTTTTAAGTTTAGTTTTTATTTGCATAAATATCCTTTTTATTATATTTAAAATAATTTAAGAAGTTAAATTCTCAAGACAATTTTAACATAAATATTCTATATTCATTAAATTAATATAAATGAAAAAACAAATTTCTTGCAGTTTCAAATTTACAAAAAAGAAAATACTAAATCTCTAAATGATAGTATCATTACTATTAACTAAATTTTTTGTCATGATGTTCTTCACTTAATACCTCTTTTAATGTATTTATCAAGATATTTTTTCATTTAATATTTTTTCAGCTGGTTATAATCTGGAATTAATCATTAATTGGTTATTTATAAATTTTGATAATTCTAAGTCTATCTTTTAATTTAAATTTTATTAAAATAAAATAGTGTTAAAAATTACAAAAAAGATAAATTTTATAAAGTTGTTAGAGTACTTCCACTTAAAAAAGCAATTGCTCCAACAATAAAAATAACTGCGAGAAAAATATGGGCATTATATTTGGCTCTTTGCCAGGCAGGTAAATATAAGCGGGCATTTTCGTAAGTTACATTTTTACGGCTAGGATTATTTAACTTATATTCATGTAATTGTTTTTCTTTATACTCTTTTATCTTGCGACGGGTATAATTATGCATTGCAAGGCAAATAATTGCAAAAATAATAAATGAAATGGCTAGTAAAATTGCAACTGTTGAATCAATTTTTAAACTACGTTCGCCACTATAAAAAGGATTAGGGTTACTTGATCTAGTAGCTTGTTGAAAATATGTCATAATATTAATATTATAACATAAATGAAAAACATACCAATATGGTATGTTTTTATATATTTAGGTAGTATTTAAATTTTATAGTACTTTTCCAACTAAGGTAGCTTGTTCAACTGAAGATCCAGTGTTTTCTAAAACAACTGTAGTTTTTGAACTTTCAGAAAGCGCAACAACAATAACATCAGTTTTAGCAATACCATTAGCTTTTAAAACATCTAAATCAACAGTAGAAATTTTATCACCTTTTGATACAACTTGGTCTACCTCAACATATGATGTAAATCCAAGTCCGTCCAGTTTAACAGTATCAACACCAATATGAATTAGTAATGATAATGCTCCACATGTTGACACGATGCCAAAGGCATGTTTAGTTGGGTAGGCTACAGTAATTTTACCATCAATTGGTGCATAAACATCAACTTTACCTGTTTCGCCAACTTGGATAGCAAATCCATCTCCTAGTAGTTTGTCAGAGAATACTCCGTCTTGAACTGCACTAATATCAACTAATTTACCTTTTGAAGGACTATATAATTTTATTTCATTACATCGATCTTCAGTTTTTTCTTCAACAACTGGTGCTGGAGATTGAGATCTAAGTAGTGAAATTTGTGATTTAATTTTTGCGTTTAATTGTTCAGCAACTGGACCCATAATTGCTTGTACGTGGTTTGCACCTTCGACTTTAATAGCAACTGCTCCAGCAGCTTTTAGTTTTTCTTCTGATACTTTAGATAAATCTTTAATATCATATCTTAATCTTGAAGCACAGTTGTTAAATGCAACAATATTATCTACTCCACCATAACCTTCAACAATAGCAGCAACTTGTGGATCTACTGTTGTCTTATCTTCAACTTTTTCCACAGTTTTACCATCTTTTTTGTTTAGGTAGTCTTTTTTAGTAAATAATCTTACTGTTTTTCCACGACCTGGTGTTTCAAGGTTTTGTCATTTGATAATAAATAAGAATCCAAAGAAGTAAATTGGTACATAAGCAATACCAACAAGAAGTGGTCATCAGAAGTTTGTTCCTTTTTGAACTGGAACAATTCCATATAATAACATATCTAATGCTCCACCACTAAATGCCATTGGAATATGCACACCAAGTAAGTTAGCTAATCAAAATGAAATAGCCATCATAACAGCGTGGAATCCTCAGAATAATAATGGTGATAAGAATAAGAATGTGAATTCAATTGGTTCTGTAACACCTGTTACAAATGAAGTAAGTGCAGCAGGGAACACAGTACCAATTGCTACTTTACGGTTTTCTTTTGGAGCGGCTCACACCATAGCAGCTGCAGCAGCTGGTAGTCCAAACATCATTCCTGAGAATTTACCATCGGCAAATCTACCAATTTTCATTCCATTATTTTGTAAGAATGTAAACAATGGAATTGCAAACTTTTTACCATCAGCGGTATAGTCAATAAAGTTTCCGTATTTAAGAAGTTTTAAGGCAGCTGTTGAGTCACCTTGGAATGCTGCTTTATCTAAGTTATAATCCTTTAAAATAGCAGCTGTATTTTCACCAGCAACAACTACAGTTCCAGCAGCTTTAAGACCAGATTCAATAGTTGCACCAGCATCTCCCCCAACTGATGTATATCATAATGGAGAGTAGAATACATGGTGTAATCCAAATGGAATTAATGATCTTTCGATGTACCCAAAAATTAGGGAATCAAATCCATATGGAGTTCTGCCTAATGCGGCACCTAATTTGTTAAGAATAATACCCACTCATGGTCAGAAAATTAAGAATACAATTGCAAGTAAAGCCATTGCAGGAATAGTTACTAATGCAACAAATCTCTTTCCTCCAAAGAATGAAATAATTTGAGGTAATTGAATTGTGTGGAATTTATTGTATAAATATTGTACAATCATTCCAACTGCAATACCACCAAAAACAGAGGTTTGCAGTGAGGTAAATCCTAATGTTTTACCTACGATTTTAACAAGTTCACTTTTACTACGCCCAGCTCCCTCAAACAAGATAACAACTTGAGGTTGTTTGTCTGGAGTCTGAGATTCAGTAATAAATACTTGTTGAACAGCAACGAATATTAAGTAACCAATAATCGTTGCAAAAACCGCAACACCGGCTTCATCAGTAAAGGCTATAACAAAAGCAATAGCAAATAAAACTGGTAATGCAGCAAACACTGGGTCACCTAAAGTTTGGATAAATTCACCAAATTTCTTAGCACCTTCTGCTGTACTGTTACTTGCGATAGCAGCACCAACACCAAGGAACAATCCAGCAATTGACATAACTGAAATAGGTAACATAAATGCACCAGAAATTTTAGATAAAATTTGGCGTAAATTACCTTTTTTAGAATTATCACTAGCTTTAGCTGACTTTGATTTAAAAAGTCCTGTGATTGACATTTCTTTTTCCTTTCGTAATTAAAATTCGATATTTGAAATTGTGTAAATATATAAGCATACTCAGATATATATATATATATATATTTACCTTAAAATTATACCACACCCTAGTTTAAAAACATTAAAGCAAAAAATAAATTATTTTTGGATATATAAAAAGTTGGCATTTCCTATTGCCAACTTTAAATTTATATTACTAAAACAAATTAAGTTTTTCTTGAACTAAATCAATTACACTCTTAATTGTAGTTAAAGATAATAATTCTAGATCGCTAATTGAAATATTAAATTCTTCTTCTGCTTCAATAATAACTTCTGCTAAATCTAGAGAATCTATTTTTAAATCTTTAATAAAATCATGTTCACTAACTTTCTTTTTAGTCAAAGATTCAAATTTTGCAATAATTTTGTCTCTTGTATTCATATGCTAATTATACTCTAAAACGGGATTTCATAACTTTTTGCTTCAACTAAGGTTTGTCCATCCATTAATTTAAAATAAAGTGTTATAGTTTTTTTACTTTGGTTAATTGTATAGTCAAACAAAATTTCACCTTTGAAAGAGTCAACACGATATAAAATATGTCTAAATAATCTTGAAGCAAATGCTTGATCTAAAATTACATTTCCGCTTTGGTCATATTTTTTCGTATACTCAATTTCTTTTTGTAAAATTTGCGGAAAAATTGACCGCCTTGCTTTTGGTGGATTAATAGGATCATTACCAGGTTCTTTTTCTTCTAAACGCGGCTCTTTTGGTGTTTCATCATTAGATTTCCTTTGAGTAGTAATAATAACATAACCTAAAGATCCCACCAAGATGGCTCCTGATACAAATAATAAAATCTTAGCTTTTGAGCCTAGTTTACTCATTGCGGCGTTTCCTAATTTGATAATCTTCAATAGTTCATTCAGTCGATCGATTAAAATGCATACTATTAATTTCTTCTAAAGTTATTTTATATGAGTATTCTCTTTCAAGTACCCGTTCAGATTCCACAATTTCTAAATATCGGCTTTTATCTGGCTTAGGTTGATCTTCAGGATTTTTTTCACCATTATTGTAGACACTAACTAAATCATTAAATAAATGAAAACTAAGTACATATTCATATCTAGGTGTAACTTTTTCAGGTATTTCTAAAACCTTTTTAGCATTTATGCTTGATGAACTTTTCACAATTGTTCCATTAATATAATCAGGAGCAAGATAATCATCAATATGAAATGTAACGGTTCAAACCGAATCATCATCAACTTGCGCTTTTGTTGAAATAGCAATATTTGGATCTTTTTCAATTACGTTAGGCATTCTAAAATAAGGATTTTCAACCAACAGTTGAATATCATCACTTTTCGGAAATAATTCCTTAATTTCTTTACGCAAAGGATCAGAATAATATACCATCGATCCAATTTGAGTAATCTTAGTATTTTTTACAATATCATTTCAAAGAAAAATAATATGGAAATATTTACGTTGAATAGTTAATTTACCATTGTTTAAAAAATAAACATAGGCAAAAGGTTTTTTGATCTTTTGAGTTTTATTACTAGTTAATACTCTTTTATCACTATTTTTGTTCACTTTATCATAAAGAATGATATATTGTCCAACTTCTTTAAGTTCATCATTCAAAAAAGCAATTTCAAGATTTTTTAAGTTTTCTGCCTCTTTAGTGAATTCTTTTACAGTATTGTTAAAGTCAATTAATGCCTTTTTGTTTGTAACAAAACGACCAACTTCTTTAGAGTTGATACGAAGTGTGTAGCCTTTAATTAATTTATTAGTATCTAAATTCTTAGGTTCAAAAAAGACGTGTGGCGCCTTTAATCCAGGACTATAAGAAACTTCAAGTTCAAAGTTTACTTCTCACTCGTGCTTGTTTTTAACATCACGATCATTCCAAAAGATAGTTGAAGTAAAATTATCACCTAAAACAAAATTCTCATCTGAGCTACTTGAATTCTCTCGTTGCTCATAACTGTAGTTATAGTAATACAAGATAATAACTCGCAAATTCTAAAACTGCAGTTTTTTTCTTTTTATAAAAGGTGGTTTTTGAGAAATGTTTTAAATATCATTCGGTCATATCTTTGGTTTCGTTGTTTAAATAACAATTTTTTAATAATCAAGCTGATTCAGCACTCATATAAGATAGTATTAATTGAATAAAATCTTCCTTATTCTTTAATTTTTCCTCCAAATAACCTAAACCTTCTTCGATATTTTTATCATTTGGGAAAAATCTTAATTCGAGTTTTGTTCTGATAAGTTGTTTCTTGATTAAATCTTTGTATTCTAAGTATGTTGCGAATAATTCTCTAAGTAATTTACACATTTGTGCGTAAAAATCCTTGTCTTCCATTTCTTTCATCATAAGTTTTTTTGCATCTAAAATATTCTTGTCGAGCATTGTTTACCTCTTTACATTTTTCTATTAATATTTTAAATAAATCTTGCCAAAAAAACTGAAAAAGGAAAAATGGCCAGTTTTTCCCGGGGAATTTTTAAAAATTAGTATGATTTAGCAAAAACAACGTATCTACGTGTTGCATTGTCGCACTCAGGATTAATACAATTTTTGAGACTTTTCTTCTCCATAACTTGTTTTTTTAACAAAATACAACGAGCACTAGCTCCAGTTTCTTCTTTAATCAGTTCTTCAACTGTATCAGAACAACAAAATGGTGCAACTACAAAGTTTTGAGCAGCAATTTCTTTTTTGAAGTCTTCATAATTATCAACATGTTTGGTTTTATCCTCCAAACGTTTTTTAGCTTCAAGATATAAATTTTCTTGAATCTCTTCTAATAAAACACCAACACGCTTCTTAACATCTGCAAGGTCAACTAATTCTTTTTGTAAAGTATCTCTTCTGATTAATTGCACTTTATTTTGTTCAAGGTCCCTTGGACCAATTTCAACACGTAATGGGACACCTTGAATTTCACTATTAGATGCTTTAAAGCCTGGATTTTTATTTGAAGAATCTAAGTTAACTCTATACAATCTTCCTAAATCTATACTTAATTTCTTTGCAACTTCAGATACTTTTGGATCTTTAGCCGCAAATAATTCTAAAACATCTACTTGCACAGGAGCAACCCGTGGTGGAATAATAATTCCGCGATTATCGCCATGAGTCATAATCAATGCACCAATTAAACGAGTAGTCATTCCTCACGAAGTTTGATAAACAAAGTTTTCTTGGTTTTCTTTATTTTTAAAACTAATTTTATAAGCTTTTGCAAAATTTTGAGCTAAATAATGGCTAGTTCCAGATTGCAATGCCTTCCCATCTTTCATCATTGCTTCAATGGTATAAGTACTTAAAGCACCAGCAAACTTCTCTTTATGAGTTTTTTTACCTAAAATAGTTGGAATTGCTAAATATTTTTTTAAGAATTTAGCATATAACTTAATCATTTCACGAACTAAAATTCTAGCTTCCATTGCGTCTGAATGACAAGAATGTCCTTCTTGTCATAAGAATTCACGTGAACGCAAAAATGGGTTGGTGGTTTTTTCTCACCGCACAACGTTTGCCCATTGGTTATATACCAATGGCAAATCATTATACGATTTAATTGAGTTTTTAAATAAATCGGTAAATAATACTTCTGAAGTCGGCCTGATAAATAATTTTTCACTAAGTTCTTTTTCGCCAACATGTGTAACTGTTGCTAACTCAGGATTAAAACCAGCAATATGTTCTTTTTCTAAATTGAACAAACTTTCAGGTATTAAAAGCGGTAAATATACGTTTTGAATTCCTTTCTTTTTAAATAATTTATTTAAGTTTTCTTGAATTAATTCTCAAATCCCATATGAATTAGGTTTGAAAATTAATGAACCCTTGGTTGGACCATAAGCAATTAAATTACCATTTTTGACAACATCTGTGTATCATCTGGCAAAATCTTGTTCCATTGGGGTTATCTTCTCAAGTTCTTTTTGGCTTTTCATATACTTTAATTATAATATAATTATAAAAAAATATAAAAAAACACCGCTTTTTAAGCGATGATATGGCTGCCCCAGTTAGATTCGAACTAACGCATGTCGGAACCAAAACCCGATGCCTTACCGCTTGGCTATGGGGCAATAATGGTGGGGGGAGAGGGATTCGAACCCCCGAATCCTAAGAAAGTGGGTTACAGCCACCCGCATTTGGCCGCTTTGCTATCCCCCCAGATTTGCTTATTAATTATACACACTTTTTAAAAAAAACAAATTTATTTTTTATTTTTTATTTTTAAGGTATAATATTTTAGACAACAAATAGGAGTATAGTTCAACGGTAGAACAACGGGCTTCAACCCCGTGTGTTGTGGGTTCGAATCCTGCTACTCCTGCCAATAATAACCCTTTTAATAAATGATATTGTCCTTCATTTATTAAAAGGGTTTTATTAATCTTTAATATATAATATTCAATTATGAATAAAAAGTATAAATTTGGTTTTATTGGAACAGGCGCCTATGGCTCAGCAATTGCAAATGTTTTAGTGAGCAATCGCATACCTGTCTTAATGTATGGTATTGATAATAATGAAATTAATGATATTAATCGAGGATTAAATGCGAAATATTTTAAAGATCAAACTTTTAAATATCCTGAGTTAATTAGAGCAACTGATTCATTAGAAGAATTGATTGATGATTGTGATTCATTAGTTTTAGCAGTTCCTTCGTTTGCGATTGCAAACGTGCTAGAACAATTGCAAAATTTGAGACCAAAACAAAAGTTTAATTTAATTAATTTAGCTAAGGGATTTGAAAAAACTACAAAAATGTTTTTTTCAAGTTTTATCCAGGAAAAAATGAAGGATAATTTAGCTAATTTTGCAACAATTCTAGGACCTTCATTTGCTCCTGAGTTATTTAGTGGCTCAAACACAATTGTAAATGTAATTAGTCCTAGCCCTGCTTATGCTAAATATTTAAGCGAACAGTTTAATAATAAATATTTTAAATTAGTAGTTTTTGAAGATCATTTTGCTGCCGAATTATTTGCTTCTTTAAAGAATGTTTTAGCGATAGGTTGCGGAATTTTGCATGCCTTAAATGACTCACATAATACACATGCTGCTTTTTTAACTAGCGGATTAATGGAAATGCTCGAGATTTATAAAATAATTGCTAGGCAAAAGAAATATAAAGCAATCTTAAATTATTCAACCATAGGCGATACAATCCTTACATGCTTCTCCCAAAAAAGCCGTAATTTCTCTTACGGAAAAGCCATTGCGGAGCATGGGTTATTAGAAGCTAATAAATCATTTAAAGGAACTATTGAGGGTAAGGAAGCAACCATTGTTTTAGTTGAAATAATAGGCGCTTATAAATTAGATACTGTAGTCTTTAAATTAATTATTGGAATTTTATCTGGTAAATTAAATCCGAAAAATATTAATAAGTTTATTAATTAATATTAATAATAGTGTAAAATATAAAAATATACTTATAATATTATAGATTTTAAACAATAAGGAGAAATGGAGAAACAATGTTTAAACATAAATTTAATGGAGAAAAAAACGAAGTTTTAGTAACCTTAAATTGAGACCGTAAAGATTTTGATTTAAAATTACAAAAATCTCTAGATATTGCTGTAAAAACAATCAAAGTTCCAGGTTATAGACCAGGGAAAGCACCAAAGGAAAAATTATTACAAAGAGTTGATATGCTTGCAGTGCAAGATCAAATTATTAGAGAATATGTTAATTCAAAGTGAACAGATTTAACTAAGTACTTAAGTGATAAAAAATTACAAGTTCTTAAATATATTTTAGGATTAAGTATTGGTAAAGAATCAAACGAAAAGGAATTGCATCTTGAAGTGCATTTACCAGTGATTCCATCATTTGATGATGTTAACTTTGCGAAAGTTGCTGCAAAACTAGAATTACCTAAAGTAACAAAAGAAATGGTTAAAGATGATATTGCACATTTTACCAGCCATTTAACATCAAAAACTGAAGTTACAGATAAAAATGCTAAAACACAATTAAGAGATACTGTTGATTTAGATTTTAAAGGATTTATTGATGATGTAGCCTTTGAAGGTGGTGAAGCAACTCACTATGAATTAGAATTAGGTTCAAATTCATTTATTAAAGGTTTTGAAGAACAATTATTAAATAAAAAAGCAGGTTATGAGGGTGAAGTAAATGTCCAATTCCCTAAAACTTATTTTGTTAAAGAATATGCTGGAAAAGATGCTGTATTTAAAGTTAAAATTCACAAAATCCTAAGACAAAGTACTTTAGGTCTTGATGATAGTATTTTTGAAAAACTTGGTAATAAAAATGTTAAAAACTTAAAAGACTTTCAAAAACTTACTGAACTCAAATTAAACCTTGAAGGTTTATCTGAAAACTTAACTAAATATGTTGAAGAATTAGCTTTTGAAGCTTATAAACAATCTAAAATAAAACTAAACAAAATCTTTTATGAACAAGAAATCAATAAACTTAAAAATGAGTTTAATAAAAATCTTGAACAATTTGGAATTAAAAAACGTGAATATATTTCATTGCTAAAAACTTCTGAAAAAGCTATTGATGATGAAATTAATGCAACAGCTGAAAAAACTACAGCCATAAATTACTTAAGATCAAAAATGCTTACTGACTTCACTTTAGACTCACAATCAGCAAAAGAAAAATACAAAGACAAAATTGCATTTTATGCAAGTGAACAAGAAGCACAAAACATCTCTGAATTTTTAGTTCATAATATTGAATTATTCAAACATATTGGTAAAGAAAAAGAAGCAAAAGATGTTGAAGAATTTATAGCTAAAAAAATTGCTAAATAAAAATTAAAAAGCTTAATAATTAGTATTAAGCTTTTTTTATTAAAAAACTAGCTTTACAGCTAGAAAATTATAGGATTTATATTTTTAATATGAAAAAATTTATATCAAAAAAATATTTTTTGGTGCACTATACAGGGCTTGAACCTGCGACCTTTTGATTACGAGTCAAATGCTCTACCAACTGAGCTAATAGTGCATAAATAAACCTTTTAAATGGTTTTTTTAATTTTGGTCATATAATATGATATGGTACATCATACAGGGCTTGAACCTGCGACCCGCTGGTTAAGAGCCAGCTGCTCTGCCAACTGAGCTAATGATGCTTTTTAATTATAGCAGATTTTAATCTTAAACCAAATTATTTATAAATACTTATAATTGCTTGTCCAATGACAACTATTTAGACCCATATATAAATCCCATGGAAAATGAACTAATTTAATTAAAATATGGTATAAATTATTTATGAGAATCAAACATAACATAGATAAGTACAAAAACTTAACAAACTACGAACTAAAAAAACAGCAATCTCTCATATTAATTGCTGCTAATATTGAAAAATCTTTATCTCAACTTAGTTTAATTACAAACCTTAGTGTATCAACTGTAAAAAGATATAAAAAAATAATAAAAAGTAATCAAGAAATTAACATCAGTCATAAAAATAAAAATCAACAAAGAAGTTGCAAAGTTACCGATTCAGAAATTGAATTAGTGTTTAAAGATTATTTAAAAACATGTGAAATTATTTTAAATAGCGTTCTAACAAATAACCAACTTTCGTTTAAAAGTTATTATTATTCAGAATATGGTTCTTTTATAAGGCAAAAAATTTCTTACAAAACTTTGGTAAGAAGATTCAACCAATTAGGATTATTTAATATACATACAACCAAAAGAGGAAGAAAAATAGCAAAATTATCAAAGAAGAAAACTTCACAAGAGACAACATTGCTATTAAAAAAATATTATAAACAAATTAAACAAAATGAAAAACAAAGACAAATTTTGGGTCTAAAGAAAAATTTAGAATTTGGTGAAATTGTTGAAATCGATGCTCAGCTTGAACCATATTTAAAAAATAATAAACCATTCTATCTTTATCATGCAATTGATGTTGCTACTGGAACATTATTAGCAGCATGATTTGAAGAACAAGAAACAACATTAGGATATCAAAGACTGTTAGAAATAGTATTTAAGAAATATGGATTTCCAAAGAAAATTTATACTGATAAAAGAAGAACTTTTTGGGGAAACGAAAACGCACAAACAATTTTTGAAAAAGATTTAAATAAAAAAGGAATAGAAGTACTCAGTTCATCTAATCCCAAACATAAACCTCACGTTGAGAGATCTTTTAGAACATCATTAGATCAATACCCATTATTAATTCATGAAAACGGATATAAAGATATTAATGATTTAAAACAAAATAACGAAGTATTTCAAAATTATTACAACACAAGGAATAAAAAAATAATTTCTAAACATAATGTCTTTCAAAAAGAAGGAAAGAAAAACGGCAATTGAGCCGTTGATTTAGAGATTAATAGAAAAGTTTTAAATGGTGTTGTTAGATACCAAGGTAAAAACCTTGCAGCTTTCGATATGCATGACAAAAGGATTATATTTCCTTATAATTCTGATGTTGTGTTAGTACATTCTTCTGATGATAATTTGTATTTTAAATATAATGGAAAAAAATACTTTGCCAAAGAACCTACTGGAAAATATCTAAGCTTTACAGAAATGTGAGCTCTTGAAAAAGGTTTAGATTATTCTATACCTGCCGTTGGAAAACTAGCATTTATCCACAAGAAAACAAACTCATTTTTTAAAACTCTTGAATTATATATCTCAAAGTTTAATAGTGTCTCTGTGAATGCACAAGGAAATAACCTTGAAGCCAATAAGATTATGGCTGAGTATTTAGAGATACTTAGAGCATTACACAGAAGCATCAATGATGAAATAAAAATTGATGCATATTAATTTTAATATTTTTTATTAAAAAAGAAAATAATAAAAATAGAAAACACGGGACGTGTTTTCTGGGAGTTTTGCTTACTTTTTCAAAAGTAAGGCCCCCTTGATTGCAATCAAGGGAGGGGGGGTTAAAAATCTTTTTGCTTCATTTTAAAATTTTGTAGTTAATGTAATGATATACATAATTATGTCTTAATTTTTTAGACAGTAAAAACATCAAAAAATATATAAATTTTCCAATTTAGTTGCCAAAGAAGAAAAAAATTTTTTGGTTTGTTTTTTCATTATCTTTTTTTTGCAACAAAAGCATCATAATATAAATCAAAAAATAAAAAAAGATTAACCCCAACAGTCTGGGCAGAAAATTAAAAATGTAGTTCAAAAAAGTAGTTATTCTACAATCTTAAACCAAATTATTTATAAATACTTATAATTGCTTGTTTGGGATCAACAATTGCTCCTGCCATGAAATCCTCATATTCAACTTGAGTTGCATTACTTTCAGGTAATACTAAAACAATTGCATCTGTGTTAATGCCTTTATCTCTCAATTTATTTAAATCAATTTTAACTAATGCATCACCTTCGCGCACTTCTTTACCTTCTTCAACTAAGGCTTCAAAAGCTTCCGGCAGGCTTAAAGATTCAACCCCTAAACTAATAAGTACCTTAACACCTTCCTTAGTTTTTAAAACATAGGAATTTAATGATGGAAAAATTAAATCCAAAACTCCTGATATAGGTGCTTTAATAATTATATATTGCAATGAATTGCTAAATTCAATTGCAAAACCTTCACCAAGACTATGATAATCATAGTTGTAATGCGATACATCTGCAAGAGATTTAATTTTACCTTCAAAAATAGGGAATACTTTTGTGATGGTTATTGCTTTCTTTTTTTTCTTAATTAAGTTGCTAAAAATACCCATAAAACCCCCAAATATTCTTATATTTTATTATTTTACACATTTATTTATTTTATAGAAGCAAAAAATATAAAAACAAACCGCTATTGCGGTTTGAAAAGATGGTCACACATGAAATGGAGCGGGTGAAGGGAATCGAACCCTCATAGTCAGCTTGGAAGGCTGAAGTTCTGCCATTAAACTACACCCGCATTATTAATTCATTAATATTATAGCAGAAAAATATTTAAATACTAATGAAAATTTTGATTTTTTTGGTGGCCCCGGCAGGAATCGAACCAGCGACACACAGAGCTTCAATCTGTTGCTCTACCAACTGAGCTACAGGGCCAAAAATGGCGGTCCAGACGGGGATCGAACCCGCGTTCTCCTCCGTGACAGGGAGGCGTATTAACCACTTTACCACTGGACCTTATGGTTGCGGAGACAGGACTCGAACCTATGACCTCCGGGTTATGAGCCCGGCGAGCTACCAAACTGCTCCACTCCGCGATATATAAATAAAATAATGGTGGCGGGTGATGAGGGATTTGAACCCCCGCGGGCCGTGAAGCCCCTGCTAGTTTTCAAGACTAGTCCCTTCAGCCAGACTTGGGTAATCACCCATTATTTTTGGTGGACCTAACAGGATTCGAACCTGTAACCGACCGGTTATGAGCCGGTTGCTCTAACCGTTGAGCTATAGGTCCAAAATTTAATTAATATTTATGGTAGCACCGAAGAGAGTTGAACTCTTGACCTTCCGGGTATGAACCGGATGCTCTAACCAACTGAGCTACAGTGCCATATATGGTGGAGAGTATGGGATTCGAACCCACCACCTCCTGCGTGCAAGGCAGGCGCTCTAGCCAAATGAGCTAACCCCCCATAAATGGTGAAGAAGACAGGATTTGAACCTGCGGCCACTACAGCCCAAATGTAGTGCTCTACCAAGCTGAGCTACTTCTCCGTTATTTTTAGGCTTTATAATTATACAATAGTTCTTAAAAAACGTAAATATTTTTTTATATTTTTTAATTATGTTTTTTGGAAAAGTCACATTCAAGATATTAACAAAATAATTGTCTTTTAATTTTAACATAAATTTTACATAAAAAAATGTATGCTAAAACAGAAAACACGGTAGTGCTTTCTCGTTGGTTTTGCTTACTTTTGCCAAAAGTAAGGCCCCTTTGATTGCAATCAAAGGCGGGGGATTAAAAAAATTTTTAGGTTATCTTGTATTGCCGTACAACTTGTCGGTAGTTATTTATTTTTTCCATCATATAATCAATTTCTTGCTGAGAGTATTTATCTAAGCTTTTTCCTTTGGGAATGTAATACCTAATTAAGCGGTGCATATTTTCTATTGAACCTTTTTGTCATGAACTATATGGTTGGCATTTAAATAATCTTTCAGTTGGAATGACCTGGTGCAATAAGACATTTTCACTACCATTATCAACTGTTAAAGTTTTAATCTCTAAGCTATGTTTCTTGATTAGTTTGACAAGAGTTTGTTTGATAGCTTTGGAGTTACGTTTTGAAAGCATAGCATAAGACATTCTGGTTTGCCGTTCAATTATGGTTACAATACAATATGTATCATTGATTTTGCCAATAACAGTGTCTAATTCAAAATGGCCATGTTCAGAGCGATCATTAATATAAGCTGGACGTTTTGAAATTTCTGTTGCATATTTTAATGTTTTAGATTTGGTTTGCTTTTGCTTCCGTGCACCATATTTTCCTTAAGATTTTCTAACAATATGGTCAAATTCAAGGAAATAAGGGTATTTTTTAATTATTTTATAAATTGTACTAGGTGAAGGAGCAAATTCATCAGGTGATATTTTTTTAAAAGAATTGACAAGGTAGGTAACTGATTTCTTAACTTCTTTTTGCTGTAAATTTTTTTTATTTCTATTTTTATTGTATGTATTAAGTTCACTATACCAATACTTTCTGTAGGCCTTTCATTTCTCTTTAATTGCATCACTTACAAAAAAGAGTCGCAAAAATGAATAGCCTAATAAATGTTCGTATAGTTTGGTAAAATTAAGGGTTTTAACACGCATTACTCTTTTTAAGCACTTAGGACAAACATAGCGATTGTGTTTATCTAAACTCAATAGTCTGTGATTTGTAATAATTTCAATTTTACTTTTTATACTTCGAACGTCTCTATCAAAAATCTTGGCTACTTCTTGGATTGAGAAGCCTTCAGAAAGTTCTTGTAAAATATTATAAAGTTGTTCTAGATCGATTTGATCTGATCGTAATTTTCGTTGTGCCCCAAGAGCTCCTTGCATTTTCAAGATAGTGTTGTAATTCTCTTCAATTTTAAAATGTTGATATTTATTTTCTTTTCGATATTTGTCAAAAACACAAATATATTTTTCTAAATTTTTCATATAATTTTAAGGTCTCCTTTAATTTTTGAAAATTTATTAATACCATTATTTTATTACAAGGCAGACAAAAACAATGTCACATGCAAAAAACTTGCATGTGACATTTCTAATTAATATCTTTTTTTGTTATCTAGTTTTGTCAAATTTGTAATTGCTAATTTGAGCATACACCATATCGTCTTTGCGATATTCAGAATATTTTAAGTCACTTTTTATAGTTCAAAGTAATAATGGTAAGCCAATTTCTTTGTAACGTGCTTTGTCTTTATCGTATAAAACTGTTCATGGGTGAAGAAATTGGCACACTTCCTTGATTTCTTTTAACTCAATCTTTTTAAATTGTGATTCAGTTCAGAATAAAAATCCTAGTAAAAATCTCTCATTTAATAGTCTCATGTTACGTAAGGTTTGGAAATTAAATGATGAGAAGATAATTTTTTCAAAGAATTTATCACCATATTTTTCAGCTAATTTATTAATCTTAGACTCAATTCCATAATATGGTTTTTGGTCAGTTTTAATCTCAATATTGATTAATTTATATAGATCTAAATATTTATCTAAAAATTCTTCTAAAGTTAGGATAGTTTGTTTTCTAGTTTTTACTTTAAAGAATTCACTATGGTCATCTTTTCTAAGTTCATATAATGTGCTATGTTCAATTTCTCTATCAACTAAAGCGGTGCGTTTAGTATTTTCATCATGAATAATAACTAATTCTTTGTCTTTAGTTAAATGAACATCAATTTCTACTCCATCAAAGTCATATTGATAAGCCATTTCAAAAGCTAAATCAGTATTTTCAGGTGCGATTGCTGAATATCCACGGTGTGCTAAAAGTAATTGTTTTTTAGGCATTTTCAAGAGTTCTCCATCTGTGATTTGTTTTACCTAGTTTTTTAAGTTCTTTAACATTTGATATGTATACAGCTAAACCAGCTAATACCCCTAGTAATGCAATAGATAAACAAATCACTAAAATAATTTGATAACCAACAACTGATGTGTTAGTTGAACCTGCTGGTGTATAGGCTTTCCCTACAGCACCAGTTATTTCATATAATCATGCATCAATTGAGAAACCAATAAATGATAATACACCTACACTTGAAGCATATGAATTTTTTTCAATTTCAATTTCACCAATTTGAGCATATCTTAAAGTTACCATTGCTCATGATAAAACACCAGCAATGATAAATAATGCAGATGTTAAAACGATAATAAATATATCAGTTGATGTCTTTGTATATGTAGCCGCAGTTAAACCTTTAAGATCTGGGGCTCCATATCCTGTAAGAATAATTGCACCAACAACTATAATTCCAATTCCTGTTGCAATTAATAAGAATAAGATGTATGATCTAAATTTATCAGCTCAACGACCAATAAAGGTTGATACAATACTTCTAAGTCCGTATGTTCTAATTCCTCCTAGCACTGCTGCTAAAATAGCTGGTGCTAAGAATGCGTTGTTTAAAAGTTGTACTAAGTAGTATGCAAAGACACTTTGGAATGTATACATTCCCATTAAGAATACAGATAAAGCTCAAAGTTTTCAGTTTTTCATTGCTTTGAAAACTTGAATAATGCTTTTCTTTACTCTTGCTCATGACATTTTTTCAGTGTTTTTTTCCATTGGTAATTCAGGTACCATGAATAACACTAAAAATGAGGTAAGGATTAAAAATCCTGCGATACAGAATGCATAAACTGCGAAAGGAAGCTGTGCATTATCTGTGTCAACAACTTTAGGTGATCAAACATTGGTAATTAATAGTCCTAGTAAGAATACTAAAAATAATCCGATTACACCATTTGCTGTACCTTGAATCCCATAAGCTAAACCTTGGTTTTCTTTAGTTGTTTGTTGTGAAACAAGTTTTCAAAGTGGTGTCCAGAAAACTAAAGTAGATGAAACCCCTCATAGCCCTCAAATAGTTGCATATTGTCCAAATAATGAATCTGGAGATTGTGATTTAGCATTTAAAATGGTAATTCCAAATCAAACTGTGATTGCCCCAGTTGAAAAAACAGCGGATCAAAGTAATCATCTGGAACTAAATTTATTAGCTAAAAATCCTCCTGGTAGTTGTGTTGCTAACGTAACTCAACCAATAATAGCAGTTAGTCTCGCTACCTGATCTTCCCTTATATTTAAATAAGTATGTAAGTTAGGAATAATATTTTTAATATAGTAAGGGGCTGCAATAACAAATACATCAGCAGCCGCCAAAATAATTAAAGCTATAATTTGTTTGTACGTTAATCCTTGCAGTGATTTTTTAAATTTCTCTAAATAACCCTTCATATTTATACCTTTCTATTTAAATATTTATTTAATTTAAAGTTTATGTGTGAACAAATTGCTATTTTATAAATTTTTAGTATTATACTTGGTCTAATAGTATTTTAATTAATATGGGAATATTTTGAATTAGTGATATCACCATTGCATATTGTATAAACTTCTATAAAGGTTGCAAAAATGAAAATACTAAATTAATTTTAAGGTCTTGACTTTAATAATTAGCTTTGTTCAAGACATCTTTATATTATTTGTATTTTCATTATAATAAACTTTAAATTTAGAGTTATGAATCTTTTTAAAAGCAATAATATTTTAACTTATATTACGAAAATAAATAAAATAAGCACATAAATAATAGTTAAAGCATAATTCTATTGTTAGATTCATAACTATCTTTTTTGTAAATTTTTTAAAACTTACATATAAATTATATTAAAAAAAAAAAAAAAACTTATATCTTTGTTTGATATGTCAAGCTCTGAAAGCATATAAATACAGTATTTAAAGTGGTTTTATTCCTCTAACTTTTAAACCTCATAAGTAATAAAAAGTATACATTTAATCCTAAAACTTTATAAATTTCTTGTTTTTTATTTTGTATAAAAATATAATCCACAAATATTTTCTTAAAAAAATAAAAAATAAAATAAATGAAAAAAAACAAGTTTTTGCAAACTCGTTTTGGGTCAAATTATGAAATGGTGCGAACGAATGGACTTGAACCATCGACCTCACGATTATCAGTCGTGTGCTCTAACCAGCTGAGCTACGCTCGCATTAGTAAGACTATTATACCATATTTTTGAATAATAGTCAAATATTTATTATTAAAATTAACGTTTTGAAAATTGTCTTGCACGACGGGCTGCTCGTAAACCAGGTTTTTTACGTTCTTTAGCACGAGCGTCTCTAGTAAGCATACCAGCAGCTTTTAAAACTGGGCGGTAATCAGCACTAGCTTCTAACAAAGCACGAGCAATACCTAATCTAATAGCACCAGCTTGCCCGCTTAAACCACCACCTTTTACTTTAACTGAAACATCGAATTGACCTGTTGTTTCTGTTAATACAAATGGTTGATTAGCATCTTTTAAGTAAATATCTGAAGTTAAGTATTCACGAGCATCTCTAGAGTTAACAATGAATTTTCCTGCACCCTTTGTTAACTTAACACGGGCTACTGAAGATTTTCTTCTACCTAAAGCTTTAAATTCTAAATTTGCTGACATAATTATTTAACCTCTAATCTTTCTGGTTGTTGTGCTTCATGCTTGTGATCTGGTCCTGGATAAATAAATAAATTACGACGCTGTTTGTTCCCAAGTTTAGTGTGTGGTATCATACCATGCACAGCTTTTTCAATTAAAGCAGCAGGTCTTTTTACTCTTAATTTTGCAGCCACAATGCTTTTAAGTCCACCAGGATAGCCTGAGTGTGAGTAGTAAACTTTATTTTCTTCTTTTTTACCAGTTAAAACTACTTTTGCGGCATTTATTATGATAACATTATCACCCATATCTGCATTTGGAGTAAAAGTTGGTTTGTGTTTTCCTCTAAGTACTGAAGCAACAAAAGCTGATAGACGTCCTACAACTTGTCCTTCTGCATCAATTACGTACCATTTTTTATCTGCTTTTTGTGAATTAACTATCGTTGTTTGTCTCATTCTTCCTCCACGTTAATTTGTAAACTTATAATATTATAGTTGTATGATTTTTTTAAATTTGCCTAGTTATTATATCATAAACATTAAAATATTAAAATTTTTATTTTGTTAAATTATTTACATTAAGTTTATGTATAAAAATCAAATCAAATATTTAAGTATTATAATATATAAATACAAAAATTAAAAAAATATTTGCATTTTAATTTTATTTGTTATAATTAATTCATATGCCGTCATAGCTCAGCAGGTAGAGCACATCCATGGTAAGGATGGGGTCGCTGGTTCAAGTCCAGTTGTCGGCACCACTATTTTTTTAAAAAATACAAAAACCAAGTTTTTAGTCTTGGTTTTTGTATTTTTTAAGATTAAGATTTTAAAAAATTGTCTAATTCAGTACTTAGTTGTGCAACATTACGGTATCCTAAAAGGCTACCTACTTTGGTTCCATTTGAATACAATTCTGTATATGGAATTGATGCAACATTGTGAGCTATTGCCATTTCTTTGTTTTCTTCAATATTAACTCTAACAACATCAATGTTGAATTTTTTTGAAAATTCTTCTAGGGTGTTTTTGAACATTTTGCAAGGACCGCATCATAAAGCGTGGAAAACAAGTATTTTTTTTCCGTCTTTAATTAATTCTTGGGCTTGTTGACTATTTACTTCGTGTAACATTTTTCTCCTTTGTGATATTTTTATGTAAATTTAATACTATTAATTATATAATAAAAATAAAAAAGGAGCAATTAATTATTAAAAATAAATATAAAAAACTTTTTTATAGCAAAGAAGTTTAATCTTAGTGAATTTTTAAACAAAATATTATAAATTAATATGAAAATATTCAGAGCAATATGATGTTCTGAATATTTTAAATACAAAATTATTTTTTGTTTAATGCAAGTTGGGTTAATGTTTTAACCATAACACCAGTAGGGCGTCCGCCTTGTTCAGCAGTACCAGCAACATCTAAGTGAATATATTCAACACCTTCTGTAAATTCTTTTAAGAACATAGCTGCTGAAGAGCTTCCACCACCTGCTCCACTTAAATCAGTATTTTTAAGGTCTGCAACTGGGGTATTTTTAATTTCCTTAGCAAAGGCTTCATCAAGAGGCATTCTTCAAACTAGTTCTTTTTGTGTATCGGCCGCTTCTTTTAGTTCATTTCATGCTTTATCACTAGTCGCTCAAACTCCCGTATATGTGCTTCCAAGCGCGACTAGAATAGCACCAGTTAAAGTAGCCACATCCACAATTTGAGTAGCTTTTAAATTTCTAACAGCATAAGTAATACCATCAGCCATTACTAAACGACCTTCAGCGTCAGTATTATTAATCTCAACTGTTTTACCATTCATACTTTTTCAAACTGTATCTGGCAATGATGCATCCCCGTTAACTCTGTTGTCTGTAATACACATAACTGCTGCAACATTTGTTTTTGGTTTTAGTTGAGCAATTGCCTTCATTGCACTAGCAACAAATACTGAACCTGACATATCAAATTTCATACCAATCATTGAGCGACCAGGTTTTAATGAATACCCACCAGAGTCAAATGTAATACCCTTCCCTACATAAACTGTTTTGTCATTTGAATCAGGATTCCCATTATACTCAATAACTACAACACGTGGTTCATACATACTTCCTTTGTTAACTGAAAGCAATAACCCCATTTTTAAATCTTCAATTTCTTGTTTATTTAAAACTCTAATGCTTAAATTATCATATTGTTTAAGATCTTCATAAACAACTTCTGCTAATTTTTCAGAATTTAAAATATTTGGTGGTGTGATTTGTAAATTACGTGCAAAATTTACAGATTCAGATAAAATAACTGCTTTATTTAATGCGTCTTTATATAAAGATTCATCTTCTTTTGAATAAAAACTCATTTGGAATACTTCTGGTTTTTTTCCTGTTTTAGCATTATAAATATCAGCATGCACATAGTTATATGCTTGAACAAATGCTGAAACTACTTCTGGTAAGGTAACATTTCCTTTAACAAATGAATCTAGGCAAATTTGGTAGGCTCTTGCTTGGGCTGTAAAAAATCCTTTTGCAAAGCTTTGAATTGAATTATAGGTGTAATCTTTTAATTCTCCTAAATATGCAAAAGATTCATTATTTGAAAAATAGTCAGTAACTGCATTTGCTTTTTTAATTAAATTGTCAGGTAATTCATTATCTTTAAAAATAGCTTTTAATAATAAATCACCATTTTTTGTATTATCAATTTTCTTAATAAACATAATTCCTTTCTAACATAATATATTTTACATTAATCCTAATCTGTTAAAATATAAATATGAAAAAAAATAAGTTTATTATATTACCAATTTTATTAAGTTCAATTGTATCAGGTAGTTTAGGTTTTATTGCTTGTACTCAAACACCAAACCCCCAACCTGAACCTACTCCAAAACCTGACTATCAATTAACCTCATTTAACAATACGAATAAAACTCAGACATCTTTAGAATTTTCAATTCAAATCTCTAATCTAAGCCAAAATGATCAACTAAAAATTACACTTAATAATAATGACTATGATTTTTTAGTTTCCAATTTAACTAAATTATCAAGGGAAAACCAATTCCAAATCACAATTAATAATTTAAGCACTGATACAGAATATAATGTTAAAGAAATAAAAGTTAATAACAATAAAGTTTTGGTTATAAACCAAAACTTTAGAACACTTAAAGCAGAAAACAGCAATATTATAAAAGCCCCAGAAAATCCAATTCCTCCAATAATTACAGATCCTAATAAAGATAATTCAAAACCACAAGATCCAAGTGATTCAGATAAGAAGAATGATGATAAAGTAAATCCACCACAAGATCCTAAAGATACTGATGGTAATACAAAATCAAATGATCCAAAAGAATCTTCATTACTATCAACAATAATTGATAGAATAACTAAAACATCTGCATCTGTAATAGTTACTTTTGATCAAGTTCAACCAACTAGTATATA
This sequence comes from Mycoplasma sp. 6934, assembly GCF_055523595.1. Taxonomy (NCBI): domain Bacteria; kingdom Bacillati; phylum Mycoplasmatota; class Mollicutes; order Mycoplasmatales; family Mycoplasmataceae; genus Mycoplasma; species Mycoplasma sp. 6934. The sequence continues at coordinate 134,605 of NZ_JBVFVE010000001.1, read as the reverse complement.
TAAATTAGTAGTTACCGATTCAAGCGATCAAGAAAAACAATATTCATCTTTAAGTATTGATGGTAACTTAATTACTTTTAAACTTGATAATTTAACACCAGGTTTAAATTATCAAGTTAAAAAAATGACAGTAAATTTACCAACAGCTTCTGAATATAATATTAACCAAAGTTTTAAAACAAAAAATGAAGAATCATTTGAAGTTAAAAATATTGAACTAAAAGAAGTATTAGATTCAGAGGCGAAAATACGGGTTAATTTTACAACGAGTATTTTAGAAGATGAAAATAATCAAAACTATGATTTGACATATATTAATTTATATGGTGATATTGAAAAAACAAATCTATCTTCTTCAAATAAACTACTTACAGATGAATCAGGAAATTACATTGAATTTTTATTATCTAATTTACAATTTAGTTCATTTTATCAACTAAAAAACTTATATATTAATAATAAAACTTATGAATTAAATAATGCACAAAAAGCAGGAGATAAATGAAAAAATGAAAGTGTTTTAACCTTTGAAACATCACCATATAGCAAACCAATTACTTATGAATCAATTGGTCTAACCTTTAAGAGTGAACAAACAACAGACGGAACTTCTGATAAGGCATATCTTTCTTTAGAAGGCCTTAATAATCAATTTGAAATAAATGAAGAATATGTTGTGCAATTTTCATTTAAAGATAAAGAATCTCAAAAAGAATTTAGTGCTAATTTAAATATTAGTAAACAAAAATATCATGATTTTAAAAATTTTGAATTTACATTATTTGAAGTTTCCGATTGGGATGATTTAAAAGGCTTTACCTTCTTGCCCAAAAATAAAAATGTTGAACTTATTGGTATTGGAATAGACACAAAAAAATATTATGAAGAAAATACAGATGATACTAACTCAAAACTTAGAATTCAAATTAAACCCGCAAATGGTAAGACCTATGAATTTAGTACTAATTCAAGTTATGATAATTACGATCAAAGCGAACTTACATATGATAAAAATACAAAATTATTAAAAGTAACCTCAAATATTGCAATGGTTCAAAGTAGCGCCCAACCTACTAATGTCCAATTTGTTTTATCATCTAATTACGGTGCATCGTGAACCTTACCAGCAACTAAAGAAAATGATAAATGAAGTGCTAAAATAGATAATTTAGATTTTAACGGTAAAATTTTCTTATCAAAAGTTAAAGCCGATAATAAAGACATTAGACCAAAAAGTTCAAATGATGCTAACAAAGAAGTTACTAATAATCAAGATATAACTCAACAAAACCTTGCTATTTCTTCAATTTCGACAACAAATAATAATAAATCAACAGTTACAATTAACTTCTCACAAAATTTACCAAAACATTATCTAAGTAATGTTAAACCAATCTTTGTGTATTATGAAGAAGGCAATGAAAATAATGTATTTGAAACACATATACAAAATGCTTCAAATAACCAAAATTCGTTGAGCTTTGAAACTTATTTAAAACCAAACGTTAATTACAAAGTTAAATATTTATTTTATAATAATCAATATTTAAAAACTGAAACAACATTTAAACGTGAAAAATATACTTCAACAAGTCAGTTAGATATTCAAAATCAATGAACTAATATAAAAACAACCCTTGAATTAAATCAAAAATGATGAGCATCAGCAGCTAAGAGAAAAATTGTTGATAAAGCTACATTATTGTCATTAGTGAAAGATATTAATATTAATTATGATGATGAAGTTAATTTCATCATTGACAATAGCTATAATTCATATGATGATGCTAAAGGAAACTTACAACTTAAAATTAAGATAAATTATAAAGATTATCAAAGTGATTTTAAAACATTTACAGTACTCAACTTATTTACAAAAAACGATTTTAACCCTAATAATTCTACAATTGATTTAAATAACTTAATCTGAATTTCTGAACAAGGTTTATCAAAATCAACTGGTGATTTTGATAAAACATTTGGTGCCGGATACGATGATAAAAACGATTTATCATATTCATTTGGTAATAAAACTAAGTGAATTGACCTGCAAGATCCTAAATTAAATGAATTTGTTGTAATAAGTGAAAGATTTAAAAACTATGATGATAGTAAATTCATGCTTTACTTTACAAAATTTACAGATGTTAAAGATGTTTATCAACCTCACAAAACTTCGCCTTATGCAATGTATGGAATGTTAAACTATCGTATTAATGCTTGATTTGATAGTTATAATAAGAATAATAAAAATGCAAAGCCAGAAATTAAATATGCATTATTTACAGAGCCAGCATTAATTACCGGATATAATAACTATAGTCAAAAAGAAGTTAGTGATTATCTTACATATCTTGAAGCCCATTTAATTAAATACTCAAAAACCCATTGAGATGAATTTAATAAAACATATGGCTTTAATGATTCTTCTAAAGGCTTATCACCAGAGGCTTTAAAAGAGAAAATTACATCAGGCGGATGAAACGAACTTTTAAAATATACAAACCTAGAAAGATTGCTAACAAGATTGACATATTTTGTTAAAAATTCATATAATCCAGTTATTACCAATGAATTACATGCATTTAATATTATTAATGTTGAAACTGTTAAACTAGGTAATAACAATTATTTAAGAATTAACTTCAATATTAAGGCAATCTTATCAAATAATAAAAACTTTGAAAATGTTTTAAATGCTAGAGCATTAACACTTGATTTTTTAATTAAAAATTAGACTAAACCTTGCTTATCTAGCAAGGTTTTTCTTTATTTATTGTAAAATAATTACAATAAATAAATGTGAGGTTTTATGCATAAAAAGAAACAGTTAGTTTTAATAGGATCTTTTATAACATTGCTACCAGTTATAGTAATGAGTTGTAATAGTACTCAAAGGCTTGAAAGTGAAGATAAAATTAAGGATCGTAATTATCAAAAGATAATTAGTTTTTTCAATAATCAAAATAGAAAACAGTTAAATATATTACAAAATAATATTACACAAACAAAAGAACCTATTTCAGACAATAAAGCTCATATTCTAATAAATTTTGCATCGCAATATCTCAATATCTTAGATACTAAGCTTGAAAGTCTTTATTCAGATATTGATCTTAACCACAAAAACTTTAATTCAATTAAAACAAAACTCCAAAAATATGACAAGATTATTAATACAACCTCATTAAACTTAAATAATTTAACTCATGAATTACTAGAAGAAATTAAACAAACTCATTCTGATATTCAAGCATACAATGAATTAGTGATTGAGAAAAACAAAGAATTAGATAACTTTGTAAACGAAGCGAAGAAGCTTAATCTTAGTAATAAAGTTGTTAAAAACTTTTTAAATTCTGCAATTTATAAATTATTTAATTTAAATAAAGAAATTAAGAATCCTTTGGAGTTGATTAAAGAAATTGATAATAATATTACAAAACTAAATAGTTTGTTTAATTTTGTATTTAGTTTAAATAACGAACCTTTAATTGTGCAATTAAATAAAGTTAAAATATTTCTTGAGGAAAACTTGTCAATAAATAACATATCTTCCTATAATAATGAATTAAAAAATAACTTTATTTCCTTAACTAATTACATTATTGAAAATAATCTAATAGCACATGATGTAAAGAAGGCTAAGGATGAGTTATTTAAAACTGTTGAATCTTCAAATATTTCATCCGTGGTTAAACAATCCTTAATATCTAAGATTCAAAACATTTATAACTTAGAGGGTATTTATCAATTAAAAGCAAAACTAAATCACCTTGAAACAAGCCAAGTTGTTGAACTAAGAAATTCTTTAATTCAAACAATAGAAGAAGCACAGTTAACACAAAACAATAAAGATGATTTGAAAGATTTACTTAATACTTATAGTTTTAAATCATTAAATACATTTAATGAAGAATTTACTAAATTTCTCCAAATATTTGCACAAGTTAATAATAAACTAACGAGCATTGAAACATATATTAAAAATGAATACCAAGGTTCACAAAAACTAGTTTTAGATTATTACAAAGAAAAAGCAAAATATAATAAATTATTTACAGGTGGCTTATTAGATAAAATCTCGCTAGTTTCAATGCAATCAAATATCGAATCTTTTGAAACTTTATTACAAACTTATCAAACTCTTGATACTAATCTAAAACAAAACAAGGAGCAAGATTCCAAACCACTACTAGATTACTTCAAAGATGATGCAGGTGAGAGACTAAAATTTGAATATGATGAATTAGGTAAAAAATATGACCTCGAAAAATATTCATATTCAGCATCATATACTTTTGAAAATACAAAGTTATTCTTTGATGTGCATGATAATGAATATATTAATTATCAAATTACAAACCTAGAATTAGACCCAAGCAATTGAAATACTTTAAATGTAGAAGTTAAAGTAATATTAAAACCTAATCCAGACATAAACTACACTTATAATTTCTCAAAAACATTCACTAGAGATGTTACTCAATACATTGACAAAATTAACCTTTGACACATTGATGAGAATTTTAATGTAAATTATGATAATTTAAAAAAATTAAAAGAAAGTGATTTTCTAAACTTAAGTTTTGAAGATAAACTTTCTTACTTTAAACCTAAATCAAGAAAAATTTCAAAATTCTTTACGTATCAATTTCTTGATGATTTCGAAAATAGAAATGGACAATTATATGTAACATTAAGAGTTTTATTTAATAACCAAATAATACGAGAAATAAAACGGCCAACACTGCATAAAGTGGAATTTTGAAATAATCAAGGATCATACCAAAATTATCTTGATGAAATACATAAAGCAAAGATCTTGAAAATCCTTGAAGGAACTTCATCTACATTTTTCAATTCTTTAAAATTTAAACCAAATACAAAAACCACTCATGAAATCTATCTTGCTTCTGATGCAATCAAAGCATTCAATGATTCATATATTTTGCCTAAATTTGGTAAATATGAATTATTTATTAAAGATGTTATTAATATTGATGATTGAAATGGAACAGCACAATTAATTCTCTGATACAAAAAAGATGGAGTTGAAGTGCCAATTGATGATAATCAAGATATTTATAAAAACCCTATTAAAATTAACAATTTCAAATTACTTAACTTCTTTGACTTAAAGCCTAAAGGCGAAATCTTTACTGCAGAAGACTTTAAAGATGCAACAGCCCCAGATCAAAATATTATTAATTTAATTAACTCAGTTAATGAATCAAACTTTACTCCAAGGCTTACTTCATCAACTAAAGTAGAACCTGATTTTAGACTTATCAATGTTCAAGATTTAATTGACCAAAAAGCATTTGTACACATGGAATATTTAATGTTGATTAATAATACAGGTACAGATAATAAAGGCGTAAATCACGATGATAAAGCATATGTTCCATTAGATAACAAATATTATGATAAAGATATAGAGGTTAATGTAACAAATATAAGCACATTACGAGGAGATTATTTCCTAGTTTGATATGATGTAAAACGTGTTGGTAAGCGTGGTATGTCATTTAAACTTGGATGAATTATGAAAACTGATCAATCAATTAGATATACTAATGGGAAAGAATATACCTTAATTAATTTAGTTAACGATTACCAACAACACCACTACCCAGAAATCATGGTTAATAATATAAAACTAAGCGATTTAGATATTAATTATGAAGTCTTAAAAACTAAAACAGCCGATCAATGATCAGATGATTTAGCAGGACTAGAAAAAATAATTAAATTAAAAACTAATGCACAAGGTGAAATTGAATATAAAAATTATTCATTGCCAGTAAAAATCTTCAAAATAAATGGTATTAAACGTATTACCTTTGATGAAGCATACGTTAGTTTTAAAGTTCAAGATAAAAACAATAATTGAATTAATGGTAATACATGGTACAAAATAAAAGGATTTGCTTTAAGTCAAACGAATAATTTATACGAAAGTTTTACATGAAGAAATTCAAATTTAAGAACAATTCAAGATTCGCTAAATTCAATTACCCGCAAGCGTGTAATTGAACCAATCTGAGATGATTTATTATGAGATATTAATACTCGTACTAATATTGCATCATGAACCTTTAAACGCAAGTATCTTGAACAAACCTTACTTAAACCTAATGCTAGAAATAGAAATATTAAATTTAATATACACGCTAATTCATTAATCAATGATAACCAAAAAACTCAACGCATTAGAAATAACGATAGTACTATAGCTTTAAATGTAGATTTAGATAATTTAATTGCTTCTAAGACACTTAAATATATTAGAGAAGCTAAAACCAATACAGACAAAACTTTTAAATATATAGTAAGTCTCACCTGAAATGAAACAACTGGTATTGAGTTTAAAATATATATGGAAGATAACTCATATAAAATCATCGTTGATGAACCAGAAACTCAAATTGGTTTTCAGGACAATTTTGAGAAACAACGGGCATTTTTAATATTACCTGCTGCCGTAAGTGCAAGCATTCAATATACAAATGATGAAGAATTAGAAGATTTTGGAATATATCAAAACCGCTTTGATTATAGTCATATGGAATATAATCAATTCAACCAACCTATTACAATTTTCTCAGATTGAGAATATTTAGCTAACCGTGATGTCTATCAACCAAACCAAAATGTATCCTTCAAATTACATGAAGGATACAAAATGGATGCTGAATACATGCGCCTGGAAGAATGGCGTAATTGAGATGTTGTGGAAAATGCTTATTTAAGAACAATAGTAGATACAGGGGGGGGTAATTTAGGTACTGGCGGATTTTTATCCAAAACAAATAATGATCCAAATAATGCTACATTTTACTATTTGACAAACATGCATATTGCAAAACAAGAAGCAAGTAATTGAAATGATGTTATTGATGACTCATTCCTGCATAAACATGCAGGAAACACATATTACCTTCCTTTTCAATTAATTGGAAGTGACTTAGAAAGACAAAAACATTATTCTATAACTCACAAATATCCAAATGTTAATGTTAAACCTTTATGACTTTCTATGAATCAAGTATCTAAAGATGGTAGTAAAGAAGGAAATAATGATATGCTTATCTCAGTAATGGATTTAAATGAAAAAATGAGTGAAGCACTAAGTAATGGGCATATGGACCTAGTTTTAAGAACAAATAAACTTATGAGTCAATCTAATATTGGTCTAGATGTTCCTTCTAAATTTAGAATTCCTTCAGTTCCAATGATTTGGGAAGCTACAACACTAGGTTTTCCTACTAAGAAAACTGCTGGATCTATTATTCGAAGACCATTATGAATTGATGATAACCGCTATGCTACAGGATGACGTAACTACTATTCACATATCTTTACAGGTGGAGGTGCATCAGGAAGTCCTGTATGAATTATAAATAATGGAAAACTTAACTATTTTGGTATTCATACAGCTGGTACTGGCGGATATATGGGAGACGGTCAATTTGCAGTATTTTATAGTTATGACACTCGTGATTATAATCTTTTTGGTGTTAATTATGAAAATAAGAATCCTCTTTCTTTGCAAAACTATAGATCTTTATCATCCCAAATTCTTAAAGCTCATTTATTTGATCCTGCAAATTATGATCTACCTTGATTTTTAAAACAAGTAAGCGAAGATTAAGATTCCAAAAACAATAATCAGAAACAAATTTTTCAAATATGATATAATTATTATGTGCAAAATTAACAAACCATAGTTCTTTGAAAATATATATTCAAAACTTTCAAATATTATGGTGGTTATTTTTGCACTTTTTATATAGTTATGCAAAAGAAAAAGGAATTTATATATGAGCAAGAAAAAATTTAAAAATATTATATTTACATTAGGATGGGTCACTACAGGTCTTGTAACCTGAGTTTCTTTAAGCAATTTTGGTTTTATCCAAAAAGTTAATGCATGGTATGATAAATTTTCAGGAAAAAAATTCGAAATTAGGGAGCAAAAAGCCTTTCTTATCCAAAGCGACAATGCAGAAAATGAGGAAGTATTTCTTAACAATGATTTTGAACTTAAATTATTGTTAAACCCAGGAAATGGTGTTACGGACGAAAAAGAAATTAAAGTATATAATAATAATTTTGTAAAAAAAGTTGAAAGCAATCAATTAAAATATAAATCATTTGTAATAAGTGAAATGATACCTATTGTATGATTTTATTTTGATAATGAAAATGATAGAGAAAAATTTGTTGGTTTTATTAAGAATTGGCAAGAAATTCATAAATTTATTCTTTTTAAAAATGATAATATTTCAGATCTTGAATCAACAAATGGTAAAAATCCTTATTCAAATTCGTATGGAATATCTGATTATGTTCGAGGACTTGATGAATTTAGAAAAACCTTGGATAATAACCGACAGATCGTTAACATGCCTTTATTTAATTTTGAATACTATAACCACCCAGTAATAAATATCAATATTGGTGTTATAGAATCATGAGAAAATCCAATTGATAAAAGGTATCTTGAATATTTCAATAACAATATAAGAGTTAATGATTTTAGCTCAAAACCAAAAGACGAAAAGGAAAATAGTTCACATTCAACATTAGTTTCTATGGTAATAGGTGGAATGTACGGTGTCGACAAACATTCTAAAATATTTCTGGAAACATTTGAAAGCTATGATAGTTATTGGACTAAAACTATCGAAAAATTAGCAATATGAGGTGTTAAAATTATAAACCATAGTTATGGTCCTTGGCTAAAAAAAATAGACAAAAAAACAAAAAAAGAATACATAAATCCTCATTATTTTTACAGTTATAATGAAGACTCTTACTTCCTTGATTATATATCACGAAGATATGGCATAATTAATGTTATTTCAGCTGGAAATGATGGGGAAGACGATAGACATTTAATTTCAAACGAAAAACTATCATTTAACTCAGTAGTTGTGGGAGAACTAAATACATGATCATCTAAATACAACATACCAAGTAATACTATTAGAGCTACATCTAATTATAAATTAAGAGAAGAATACAAAAATTTAGCTAAACCTTTAGTTGTTGCACCAGGGTTATTATATGATCCAGTATATAATATAAATAAATATACAGCAGGTACAAGTTTTGCCGCACCACTGATAACTGGACTTATATCTAATTTATTAAAATATAAAGAAAATATAAGGTATAGCGATGTAATTGTACCTATTGTTAAATCCGTTTTATCAGCTTCTGCAGTAACTCCAAAGGTCAAGGATTTAGAATATAAAAAAAGTGGTTATGCTGTCAAATATGGTGCTGGTACAGCAGACTTCCAAAAAATGTTAGAAGCTGCAAACAACCATAGAATTGTAAGAATTAAACCAACACAAGATACTGGTTATGTATTTTCAAGTAAAGAAATAAACTTAGAAAAAAATCAAATAATAAAAGTATCTAGTTCGTGAACTTTTAATGCTGGTGTTTTAGATTCAAATGAAAAAAGACCAGCATACACACCCGATACAAGTTGATGAAATTCAATAGCAAATTTCTTCTCTCCAGCTAGAAGACAAGCACAAGAAGAAGAAAAGAAAAACATATTAGCCCAGGCAGCACTTTGAGATTTAACTCATAGGAATGAAAGACATATAACTAAAACTGAGATGTTAAGGATTCAAGACAACAGTTGATTTACAGATTATGATTTATATCTTGAAAGGAAGGATGAAAATGGTAAGTGAGTGCAAGTCCAACAAGTGACCTCTTCATTCAGCAATGATGAATTGTTAGAATATATAGCTCCTGAGTCCGGAACATTTAGATATAGAATTTATAAATATACTAAAAATTCATTCTCTAATTCAGTTCATGATTTAATTGCTGTTACGCACGTTGTGAGAGATAATGAAAATTAAAAGATTTTTAACTTTGGTTGCGTGTTCTTTAATTCCGCTAGCACTATATTCATGTTCTGAAAATACAAAACCACAAGAGCCAGAAAGACCATTAACACCACAGGAAAAAAGGGAAGCCTTGGATGATAAAATTAGAGAAATAGGTTTTCATCTTAAAAGAGTTACAACGGAGCACATAACATTTAAGTCCTTTATTCCGGAAAAATGAGATACTAAAACATTTAAAGAAGTAAGGGAAACGACCCAAGTCCAAAAAGTTTTTAATGAAAGTTTTTTCAAAGATTATAAAAATAAAAAAGGTTTAGATCTTATAGAAATTTCTACAAGACAAGATTTTGAAAATCTTATAATCAAAAGATTTAAGGAAATACATAATTATCCTGGAATCAACATAACAGATGAAGATATAAAAGAATCCTTTGAAAGTTTTTATTTAAAAAATCAAGATGTATACAAAGTTTTAGATACAAAAAATATTTATATTGATACTTCGCTTGATGGTTGGTGGGAAGTGGGAATAATATTTTTTATTGATGATAATACCATTACAATTAATTATGTAATGGACCCACACGGTCCACCTGCAAAGCCCGGGGTTTCTGATACATCTGTGAAGTGGGCCGTGTTTAGCCTTCCCAAAAATAAAGAAATAATAGAAAAGACCTTTTATCCAACAATAGAAAAATCCTTTGAACAAAATGCACAAGAGTATATCGATTGATACAATAATAAATTCAAAAAGTATTACAACTAATTTTTATATAATATTTTAAGGAGAATGACCAACATGAAAAGTAAATTTAAAAAGGTATTTTATACTTTATCTTGTCCTATAATAACCATTTTACCCTTAATAACAACTTCATGCATCAGTGACAACAATGATCCATATTATAATAAACCCAAAGAGCCTGATGACAATGCTACATATGAATCATATTATTCTGAAACTTTACTTGGTGATGGTTCAACTAAAGTTATTAGAAAACATCAACCCCATACATTCCTAGGCTTTGAAGAGAGACTTTGAGATAAAAAATCTATTGAATATTTTGACCTAATACAATACAACCTAATGGATGACACATTTAAAGAAAAAAATAAAGAACTCCTTGCACGTATAGAAGTCTTGCAATCCCCTAATCATGAAAAAATATCTGAGCTGGAAGCTCTTTTATGATCAACGGAAAGACGTTGATCATTAGATAAAATAGTTGAAAATTGGAGAGAATATAATATAGTTAAAAACAGAGATAAAATCTTCCAATTAATAAATAATATCCATGAATTTCCTCAAGAACATAACGAAGTAAAAGATAAATTCAAAGACGTTGATTTCAATCAAAAATCTATTTTAATTATTAATGGTCTAGATCATACTACCACTGATACCTTTAGAGTAGCAAAAGAATCTGGCATGTGGCTTGAAGCTATTAAAGGCAATGATAAGAAGTTAAGTTTTCATTTTAAATATAAATATGAATCACTCGACAAAACAGTTGCACCTGCTTTTGACCACCATGCAACTACTCATATTGTAGTGATTGATAAAATAACCTCATGAGATGGATACGAAATTGAAGTTTTTACACCAGGCATTAATGATTATAGATAATTAAACCACCTAGGGATATTTTTCCCTAGGTGGTTCTTTGTAATCATTATATACACAAAAATGTAAATAGTTTTTATAATGATTAGTTTTAAACATTGTACAGAATAAAAAATATTTGGATTTCCAAATATTTTAGTTTTAGCTAAATAAATTCTATATTTTCTAATAAGTTATTGAAAATCTCAAAAAATCTCTTTTAGTAGTCTAAATTTATGGGAATTTGCTTTTGCCACATTGGCATTTATATCTCGAATAAAATTAAATAATGTTTTTTCTTCTACTTTGTCACTATTATTAATTGGGGGAGTAAAAACATATGATTCTAATTCACCTTTTTCATTTACTCATAGAGCTGAGTGAATATTGCTAGGTTTGTAACCTTCCGATCAATGTTTTTTTATATTAGCGCCAATTCTTATCATTCTATTAACATCTATATGCATTAAAAGAAGCATTTTACCAAAAGGAATGTTAAATTCTGCAGTAGATCTTACATATTGCAATGCAATTGTCCTTGGATCATTCCATAATGCATCTCAATTATTATAAGCTGTTAAATCAACATATTTTTTTAATAATTCTGGTTTATCCAGCAATTTAGAGTATTTAACATAAGTATCTCTTAGTAGTTCTTGTCCACCACTATCGAACTTAATATAAGTATTTAAGGCATCTATATTCTTGTGCTCGCCTTTTTTATATTCAGTATCTTGATTTGAATTATTTCCATCTTTTATTCTTCAAAGCTTAATTCATAAATTATCTAAATGGTTAAACTCAGTTTCTAATTTCAATTGTATTTCTTCACGCAATTTATAATATGCATTAATTGTATTGACAAGATCAGATTCATCATCAATGGTGATGTTATTTACATTTTTAGCTAAGATAGCTCTATAATCATTTTTATATCTAGTTGATGCAGTTTCAACAAACTCATCTAATAAAATGTTCATTTTCCTTTTTAAGTCTTGCAAATGATTATTTTCAGTTTCTAGTAGAGCTTTTACTCTGTCATTTAAACGATCATAATCATCATAAGCTTCTTTTAATTTTGTTTCTTCATCTAAAGTAATATTATTTACATCTTTGGATAAAATAACTTCGTGTTGTTCTTTGTAGTATTCTTTAGTTTCTAAATTTCATATTTCTTCTTGTAATTTCTCTAAATGTGAAAATTCTGTTTGCAATTTCTCTTTTACTTCACTATAAAGCCCTCTATGTTTACTTATTGCTTCATCTACTTTATATGAATCATTTAAGGTAATATTTTCTATGGTTTTGTTTAAAAGATAAGAATATGTATTTTTATATTTGTTTGTTTCCTCTTGTATTAAGTTTTCTATTTTTAATAGAAGTTGATTAAGCAGGATTTTTTCTTGAGTTAATTTGGTTTTTGCATTAATGCTCAAATTATTATATGCATTTAGAGCATATTTTACAGCAGTTAGGTTCCATATATTAATAAAATCTTTATTCCACCCATTATTAATTAAACCCGCGAAAATATGCTGATTATCATTTTTGTATTTAGTAACTTCTTTTTCAATTGCATCTCCTGCTAATTTATATATTTGTTTTTGTAATTCATCCAACAAAGTTTTTACCTGCGCTAACTGAGTTTGGGCTTCAATGCTTAGCATATAATACTGGTTGATAGCTATTTTTACTTTAATTTCATCAAGTGATGAAATATTTTGAAACTGTGTGCTTAAAACCTCACGATTATTATGTTTATAAATATTTATTTCTTTTTCTAACTCATTAGAATTTGCAGATTTTTGAGGTTGTATTTGCTGGGTTTTAGTATCTTGGAGTGAAATTTCCTCATCATGCCCAACTTCTGTTAATTTATCAGGATGAGTTACTACACCCTCCCTAGGATTTGGACTAATAATTGGCAACGGTTTACTTGGTTTAACTGGTTCGTCAGTTTTTCCACAACTTACTAATGAAATTGGTAATGTAATGGACACACCAGTAAGCATTAAATATCATTTTTTCTTCATAATTCAAATTATATATATATATATATATATATGAAGCAAAAACTAGAAAATCTTGTAGTTTCAAATATAATAACTTTTTATGAATAATGTTATTATTGCTAATATGAATTAAATTTACTTCATCAATGCGCATCATTTAAATATACTATACTACCTATACTACATGAGTAAATACTTATATATAAAAATTACAATGAACTTTCTTATAATTTGTTATAATAAATACATCAAATAAATCAAAGCTATTTTAATTAAGGAAATCCATATGAAAAATAAACCCAAAACACTCTTTTTAACTTTATTGAGTACCGGTACTCTAGCAACATATTTTGCTGTACCATCTCACTTTAAACATGCAAAACAAAATTTAATATGATATGAAAATATAAATAATAATAAATTTGAAATTAGAAATCAATTTACGACAACTGTACTAAACAATAGTGGTCAATTTAAAAACATTCCAATTAATAATAATTTTGAACTTAAATTATTATTAAACCCAGGTTTGGAAACTGAAAATGAAGAATTTTTAAACAACTTTAATAACGATTTTATAAAAAAAGTTAATGCAAAGGATTTAAAATATCAATCTTTTGAAAAACTTACAACAATGCCTATTGTATGGTTTTATTTTAAAAATGAAAATGATAGAGAAAATTTTGTTAATAACATAAAAGACTGAACTGAAATTTATAAATTAATTGTTTTTGAAAATAAAGATCTAAATAGCGAAGCGCGTGTCATGCAAGATTTTGAGAAAATGGGCTATAGCTACAATCTCTCTAGTTCACAGTATGATTATAATTTTGAAAAATATAAACAAAGTGTTAACAAAAACACAAATATTGTTAATGCTACTAATCATTTAAATAATTCCAATATTAATAAAATAGGTATAGTGGAATCTTGAGCCTATCCTTTCCATACTAAATATCAACAATATTTTAAAGGCGGAATTGAAATAAATGAATTAGATAGAGAGAACCAAGGCCTAGGTGGAAAACTCATTCAACCATGGTATCTATGATTGCAGGCGGACAATACGGAATTGACAGGTCTTCTAAAGTATATTTATATTCAGTCACTGGCAATGATAGTCATTGAATGTCTACTATAGAAAAAATGGTCAAAGAAGATGGAATTAGACTAATAAATCATAGTTATGGACTTGCAATGTTCTACGAAGACGAAAAAGGCAAGCAAGTGAAAGTCAAAGATTACTTTAATGGATATAATGAAAATACATATTTCTTAGACTATATATCTAGAAAATATGGAGTAATAAATGTAATTGCAGCTGGGAATGATGGGATTCATGATTACCACTTAATTAGTGAGAATAAATTATCATTTAATTCAGTTGTTGTAGGGGCACTGGGCGATTCTGCTTCTGAAAGAGACCTAAGAAAAAATATAGTTGCTGATTACTCTAATTATAGATTATTGCCTGAATTTAAAAATATTTCAAAGCCTTTAGTTGTAGCACCTGCTTATTTTTATGATCCAGTTTATAACAATAATAATTATTCACATGGAACTAGTTATGCTGCACCAGTTGTAACTGGTTTAATTTCAAATTTATTCAAATATAAATCAGATATTAAAAACAGTGAATTCAGGATTCCAGTTGTTAAGTCTATTCTATCAGCTTCTGCAGTTAGTCCAAAGCACGATAATTTAACCTACAAGTCAAGTGGTTATGAACAAAAATTTGGCGCCGGAACAGTGGATTTTAAAGCAATGTTAGAAGCAGCTAACAATTATTCCACACTAAAAATTCATCCAACTAATGATAGTGGTTTTGTATTTTCAAGTAAAGAAATAAATTTACAAAGCAATCAAACGATAAAAATATCTAGTTCTTGAACGTTTAATGCTGGTCTTTTAAAGCAATCTGAAGTTAGGCAAGAGTATAAAGAAAATACAAGTTGGTGAAATTCATTTTTAAATTTCTTTTCTCCATCACGTAAAAGAAGCCAAGAACTAGAAAAACAAAAAACTATTGCCGAGGGTAAAATGTGAGACTTAACTCATAAATCTGAAATTCGTTTGACTCAATCTGAGGCAATAAAACGCCAAAACAATAATTGATTTTCTGATTATGACTTATATTTAGAAAAAAAGGAATCAAGTGGAAAATGAGTTGTTGTAAAGATTATTCAGTCTGCAGTAAGCAATGATGAGTTATTAGAATATAAAGCAACTTCTTCAGGGACATATAGATATCGCATTAAAAAGTATGAGAAATATGACTTTAGTAATTCTGTATATGATTTAATAGCAATTACTCACGTGATTAAAAATGATTAAAACAATTAGAAAATTGCTAATTAGTCTCGTGACTTTAGCAACCCCTATAACTATAACATCATGCAATGATAGCCAACCTGTTGGAAACAAACCTATTCCGCCACAAATTGTTCTAGATAAGCCAGACGAATATTACGAAAATCAAGTTAAAGAAATGTACGAAGTTATTTATCAAATATATGAACCATTTACAAAATCAGGAGTTTTTGCTCCTAAAGAATGATTAGAAGAAGATCAAAAAACAATTAAAGAGCAATATAGACAAAAAGGTATTGATACATTTAATATAACTTTTTTTAGTATTTACCCACCTTATTTAGATGATATTAAGGGAGAAAAATGACATGCTGCAGATTTTATTCGAATAACTACTAAAGATGATTTTGATACTTATATTATAGAAAGGTTTAAAGAACTTAATAAATCTGAAGAATATAGTGATAGTAATAAGATAAAAAAACTATTTGAAGAATTATATTTAAATAACCAAGATGCATATAAAGTTTTGAAAACTAATGACATTTTTATAAAAAAGCAATCAGATAATGTTAAGACTCCCGACGGTGGATTTATAATTCCAATTTATGAAAATGGTCAAGTAACAATTAATACAATATATTCATATAAAAAACCTGAACCAGTGTGATTTGTGCCCTTAACTTATGATCCCGAGCCATCTCATATTTGAGAAGTATTCTTAATTAAGAAGAACCATGCAGCAGAATATAATGTCATCGAAAGACGTATTGAAGAGTCTGCTGCTAACTTTAAGGATAAAGTATCACAGTGGTATAAGACAAAATTTGCAAAAAATTATTTATAATTTTAAATAAGATTAAGTATCGAATCTGAAAATAAAGTCAAAAGAAAAGTTAACATTTTCATGTTAACTTTTTCTTAAGTGCAGAACTAAATTATTAAATATTTATTAACTCTTTAAAATTAATATTTTTGAAATTGACTTTTATAAAATCATAAGGCAAGAGCATCATAAAATATATAAATTCTTCTTTAGTTGAAAAAAAATCTTGACCTATATTTGAATAATTAAAATTAACTTTAAAAAAGTATCAAGGTTTTTTTATTTCATTTAATATTTAAACTGTGGTAAAGTTGTTGAGTTTGGTTGATAGTAATTAAATACTGGTTATCAAGTTTGCTATTTGATTCTCTTCGTTGATTAATTTTATCAATGTTTAAATCAGCAATAGTATCATATTTACTCTTTTGTATAATAGTTTTAAGAACATAAAAAAATTTAACAAATACTACTGCTGAAATGCATAATATAAGAAAAATAGTTTTTTGTGGTCTTTGATCTAAAACTGACGCTTTAATAAAGGTTCTAGCTATAATTAAGAGAATAGCACCTAAAATAAGACAACATATTTTTAAATATAATGTTGATCTTATAATTTTCTTATATTCAAAATTATAAGATTTGCAAATTCTTTCCAAGGAATCAAAGTATCAATCGTGAACTTTTAGTGAGTGCCATTCTAAAAAGAAATTAATTTTAGATTTTTGAACATAGTATAAATATGCACTAAAAATAAAGTTTTTAGTTTTTATTTTTTCATAAAGATAAGTAAATACCATTAGTATAATTCAAATACTAAATAATAATCCAGATGTAATATAAATTAAATTAAAAATCATTATTTAAAGCCGGACAGAAAAGTTAACATGTAAATGTTAGCTTTTCTGTTACCATTCGTTGGTACCAACGAAAAAATTTTTTGAAAGGAAAATTATGTCAAGACATTTAAAGAAAGAAGAATTTGCAAAAATATATGAAGAATATCAAAAGTCAGGTTTCCCAGGTGCTTTTCGGGCTATTTACCAAATATCACCAGAAACAAAAAACTTACAAAGAAATAGTGTAAAAGTTAGAATTAATAAAATAATTAAGTATTATAATTTAGGTATGGAAGACTTATTGCAGACAAAGAAAGGCGAAAATCGCAAAAAAGGAAGCGGCAAACCTAAGACGAAAAGAGAACCAAATTGAGATATTTTTGATCGTGATGATTTGTTACAAATAGCTAAAAGATATTATGAAATTACCAACGAATTACCAAAAAGTAAGAAAGTTATTGAATCTAAAAGTTTTAGTATAAGTTATGTTAAGCTTGCAGAAGTTTTTGGCATTTCTAGACAAACAATTTCTAAAACTCATAAGATTAAAATTTCACAAAAAATCCCTAAATATAGCGATGTAATTGAAAAATCGTTCATAGAAACAAAGTCAAGATATGGAAGGCTAAAGTTAAGTGTTTACATATCTCAAAAATACAAAATAGATATAAACGAACGTTCTTTAGGGAGATATATGAACCTTTTAGGCCTAAAATGTAAGCTTAGACAAAAATCAAAACGAAAAGAAATTAAAAATGTATCTTCACAAATTGATAACTTCGTAAATCGTGATTATAACGATCAAAACAATCGAAATATTTATGCAACTGATGTTTCATATATAAAAGCACCAAAAGACGTGTTAGAATCACACGTTTATTTGTCTGCAATTTTGTCTCATAAAACTAAACAAATTGTTGGCTTTAAATTATCAAGAAGTAATAACCTAGAACTCGTTTTAGACAATTTAAATTCATTAAAACAATACAACCCCAAAAATTTTATCATTCACTCAGATCATGGCTTTCAATATACACATCATCAATATATTAAAAAAGTTCAAAATATGGGTGGAATTATTTCCTTATCAAGAGTGGGTAATTCGCTTGATAATAGAGAAATTGAATATTGGTTTGGAATCATCAAAACTGAATTATTAAATGATTTAGATTATTCAAAAATAACATTCAATGAACTCAATGATATGATACAAGAATATGTAGTTTGGTATAATAACGATCGAATTCAATCAAACTTAAACTGAAAAACGCCAAAGCAATTTGCAATGGCATTATAAGTTACTAAAATGTTAAATTTTGCTGTCCATGTTTAATTTTACCCTAAATTATCTTCGAGTGTTTTATTACTATTTTTAGATCTAAGATATTCGTATGTATATGTTTTATTATTTTTTGTTACTGTTCTTTTAACTTTAATGAGATTATAACTAGCAAGTTCAAACTTGCTCATTTCTAACATTTCTTTCCTGCTAAAGATTTTACCATCAATTAAACGTTTAAAGAATATGTTGGTGCCACCAGTACCACCATTACTATATGAACCAGTCTGCCTAGTTTCAGAAATAACAACTATCTTATTTAGTTTTTGAAACTCAGTTCATCTGTTTTTGTTTTGTTCATAAATGTTTTTAAGATTTGTAACTAATTCCCTAGTTCGTTCTAAGGATTTTAGTTCTTTATCTAATTGAACCCCTGATTCAATTAGACTATGTAAATCATAGAAAAAACCAAATATACTTCATTTTTTGCTTACAGAGGCAAGTGCTTTATTTCAAAACATTGAGTTTGTCTTAATTTCCGGTATAAAAGTATTTATCAAATCTATAATTATTTTAATTTTGTCAATATTACTTCCATTTGGGTTGGTTTGATATAAATGCACAGCTAAATTTAAAGACTTTCTGAGTAATTCAATTTTTGTATTAAACCCATCTTTTATATGGCTAAGTATATTAGATATTATTCCTGTTGGAATGGATAATAAACCTATTCCTTTATGGACAAACCCGATAATATCAAAAAGCACAGATGCTGCATTTAAAGATACTATTGCAATTTGGTATTTGCTTGCAATTTCTTCAGCTTCTAAAAGTTCGTCATATAATTTACTTGATTCTTGATTTGTTTTTTGAAATTGTTCAAATAATTGATTAAGAACTTTTGAAGTGCCTGGGTCTTCATTTATATATGTATTATAAGAAGTTAAAAGTTGTTTTGGAGTTTTATTTTCTTTAGGTTTCTTGATAGCATTCTTTATAATACTACTTTTAGTATATTTTACAAGTTTTGAATTATATTTATTAAGTAAATCAATATCGCTAAAAAAAGATTTCAAATTTAAATCAGGGTTTTTTGCAGCAATATTATCAATAACTTTAGTTATAAAGTTTAATTTTAAATTATTTGTTTTTTCATTAATTTTTGTTGATAATAGATTTTTTACATTATTTTGACTTTGTGTAGTTTCAAAAATTATTCTCATGATATCTTTAAATATCTTTATTTGTTTTGGATCTTGATTTAGATCTAAATCATTAAAATGCTCTTTATTTGGCATAATATTAGAATGAGAAATAGATGCTACATTAGCTAATTGAACTACATCTAAATTAGAAATAAAAGCTTTTTTAAATTTCATAATTTCATTCCTTTCTATCATTAATTAAATTCCAAGGAAGAATATTTAAAAAGTAATTTCAATCTTCCTTTGTTTTGAAGATGCTTTTATCACAGGATTGATAATTAGTATTAAACCTTAGTTTTAATTTCTTGTTGCCTTGGTTCATTACTAGCTTTATATTTTTGTCTTTAAAGTCATTTGTGCAATGGTTATAAATTAAGCCAAATTCTCTATCTCCAGGCAATCTATCATTAACTTCTTTCCACAAGGTTATCAGTTCCTTATAATAATTAGATTCAATAAAAAACTTATTATCACTCATTTTAAGTTGAATAAAAGCATTTATTATTAAAATCCCAACAATGGTAAATATTGAAATTAACCTTACTATATAAAACTGAGTAGATATTTCTGTGAAAAAAAGTGCACTAAAACCAGTTAAAATTACTATACATAATATAATTAAAACACTTACAAAAGCAACTTTTTCTTTTTTCTCTAAATAAACTTCATTAATAAATTTATTATACTTAATTAGTACTAACTCAAGATTATCAAAATAGTTTTCATTAAGTTTAATTCTTTTTTGAACAAAAAATTGCATAGTGTTTTTGTTCAAAATATTAAAAATATGTGCAAATGGTAATTTACTTTTTTTAATAGAATAATATTTAATTAAAATAAGACTAATTACTAATATAATTATTACAGTTGTTACGCTGATAATGATTGTATCTGAATATTCATTAAATACTAATTCAAAGAAACTATTACTTTTATCACTGCTATCTCGTTCGTATGGGCCTTTAATTTTTAAAATTGGTGTGTCCAAACTTCCTCCATATTTTACTTATTAAATTATATACTTTAATATATAAAATACCGCTATTTATATATTTATAATATAGTTTAAGATTGCAGATAATGGTAATGGATAGAGTAGTGTAAAATGTTATAAACATAATTAAGAAATTAGAAGTAAAAATACTGCGACAAAGGGGCTTTAAATGAGAAACTAAAAAGATTTTGAAATTAATGAAACAAATTATTTAAAACAACATTTTGGTGATTTAAAAACGGACAGAAAGCTAACATTTTCATATTAACTTTTCTGTCCGATATTAATCGTTTCGAGTTTTTTTATAAATTATTAACCCTGTTTAGATTTATTCAATTTAATATAACTATGTACAAAAGTATGGTCAGAAATCCTGAATGACATTTGCCCGTCTGTTATACCTTGGGTGGTGCTTAAATTCTTGTCTGTTTTATAAAGTTCAAGATATTTTTGTCGATCTAAATGATTCTGGAAAGCTTTAAGTAAGTCAAATTTAAAATCTTGTTCACTAGCTTGTTTAAATTCATTCTTAGGATCATATGCAATAAACTTATCATATGGGTTAGCGTATGCCTTTTCAGTCATTGAACTATTTTGTCATTCAAATGGGCGAGAATTATCACTATAACCAGTTTTATAGCCTAAATTAACGTAATAATTATTACTATTTACAGTATTTTCTTTTTTAATATTAGTATCACCATTAAAGATAACTAGATCTTCTAATTGTTTACTTGGGTAAAAGTTTTTTAGACTTTCAAAGGCATTATGAATGTCTAAAAATTCATTTACTTCTTGCGAACCTTGTCCTGATCATTTAACTCCTTTAATTGTCGGCGATAGTTCTTCTTCAACTCCTTTAGCAGTAGATTTACCTGGAGCATCTAAATGACCATTAATAATTCAAAACCTTGTATCTATATTTTTTATCTTCCAATACGAATATCATAATGGCCTAGTATACTTAACATCCTTACCATAAAATGCATTATGACCTTTAGTGTCTAAAGGTTCATATAAATCTGGATTATATAAAATAGCATAAGATTCTTTTGAATTAGGCCTTTCAGTTGAATAAAGGCCTAATGGACTTTTAGCTAAAGATAAGGTTTTATTGTATTTTTCCTTTAGAACTTCAATAACTCTTTCAACTGCAACTCAATCTTCATAACCAACTTCTTGTACTGATAGAAAATCCACTTTTTCTTTTGCAATTAACTCTGCAACTGCTTGAACTCTAAATCCTAATTTATTTGATGATTTCCCAAAATTAGCTATATTTCAGGAAGTTAATTTTAATTCATCATTTAGTGTATTTACATTTGTAGTAGAGTTTGAATTGCTTGATCCTGATCCTGGGTTTTCCTGTGAACCACTTGGTGGTTTTTGTGGTTGTTCAGGTTTTTTATTATCTTTATTGATAAATTCGTTGTATAAAAAATATCCAGCAACTCCGATTGCTCCGACTATCGCTGTTGAACCATTTATAATCCACATTGATTTTTTATTATTTTTAAATCATGAGTTTTTTTTCTTTTTTGACATTTTATTATTCCTCCAAAATTTTATATATAAATTATTATAAAACATATTGTATATTTAATACCAAAAATTATATAAATCTTATTTTGGGTGCTAAATATTATAGTTAACCATATATCGCGATTTAATTTATGTTAAAATTAATTTATTATATATTAAAGGGAGCATTATGAACAAAATTGAAAAATTAATTAAAGAATTGTGTCCAGGTAGTGTTGAGTATAAAAAACTTAGCGATGTGGCTAAGTGTGTTAAAGGTAAACAACTTAACAAGGACAAATTAGTTACAAGTGGATATCCAGTTATTAATGGCGGTGTAAATCCTACTGGTTATTGACATGAATATAATTTTAATGAAAATAAAATCACTATAGCTCAAGGTGGATCAGCTGGGTTTGTCCAATGACAAAACTCAAAGTTTTGAGCAGGTGCACATTTATACGTAATCCAAGAATGTAGTGATATTCTTAATTATAAATATTTATATTATGTAATTAAGAATAATCAAGATAAGTTAATGGAAGCAAAATATGGAACAACTATTCCATCCTTATCGATGGAAGTTGTCAATAATCTTATTATTCCTATCCCTCCCCGAGCAATCCAGGATGAAATTGTTAAAATTCTTGATAATTTTACAGAACTTACAACAGAACTTACAACAGAACTTACAACAGAACTTAAGTACCGTAAGCAACAATATGAATATTACAGAGATAAATTATTAACTTTTGATGATTCAAAAGTTAAGGTTGAGTACAAAAGAATTGATCAATTATTTAAATTAAGTAGAGGAATCATTATCTCTAAGAATTATATTAGAGATAACCCAGGAGAGTATCCAGTATATTCATCAAAAACTGAAAATAACGGTGAACTTGGTAAGATAAATACTTATCAATACGATGGAGAGTATATTACCTGGACCACAGACGGTTATGCTGGAACAGTATTTTATCGCACTGGTAAATTTAGTATCACAAATATTTGTGGCTTACTAACTCCACTATCTCATAACAATAACCTAAAGTTTATAGCTTATGTACTTCAAATAATTACAAAGAAATACGTTAGAAAAGGAGTGAATGCAAATGCAAAGCTCATGACAAATGTTATGGCTGGTATTCAAATTCCCCTGCCACCCCTTCCAGTCCAAAACCGCATTGCAGAAGTCATAGACAACTTTGAGAAAATTTGTCATGATCTCAAAATTGGCTTACCTTCTGAAATATCTTTAAGACAAAAACAATATGAATATTATAGAGATCTCTTATTATCATTTAATATTAATGATATTGAGAGAGAGAGAGAGAGAGAAGATAATCCGGGATTAACCAAATTATTTGAATATGTCTTTGGTTTTGAACTCGTTAGTTTTGGGTATGGGGTCAAATACCAAAAACTTAGTGATGTGGCTAAGTGTGTTAAAGGTAAACAACTTAACAAGGACAAATTAGTTACAAGTGGATATCCAGTTATTAATGGCGGTGTAAATCCTACTGGTTATTGACATGAATATAATTTTAATGAAAATAAAATCACTATAGCTCAAGGTGGATCAGCTGGGTTTGTCCAATGACAAAACTCAAAGTTTTGAGCAGGTGCACATTTATACGTAATCCAAGAATGTAGTGATATTCTTAATTATAAATATTTATATTATGTAATTAAGAATAATCAAGATAAGTTAATGGAAGCAAAATATGGAACAACTATTCCATCCTTATCGATGGAAGTTGTCAATAATCTTATTATTCCTATCCCTCCACTTCAAATTCAAAACAAAATAGTTGAAATCCTAGATAATTTCTCTGACTTAACAAACGATTTAACTAAGGGCTTACCAGCTGAAATAGCTTTAAGACAAAAACAATATGAATATTATAGGGATAGGTTATTAAGTTTTAAAGAAGCAAAATAGCAACAAACTAATTGTTGTTGCTATTTTTTTTAGTTTTATATAATGTGTTTTATATAAGTGTCTTTGAGAAACATTACGACAAACCTAAACTATGATATATTTGCATATCTACAATTTATTAATAAATTAATATTCTTCAACTCTATAAATAAAATGTTGAAGAATCAAGTTTATACAAAGGAATAAAATTAAACTATGGCTTCAAAAATGAGAAAATTAATAAAGTCCCACAAATGTTTTTAGGATCTACGTCATTAATAATCCTTATACCCTTATATACATGATATAAAGTGGAATATAATTAATTACAAAAGATAATAAAATGGGGGTATGTCCTAATGAACTGAAACTAAAAAGCTTTGAATAAGAAATAGGTTTACCTACCCTTATTCGCAAAAGATCTAGAAAGATTATTAAATAACCAAAGCAAATATAATTATTATGAACCATATAAATATAGTAATAAGCATATTAAACTAAATAAAAATAATGAATCTGTTCCTTTAATATATTTATCTAAGAATGTTAAAAACACTACATATATTTTTAAAAAAAACAAAGATTCTATAAACTTGTTTAGGCGTATTAGGACTTAAAATCACTTGTTCCAAAATGAAGAATTAATACTTAAAAATTTTAATGATTTATTAAATAAAATTATTTTTAAACACAAGACCTAATTTTATTAAATAATTATATACAGTCCATTCATGCCTACCCAAGGTGATCGCCATAAGATAGTTTAGATATTAAAAGATTGCTCATACAATGAAACAACAAAAACCATCAAATGAAATATAATTGAATAAAATAAAGATATGAAAAAAGTAATGTGCATTTTTGCATATTACTTTTTACTTGTTTATTTGCGCCTCTGGATAATGCTTGATAAATTCATTACTGTATCAATCATTTAGCACAACCCTAAAATTTTCTTCAGCTTTACCCCCTACATCACTTTGGAAATATTTTTTTAATACAAGCTCAACATTTTTAGGAATTATAAATACTTCTCATGCATGTGAATCTAATATTCAGGCAGGATAGTCATGTTGCAAGCTATCTATTATATTTAAAGTTACTTTATTATTCTCATAAAATGGAATTATGTAAATGCCACTTCAGTCATGAGTTTTATATTCATTATATTTTGTAATAAAAATATCACTGGTTTTCAAAACTTCATTTAGATCTTGTTTATTTAAATATAATTTCTCAAATAACTTTGTTATTTGAGAGTCTTGATTAAAATCATCAAAATTATGCAATTCTTTAAATCTATTAATAATTATTTCATTAAATTCGCTTATATTAGATATTTTTATAAAATGACCATCAATAGTCGGCAAGTCATCTGAAAAGAAAAATTCATTAAATGGAACTGCCGACCCATCTGAATTTTTTTGCACTCTTTTATATTTAACATACCCATTATTAGGTTTTAATCATTCATCAGGTATAAATGTTTTTATGGTTGTAAATTTCTGATAATGAGGAAGTATTAAATTAAGTAATTCTCCGGCACTTTTACGTTGAGGTATCTTTCGTTTTGTATTACTAGTAGTAATATGGTTATCACTTTCATTAAGTTTTGTAAGTTCTTGTTTTTTATCTTGTTGTTGTTTTTTGGAAGTATCATCTTTTAAAGGTTCAAAATTTATATAATGAGGGGAACACGAAACAATTACGAAAGGACTAAAAACAGTTATTAAACTAGCCAATAATTTCTTATTTATCTGCATTTCTTACCACGTGTGTTACAGCAACAATATCATCTACAAAAGTATTAAGATTAATTTTAGTCATATTTCCCCTTTATAAATATTTTGTATACTAATATTATAGTATAATTTTTTTGAAATGAGTTTATGAGAAACTACAAAAAACTGTTAAAATTAAAAGACAATTATTTTGTTAACATCTCGCAAGTGACTTTTCCAAAAAACACAAACACAAAAAAATAAAAAAAATATTTTGACTTTTATTTTTTTGTGTTATACTATTATCAGTGGTTAAAGCAAGAGGGATCACCTGATACCATTCCGAACTCAGTAGTTAAGCCTCTTTACGCCGACGATAGCCTAAAGGTGAAAATAGGAAGCCGCTGTTTTTTATATTTTTTTGGTAAAATTCAAAATATAAAACTATTTAAATAAATATAATTGAATTAAATTTAACAAACAAAAAACATATTACTCACTGTTTATATTCTAACCCAAACAGCGAGTAATATGTTTTCTTATTTAGAAAGTTACAAGGCAATGGATTTTAATTGTATATTTAGTATAATTACTTTGGTAAAGCTTCAAATTAACTTTACCAAAAGGAGCTGAAATTATGAAAAAAAGTTTTAAAAAGGCTTTTGCTTTGTTATCTACTTCATTAGTAGCACTGCCTATTATTGGATTAAGTACTAATACAAATCAAAGTAATGATACTGCATATTTTGATAGAACTGTTACAGAAAATGGTAAAAAATACCATGTAGTAAATGTTAGTTTTGCATTAAAAGATAATGAAATAAATGACCTTAAATCAATGTATTCATTTATTAGTTTTACATTAGAGCACCCTAATATAAGTGGTGGAGATAATGTAATGTATTTAGGATACACAAATAAAGTTGAAGAAGTTACAACTAGTTTTAAAGCAACTGGAGCTAGGCTTGAAAATGGAAAATTTAATGAAACTACAAAGACATATTCACTAGATGTTAAATTTGCGGGCGATTATGCTTGAACAGCAGCAAACTTTAAATTCGAAATTGGTCTTGGTGGTAGAGAAATTACCATTAAACCAACAAGCCGCCATGTTGTAAAACAAACTGCTTTAGACAAAATGAGCCACGAAGAATTATTAAAATTAGCAGCAAGTGTAGAAACTTATAAACCAGAAGTTAAAAAACCTTTTGAATCTGTCGTAAAAGATTTTGCTTTTATCCCATTAGATGAGAAAAAAGTAAATACTAGAAATGCTTCATATAAAGTTAATGTTAATCCATCCACTGGAAAGCCATATTTGCATATTTATGCAACCAATGAATATACTGAAGTATATCCATATGATAATGAACTATGATTAGTTCCAATTTACCAAGTAGTAATTCCAAATAATCATAAATTTGGAAAAAATGGTAATATGAAAATGTACTTAAATATGACAATTCAACAAGAAGGTCAAAGCACCGGAAATGTTTCATATGTAGTAGATGCTAATAAAGCTGAAGTCATTTCTAACCTAGGTTCTAATAGGGCAGATCTTAGCATTGTTGCAAATACCTATAAAGCTGATGATGAATTAGGATATATAACATTTCAATTGCGTTTAGGAACAAGGTGGGATCCATCTAAATCTCGTATCGTTATGTCATTTAATGGTTATAAAAATGGATCATACTTCAGAGTCGCGGGCAAAGATAGACAGTCTAATGATGTACAATTAACAAAATGACAACAAAACGAAATTTGAAGAAGAGGAACTTGAAATAAATATGTTTCTTTTGATAGTAATATCTTAAATTCAAATGGAACAGGACGGTCTTTTACAAATAATGTTCTTAATGGTAAAGAAGTAACAATTGAATTATCACACCCTGATACTCCTAAAACAACTATGAAATACACTATACAAGGCAATAAGTTAGTACCTGTTAATGGTTCAAAAAATCAAGTTAAATTTAATGCTTATGTTAAAAATGGTTCAAAGTTAATAAATGGTAATAAATTTGGATTTTATGTTGAATTTAGCAGTTTATTTGATCCAACTAAGGCTATTATAAAAGTAACATATGACGGAAAAACTCAAGAAGTTAAAATGCCTAATTTTTGGGGTTGATTCTAGGAAAAATCATGTTATTTTGTAAATCAAAATATTCGGAGCAATCCGAATATTTTTCTTATATTCTTTTTTATTTTTTATTAGCAATAAAATATGTTTTGTGCTAAAATAGATATCATGAATAATAAAAGAGATTATTATGAAGTTTTAGGACTCAATAAAAATGCAACAGACCAAGAAATAAAAACATCCTACCGTTCACTTGCTAAGAAATACCACCCTGATAAATTAAAAGATGGAACAAGTGATAAAAAAATGCAAGAGCTTAATGAAGCATATGAAGTATTATCAAACAGCGAAAAACGTAATTTATATGATAATTACGGACATGAAGCTGCCAACGGTTATAATGGAGCTGGAGCCCAAGGCTTTAATGCTTCAGGCTTTGGTGGTTTTAGTGATATATTTGAAAATATCTTTAGTGGCTTTACTGGCTCATCATCTAGACGTACCAGCTATGCTGAACGAGGTGCAGATATTAAAAGTGTTCAAAAAATATCATTTATGGAAGCAATAAATGGAATTGAAATTCAAAAAAATATTCCTAAATATAGCCTTTGTTTACATTGCAATGGATCAGGCGCTGAATCAAAAAACGACATTCATACATGTCAAACATGTAAAGGAGCTGGTTATACAACAAAACAAAGTCGTGGATTTTTCGGAATTACTACACAACAAATTGTATGTAATACTTGCCAAGGAGAAGGTAAAACAATTACTAAAAAATGTAGTAACTGCAAAGGTAATAAATACATAAAAACTAATAAAAATGTTAAAATTCCAATTGCTCCAGGAACTGAAGATGGGGCTGTTTTAAAACTCCAAGGATACGGTGAAGCAGGAACTAACGGAGGCCCTGCTGGAGATTTATATATTTATATTTCCGTTGATAAACATAAATATTTTGAACGTCGTGGCAATGATCTATATTTAGAATTTCCAGTTTCAATTATTGATATCATGCTTGAAAATAATGTTAAAGTGCCAACTCCATATGGCGAAGTAACCATTTCTCTTAAAAAATCATATGAATCAGGACAAGTTATTAAAGTTAGTGGTAAGGGTGTACAAAGCAAATACCGTGTGGGAGACCTTAAATTAATCTTAAAAGTAGTGCAACCTGAATTATCACGTTCACAAACTAAGGAATTACTTAAAGTTTTTCAAACAATGGAAGATTCCTCAAACCAAGATTTCATGCAAATGGTTAATAAAACACTTAAATAGTTATGTTATAAACATAACTATTTTTAATTAGTGTAGTATATTATTTGCTATAATATCTCCATGTATAAATCAAAATTAAACATTAAAGAAACACAAAAAGCAATTCAATCCTTGAAAAAGAATTTCCAAGCTTTGATCCAGGAGAAGTTGAATTTGACACGGGCAACTGCTCCACTATTCTTATTAAAAGAATCGGGATTAAATGATGGTTTAAACGGTGAAGCTCCTGTATCTTTCTCGCCTAAGGAGCAACCTAATATTCATTTAGAAATTGTTCATTCACTCGCTAAATGAAAAAGACATGCTTTAAAACAATATAATTATTTACCAGGAGAAGGTATATATACTGATATGAATGCGGTGCGCCGGGAAGAAGACCTTGATTTTACTCATTCATATTATGTTGATCAATGGGATTGAGAAGTTATTATAAATAAAAGTGATCGCAATACTGAGTTCTTGCATAATCTAGTAAAAAAAATCTATTCTGCCTTATACCAGACAAAGGAAAACTTAGTTAAAGAATTTTCGGTTCTTGAAAATAATTTACCAAAAGAAGTTTTTTTCATTAGTTCACAGGAATTAGAAGACTTATGTCCTGCAATGACCTTGGAAGAAAGAGAAGATGCTATTGTTCGTGAAAAAGGTGCTGTTTTTATATCTAAAATTGGTCATAAACTTAAATCAGGTTTAATTCATTCTCTTAGAGCTTTTGACTATGATGATTGAAACCTAAATGGTGATTTACTTGTTTATTCTAAAGTACATGATAAAGCTATTGAAATTTCATCAATGGGCATTAGAGTTGATCAAAATTCTATTGTAAGCCAAAGCAATAAAACACAAGAAGAAGTTAAAAACCTCTCACCATATCACAAAGCAATTATTGAAAATACACTACCTTTAACTATTGGTGGGGGTATTGGTCAAAGCCGTGTGAGTATGTTTTTATTAGAAAAAAAACATATCGGTGAAGTTCAAGCTAGTTTTTGACCTGAAAACTACCGTAATGAACTTAAAGAACAAGGAATTGAATTATTATAATTATTAATCTAAAAACTGGAGAGACAATCTCTCCAGTTTTCTTTATTGTTTCTTTTTACGTATTTTAAATCAGTATAGAGCAAAGAATCCAGTTGCTAATGTTGCAAACATGGCTAATACAAATCCTAAAGTAATTTTTCGGTTAATAGGGGTTATTGTTGTTTTATTAAAAGCAGTTTTTTCGCTATTATCAAGTTTTTCAAGTGCTTGATTTTTAGCTTGCTCAAATGATTCATAAGTATATGTTCGGTTAACATTATAACTTAATTCTTTTACTAAGTCTTGGTTTTTGTACTTAGCTAGTTGTTTTATAAATGCAGACTTTCCAGCCTCCAAGGGACGGTAGAAACTTGGTGTTATATAATTGCTAACTAATTGCAAGAATTGCAATACTTCTGGTTTACTAGAAATTTCGGTCATTTTTTCTTCAAAAGCACTTTTAACATCTTTATTTTCCACTGAATTCATAAGATAATTAAAGTAATCTTTGCTTACCTCTAGATTTAAACGAGCATTATTCATTGCCACAGTAGCATTCTCAACTTCTAACTCACCAGCTTTTTCATTTTCGTAAACAAGTTTTGCTTTAGAGTATTGACTTGCATATGCATCAGCTGTACTTTTAATAAAGAAGTGAGACATATTAATATATGGATCGTCAAGGTGCTTTTTTAATTTTTCACGTTTTGATGAAACAAGTAGTTTAAAATCATCAATAGCTTTTTCTAATAAAGTCACTGAATTTTTAACATTTGCATTGTTAGATGTGCTGAGCCCTGAATTTACTAAATCTGTTTCGGAAGATTCAATTTGATTTCTTAGTTCTTTGAGCGGATCATTTCAGCCTTCCTTGTAAGAATCTTCAAGTTTTTTGGCTTGTTTGATAAGTTCTTCTAAAGTTTTATATGATTGAATAACTTCATTATATTTTAGTTTATTAAAAGCATCAAATAAATTACTATTAACTAAAGAAAGTGTATCTAAATCCAGATCATCTATGTTATTTGCAGTAACTAAATGAGCATTAATTGAAACTAATTCATCGAGTGGAGCTAATGTTTCATTTGTATAATTTCTTCGATCTAGATCATTATATTTATTAATTAAAGTAAAAAATGTTGCTTTAGTATTAAATGAATGAGTTAGAGAAAGGCGAGCCTTAGTTATATCTTGGATAGCTTGGTTATAATTTACTTCATTTAGATTTGTTTTATTAGCTAATAAAATACGTGCATTTTCTAAAGCATGTAAATAAATATTATAAGAATCTTCAGTATATATTGAATACTTATTTGAATAAACTTGTGATGTTAGATAAGACAACTCAGATGTATCAAGTGCTGAAGCAGAATATTTGTTCAATAAATATGAAAGCTCGTTTTTGAATTCCACAATTGTTTCTTGACTAAGGTATTCATACTTAAGTGAACTGACAATGTTGGCCCTTAATGTATTGAACTGAGTTTTGTTTTCATCGCTTCAACTCTCAAATGAACCAGGGATATTTGCCATCAGTTGATTTAATTCATCAGTTGATTTTTGAGTATTAGTCGAATCTGTTAAATAAATGCTTTGTACAAGTGGATTTTCACCTTGCCAAGTAAAAATAACTTTCTGAATACTTAAATCAGCATCATTAGGTAATGTAAAATTCATTAAATTTAAAACTAATTCGCCAAGAATTATTTCACTGATTTGCCCTGTTGTTTTATTAATTACTTCTAATTTAACAAAGGTATTGGCAACTGGATTGTTAGTGAAAATTACTAAATTCTTATTTGTGAAGTTTGCATTATTTACACTAAAAACAACTTTCTTAACATCGTTTTTATCTGTGAATAATTGGGTTAAATTTTCAACTTTCTTATTTTTATCAATATCTAAGACTTCTGAACCAGTAAATTCATAACCCTCTGTTCTTACGTTGTTGTATTTTTGATTGTTTATCACAATTTCGCTAATTTCTAAATCCTTGTTTGTCGGATAATTAGCAAGAATATTTAGTCTAATAAATCGAGCTGATTTAATATTTAATTTATCATTACCTCAATATCTATGCTCAGGGTGTTTTTCATCAAATAATCCAAATATTGTATCACCTAAAACCTGTGTATTTGTGGTTGAATTTTTGTCATTAATTGCAAAAGCTGGGCGCCATTCTAATTTATCATTTGATAATTGTATTGATAAATTTCTTGGGTAGTGCTCTGTTTTATTAGAAGCATAAATTCTTAAGGATTCAATATCTATTTCTTTCCCAAGATCATAAATAATATATTGACCATTTTTAGGATTAACAAAAACATTTCCCTTATCAAAATCATTGTCAAACTCAAACTTTTCGTTTGCTTTATTTTTCATTGGTACTGTCGATGAATCTACTTTACCTATAGATTGCGAATCTTCTGTAACAACTTCCAAATTGCTAAAGGTAAACTCAGTTGGTTGTCCCGAAGAATTCTTAAATCCAAAATATTTCGCTTGCAAATTGTTATCTAAATTATTAATATCTGCAACTTCAATTCAGCGATAACCGTCATGTGAGTAGAAATATTTGATGTTTTCGTTGCTAATTTTTGAATTAACTTTAGTTATTATTAATGACTTTTTGAAATTTAAGCCCACTATTTCATTTGGTTGTAATGTTATACGAGAAGTAGTTTGACTTTTGTTGTTTAAGGTAAATTTTCCCGCTTCAAATTCTGCAATAAAATTATCTTGGTTTGTTTGGTTTGAAGTATATGTGTAATTAACATCGGAAACAATTTTATCAAATAAATATGCGGATTTTATACCCCATTCGCTATCACTATTTTGGGTGGCAATAATCCTTATTCCATTAAGCTTTCCAGTGCTTTGAGGAATGTTTATATTAATCACCTCATTATCAGAACTTAATTCAGTTCCCAAATCAGTATATTCGCCATTTACAATCTTTTGTATTTTAAAGTTTTTTAATAATAAACCAGGTTCTTGAACTAATCTCAATCTTGCATATTCTTTATAAATTGGAAATAATATATCTAATGAATCATTAGCACGTATATTTCCTCCGCCTTTATGTGTTAAACGAGCATATGTTGAACTATTATTATCAACAATATTTTCTAAATTATTACCCCCAAGTTCAGTAGATAAATCTAAATTAACAGTATGAGCAGTTAAACCTAAATCATTGAAAACTGAATTTTCTCCTGCCGCCAAAATAGTACCAATTCTCCAACTTGGATCAGCAACTTTATGGTTACGAACTCTAATTTTATCAGTATTAGGTGCTCAACCACCTACAACATAACGAGCTGCATTGCCTAAATGATGTGAACTAAATGCTTTTCATGAACTTGTTGAATAATCATAATATTCTATAGAAAAGTCTGTAAATCTTGTATTTGGGTGGTTAACGGCTTGTTCAATTAATACTGTTGTAATATTTCTCCTTGATGGATATTTCACAGCAAAAAATCAATCTACTGGGAAGTTAGGATCTGTTCCCGGCTTAATAACTCATTCAGAATTTGGGTCTGTGTCAAAAATATTTTGTCATCTTCCGCCTGTTGTGCTTAAATTACCTGTGTCAGCTTGAGTGAATTGACCATCTGTAAATCAAGTTCCACCACTTCCATTATTAGAAACAACAGGAGGTGTAGTTTGCATAGAAATATTTTGAAGTGCTTTTCCATATACTTTTGTTAATAATTCAATTGTTTTTGGTAAGAGTGTTTTAGTCGCTCCATTAATGGGCATCTCATTGACCTTAAAAGTATCTAATTTTTTATATAAATTAATTGCTTCATTTATAGAGTATTGTGTTCTTGAGGTTAAATTATCCTTAAAATATTCTAAAATCTCAGCTATTTTTAAATTAAGTTGTGAAATTAATAAAAGTTTTTCTAATCAAGGTTTAAGGTCTACAATTAATGAATTCTTGTTATTTAAAAGCAAGCCTATATCTTGTTTTAGTACTTCGAAATAATATTTAAAGTCATTAATTTCTAAATTACTAAAACTTTTATCATTATATTTAGAACTTAAGGCATCAAATAAATTCGCAGCATCAGAACTTTCGGATCAGTCCACTGATTTTGTACTATTATTTATTTTAGTATTAATAATATGTTTTGAAACATTATTAAAAGCATTTATAAGAACTACATTAGAAGAAGTAAAGGCATTTTTAATTGCATTAAGTTTAAATTGCTCTTTATTATCACTGTTTAAGTATCATAAACTTGCAAACTGGTTTAAATATAGTTTGTTTAATCCAGTTGATTTACCTAGTGCTACTGTGTAAGAACTTGATTGTGCTAAAGAGTTATTTGTAATGTTTAAATTATTCAGAACATCTAAATTTAATAAACCTTCATTATAACCACTTGCTCAATTTAAAACTATCCCGCTTTTTTTATTATTATTTGCATAATATTTCTCAATAAATTCATTATCAAAATCACCGTATTTAGTAGCGCCATAATTAACTAAGGTAACATGATCCTTAAGTGTTGCAAATGATGTATTAATACTATTTGATGCTATACTTGTAAAGTAATACAAATCTTTTTGTATTGGTTCTAAAAATTCACTAAGTTCATTAATAATCCGAGTTAATAAAGTATAGTTTACTCCGGCAGTATTTTTAACAACAACGGCAAAACCACTAACACCTAAATCAGTAAGTTGTTGTATTTTAGTTTTTAAAATATTAAAATCGAATTCATAATATTCACCATCCGTTATTGGTTGGTTGCTTAAAATATCAAGCGCATAAATAAAATCTAAATTATATTTTTTTGCTAATTCAACCTTGGTTTTAATTTCATTTAACTCAGTACTAGTATAGTCTTCACGTCAATTAGTCTCGCCAGGATTTAAATAAACATATTTATTGAATTTGTTACTTGCAGCATTTTTTAAATTATCTTCTAAATCTTCTAAACTAAAATTATTAGCATCATAAACAATACGGTTAGTAATATCAAAATAATTATGTAGTTTAAAATTTTTAAATGATTTGTTATCTAAATTAAGAAAAATACTTTTTAGATCATTCAAGGCATAAGCAGTCGCCTTTTGACCTTTAGTTTGTACAAAAAAGTGATTTTTCTCCGCTTCAATAAAGTATTCGTCGTTATATAAGTCATTGAATTCATTATTTATATCATAGCCTGCAAATAAATCATTATTTGAGCTAAGATTTAAGACAATATTAGTAACTTGTTTATCTAAGCGATTAGAAATCGAAACATTAAACCCTTGTTTTTCCAAAAAGTCTTTAAAGTCTAATAAAAAAGGATTTTGATCTAATTCACTAGAAACAATATTAATATCATTAAGAACAGTAAAATATTCTGTTTTATAAACAAATTCTTTAACTGGAAGGTATTTAATTAACTCGTTTTGTTTAAAAGATTGTTGTATATCGCTATGGTTTACTTCTGTGTTATTAGAAAAAGTAAATGGTATAACAAAAGCGGGACTTAATAAAAATGATTTTTTAAGTTGTTTTTTAACATTCATATTATTTCCCCTTTTGTTCAAGTGTTAAATTATAAGTTGAATAATCTCCTAGATCATTATAAACAACAATAAGATATTTTTTTAGATTTGTTTCTTCTTTAACTAAATGAATATCATATGACGCACCGTTAGTAGAAACTGCTATATCACCAGAAAAATCATTAACCTCCAGCACAGTATCTTTTTCTGGTTGATCAACTTCTTTGTCTTGATATTTTAGTTTATAAATATTTTTAGACTGATTAAAGATAAGAGACTCTTCAGATTTAGCGCCTTTAAAGAAAATGTTTGTGATACCCAAAATATAGTTTTGGCCTTTATCATTTTGAGAAGGATCTCAAGTAATACGAAGCCATTGGGTTTCAACTTCATCAAAATGAATATTTTTAGGTAATGCAGCATTTGACCAACCACTATTGTTATTTCGTTCCATTGGTCCAAAATCTACATCAGATGTCCTATCTTGATTTCTAACTTTTGTTCAATTTACACCATCATTTGAATGCCATATGTAAATATTTTTAGGTAATTTTCCTGCAGATCCTTCTTTGTTTGCCGCGATTCAAAATGAAATTTCAACTCTTGAAAGTTTAGTAAGCTTGTCTCAGTGAAAAACTAAGTTATTATCTTGTTCTTGTCCAAATGTTTTTCAATTGTCTCATCTTGAACCACTAGCCCCAAATTGGCCAGAACGATCAATTAGTTTTAGTAAATTTTGTTTTGCCTTGTTTACATTTGCATCCCCATCTTTAGTGCTCTTGTCTTGATCGACTTTTAGACCATCTTCACGAATTACATAATTACTATCATTTGCTAAAGATTTACGTTGTTGTAAAACAATAGCATTGACTTGCATATTTTTACCATCATGTAAAACAGTACCTTCAATTTTCATATCATTATAAACTGTTATTTCTTGTTCTAGTTGTCAATTAACTTTTCTAAATACAGCATTGTTATTTTGGTCAACTATTCTTACTTCTGATGGTAGTGAGTTTTTTGAAATTATTTCACCAGTTCAAACCTTAATTACCGGTGAAATTGGTACATTATATAATGAAATAGTTTCAGTTGATTGCAACTCAAATTGTGGGTTCTCTTTTTTAGTTACTTGTAATTTATTTGTAAAATCCGTGTTTTCTTTGTATTCGCCTGGTTTTGGGTTATTAATTTCAGGTTTTGGCTCCTTTGAACATGAAATTAAAGCAGGTGAAAGACCTACCAAAACTGTGCTACTTAAAATAATTTTTTTTATAATTTTTGCCATTTTTCCTCCTAGTTTTAAATTATTGAATCTAACTATAAAATGTATATAAATTATACTAAATAAAATACCAAAATATTATAGAAATATTAGGTTATTTTTGATCAATTTTCGAGTATAATAATATATACAAAATTATCACATTTTATATATCATACTTTTGACTAAAAAAGGAGCCATTATGAAGAAATTTAAAAAAATATCACTAGCATCTGCTGCACTTTCTTTATTACCAGCAATAGCAGTTGGATGTTCAAATGAAACTAATCCAAACGTTCCCAAAAAACCAAGGGAAGATGAGCGAGATATCACCAATCCTAATATTCAAAAAGTTCAAAATTTCCTTGCATCGATTAATAATACAAATGTAGATATACTTAAACAAAGTTTAGTAAACTACCCTAGTAATGATTTTTCAGCTTCTAAAGCTGATCTTTTAATCAACTTTGTTACTGAATATTTTAATATACTTAACACAAAAATAGAAAGTGTTTATTCAACAATTGAATTTAATCCAGAAAATCTAACTGCAATTCAAGCAAAACTTCAAGAATATGATAAAGTTATTAATACAACAAATAATAACTTTGACCAATTTACACCAGAATTACTTGCTCAAATTAAGCAAACAAGTAGCGATATTCAAGCATATAATTCAGAAGTAAGCAATAAAAATAAAGAACTAGATGAATTTGTCAAAGAAGCAATAAATATAAAAATATCCAACAATAATTTAAAAGATTTCATAAATACTGAAATATATAAATTATTTAAGATTAGATCACAAATTCAAAAACCTTTTGATTTAATTAAAAAAATAGATGATAATATTAAAAAACTTTATGATTTCTTTAATTTTGCAACAGAACTAAATAACACAGGATTAACAAACAAAATCAACGAAACAAAGTCATATATAAATGAAAATTTATCAGTTAATAACATAAATTCATATAATAACGAATTAGAAAATAAATTTAAATCTCTTACAAATTATATTGTCCAAAATAACATGACTTCAGATAATGTTAAAAATCTTAAACAAGAATTAACAGTTTTAGTAGAAAATGCTAATCTTAATAGTCAAATCAAAGAGCAATTAAGTAATGAAATTAAGAATGTTTACAACATTACTGGAATCTATGAATTGCAAGAAAAGCTAAATCATATAGAAACAAATGAATTAGTGGATCTAAGAAAATCATTGGTTACTCAAATTGAAAATTCTAAATTAACCAAAGATAATATAGACGATTTAAAAGATCTTCTTAATAGTTATTCACTAACTTCTTTAACTAGTTTTAAAGAACAATTTGATATATTCACGCAACTTTTAGAGCAAATTAATAGTAGATTAACAAGCATTGAAAAATATATAAATAATGAGTATACAGGTTCTCAAAAACAAGTATTAGAATATTACAAAGAAAAAAGTAAGTATATTAAATTATTTAATAAGGACTTGTTAGAAAAAATTTCTTTAGTTTCAATGGAAAATAATATTGAAACTTTTAAGGCACACTTAAAAGCTTTAGAAGAACAAGAACGCAAATTACTAGAAAATAAAGAACAAGATTCAAAAACATTATTAGATTACTTTAAAGAGGATGCTGGCGAGAAATTAAAATTTGAATATAATGAACTTGGTTTAAAATATGACCTAGAAAAATATTCATATTCTGCATCATATACCTTTGAAAATACTAAGTTGTTCTTTGATGTGCATGATAATGATTATGTAGATTACCAAATCACAAATCTAGAATTAGACAAAAAAAACTGAAATAACTTGTTAGTAACCGTTAAAGTAACTTTAAAATCTAACCCAGAAATAAATTACTCTTATAATTTCTCAAAAACATTTGATAAAAATGTATCTGAGTATGTAAATTTAATTCAGGTTGATACTTTAGACCAGAATTTTGAAGTTGCTTATGATGATTTAAAAGAAATGAAAATAACTGATTTTTTAGCATTGCCCCATTCCGAAAAATTAAAATATTTCAAACACAAGGGGACAAAAATTGCTAAATTCTTTAATTATGAATTCAGTGATGATTTTGAATATAAAAATAATAGATTATATGCAACAATAAAAGTCTTTTTCAATAACCAAATAATAAAAGAAGGTAAAATACCTACTATTAAACCAGTAGGATTTTGAAATAATGAAGGAAATTATCAAGATCATCTTGATCAAATTCATGAAGCAAAAATATTAAAAATAGTTAATGGAGATGCTGCAACATTTTTCAATTCATTGCAATTCAAACCTGAAACCAAAACCACTCATGAAATCTATCTTGCTTCTGATGCAATCAAAGCATTCAATGATTCATATATCATGCCTAAATTTGGTAAATATGAATTGTTTATTAAGGAAGTTAAAAACATTAATGATTGAGATGGTAGTGCAAACTTAGTTTTATGATATAAAAAAGATGGTGTTGAGATTCCAATTAAAAACCCTGCTCAAGTTTATAATAAAACAATTAGAGTCGGAAATTTCAAATTACTTAACTTCTTTCACTTAAAACCTAAAGGTGAAATCTTTACTGCAGAAGACTTTAAAGATGCAATAATGCCAGATCAAAATATTATTAATTTAATTAACTCAGTTAATGAATCAAACTTTACTCCAAGGCTTACTTCATCAACTAAAGTAGAACCTGATTTTAGACTTATCAATGTTCAAGATTTAATTGACCAAAAAGCATTTATTAATATGGAATATTTAATGTTAATAAATAACACAGGAACAGATAATAAAGGTGTAAATCACGATGATAAAGCATATGTTCCATTAGATAAGAAATATTATGACAAAGATATAGAGGTTAATGCAACAAATATAAGCACATTGCGGGGGGATTATTTCCCAGTTTGATATGATGTAAAACGTGTTGGTAAGCGTGGTATGTCATTTAAACTTGGATGAATTAAGAAAACTGATCAATCAATTAGATATACTAACGAGCAAGAATATACCTTAATTAATTTAGTTAACGATTACCAACAACACCACTACCCAGAAATCATGGTTAATAATATAAAACTAAGCGATTTAGATATTAATTATGAAGTCTTAAAAACTAAAACAGCAGATGAATGAGCAAGAGATTTAAATGGCCTTGAACAAGTAATCAAATTGAAAGTTAATGAAAATAATGAAATTCAATATAAAAACTTCTCTTTACCAGCTTCAATATTTAAAATAAATTCTATAAAACGTATTTCTGGTGACCAAGCATACATCAGCTTTAAGGTCCAAGATAAAAGCAATAAATGAATTCAAGGTAATACATGATACAAAATAAAAGGATTTGCTTTAAGTCAAACAAATAATTTATACGAAAGTTTTACATGAAGAAATTCAAATTTAAGAACAATTCAAGATTCGCTAAGTTCAATTACCCGTGATAGAGTAATTGAACCAATGTGAGATGATTTATTATGAGATATCAATACTCGTACTAATATTGCATCATGAACCTTTAAACGTAAGTATCTTGAGCAAACCTTACTTAAACCAAATGCTAGAAATAGAAATATTAAATTCAATATACATGCTAATTCATTAATTAATGATAACCAAAAAACTCAACGCATTAGAAATAACGATAATACTATAGCTTTAAATATAGATTTAGATAATTTAATTGCTTCTAAAACACTTAAATATATTAAAGAAGCTAAAACCAATACAGACAAGACTTTTAAATATATAGTAAGTCTCACCTGAAATGAAACTACGGGTATTGAGTTTAAAATCTATATGGAAGACAACTCATATAAAATAATTATTGATGAACCAGACACACAAATTAATTTCAAAGAAACATTTGAAAAACACAGGGCATTTTTAATATTACCTGCTGCCGTAAGTGCAAGCATTCAATATACAAATGATGAAGAATTAGAAGATTTTGGAATATATCAAAACCGTTTTGATTATAATCATATGGAATACAACCAATTCAACCAACCTATTACAATTTACTCTGATGGCGAATATTTAGCTAACCGTAATGTATATCAACCAAATCAAAATGTATCCTTCAAATTACATGAAGGATACAAAATTGATGCCGAACACATGCGCCTTGAAGAATGAAGAAACTGAGACGTTGTGGAAAATGCTTATTTAAGAGCAACCCAGGATGCCGCAGGAGGTGGAATTGGTACTGGTGGTTTCTTAGCGAAAACTAATAATGATCCAAATGATGCTACTTTCTATTACATAACAAACATGCACGTTGAAACTGGCGTTGCTACTAATTGAAGCCATGTTGTTGATGATTCGTTTCTAAAGGATAATACAGGTAGAAATTATAATTTGGCTTTCCAATTAAATGGTAATAATCTAGAACGAAACAGAAATAAAACTGCTACTCACAGATATGGCAATGTAACAGTTAAAGGAATATGACTAGCACACAGCGCTGTTTCTAGAGATGGTAGCAAAACTCGCGGGCCACATGATATGATCTTATTATC
The DNA here is from genome assembly GCF_055523595.1 of Mycoplasma sp. 6934. Lineage (NCBI taxonomy): Bacteria > Bacillati > Mycoplasmatota > Mollicutes > Mycoplasmatales > Mycoplasmataceae > Mycoplasma > Mycoplasma sp. 6934. Next base: position 92,810 of record NZ_JBVFVE010000001.1, on the reverse strand, counting down.
AATTGACTTAAATGATAAATTAAAAGATGCTCGCAATCGTGGTCTTATGGATTTAGTTTGAAAAACAGAAAAACTAATGAGCATGCCAAATATCGGTTTAGATGTACCATCTAAATTTAGAATAGTATCAGTTCCAATGATTTGAGAAGCAGCAACATTAGGTTTCCCAAAAGATAAAATCACTGGGTCAATTACCAGAAGGCCAAAATGAGTTTTAGATAATTCATTTGCGACAGGTTGAAGAAATTACTACTCACATATTTACTCAGGTGGTGGATCTTCAGGTAGTCCTGTATATGTTGAAAAAGATGGAAAACACAATTACTTTGGGATTCTTACAGCTGGATCAGGTGGATATATGGGTGGCGATGAATTCTCTTTATTCTATAGTTATGACATTCGTGAATATAATTTGCTTGGTCTTAACACAGATCACGAACACCCTCTTTCACTACATAACTATAGATCAGCAGCTTCTCAAATATTTAAAGCTCACCTACACAGCCCTGATGTCTATGATATGCCTTGATTCTTAAAAGAAACTATAGAAAATTAATAATTGAATTTTAATAAAACACATTTAAACAATTTTATTAATTTAAAAAAATAAAATATCTTACTTCTAATAAATAAAAATTTAATATAGATTTTTATTTATAACTTTAAAGATATTACAATTACAAAAAAATTTACTAATAATAAATTAAATAAAAATACTGGAGTTTTATGCAAAAAATTAAAAAATTCTCATTGGCTTTATCATCACTAACTGTCATTCCATTTGTTGCATTATCTTGTACAAATGATGAAAAACCAACACCAAAACCTATTGATAATGCTAATATTACCAAAGTTAATAACTTTCTAAATTCTGTTAATAATAGTTCTGTAGATGTTTTGAAACAAACTGTAACAAATTATCAAAATAATGATTTTGATGAAGCAAAAGCAAATTTATTAATTGATTTTGTAACTGAATATTTATCAATTTTAAACACCAAAATAGAAAGTTTATACTCAACTATTGATTACAAACCAGACAATTTTGAAAAAATTAAAACCAAACTAGATGAATATGATAAATTTATCAATACTACAAATAATAACTTTGATAAACTTACTCCTGAGTTTTTAACTCAAATTAAAACAACTAAACAAGAGCTTTCTTCATATAACGAAGCAATTTTATCAAAAAATAAAGAACTAGATGATTTTCTTTTAGAAGCTAAAAAAATTAAATTAAGTAATTCAAAAGTTAGTGATTTATTAAAAAATAATACTTCTAAGCTATTTAACCTAAAACAATCAATTAATAATCCACTAGAATTAGTTAAAACTATTGATAAAAATTTAACTAAGTTGGAAGATGTAATTGAATTTGCTACTCTAAATTCAAACCAAGAATTACAAACTAAAATTAACCAAGCAAAAGAGTATGTTAATACTAACTTATCTTTTGATAAATTAACAACCTTTAACCAAGGTTTTGATAGTCATTTTGTTTCAATTACAAACTATATTGTTGAGAACAATTTAGCTTCTGAGTATGTTAATAGTAAAAAGCAAGATTTCACTGCTTTAGTTGAAAGTTCTGATATTGATACTACAACTAAAGAAGAACTAAGAAATAGCATTAAACAAATATATTCACTCGCAGGTATTTACGAACTACAAGAAAAACTTAACTATTTAGAAACAAATGTTGTGGTAAATACAAAACAAAGATTAATTAGTAAAGTTAATGAAACAGATTTAAGTAATCAAAATAAACAAGATTTAACTGATTTAATTAATGCTTATGGACAAAATGCACTTACTACCTTTGAAACTGAGTTTACTAAATTCCTTGAATCATGAACCAACCTTAATAATAAGTTAAATTCAATTGAAAATTATATTACTAGTGAATATCAAAAATCACAAAAACAAGTTTTAGAATATTACAAAGAAAAAGGTAAATATTTAAAACTTTTTGATAAGGAATCTAAACTAGAGAAAATTTCTCTAGTTTCAATGTCTAACAATATTAGTACGTTTGAAGAATTATTAAAAACATTTGAGACACAAGAAACAAAACTTAAGAATAATACTGAAACAGATTCAAAAACTCTTTTAGATTACTTCAAAGCAGAAACAGATGGAAAACTTAAATTTGAATTTAATGAAATAGGTGCTAAATATGATTTAGAGAAATACTCATATTCTGCATCATACAACTTTGAAAATACTAAGTTATTCTTTGATGTCCACGACAATGAATATGTTGATTATCAAATAACTAATTTAGAATTGGATAAAACTAACTGGAATAATTTACTAGTTGAAGTTACAGTGTTTTTAAAATCAAAACCTGAAATTAGTTATAAATACAAATTTAATAAAGTATATGCAAAAGATGTAACACAATTTGTAAATGATATTAATATTAATGACTTAGATACAAACTTTGATGTAGATTATGAAGGTTTAAAAGAACTAAAATCACAAGATTTCTTATCTTATGAAAAAGATAAGAAATTAGAATATTTTAAAGCTAAATCTAAATTTATTTCAAAATTCTTCCGTTATGATTTTTCAGATGATTTTGAATTTAGAGATAATAAACTATATGTAACTTTAAAAGTATTGTTTAATAACCAAGTAATTAAAGAAGCTAAAATAGCAACTAATAAACCAGTAGAATTTTGAAATAACGAAGGTGATTATCAAGAATACGTTGATAAACTTCACGAAGCTAAAATCTTAAAAATAATTAATGGTAATGCTTCTGATTTCTTTAATTCCTTAAAGATTAATCATAAGAGTAAAAATTCTCATGAAGTTTACCTTGCTTCTGATGCAATTAAAGCCTTTAATGAATCATATATTTTGCCTAAGTTTGGTAAATATGAATTATTTATTAAAGAAGTTAGAGATATTAATGATTGAGAAGGTAATGCAAAATTAGTTTTATGATATAAAAAAGATGGTGTTGAAGTTGAAAAACCAGCTGCTACCAACAACAAAACTGTTTCAATTAATAATTTCAAATTACTTAACTTCTTTGATTTAAAACCTAAAGGTGAGGTATTTACTGCCGATGATTTTAAAAACTCAACAGCTCCAGCGCAAAATATTATTAGTATCATCAACTCAGTTAATGAATCAAACTTTACGCCAAGATTAACCTCATCAACTAATCCAACTCCAGATTTTAGAATGCTTAATGTGCAAGATATGATTGATCAAAAAGCATTTGTTAATATGGAATATTTAATGGTTTTTGGTAATGGTACAGACAATAAAGGTGAAAACCATGATAGTAAAGCATATGTTTCGTTAGATAAAAAATATTATGATAAAAATATTTCAGTTAACTCAACTGATACAAAACCTTTAACAGATGAGTACTTTGCTGTTTATTATGATGTTAAACGTACTGGTAAACGTGGTATGACATTTAAACTAGGTTGAATTAATAAGAAAAACCAAAGTATTAGATATACTAATGGTAAAGAATACACTTTAATTAACTTAGTTAATGATTATCAACAACACCACTACCCAGAAATCATGGTAAATAATATTAAAATAAGTGATTTAGAAATTAACTATGAAACATTAAAAACTAAAACAGCGGACCAGTGGGCAGCTGATTTAGAAAATTTAAATAATGTTATTAAATTAAAATCAGATTCACAAAAGTTGATTAATTATTTAAATTATTCATTACCAGTTACATTATTTAAAATAAATGCTATTAGACGTATTTCCGGTGATCAAGCTTATATTAGTTTTAAAGTAAAAGATCGTAATGATCAATGAATAAATGGTAATATTTGATACAAAATCCAAGGCTTTGCACCAAGTCAAACAAATAACATATATCAAAGTTTTGCATGAACTAATAACAATTTAAAAACTATCCAAGATTCTCCAACCTCAATTACTCGCGAAAGAGTAATTGAGCCTATGTGAGATGAATTGCTTTGGAATTTAAATCAAAGAACCAACATAGCTTCATGGACTTTTAAACGTAAGTATTTAGAACAAACTTTATTAAAACCAAATGCTAGAAATCGATCAATTAAATTCAAACTCCTTGCTAATGTTTTAATTAATGATACTAATAAAACTAATCGCCTTAGAGATTTAAGTAATGGTATTGATATAAATGTTGACTTTGATCAGTTAATTGCATCTAAGTCACATAAGTATGTTTACAGTGCAACTGTTTCAGAGCAAGAAAGTTTTAAATATATTGTAAGTTTAACATGAAATGAAAATACTGGTATTGAATTCAAAATCTTCATGGAAGATAATTCATATAAAATTATTATTGATGAACCAGAAGTTCAAGATCATTTCAAAACTGAGTTTGAAAAAGAAAGAGCATTTATTATTTTACCTGCTGCTGCAAACATCAGTGTAAAATATACTAATGATGAAGAAAAAGAAGACTTTAAGGTAAACCAAAACAGATTTGATTATAATAACATGGATTATAATCAATTTAATCAGCCTATTACTATTTTTTCAGATGCAAAATATTTAGCAAATCGAGACGTTTATCAACCTAACCAAAATGTACCATATGAACTGCATAATGGTTATAAATTAGATGCTGAATTTATGCGCCTTGAAGAATGAAGGGATTGAGATGTTGTTGATAATGCATACCTTCGTGCATTCCAATACTCTGCTTCCACTTCAGGTACAGGTGGTTTTTTGGCCAAAACAAATGATAATCCTAATGATGCTACTTTCTACTACATAACTAACATGCACGTAGAGACCCAAGCCGCAAAAAACTTTAATGATGTTATTGGTGATAGTTTCTTAAAAGATTATGTGGCTAAATATTACTTTTTAGCTTACCAGCTTATTAAAACTGATTTAGAAAGAAATAGAGAGTATACCTCAACCCATTATGTTGCTGGTAATGTACCTATTAAAGCATTGTGGTTAGCTCACTCTCAAGAATCAAAAGATGGTAAAAAAATACGTGATCCTCATGATATGATTTTATTATCAATTAATTTAAATCAACAATTGAAAAATGCTAGAAATTCTGGAAAAATGGATATAGTATCAAAAATTGAAAGAATAATGAAAATGTCAAATATTAGCATGGATGTTCCTTCTAAATTTAGAATAGTATCAGTTCCAATGATTTGGGAAGCAGCAACACTAGGTTTCCCACATAGGAAGCTTTCAGGTTCAATTACTCGTAGACCTAAAAATATTCAAGATAATTCATACCAAACCGGTTGAAGAGATTACTATTCACATATTTATGGTGGTCCTGGTTCTTCTGGTTCACCAGTATATGTAGAAAAAGATGGAAAGCATAGTTATTTTGGTCTAATGACTGCTGCTTCAAGTCATACGTTTGGAATTGGAAAAAATGAGTATAGTATATTTTATAGCTATGATCTTAGAGAGTATAACCTCCTAGGTATTAACCCAGATAATGAACACCCATTATCATTACAAAATTCCAAATCTGCAGCTTCACAAATTTTCAAGGCTCACTTACACAGCCCCGATGTATATGATATGCCTTGATTCTTAAAAGAAGTGAAAGAAGACTAACAAATAAATATTAAACAATGTCTTAATTATTAAGACATTGTTTTTTATAAGCATTAGTTAATTAATATAAAAAAATGCAGCAATAAACTGCATTTAATAAAATATTTTAGTAAGCATTATTTGCTTTTGTTTTGTTAACAAATTGATCTAAACGTGAGTGTTTTCTTGCGCCTTTATTAGCATGAAAAACTCCTTTAGCAACAGCTTTAGCAATTACGTGGTGTGCATTTGCTACTAATAAAGCTGCTTTTTCATCGTTAGCTAAAACAGCTTCTCTAGCTTTACGAATTGCTGTTTTAACTCTAGATTTCATAGCTGCATTTTTTACACGAGCTTGTTCCATCTTAACAATGCTTTTCATTTTAGATTTAATATTAGCCATATAAGACCTCCCTTTTTCTTTTAGTTTGAAAAATCCTATATATTATATAACAAAACTTAAAATATAAAAATTAATATGTGATTTTATAATCGCTTCTAACGATGGTTTTCTTTAGTTTAAACAATACTGGAATAATAATATTTAAAACTAAAATATAAATTGGCAAGGCAATTACTGACCTAAGAACAATCGGGGTCATAACAATTACATAACGATTTTGTAAGTTATAACTTCTTCCTAAATATCTATTAGCATATTGAATAAAGGCAATTGGACCTCAGATTCACCTTGCTAATACAATTGTAAAGATAACTAAAAAGATTGTTAAAGATAAGTATAAGTAGGTTTGTTTTTTACCTGGGGTTTTTGCTTTAAAATATCAATATACTGATAAATTAAATAATGCAAACATTCCTAAAGTTAATGCTAGTAAAGTGCCAAAAACTCCAACACTTAACCTACTAATTCCAAAAGTAGATGAAATTCTTAAACCTTTTGGATCATTGACATTTACTAAGAATGTATAAATTAATAATACAAAAGATAAAAGCATAAAGATTTCCATAAAAATAAAAACTTGTTTTTTATTTTTCTTAAAGATATCTAAGATAAAGCCAATTAGAAACGAAACTGCAATTGGCACAATTGCATAAGCTTCATGATATAAAGCAATTTGCCCTGAAAGTAGTAAACTAAAAAAGTCAGCCAAAAAAGAGAAAAAAGCCCCTTTATATTTACCAAAGAAAATGGTGAATATAATATAAAAGATATATTCAGTAGATAAAGAAATAATTTTTAGTGGAGTAAAATTCTTTAAAGCAGTAATAATAAAGAATAAAGACATTAAAATTGCACCAAGGGCAATATCATAAACTGAAAATTTCAAATTATTACGTTTTGAACCTTCTTTTCAATTACATATATAATAGTCTCCTTCTTTAAATAATGCAAATAAAAAGAAGTAACGGTATATATCTAATAACGGAATGAATAAGGATAATTTTAAGAAAGTAAAATTAAATACTCCATTACCTTCATATTTAATTTTATCTTTAATATGCTGCCACATTTGCCATTCAATTTTAAAATAATAAATTCTTGCAGCTAAAACACCAAGATATAAAGGGATTAATAATCCCCAGAAGATAATATTTTGATTTAATTGATTAGTTGATAAATGGATATTAAAAGGAATGTATGTTTTATTCAATATTAATATAATTAATATTAATAAAGTTAAACACAATGCTTTAAAAAATCCATGTATTAATGTTGTTTTTTTTAAATTATAATTCGTGTTATGTATGTATATTTCCATTCAATTATTATAACAGATAAGGAAAAATATATTTTCTAAAAGTTTCGTACTTATATTAATGTTTTTCTTTGATATAATTATGATGTGTTTAGATAAAAGGAGGATATTTTCAAACATTATTTATATTTTTTATAGTATAATAATCCCAATAATAATATTTAACAGAAATCAATTAATAAAAAAGGAGATATTTATGGCAAAGAAATTAAAATTTTTCTTTTTAAACTCAATCAGTTTAATGGGATTTGCAACTTTTACTACTTCAGCAGTAAAAAATGTGCTGTAACTCATTTGGTAAAAGGAATCCATGATTAAGAAAACATTAGTTGGTCTTAGCACGATATTAATCCCTTTTACAGCTTTTGCCTGCACTGTGAATAATGACGAGTTAGTTAATCCAAATTCTTTTAATGATATAGATGAGGAACAAAGGTTAAAAATTTCAAAAGAAATTCGTAAAATATATAATCTTATTATGCCTAAGTATAAAAATCTAGTTAAGTTAGCTACTTTTATCCCGCCAATATGGTTGGACAATAACGAAAGGATAAAACAAACTTATATCCAAAATCAAAGCGGTGGATTTAACACAGTATATTTTGATGAAAATGTTCCTAAAATAAAGGAAAGATTTATTGAGATATCTTCAAAAGAATTATTTAATTCCTTAATTATAAATAGATTTAAAGAATTGCATAATCATGATGACTTTAATGATGATATTCTAATCAAGGAATTATTTGAATTCATTTATTTGGATAATAAAGATGTTTATAATCTTTTGAAAGATAATAATATTTATATTTTTGCAAATTACGGTAATATCACTCAGCATAATTCAACTATTGATTATCTTGTCCCTTTTTATGATCATGATAAAATAACTCTAAATATTATAGTTAATGACCAAAACCGCCGCAGGCAAGATGTGGTGCCACAAAGTCATAGCTTTGGAGTTTTTGTATTGCCTAAATCAAAAGAGTTAAAATTTGAAATACTAGAAGATACAAGAACCACCAATGATAACCTTGCATATTATAAAACTCTGTACAATTGATATAATAATTCGTATTTAAAAGTATACAAAGATAAAAAAAGCAAAAAATAAACTTTTAACTAACAACCCCCATAAGTTTTACCAAATAAATCGCTAAAACTTATGGGGCTCTAGACAGGAAAGAAATATTCGGACAAAATCTGAATATTTCTTTCCTGTTTAAAAAATAGTTTTTCTCAAAAAACATTTAAAATAGTGTTATAATTTTTATATAAGGAAATAACAAAATTATTTTTAGTTTATAAGGTATTGCTTCACTATTTTTGAGTGAAAAAATCTATCAAAAAAAAGAAAAAAATGAATATTAGTTAGTTGAATAATTTATACTAATAATTATTAATGCTAACTAGGTTTTAAAGAGGTTTTATGTTTAAAAAAGTTAGAAATATATTTTTTGGTACTACTAGTGTGCTAACGATTTTACCGCTAGTGAGTGTAAGTTCAAACAAGCTGTTAATAGCGGAAAATAATAATAAAAAAATCCAATATATAAATTTAAATAGTGCATATGTTAAAGCACAGGCTGATGAATCTGATGAAGGTAGAACTATTAATTTGGGAGCTTATACTTATAAAACAACCCGCAAAAATGTTGAAGTGGCAATAACTTATGTTACACAAGACCAAGAAAAAAATATTAAAATATAGTCTATTAGGTTTTGGATTACTTGCCATTCCATTAACACTCATATCCATTTATTTTATTGAGCACGAAAAGATTAACAGATTATCACGTATTGGAGTACATACATATTGAAATACTAATAAAAAAGTTTGAACTAAGGAAGGTTATTCTCCAATTCTTTTTTGAGTAGATTTAGATAGAGTAACTGAAGAGGATAAGCAAAAATATCAGCAACATAAAGTTTTATATCCAGAGCATCAAGAAAGCAAATATTACGATACAACTGGAATTGCTTATAGTTATTTTAATTATATTGATTATTCAAACTATCCAAATTCAACTCCCAAATGAATTACTAAAAATATTACTAAAACAACATATTTAATTAAAAGCGAAGAAGATTTTATAAAATTATTACAAACTAAAAATCCTACTTACTACTCTGAAAAAACACAAATTACAAGTGAATTTAATGAACTTCTAGATAATATCGATTTTAATAAACAAGATTTATTAATTTTAAATAACTATAATTCTCAAATTTTTGCTAAGTCTGACAATAGAGAAAAGAAGTTAAATATAAATGATTTTATTTTTGATAAAAACTCAAAAAAATTAAAAATTTCATTTTCATATAATGACAAATATAATTTTTATATGTTTCATAATGATGCTATTTATGCTTCAAATACTGCAGTAGGTAGCGATAATTGATTTAAAACATACTTTTTAATTATTGATAAAAGCGATGCAACTAGCCCTGATGGCTTATATATGGATTTTGTATATAAATAATACTATCTTATATAAAAATTATAAATTATAAAATCATGTCTAAAATTTAAATAAACCCTCATAAGTTAAATAAATTGGTAAAACTTATGAGGGTTTATTATAATAAAGAATCTTGTATCTTTAGCGGGATCAAATACATAGCAATTTGTTTCATAGCATCTTTCTTATAATTAAAATAAAGTCAATACTTTTATACCATTGTTTGCAACACTTTTTTCTTGTAAACCTATAGATTCGATTGTTATCTTTATTTTCTTTAATTAACTCATAATTCGCATTTTAAAAGTAGAAAAATTATATATATTTCTAATGGGATGTTTGATTTTGTTTCTTTAAAAAAGTGTTATAAGTTGTATATAGTTAACCGTATCTTACAAAGGGGCTTCCTTGTTTAACAACTTCATTCCTCTTTATACCTGATCTCCTTTTAAATACACCTAAAGAACCAAGTGATATAAATACTCAATTTACAGGTAAGTTCTCATAATAATTTTTATGTGCAATAATAAATTGAACAAAACGATCATGCTACTTATCAAGAAGTCCACAACACTTTATGCAGTGGTTTTAATTTTAAATAAAAACAAATTAAATACACTAAACCTAAAGGATATAAAAAATGAATGGATTATTTAATCCATTCATTTTTTATATGTTAATTTTTTAAATTAATCTTTGGTCATTTTGAGCTTAATTTTGTTATAAAACTCTTTCATTATATAAAAAGAATATTCGTAAATGTCCGAATATTCTTTGCCTGCATATTTATTGTTCTTGTTGCCTATTCCTTAATTCTAAAATTTAAAACTTCTTTTCAAGGCGTTTTTAGTTCGTTTCAAACATCTTTAAATCTTTTACGTGATACTTTATTAGGCATATAGTATTTATTAAATTCAAAGTCAATACTTGACATAAACATATAAAAGATATAACCAAGGATATTGACTAATACACCAGCAAGCCCAAAGATGATTGGAGAAAATGGTCATTTAGATAGTTTGCCTAAAGTATTAATTCCTTTAGCACCTAAATAGAATCAATTAGATGTTCATTGGATCTGAACTCTATTATTAGAATTCTTAATTCTTTGGAACAACACGATATTGCCAATCAATACTAAAACTAACATACCAAGCATTAAGGCTGACCCTTGTACAAAATTTCTTAATTTTATTTTTGCTTTTGGACCATATACAATATGGGTAAATACTGGCATAATTAAAACAAATGAGTGAGCAAAAATAAAATCTCAAAATAGAACGTTGTCATAGCCTAAGTTAAAACCAGCATTGTTTCACTCTCTAGTTCCTTCTTTAAGATTATTATATTCTCTGTCAATTTGTGTTGCAACTGGATCTGCTCCTAAATCAGCAAATAAAAATCCAAATATCGCTCCAAAGACAGCTAAAATACTTACCATATTAATTTTATGACCTTTTTTAAATATATATAAAAGAGGGATTGTAAAGCTAAAAAAACCTACATAAATGCAATGGGAATAATTCCCATTTATAAGGATAATCGATTCCAATTAAAAAACCTAAGCGAATTAAATTATATATTGTGGTAAAAATACCAATTGCCACAAATAAATTTTCAAGTGATAGTGTTTTGAAAATAAATTTTTTGCCTTCTTGATTGAAATAGTTATATACCCTTTTGCGGTAAATGTATAAAAATAAGATTACAAATAAGCTGAGTACAAAAAATGATAAAAATAATGGCCTTGAACTGCTAAAATCTGCTATATTTCTGCGATAATGTCAAAAATTCATATTTCCCTTTCTTGATATTGAAAATTTCCTTTATTATACTATATAAATATCTTTTAAAGATAAATATAATTATAGTTTTTTAACAACTGTTTTACCATCAATATTTTTTATTATAAATTTATCAAAGTTAGAAACATTATGATTTGTGTTTCTTTGGTTTGTTACAGGCCGTTGAGTTGGCAAGGTTATTTGTGATGAATTTAGCTCATTTTCTGTAACCTTACCATCTTTATTTAGATCTGTTCAAAGGTATATTTCTGAGTTTTCTTTAACTTCTAAAAAGTCCTTGGTAATATAACTTAAATAAGTATTATATCCGATATTATTTGGGTATAATCTATTACTAATTTGTTTTTGACGATCCTGAGTAATTAATTTTTCTCCCTTATCATCTTCAGAATATAAACTAGCACCTTGATCAAAGTTTTGAAGACCAAAGAAGTTAAAATTGTTAGAATATTCCAATAAACTATGTTTATATTCACCATTAGCATCCTTTATAACTAAACCATCAACTTTATGATTTGCATCAATAAAGCCAGAAAATTTAAGCCTATCTGGTCAACCTACTACACCTGCGCCATATCCTGGTTGACCATCTGTTACATCTGAGCGATAAAATACTTGGCTAATAGTTTTGCCATATCCCATAGTATCTAAAAATAATTTATAAAATTCTTTTGATCGAGATCTAGTTTTTTCTGGTGCTAATTCACCTATTTCCCTTTCAGATCCTTCATTTTTAAATCTAAATTCATTTATTTCAAATACTGAATTAGGCATAATTGCAACATTATGTTTAGTTAGATTATCTAAGCCATTACCCAATTTATCAAACCAATATCTCGCAGTTAAAGAATCAAAATTATTTAAATATGTATGTGACCAATCCTCCGTATTATGACTTGGGTAAAAAAACACCATTCATTGATTATTTTGATTTTGAGTATAGTATCTAAGTCCAAATCAATTAACCGTGCTTTGCCTTGCATCATGCCTTTGTTCTGATTTATTAAGATCATTAATTGAAAAGTATGATTCATAAGCATACTTAGTATATTCTCTAGGAACTAATTCAGTCATGCTAAAAGTATATTTTAACCTGTTAATACTTGTAGTATACACCCCACTAGGTGACACACTTAAAGTTTGACTTTGAGATTTATTTTTTAAATGTTCTGGTGTATTTAATTCATTGGCTAAACGTCACATATCATTGATTGATAAGTTGTTGTACAATAAATTCTCTTTGTTTTTAATATTTAATTTATCTAAAACTTCATCACTTAGATAACCCTTTTGCGATACATCATAATTTAATAAATTGTAAAAATTACTTACAAAATAAGAATTTCAAAATTGCCTTTGGCCATGTGAATGTCCTTGATGACCAAAATTAGCTGTAGGATTATAATAAAGTTCAGTAGTTTTCATTTGGTTAATATCTTTTGCTTCTTGGTCTGTGACATTTAATTTATTGCCTTCAATTAATCCTGTTTCAGCATAGGACATGGCTCAATGGTGCATATATTCATGAAAGATTGTTTGCATTAAACTACCAACTATTTCATATAATGAAAAGCCTTTATTATTTAGGTTAGTTCCGTTAACATAAATCCTTTTTTCAAGTGGACGATATAAACCAAGAGATTGACTAGTTATTTCAGATACGTTATTAATAGTAATAGAATCCAAATCCTTTACTTCTTGCCCATATGGTATTTTACGCTTAAATTCGTGGGCTATAAGTAAAAGACCTTCTTTATTAAGTAATCATAAAGGGCCACTTTGGTTATAACCATAACTATATTCTTTAAAGATAATTCCAGTTATTTTATCTTTATATTCTAAATAAGATAAACCATTATAGGATTTTTGTTCAACTTTATTTATATCTTCATATAAGATATAGTTTAATTCGTTTAACTCTTTTTGCTTTTCTTGCGAGTTTAAAGAAGAAAAATATCTTTCACCTTCATTTATTGGAAGAAATTTATTTATTACTACTTTTTCTTGTTCAAGTGGTTTTTCTGGTTGGGTTGTTCCTGGATCTTCAACCGGTGTTTTTTCTTGGTCTTTTCCACCAGGTATTTGGGCACTATTATTTTGCTTATCTTTATCATTGCCCAAGTCTGGATCAGTTGTACTAGTGTCTTTGTTACCTGGAGGCTTTTGGGTTCCAGTATTTTCACCTGGTAAATTAGTTTGATTAGCTTGAGATTGCTTAATTTCTGCTATTTTAGCAAGCAAATCATCTAATAAACTTTTTTCAGCAGTAAGTAAATGTTTAACATTATCCTCTAATGAGGCAAAAGTACTTAAAGCAACATTTATGCTATTTTCATCTTCTAGGGTAATATTATCTTTATTTTTGCTTAAAACTACTGCATAAGCGGTTTTAAAATTATTTACTGCAATTTCAGATGGATCAGGCTGTGGCTGTGGAGCTGGTTGGTCTGGTTTTTGCGGTTTTTCAACACTCGCACACGATACAATTACAAATGATGAAATTGCTACTAAATTTGTAGATATAAGTAAGAATTTACTTCGTTTCATTTCATTATTCCTTTATTAAATTTTATATATTAATTATATAGATTAAATAGATATTAATAAAGGAATTTAAAATATTTTTCTAAGAAAACTTTATGTTGTCTAACTAATTAATAAAAAATATCTTGCAAAGCAAGATATTTTGATCCAAAGAATTAATCCTCGTCTTTAGATTGTAAGTTTCTTCTCTTAATAATTTCATCAGAAATGTTTTTAGGTGTTTTTTCGTAGTGATCAAATTGCATTTGGTAAGTTCCACGACCTGAAGTCATTGATCTAAGTTCTGTTGAATAACCAAACATTTCTGAAAGTGGAACCTGCGCTCTAACAACAACGGCTCCATCATTTCTTTGTTCTTGGTCATTAACAAGCCCTCTACGACGTGATAAATCACCAATTACATCTCCCATGTGATCTGATGGAACAACAACTGAAACATCCATAATTGGTTCAAGTAATACTGTTCCAATTTGGTCTTTAGCTTTAGTAAGAGCTTTAGAAGCTGCTATTTTATAAGCCATTTCTGAAGAGTCAACGTCGTGGTATGAACCATCAAATAAGGTAGCTTTAATATCAATCATTTGATATCCAGCTAAAATACCAACAGCCATTTTTTCTTCAAGACCTTTCTGAATTGATTTAATGTACTCTTTTGGAATTTTACCACCAACAATTTTATCAACGAATTCAAACCCACCATCTGGGTTAGGTTCAAATTTAAGTCATACGTGCCCGTATTGTCCTTTACCACCAGATTGTTTAATGTGTTTTCCTTCGACATCAGCTGTTTTAGTAATTGTTTCACGATATGAAACTTGTGGAGCTCCAACTTTAGCCTGAACACCAAATTCACGTTTTAGACGGTCGACAATAATGTCAAGGTGTAATTCACCCATACCAGCAATAATTGTTTGACCTGTTTCATCATCTGTATAAGTTCTAAAAGTTGGGTCTTCCGCTGCTAATTTTTGTAATCCTAATGAAAGTTTTTCAGTAGCAGCTTTTGATTCTGGTTCTAGAGCTTGTGAAATAACTGGCTCAGGGAAAACCATTTTTTCTAGTACAAGTTTTGGTGATTTTTCATCAATTAAAGTGTCACCAGTTGTTGTGTATTTAAGACCAACAGCTGCTGCAATATCTCCAGCACGACATTCATCAATTTCAACACGGCTGTTAGCATGCATTTGTAGCACACGTCCAATACGTTCTTTTTCACCCTTAGTTGAGTTAAATACGTAGCTTCCTTTGTTTAATACACCACGGTATACACGGAAGAAAGTTAATGAACCAACAAAAGGGTCGTTCATAACTTTAAATGCTAAAGCAGCAAAGTTTCCTTCATCGCTTGCTTCTACACTGACTTCATTTTCTCCTTCATGTGCTCTAATAGCAGGAATATCTAAAGGTGAAGGTAAATAATCAACAACCGCATCGATCATTTTCTTAACACCTTTGTTTTTAAATGAAGTTCCACAAACTACTGGGAAAAATTCAGAAGTTAAAGTTGCTTTTCTAATAGCAGCTTTAAAAGCATCAAGTTCTACTTCTTGTCCTTCTAAAACAGCCATCATTAATTCTTCATCAAAAGCAGCAACTGCTTCTAATAATTCTTGACGTTTAATTTCAACAATTTCTTCTAAGTCAGCAGGAATTGCTGTTGGGAATTCTTCTTCTTGAGGCTCCCCATTATATGTATAAGCTTGTCTTGTAACTAAATCAATAACCCCTTTAAAGTCTGATTCAGCTCCAATAGGTCATTGAATTGCTACTGCATTTCCACCTAATCTTTGTTTTACGGATGCAACAGAAGCAGCAAAATCAGCTCCTGCTTTATCCATTTTATTTACGTATACTATACGTGGAACTTTATAATTAGTTGCTTGCCTTCAAACTGTTTCAGTTTGAGGCTCAACACCTGATTGAGCATCTAAAACAGCAACTGCCCCATCTAAAACACGAAGTGAACGTTCAACTTCAACTGTGAAATCGACGTGTCCTGGGGTATCAATAATATTAATTCTTTTACCTTTTCAAAAAGCAGTGGTTGCTGCTGAGGTAATAGTAATACCTCTTTCTTTTTCTTGTTCCATTCAGTCCATTTGTGAAACACCATCATGTGTTTCACCAATTTTATGTATTTTACCTGTGTGGAACAAAATTCTTTCTGTTGTGGTAGTTTTACCTGCATCAATGTGGGCCATAATACCGATATTACGGTAATCTTTTAAATCATAATCTCTAGCCATAATATAAATTAATACTTAACTAAAAGACTATCATCTGAAGTGTGCAAATGCACGGTTAGCTTCAGCCATTTTATGGGTGTCTTCACGTTTTTTAATTGCTCCACCAGTTTTCTTTGATGCATCGATGATTTCATTTGCTAAACGAACGTCCATTGTTTTTTCGTTTCTTAATCTTGCATATTGCACTAATCATCTAAGTGCTAATGTTTGTTTTCTACGAGCAGGAA
This sequence comes from Mycoplasma sp. 6934, assembly GCF_055523595.1. Lineage (NCBI taxonomy): Bacteria > Bacillati > Mycoplasmatota > Mollicutes > Mycoplasmatales > Mycoplasmataceae > Mycoplasma > Mycoplasma sp. 6934. The sequence continues at coordinate 76,258 of NZ_JBVFVE010000001.1, read as the reverse complement.
CTTCGGTAGGCACTTGGTAGTTTGTTCCACCAATTCTTCTGGTACGAATTTCTAGTTGTGGAGTAATGTTTTCAACTGCTTCTAAAAACACTTCCATTGGTTCTCTACTTGTTTTTTCTTTAATTAATTCAAATGCTGAATATAAAATATCTTGAGCAATTGATTTTTTTCCGTCAAGCATAATTTGGTTAATTAATTTTGTAACTACTACTGAGTTAAAAACTGGATCTGCAAGTACTTCACGGATTGGTGCTGATTTTTTTCTTGACATTTTGTCCTCCTTAATTTTATATTAAATTAATTAATAATTACACTTATATTATTTTGCTTTTTTAGTACCGTATAAACTACGACCTTGGTTACGTTTTGCAACACCAGCTGCATCTTGGGTTCCACGCACAATGTGGTATCTAACCCCAGGTAAGTCTTTAACACGGCCACCACGAATAAGCACAACAGAGTGTTCTTGTAAGTTGTGTCCTTCTCCTGGAATGTAAGCTGTGACTTCCATTTGGTTTGATAATCTAACACGAGCATATTTACGTAAAGCTGAGTTAGGTTTTTTAGGTGTCATTGTTGCAACACGGGTACATACACCACGCTTAAATGGTGAAGCCATTTTTTTAGCTTTTTTAATTAATGAGTTATATGTTAATGATAAGGCAGGTGCATTTTGTTTCTTAGTTTTAGAAACACGGCCATGATTAACTAACTGATTTGTTGTTGACATTGTGATTCCTTTCTTTATATATTTTAGTTTGTTAATGTTGTCAATATAAATAAATATAATTTTACAAAGATAAAATTATGATTTTATTATACCATAACAACTGATCCTAGTGTATCATAAAAAAATTTTTTTATGACTACATAATATACATAAAAGTTATTAAGTGTTAATATTTTTACATTAAAACTAAACAAAAATTAACATAAATATTAAATTTATTACTAAAGTATATTAGGAAATTAAATTTTATTATTCAATTTTTTAAATGCAAATAAAAAGTTAACATGTAGTTAAAGCCGGACAGAAAAGTTAACATGTAAATGTTAGCTTTTCTGTTACCATTCGTTGGTACCAACGAAGAATTTTTTTGAAAAGATAAATTATGTCAAGACATTTAAAGAAAGAAGAATTTGCAAAAATATATGAAGAATATCAAAAATCAGGTTTACCAGGTGCTTTCCAAGCTATTTACCAAATATCACCAGAAACAAAAAACTTACAAAGAAATAGTGTAAAAGTTAGAATTAATAAAATAATTAAGTATTATAATTTAGGTATGGAAGACTTATTACAGACAAAGAAAGGGGAAAGCCGCAAAAAAGGAAGCGGCAAACCTAAGACGAAAAGAGAACCAAATTGAGATATTTTTGATCGTGATGATTTGTTACAAATAGCTAAAAGATATTATGAAATTACCAACGAATTACCTAAAAGTAAGAAAGTTATTGAATCTAAAAGTTTTAGTATAAGTTATGTTAAGCTTGCAGAAGTTTTTGGCATTTCTAGACAAACAATTTCTAAAACTCAAAATATTAAAATTGCACAAAAACTCCCTAAATATAGTGATGTAATCGAAAAATCGTTCGCAGAAACAAAGTCAAGATATGGAAGGTTAAAACTAAGTGTTTACATATCTAAAAAATACAAAATAGATATAAACGAACGTTCATTAGGGAGATATATGAACCTTTTAGGCCTAAAATGTAAGCTTAGACAAAAATCAAAACGAAAAGAAATTAAAAATCTATCTACTCAGATTGATAACTTCGTAAATCGTGATTATAATGATCAAAACAATCGAAATATTTATGCAACTGATGTTTCATATATAAAAGCGCCAAAAGATGTGTTAGAATCACACGTTTATTTGTCTGCAATTTTGTCTCATAAAACTAAACAAATTGTTGGTTTTAAATTATCAAAAAGTAATAATCTAGAACTAGTTTTAGACAATTTAAATTCATTAAAGCAATACAAATCCAAAAATTTTATCATTCACTCAGATCATGGCTTTCAATATACACATCATCAATATATTAAAGAAGTTAAAAATCTTGGTGGGATTATTTCGTTATCAAGAGTGGGAAATTCTCTTGATAATCGAGAAATTGAATATTGGTTTGGAATCATTAAAACTGAATTATTAAATGATTTAGATTATTCAAAAATAACATTTAATGAACTTAATGATATGATACAAGAATATGTAATTTGGTACAACAATGACCGAATTCAATCAAACTTAAACTGAAAAACTCCACAGCAATTTGCTATGGAATTATAAATAACTAAAATGTTAAATTTTGCTGTCCATGTTTAAGTAGTGTTAACTTTTTAGTATTATAAAATATTATATATTGCTATCTTTGGGGATATTAAAAGTAAAGTTATAATTATCTAAAGAATCTAACTTATTAATAACTATATAATGTATTGTTGATGTTGTGCTTAACGCTTGACTAGCTACACCCCTACCTGACCCTTTTGCTTGAATTTCTACTAATTTATATTCAAGGTTTATGTTTTTATCAAGGATATTAACTTTTTTAATTCAATATCCAGAACCTTTTACAACCTCATTAATGCTTCCAGTGTGATAGTTCAAGCCGTTAACAACAAAAATAGTATTTTTACTAAAATCGGTATTTTTAAAAATATCTTTAATATCTTTGTATTTATCGGAAGCTAACTCATGATTCGAATTAATTAAACTAAAAATCTTATTTTTATTTAATTTTATATTTTTTTCTTGTCATTTATCAATAACCTCTTTTCTGGCGTCTGATAACTTTGCCCTCTTTTCAGCACTATCTTTTTCATCATAATTCGTTATAGGTTTATGGTATTCATTATAAGCATCATTATGCTTTTTTATAACTTCGGCATGTTCATTTTTAAAAGCATCATCAAAAGATGAACTTTCGACTAATCTATCATAATTAACACTAGACCACAAAGCATTATCTATATGCACAGACCTGTTAGGATAATGAAATCTCACAAGTCTTTGTCCATCATCAGTTTTGGATTCAGAGGAGTAAGGATCGCTTGTTAAATTAGAACATGAAATAGCAGATAGTGGAATGAGAGTTAAAGAAGGAATAATTAAAGAATAAAATAATCTTTTAAATTTAGTTTTTTGATCTTTTAATTGCATAAGTAAATGCTAAATCCCTTTTTATATCATTGCTATCATATCTTAAAAGATTGAAATTATAATATCCACTTTTTTGAGCTGTAAATTCTACTGTTTCTGTGTTTCTCTCACCTAAAATAGAAGATGTTAATAAAGTATTACTTGGATCGAAAACTTTCAAATCAAAATCAACTATATTTTGCTTATTCCTTACTTCTGCTAATCATGAAATATTTGCTCTAATTGTATCTCCTTTATTTAAATAAATACTATGGTTTGTAGTAAATTTAGGTCCAGTTTTTTTATGGTATTTAAGATTTTTAACAGCTTGATCCACAAATTCAAACTGAGGTATTCCAAACCCTGTTTCATTAGTATAAACAGCATTTGTGTATCTTGGTTTTACAGATCCTGAAATTATTGCAGATTTAGCAATTATTGAATCATGTCCTAAATTAAATCAATATGGATTTCTTTGAATAACCATTGATGTTAAGGCAGTAATGACTGGAGTTGAAAAACTTGTACCGCTTCCTGAAAAGAAGTCATCATCCGTTCTAGTTGAAAAATTATAAGATCCACCAGATGTAACGGCGGTTATATAGTTTTTATCGCTACCTATTTGACTATAATTTGTTTTAGTTTGTAAATAGTCATTATTAATAGCACCAATAACTATACTATTTTTAGATAAAGCAATTCCTGCTAATGGCTTATAAGCCTCTATAAGTTTTCCATCTTTTTTTCAAGTTTCAAAATTATTACCAGCTGATATGAAATTAACAAGTTCTGGGTTTGACTTAATTAATTCATCAAAATAATGTGAATCATTATTATATACTTGACTTTCCTTATTATTTTTTGGATCAAATACGCCTCAACTGTTGTTTATTATTTTTACACCTTGTCCTAGGAAGAAATTCATTTCTCCAGCTAGTCCATTTCAACGTGTGTTTAATTCAACACTCCATAAAGTAGCAGTGGGATTTATCCCCTTTTGTCCAACTAAAATTTCACCCACATTATTAGCATGATTGCTATATGATTCTGTATAGAAAAATTCATTTCTCCAGTGAGCTCCATTTCCATATTTTTTGTTTCAGTAAAAAGGTGATAAATCATTATTAATTACACCTTCAGCCTCTAAAATACCAACTTTAATTGGGTTCTTATTTACATATTCTTTGAAATGTGAAAAAATTGTGTCTTTTGAAAGTCCGACTAAAGTATACAAATGATAGTTGTCAGAACCCCTGTAATCAAAAGCAACTCCTAAATTAAATCTTGGATTGTTATCAGTGTTTATAGATGTGGTTGTAACTACACTTTCTTTTTTATGTTTATTAATAAAATCTTCATGAGTATAATCGGTTTTAAAACCAAAAACACTTGAGACATCTTCATCTTCAGTTCCATATTTATTTAGTGCTTCTTTAAACTTATCATAGTCTTGCGAGCTAGTTATAGCTATAGAAATAGTTTTTAAAAAATCACCAATAATATAAACTAAATTTTCTTTCTTGGTTTTTAAATATTTTTCTGCTATAATTTTAAGCTTGTCTTTAAGATCTGAATATGTAGTACCTTTATAAATAATATCAAAGCGCTTAACTCCTACAGCTTTTTGAATACTCATTGTATCTTGAGAATTACTAATTATTGAGTTATTGGTAATTTCATAAAATTTTGAATTTTCATAAGTATTTAAATTGTTTATTTGAGTTTTGTTATTATGTCCCATAATAACCATAGTTGTAGCAGAACTCATGGCTAAAATAGAAAAGAATAAATATTTAATTTTTTTTCGCTTCATAGGCCTCCTTAATTTTTAATAAGATAAATTTAAATAATAATTTGGGAATTACTTACCGTAATAATATTAACATAAATTTATTTATACGTTAGCAAAAAAAATAAATTTTGCTAATAACTTTTTATATAGTATAATTATTATTAGACACTCTATTAAATAATGAGTGAATATACATAAACACAAGTAAAACTACTTGTGTTTTATAATTTTCAGTTTCATACTATACAAAAAATAACAAGATATTCAAAAATTATTTCTGCTAAATATTTATTAATATCTACTAATACCATATAAGTATTGAATGTCTATGAATCACATAATCCTAATGATGATTTCGATATGTACATTCAAAATTCTAATACTTATCATAAAAGTTTTTAAAATAAAACTATATGCATGTAAATTGCATATAGTTTTTATATTATTTATTAAATTCGTAGCCTGTTGGAATTTTATTAATAGATTCAGGCATTAAGTTTGTTTTCATATTTGAATTTGGATATAGTTTAACTAAAGCTTCACGATATGAATTACTTTGATCTTTCCCGCCACCATATACTAAATCATACTGTGGTAAGTTGTAAGTTCCATAAAGACCTTTATAATCAAATCCATTAGAACGAATTGCTACCCCTGCTGAAGTAGTTGAAAATTGGAATACTGTAGTTAAAATACCCATGATTTCATTATTTTGATTTCTAATTGCAGAGCCACTGGCTCCACCACCAACTTCAAAGTTTTTAAGTAGCATCCCAATACCGCTGCTTACATATTCTTTTTTATCATCGTGTGATTCTAAATATTTATCTCCCGATGAACGTGGTGCAACGATGAAGTTATCATATACACCGGGTTTATCTTTGAATTGTCTTAAGTTAAGCATATGAGATAATGTTCCACCTTTTTCAAGACGTTTAACGGTTCTTTCATCTGATTTATTAGGTGAAGATACGTCATATCAAGTAGATGAAGCATTAGTTCACATAGTATGAGTTGATTCAATTACTGCTTTTTGATCTATATCTGTATGATCATTTAAGTAAAAATCATAAAATCCTTGTTGTTTTGCTTTTGGATATGAAACAACGTATAAATTATCATATGCTTTAGTTGCTTCAGGTGATCCAGGTTTGGCAAGTAATGGTTGGTTAATTTTATCAAAATCATTTACATAATCGTATTTAGGAACTTTAAGTTTTAATTTATCATCTAAATTAGCATAATCATTAGTAAAGAATTTAGCAAAATCTTGTGGGGATTTTATTTCTTCACCAATTTTACGATCCTTATCTTCAAATTTTGTAAAGTCAATTTCAAAAACTGCAAAATCAATAAACTCCTCTTTATCTTTAACAGTATCATCTTTTGAAAGAGTATATGGACTAGTTTTTAAGACATTACGACCATCAAAAATATTTTTAAAGGCATTTTTGTTAACATCTATTTTATTGAATTTATCTTCGATGCTTAAAACTTTTATAGCATTAAAGATGTGTTTTTGGTCAGTTCGCCCAAGAATATCCATACGGATGCTATCAAGTGTTTTTTCATTTCACCCATTTATAACATGGTAATTAGTTGCAAAATACCATTTAGTTGGATATGAATTATCATCTTTTTTCTCATAGTCTAAAATTCATGCTGTTCCGGCATTACCAACTTTAGATTTAGCTCTATTTTTGTAATTTTTAAATGATTCATAATCACGAACTGTTCTTTCATTAATATCATTCTTTAAACGAGTTAAGATATCTGGTGAAAAAGTTTTTTTAGACTCTACAGCATCATAAAGTGTCTGCCAATGTTCTTTAATAAATGGAGTATATTTAGTTTCATACATTTTCTCAGTTTTAGCAGGATCACCCCCGCCTTCTGCTTCCAACTTTGTAATAATATCTTTAAATACTGCATCAATCACAGCTTCAGTATTCTTACCTGTTCTATTTGAAACCTTATCATCATCTAAACGCTTTTTAATTTCAGCAGCTGCAGTTTTATCATCTAATAAATCTGCCATTTTATAAATATCAAATTCTACTGCTTCTAGAGCTTGTTCAAGTTTAATTTGAATTGCTTCATCATTAGTAAATATTGGTGCTCTAAAACTTAGTAAATATGATTGTAATGCTGCTTCAGCATAATTATCATTAACTAATTTTCTCGGTAAACCTGTATTTCTTTGTGGACTTGGAGCAGAAGTCTTATAGTGATCATATCAATGTGTGGTACTTCTTGGTCCCCTGGTTGGAACATCTAGACCTGATACATTACCTGAAGCATCATATTTAGGAATAACAAATCCAAATTTTGATGCAGTATCATAATCAAGCATATTTAATTCTTTTGCTACTTTATTATATTTTTCTTTTGCTTCATTATTAGTTGTAAAACTTCTTTGGTAAGCATTAGAATCAAGTTCTCTTTGAATATTATTTAAATCATAATCATACTTTTGAACATTATTATATTCAACAGCATATTGAGTTTGAGTTGTTTCACGAGCTTTTTTCTCTTCTTCAGTTTCTAATCTACCTTGGCTATTATAACCATTTTCTTCTGCAAATCCAGTTAATTTATATTGTTTAGTTTCTCCATTCCCAAATTGTATAAAAGCAATTAATCCGCTTCTATCATCAGCTAGTCGAACATTTAGTAAAGTTGAAAGAATTCTTTCATCTTTTGGAGCAAACCCAGAACGAGCATTTAAAGCTTGCGACATAGAAAGTTGGGAAAAATCTGTTATTCGTTGGCTAAAGGTAAACCCATTTGAAGTTTGCTGTTCAACTTCAAAATATAGTGTTCCTAAATCACTTAATGATTTAGAATTTACTTGTTGGGTAATTTCTTCTCTCGATAATGGAGGTTGTTGAACAGGAGGGGTAGGATTTTGTTGTTTTAGTTCTACAATTTTAGAATTAAGTTGATCTAGTAATGTTTTTTCACTTGTTAAAGATGTTTTAATATTTGCATCTAAAGTATTATAAGCAGTTAACGCTGTTGTAACTTTTGGTTCATCAGCCACAACAACCGTTTCTTTAGTTTTGCTTAAAATGTCAGCATGGCTTTGCTTATAAGCAGCAACTGGATCAGAAGGGGTGGGTTTTGATTCTTGTCCACAACTTATAGCAAGTACTGGAAATAAAATTCCACCACTTGCTAAGCTTAGTATCAATCTTTTTTTCATTTGTTTTTCTCCTTTAATTATACAATTTCAAATTCATCTTCAGTGCTGGTGTATCTTACGTTATAACCTGCATTTTTCAAGGTGTTGTAAAGGGCAACGGCTCCATCGGTAACAATGATCTGAGTTTGTCTGTTAAATGTACCATCTGAATATTCAATTAAAGTTGCTAAGTGTCTTAATCCGTCACTATTTAAGTTTTGAACGTTTTGTGTTGGACGGATTCTAATACTTTTTGTATTTTTACCATTGCTAAATGTAATTTTAGGTCTTGGTTCCATAGGTGCAACTGGTTTTGCTAAGATATCATCAAATTGTGCTTCATTTAAATCAGTTGTATTAACTTCTCATACAGCACCATCATTGAATAGTTTAATTTTGTTTAGTTTACGTGTCGATTTTTGTTTGTTAGTAATATCATGAAATTCCATACCTCTTAAAGTTTTTATAGTTGGAATCCGTGAAAAATCAACACCCATAGGATATGAATTTCCATCACTGCTACGATCAGGTTTTAATCCTGGTCCTCAAGCTCCTTGGAAAATTCTTTCATTGTTTCTTGTTCAATAAGCCATTCTTAGTCCATTATTAATAATTGTTCAATCACCCAGCGTTTTGTAATCTTCTGCGTCAAATGCTAAATTATCAAAGGTAATCCGTGAGTAAAATGGAGGTTGGTTTGGATCAGTTGAGAATGTTGTGTTATAATCAGCCATATTAACTCATGCAACTTTATTTAAAGCTCATGGGTTAATTGATCAATCGTCAGCATTAACATTTAATCTATTATTTGATAATAATGAAAGTTCATCAATTTCCTTATCTTTAAGGTATTTTAAAGCAGATGTATTCTTAGACTCAAAGAATAGTTCTAATAATGGAAGTTTTTTAGGTAAAGCCGCAAAGATTTTATCCATGTTTTGATCAGCCCCTGATTTACCAATATTCATAATTCTATATCCGGTGATTTCTTTACCTTTGGCTTGTAAATCCGCAATTAATTTTTCAGCTTTTTTGTATGCATCTGGTTGTACAACATCAATTGTAACCACAACTGTTTTTTCACGGTCAGAACCTTCAACTTTTTCAATTCTAGTATATTCATTAATTGATATACCACGATCAGGAATATCTAAACCTTCTGACCTAAATTGTGCTGTAATATCACGTTTGTTTCAGTTATGGTATTTACCTAACAGCACATCTTCAGAACTTCTTCAATACCATGTGTTATTACCCATAACACGGTAAACTTGGTTGTTACGTTTATATTCAGCTTGAACAGTATTAACAACTGGTTCATGAGTTGATGATGTTCATTCACCATTTGCATTAACATAAACATCACCACCATATTCAGGAATAATGTAACCATTGGCTAAACTATCTTTTTCTGTTTGAGATAGTTTAGTAATTTTTTTAGGATCAATATGCATTAAGATTAACATCTTACCTAGTTCTCTGGTTTCTGTGCCGATGCTTCTAGGTCATGTTAATGTCTCTTTCATATTTCATCACTTATCTAATTGTTCATCTGTAACTGAATCTAAAAGATATTGTTTAACATTTTCTTTCGAAGTTAAAAGCATATGGTATCTAAACCATAAATTACCAAAGTGTTCAGATACATTGCCATCCTTTGCAATTTGGGCTTGTTTTGCTTCAATATCTCTATCATCTTGTAATGAACTAATATATGGAGTTGTATATGCTCCTATTTTTGCAGCCTTGCCTTGCGCAGCACCTGTACTCTTTGCAATATTTTCAGCAGTTAAGGCATTTTTTACATTAATAACATCAAAAGTAATTTCAGCATAATATGGAATCCGATTAGTAATTCCTTTTTCTACGTCTGATTGCTCATATTGACGTTTTGGAATTGTTTGAATATCTGCTTCAAATTCAATATCTTCAATTTTGATTTTGCGAGTTTCTCTAATAGGTTTTTCAGGTTCTGGTTCAGGAACAACTGTTGGAGGTATTTCCACATCTTTCTTTGGTGCATCTTCAATTGGATCAGATGCTGAAGGTGGTAAAACTTCTTGCTCCTTTTCTTTTTCTTTTTCTGGATCTTTAATAATTGGATTAAAAATAGTTTGTGGTGGTGTCTCTTCGACAGGTGGGGCCACTATTTTTTCTTCTTGTTTAGCTTTAGGTAAGTTATAATCAGTTGCACTAGTTTTTGAATTAGTTTGATCAACTTTTTCAGCTTGAAAATTTGGAGCGGCCTCCGTATCAATTCTAAATTTAAATGGCTCTGTTGTAGTTTGTGTTTGTGCAATAAGTGTTGTGGTAACACCAGTAAACACAAGTCCACTTGAACCAATCAATAAGAATAATTTTTGTTTACGTTTTAACATTATTTCTCCTTTATTACTTATTTATAAATCAAATATAATATAATTATATTATAAATTACAGATTTTTAGTTTTTTAATTACAAACATCTAAGGCTTTATAAATATCTTTTTAGTTACTTTTTTAATGGAACCAAACTGATTATAAAAAAATATGCGATAAATTTCGCATATTTTTGATTATAGTGAATTAAGTAAATCTGAGATTTTTTTAGCCGCAATTGCTCCGTCAGAAGCGGCAGTAACAATTTGGCGAATTTCTTTTTGACGAATGTCTCCGGCTGCAAAAATTCCTTTAACTTTAGTTTGCATGTTCTCGTCTGTAATAATAAAACCACGCTCATCTAAAATATCTAAATCTTTAACAAAGGTTGTTGTTGCTTCCATTCCAATATAAGGGAAAAATGATGCAATTTCAATAGTTTGCTCAGTTCCGTCAACCAAGCTTTTAATAACTGCTTTTTCTAAGGAATTAGTACCAGTTAATAAAGAAATTTGTGATTCCTTAAAAATAGTTATATTTGAAGCTTTATATAAATCTTCAACGAGTTTTTTTTCAGCTGTAAATTCTTTTTCACGAATTACAAAATAAACATGTGAAGCTATTTTTGTTAAATAGGTTCCTTCTTCCACAGCTGAATTTCCACCACCTAGAACTAATGTTGGAGCACCTTTAAATAAAGGACCATCGCAAATCGCGCAAAAACTAATTCCGCGGTGTAAAAATTCATGATACCCATTTATAAAACTTGGCTCTCTGTTTTTCATTCCAGTTGAAATTAAAATAGTTTTTCCATATATTGAAGAACTATCAGCTAATTTAACTTCCTTGTCAAAATCACCGTGATTTACAATTTCGACAACTTCCCCATATTTATATTGGGCACCAAAACTAGTAGCATGATCCATAAATTGAGTTGCTAATTCTCAACCATCAATAATTTCTGTGCCAATTCAATTTTCTACTTTATTGGTTTGTGATAGTTTACCTCCTGGAGCACCTTTTTCAATAAATGCTACTTTTAAATTTGCTCTTGAAGCGTATAAAGCCGCATTTAAACCTGCAGGTCCACCACCAATAATCACTAAATCAAATGTTGTTTTTGTTTCCATTAATACCTACTTAAATACTGTATATGTTAATACTTTTTTGAAAATATTACTAAATGAACTAATGTTTACATATGCGTAGTAATATTCAGGATTTTTATATTCATAATGTTTAAAAATTTTATATTTAACATTTGTGACGTATTTTACACGTGATCAGAAAGCAAAGTAAATGAAGATAAAACTTCCTGATAATGCGAATAATAATGCCACAATAGAATAGAATAAATATGATTCTTGTCTTAATGGTTCTAAGGCAAGCCGCACAACACCGTATCATAATAAATATAATCCGGCTGTTGCGCCTGGTTTAAATGTTCAAAATAAATTAAAAATTCATACAATGATTAAATACCCAACTAAGTTTGCTAAACCTTCATATAAGAATAATGGATATCTATAAGCCCCTTCAAGTCCTAAAGAATCAGTATAAGCATCGGCAATATACATATTATCCGCAAAACTTTTACCAAAAATTATAGAGCTAGCTCCAGTTCAGTCAATTTTTCCATAAACCTCATGGTTTCCATAGTTTCCAAACCGCCCAACAAACTGCCCAACTAAAATAGTTGGAATAATAATAGAAGTTGCTTTACGTATATCAACAAGATGCCTCTTAGTATAAGCATAAGTCATATCGGCTATAATAGTGAAGAAAACTCCACCTTGGATACTAAGGCCTCCATCTCATATGGCATACCAAGCGGACCCTTTAAAGGGTTCACTATCATATATAAGTTCCTCAAACACAAATCCAAGACGTGAACCAATAATCCCCATTGGTATGGTGATCAAGATAAGCCCGTATAAAACCTCAATATTCATTTTTTCCCTCCTTCAGAAGTAAAAAATGGTTAAGATAGCAGTTAAATATCCTAACATAATCATTAATGAATATGTATAGAATTGAAAAGAACCAATGGTAAATAAGATACTTGGGGTCCCTTCGCGAAATGCAACTTCAGGCACATAACTAGGTCCATTTAAATTATTCATTTTCTTTTAACCTCCTATTTTCTATTTCTTTAATTACATTTAAACCATCCCGCTTTGAAAGATAAAATCCAACAGCAGTTTCAATTAAAGATGCAGCTGAACCTCCTTCTTTTATTGGAATTTGAATTTTATGGATATATCTTCCAAAGATTGGATATTTTAAAAAATCTAAACCTAAGCGGTCAAATTCGTATTGTTTATCAGTTTTAATTAATTCAACAACTAAATCGATTACAGATGATTTGGCAACAGATTTAACTCCATAAATATGTTTTACATTAATCATCCCAATTCCGCGTACTTCAAGTAAGTGTTCAGTGATTCTGGGCGAGCGACCTATAAAGATATTACCTCCATCACCAATCAAAACAGAATCATCACTAATAAACACATGTCCTCGTTGAATAAGTTCTAATACCGCTTCTGATTTACCAACCCCGCTATTACCAATAATTAAAACACCAGTTCCCCCAATTAAGACTAAACAAGCATGCACTTGTGTTTCATCTAAAAAGTGGTTGTTAAGATATGACCCTACATTTGAAGTTAGTAATGAAGAACTCATTTTAACCTGACATACTGGTACTCCATATCTACTGGCAGATTCAATAATTCAATTTAAAGCTGGTTTGGCCACACCTCTTGATAAAATTACCAAAGGTGGTTGTAATTTAAAAACGTGATCAATAGCTCTAATTGATGCATTTTTTCCTATTTTTTGAAATCATAAAGATTCGCTAGTCCCCCAAGAAATAACATTATTTTTCAAGCGATCATAAGCTAAAAATGCAGCTAATTCCAAACCAACACGTTTAATAGCTGGTTGATAAATATAATTATAATTAATTTTAGTTGCAGGATCATTTAAAACCTTTCAACCAAAAAATTTAATTAATTCAGCAACGCTCACTTTCTTTTTCTTATTCATTTGACCTCGATTTTTACAATATGTTATTATTATACAAGTTATTAATATTTATTTTTGATTTCGTGAAAATATTTTTTCAAGGAATTGACCGGTAAAACTATGAATATTTTTGGCCACCTGTTCAGGCGTTCCAGTAGCAACTATTTTACCACCATGAATTCCACCACCGGGGCCTAAATCAATTAAATGATCGCAAGATTTAATCACATCTAAATTATGTTCAATAACAACTACTGTGTCTCCGTTATCCACAATATGATTGAAAATTTCGATTAATTTTTTAATATCATGACTATGTAATCCAGTAGTTGGTTCATCTAAAACATAAATTGTTTTTCCAGTAGGTTTACGTTGTAAATGAGTTGCTAATTTAACCCTTTGCGCTTCCCCTCCAGATAATGTTGTTGAGATTTGCCCTAATTTAATATATCCTAAACCAACATTTTGTAAAAACATTAATTTTTCAATAATTTTAATTTTAGAATCAAAGAAAACTATTGCTTCATCCACGCTCATTTCTAAAACATCATTAATATTCTTTTCTTGATATTTAATTTCTAAGGTTTCTTTATCGTAACGTTTACTATCACATTGATCACATGTAATATATACGTTAGGTAAAAAATGCATTTCAATCACTAAAAAACCATCTCCACTACATTTTTCACATCGTCCACCTGGAGTATTGAAACTAAATCTCCCTTTTGTGTAACCTCTTATTCGTGATTCTTCAACATTAGCAAAAATTACACGAATATCATCAAAAACACCAGTATATGTTGCTGGATTACTGCGCGGAGTTCTTCCAATTGGGCTTTGGTTTACTTGCACAATTTTATCAACATTGATTAATCCATCAATGTTTTTGAAATCAGCCTTTTTATGGCTTAATCCTTCAGCAATACCTTGCATTTGTTTATATCCATTAACTAAAATATCATTAATTAATGTGCTTTTGCCACTTCCAGACACACCAGTTACACCAACTAATTTTCCTAAAGGTATTGTAATATCAATGTTTTTTAAATTATTTTCTTTAGCTCCTTTAATAGTAATTGTTTTACCATTACCAGAACGTCTTGAAACAGGAATTGGTATTTCTCATTCACCAGATAAATATTTCCCTGTAATTGATCTTTCGCTAGAAATAATATCTTCAATACTTCCTTGACCAACTACTTCACCTCCTGATTCGCCAGCATGAGGGCCTATATCAATAATATGATCTGCGGCAAAAATAGTATCTTCATCATGTTCAACTACAATTAAAGTATTTCCTAAATCAACCATCTTTTTCATAGTTTCAATTAATCGTAAATTATCACGCTGGTGCAAGCCAATCGAAGGTTCATCAAGCACATATAAAACACCACTTAAATTTGCACCAATTTGGGTTGCTAATCTAATGCGTTGTGCTTCTCCACCTGATAAAGTTTCAGCACTTCGATTTAAACTTAAATAATCCAAACCAACATTATTTAAAAAAGTTAGGCGATTAATAATTTCAGTTGTAATGATATTTGAGATTGTTTTACTATATTCATCAAGCTTATTAACTAAATTTTCAAAAGTAATTAAAGCATCTGAAATTGATAATTTAGTCATTTGATAAATATTTTTATTATCAACTTTAACGCTTAAAGCAGCTTGATTTAACCTTGCTCCTTTACATACATTGCAAGTAACTGAACTCATATATTTTTTAAGATAGTCACGGCGGTGTTCAGAAGCAGTTTCAAAATACAATCTTTCAATTTTAGTTAATATTCCTTCGATAAATTGCTTTTTACGATATTTATTATTAGATGAAGAAACTAACATATATTCGATTTCTACATCTGAACCATAAAGAATATATCTTAGTTTACCTTGTGGAATTTCATCAATTGGTGTATCTAGTGAAATTTCATAATGGTCTAATAAAGCTTTAAATTCTTGTCATTCTAAATTAGGAGTATTGATAAAGTTTTCAAAATATTTAATAGCTCCATTTCCAATAGTTTTTCATGATTCAGGAATTAAAGCATCAACAGATGCTCTTGTTTCAAAACCAAGACCCTTACAATTATCACACATCCCAAAAGGTGCATTAAATGAAAATAATCTTGTATCAATTTTAGAAATTGAGAAATCTTTGTGAATGCATGAATGTAATTTAGAAAAATGGAAAATTTCTTTAGTTTCAACATTTTCAATTTTTATAATACCCTCACTTTTTTCAGTTGCTATATTTATAGCTTCTGAAATACGGTTGTAATTTGCTTCATTTAAAACTACACGATCAATAACTAAGTCAATTGTATGTTTATGGTTTTTATCAAGTTCAATTTTGTCCCTTAAACTTAAAATTTCTCCATTAACCTTTGCCCTTAAATAACCTTCATTCTTTAATTTTTCAAGCAAATTAATATGGGTTCCTTTTTCGCTATCCACTAAAGGAGCATAAATAATTAACTTAGTTTCTTCTCCTAATTTATAAATTGAATTTAAAATATCTTTAGTAGTTTGAGATGTAATTTCTAAATTATGTTTAGGGCAATATGCTTTCCCAATACGTGCATATAAAAGTCTAAAGTAATCATAAATTTCTGTAACAGTACCAACTGTTGAACGAGGATTATTATGAACTGTTTTTTGTTCAATAGCAATCGATGGATTTAAACCATCAATTTTTTCAACATTTGGTTTCTTGGTTCCGCCTAAAAAAGTTCTCGAATAAGAACTTAGAGAATCAACATATCTACGCTTACCTTCTTCATAAATTGTGTTAAAAGCTAATGAACTTTTGCCACTACCACTTAAACCAGTGAATACCACTAGTTTGTTTTTTGGAATTTCTAAAGAAATATTTTTTAAATTATTTTCTCTAGCACCAGCAATTATTATTTTGTCATTTGTTATACTCATTTATACTCCATATAAAATACTTTTATATATTTTAACTTGTTTTTTAAAATTTAAAAATTACATGTTTAAATATCTTAGTTTCTTTTGTTATAATTAATGTATTATGAATCTTAGTAATACAGGACATTTAGCTTTTGCTATGTTTTTTATAGCATTAACAACATCATTAGGTATTTCAGTTACTAAATATCGTCTTTGGACTTTTAACGAAAGTGTTTATAAAGCAAACCAAAAAAATATGTTAAAAACATTGGCTTTTGCCACTATTTTACTGCTAATTGCTCTTGCATACACTATTTTAATCCAACTAGAAATAATTACAGTAGGCGAATATTTAACAAACGATAAAGGAATTAGAATTGACAGTGCCGGCAGTGAATATAATGTAATAACAAGTAGTGAATCAATTACTAGTTATATACTAGTTGTTGCTTGTTTAATAACAATTGGTTTAATAATTTATTATTTAACTCAAATTAAAGCAAAAGATGAAATTCGACCAGAAGAATTAATAGAATTTGCACAACAAGTAGTTATTGATTTTGATCAAGCCGAAAAAAGTTATTATGTCTTAAAGCAATCCCTTAGACGATATGGACCTGATAAAATCATTAATTTTGACAATTATATTTCAAATAGTACATTTATGCTTAGTTTTGGCAAGAAATTATTTTTCAAAACCCTTATCAAAAGAACTATTTATTTTGGTTTATCATTACCAAGTAAAATACCAACCTTTGATCAGCCCCAAACCCCTAAAAACATAATTATGGTTTACTTAATCTCTTCAGTAAAAGTAATTAATAAAACCAATAAAATACAAATAACAGTAAAGGATCTTACTGATCATTTAAAGGGATTAACATTTTAAAAAAGTTATAATTTATAGACAGGGAAAAAATATTCGGACAAAATCCGAATATTTTTAATATAAAGAAAAAGAGGTAGTTATGAGACATTTAAAGACTAAAGAATGAATCAAAATTTTTGACTTATACGATAAATATTTGAACCTGGGAATAACGAAGGCAGAATTTGATAATTTCTGTTTTGATATCAGAAAAGTATACTGAAATAAAGAATCAATGAGAAATATGTTAAAGAAAAGAAAACTGTATAATTTAAATATGAACATAGAATCACAAAGCGGTAAATCACCTAAGAAAGATAAAGGTGTTGGGAGAAAGAAAAAGAAAGTTCTCGATTATACATGAATTGATACTCTTAAAGATGATGAAAAAGATGCAGTTATAAAATACTACTATCGAATTTTTAATGAAAATAATATTGATGCAGATATCTCAAAGATAAAGAAAATCAAGAATCTTTCACATACTAAAAAATCTAAAATGATATGTGTTTCAAGATCTACATATTACGAGAAATTGAAAGATAACAACAAGACTAAAGAACTAAAGGTTAAACACAAAGAAATAATTTTTCAAAGTTTTGTCGAAAATAAAGAAAGGTATGGACGAAGGAGACTTGCTAAATATATTTTCCAAGAATATAATATTCAAATAAATCCTAGAACCCTAGGAAATTATATGAAAAAACTGAATTTGAAAACATTTGTTAGACAAAAACATAAAACTAAAGAATCTAAAAATACTAGTGTTAAAGTACCTGATTTAGTAAAAAGAGATTATAATTCAAGCAACAATAATATATATGCAACAGACGTGACCTATATACCAGCACCAAAAGATATTGAACAGAATCATATTTATTTATCTGCAATTATTGATCATAAAACTAAGTTTGTGACCTATGAATTATCACTTAGAAATGATACTGAACTAATTTTGAATAATATCACCAATACAAAATTCAAAAATAATTTTATTTTACATTCTGACCATGGATCTGCTTATTCTTCGCTTGAATATACTAAGAAAATAAAATCACTAAAAGGTAAAATATCAATGTCAAGAATTGGTAATAGTCTTGATAATCGTGAAATTGAATATTTCTTTTCAATTCTTAAAAGTGAAATTTTCCCAAATTTTGATCAAACCTGTAAAAGACTTACTTTTATTGAATTATCACAAAAAATCAAAGAATTTATAAACTGATATAATTATAAAAGAATAAGATAAAAAACCTTCCCAAAGCATTCCGTTTGGCTAAGCCAAATGGTATGGTTGGGGAAGGTAAAACAGTCCGAAAAAAATTTCCCAGTTTAATTTTGCCAAACTAAAAAAAGTTATATATAATATAACCAAGAAATAGGAGAATAGATGAAAGTAAATATTGCAATTGATGGCCCTAGTGGTGTAGGCAAATCCACTGTAGCAAAGGAATTAGCAAAAATCTTGGGCTATACTTTTATAAACAGCGGAAGCATCTATAGGGCAATTACTAAAAATGTTATTGATAAGGGTATTGATACTCGTGATGCACAAAATGTAATCAAAACCTTAGAAAACGGAATGATTAAATTACTAGAAAATGATAAAGTGCAGCTATATGGAGTTGATGTTTCAACTAAACTAAGAGCAGATTATATTTCGCAAGTAACACCAAATATAGCTAAAATACCAGAAGTTCGTAATTATGTAGTGAATCAAATAAAAACCATTACAAATCAAAATAAAGGTTATATTATTGATGGTAGGGATACTACCTTTAAAATTATGCCTCATGCCGAAGTTAAAATTTTTCTCTGAGCTTCCGCCGAAGAAAGAGCTCACCGTCGCATGGAACAAAACCGAGAGCTCATGTATAATGTTAATTTTAATGAAATCTTGTTAGATATTCAAAAACGTGATGAACAAGATATGAATCGTGAAATAGATCCTTTGCATAAAACTCATGATTCTACCTTTATAGATTGTACAAATTTAACACTCGAAGAATTACTTAATGTAATTTTAAAAATTGTAGAAAGTAAAACAATTAACTAATGAAAAATACAGTAGCAATAATTGGAAAACCAAATGTTGGTAAAAGCACTTTATTTAATCGTATTATAGGTAAAAAGATTTCAATTGTATACGATGAACCAGGTGTAACCAGGGATCGCTTATACGAAACAATTTCATGATCTGGTGAACAAATAAAATTAATTGATACTGGTGGGATCGAAATTGAAAATAAACCATTTCAACAACAAATTCAAATTCAAGCTAAAATTGCAATTGAAGAAGCTGATGTAATTTTATTTATTTTTGATGGAAGAACTGAAATTTCAAATGATGAACTTTTCATCATGAATACTTTAAGAAAAAGTAACAAACCCATAATTGCCGTTGCCAATAAATTAGAAGCAAACCAAGATTTTGATTATGGTTGATATGCACTAGGCGTTGATGAAATCTTTCCTATTTCTGCATTACATGGTGAAGGTGTCGGTTCAGTTTTAGATGCTTGTATGAAGTATTTAGATTTTTCTGAACCTGATGATCAAGAATTATTTAGTCTAGCAATTATTGGTAAACCTAATGCTGGCAAAAGTTCACTTCTTAATAATTTAACAAATGAAAACCGTTCAATTGTGTCCGAAATACCCGGAACTACAAGAGATAGTGTTAAATCAATTGTAGATATCAATGGCACAAGCTATAGGGTTATTGATACAGCTGGAATTACAAAGAAATCTAAATTAGTCGAAAGTGTTGATCACTATGCTTTATTAAGGGCTATGAACTCTTTAATGGAATCAGATCTTTCACTTGTAGTAATTGATGCAACTCAGCCTGAAATATCTCATTTTGACTCAAGAATAATTGGTTATGCTTTAGATCATAATAAACCAATTATTATTGTGATTAATAAATGAGACTTAATTAAAAAAGAAACTAATACAATGGCTCAATACGAAAAAAAACTGCGTGAAAAATTTCATTTTGTCCCTTGAGTACCAATTATATTTATTTCTGCTAAATACAACCAAAGAATAAATAAGCTTGGTGATAAACTAACCGAAGTTAGGGCAAACCTAGAAAGAGATATTAAACCTTCATTATTATCCACTCTTATTTTAGAAACCCAAAGCATTCAACCAGCACAGCCCTTTAATGGTGGACGTTTAAATATATATTACGCCCGTAAAGAGCTTGCCAAAATTCCAACCTTTACCTTTTTTGTAAATAATAATAAGTTTGTTCATTTTTCTTATGAAAGATTTCTAGAAAATCAACTTAGACAATCATTTAATTTTGATGGTTGTCCAATTAAATTAAATTTCAAAAATAAGAATGGAATTGAATAAATAAAAAATATTTTTAAGTAAATTTTAAAAATATTATAAAATAATAAAAAATGTAGATAGAACAAGGAGCATATTATGCGTAAAATCGTAAGATTAAAAAATAAATTACGTCTTGAAAAAAGAAGACAAAAATTAGCTAAAGAACACGCTAGAGACGTAAGAAGACAACAAAGAAACGCTGAAGCATCAGCTTAATACCTAAAAAATAAAGCTCACAAATATGAATGAGCTTTATTTTTAGTTTGAGGTTTTTAGTCCCTAATATTAAGCATTTAAAATATATAAGATTATTAGTGAAGATTTATAATAGATAAGTTTTTTGCATATTCTTAATCTTTTCAAGTATATTAGATATAAAATATTTTCTGTTAAAATTAATTTATTATATATTGAGGTAAACAATATGAATAAAATTGAGAAGTTAATTAAAGAATTATGTCCAGGTGGTATTGAGTATAGACTGCTAAAAGAGTTGTGTTCAATAACAACAGGTAAATTGAAAACTGGGCAGAAAAATGAAAATGGCCAATATCCATTTTTTACATGTAACATGCAAACGTTTAAAATTGATAAATATGCTTTTGATACTGAGGCAATTATCATTAGTGGTAATGGTGTAAATGTTGGAAATATAAAATATTATGACGGTAAGTTTAATGCCGAACAAAGAACATATGTTTTATTTAATTTTAATGAAATATCTCCAAAATTTATAAAGTATTACTTATTAACTTACTTTAAACAATACATTTCAAATAAACAGATAAAAAATTCTGCAATACCATATATAACATTACCTATATTACAAAACTTTGAAATACCAACACCGCCCCGCGCGATCCAAGATGAAATTGTGAAAATTCTTGATAATTTCACAGAACTTACAACAGAACTTAAATACCGTAAGCAACAATATGAGTATTACAGAGATAAATTATTAACTTTTGATGAATCAAAAGTTAAGGTTGAGTATAAAAGAATTGATGAATTATTCAAATTAAGCAGAGGAATCGTTATCTCTAAAGATTATATTAGAGATAACCCTGGAGAATATCCAGTATATTCATCACAAACCGAAAATAACGGTGAACTAGGCAAAATTAATACGTACCAATACGATGGAGAATATATTACCTGGACCACAGACGGAGCACATGCCGGAACAGTATTTTATCGTAATGGTAAATTTAATATTACTAATATTTGTGGATTATTAGACCTTAAAACTAATGATAATATAAAATACCTATATTATGCATTATCCATCCGTACAAAAGAACATGTAAATATCGGAATGGGTAATGCCAAACTAATGAGCAATGTTATGGCTGGAATTCAAATTCCCCTTCCACCTCTTCCAGTCCAAAACCGCATTGCTGAAGTATTAGACAATTTCGAGCAAATTTGTCATGATCTCAAAATTGGATTGCCTTCTGAAATATCTTTAAGACAAAAACAATATGAATATTATAGGGATCTCTTGTTATCATTTAATATTAATGATATTGAGAGAGAGAGAGAGAGAGAAGATAATTCAGGATTAACCAAATTATTTGAATATGTCTTTGGGAATATGTTTTTAAATTCTTTAATTAGATCTAAAACACTTAAAGAATTAGGTAAATTTTATGGTGGACTAACAGGTAAAACCAAAGACGACTTTAAAAATGGTAATGCTAATTTTATAACATATATGAATGTTTTTAAAAATCCAGCTGTAAATTTTGATTTAACTAATAAGGTAAAAATACTGCCAAATGATAAGCAAAGAAAATTAGAATACTTAGATGTGATCTTTACTGGTTCTAGTGAAATCAAAGATGAAGTAGCTATGTCTTCAGTTGTAACGCAAGAACTAATTGGAGATTATTATTTAAATAGTTTTTGTTTTATCTTTAGATTAAATAATAAAGAGTTATTTAATCCAAATTTTCTCAAACATTTGTTTAGATCTACAAATGTACGTAAGCAATTAATCAAAACTTCGTCAGGTGTAACTAGGTTTAATGTTTTAAAAAAATTAATGGAAAATGTTTTGATACCTCTCCCTCCTCTTCAAATTCAAAACAAAATTGTTGAGATCCTAGATAATTTCTCTGACTTAACAAACGATTTAACTAAGGGCTTACCAGCTGAAATAAATCTTAGACAAAAACAATATGAATATTATAGGGATAGATTATTGAATTTTAAAGAAGTAAAATAGCACCTTTTATCCCTGAATCCTAATTGTTAACTAAAGATATAGACCAAATTAATGAAAGTTATAATATATCTAGGTTTAACGAGAATTATTTTAAGGGTATTAACTTAGTCTATAACCAATTTGTCAAAATAACCAATATTTATGAATTTAAGAATATTATCATTGATAGATGAAAAGAACTTTACAACAAAACTGATGTAAATATGACTGATACAGAAATAAAAGAAATGTTTGAACAAATATATTTAAAAAAATAAAGATATAACAAATGTATTAAATAATAATGATTTATATATTCTTGAAAATAAACATGACATTAATGAGGAATGGTGAGCCACAAAAATTGTTCCATTTTATACTAATGATAATATATTAATCAATGTGATTCTAGCTAGCCGTTCTTCAGGATTGCCTGATTCTATGACCCGAATTACTTCATGGGCTGTTTTTAAAATTGCTAAAAACAAAAATGTTGCTTTTAATACTCCAATCAAATATAATAAAGATTCACATGATCCATTTGAATACATTAAAACAATGACCAAATGATATGATAAATAATTTACTAAAAAAACAAAATAAAAAAATTCTTTATCTCAACAAACAAAGTTTATTAGATAATACAATGCGATAATCTAATAGTAAATATCTTTATTAGATTATCATCATACAAATGCACCTGAATCAATTGCCTAAATTATTTAAGTTTTATTTACATCTGTTGCTGGTAGTCTTTTATGGTATTGTTACTATAATAATATAAACCTCTAATATACCCAAGAATTTAAATAATATTATTAAAATTAATTTGAAAAACTCATTTGCGCTACAAAAGCGACATGAGTTTTTATAATTCCATAAACAACAAAATACTTATATGAATAATATAATTTTCAATAAAATTGCCTGTTTCTGGGCATTTATAGATTTCATAATAATCCCTTTAGAAAAAATAAAAAAACCAAAAAATTAAAAACTTTTTAAATTATAATTAATATAGATTTTTAAGAAATGGAGGTTAATTAATGGATAGTTATAAAACATTATATCGCAAATATCGTCCTAAAACTTTTGAGCAAGTTGTAGGTCAAGAACACGTTGTACAAAGTTTAAAAAATGCTCTTGCGAACGGTAAAATAGCCCATGCTTATTTATTTTGTGGTCCAAAAGGAACTGGAAAAACTTCATTAGCAAAAATATTTGCTTCTGTTTTAAATTGTTTGCATAGTGGTAATCCAACTAAGGCCTGCGATTTATGCCTAATTGATAGTGATCGCAGTTTTGACATTATTGAAATGGATGCTGCTTCAAATAATGGTGTTGATGAAATAAGATTATTAAAAGATAAAATTGAGCAATCACCAATTAATTCAAAATATAAAATTTATATTATTGACGAAGTGCATATGCTTACTAAATTTGCATTTAATGCTTTATTAAAAACACTTGAAGAACCTCCGCATCATAGCATTTTTATCTTAGCTACAACCGATCCTCAAAAAATACCTTTAACAATTCTTTCAAGGGTCCAAAGATACAATTTTAAACGCATGAGTGATTCAAACATTATATCTCATTTAAAAGATGTTTTAGACAATGAAAAAATAAGTTATGAAGAAGATTCGTTAAAAATGATTGCTCTTTTAGCTACTGGTGGCATGAGGGATGCTTTATCAATCGCAGATCAAGCAAGTTCTTTTAATGATAACCACATTAGCCCAGTTGCGCTTGAATCTAATTTTGGACTTTCATCCATTGATAATTACATAACCTTGCTTAATGCTATTTTAAAACATGATTTAAATAATCTTATTAGATTACTCAATGAATTTAACAATAATGGATCAGATGCTTCTTATCTCGTTCGTGCATTAATGAATATTTCTAAAGAATGATTGTTATACTACAAAACAAAAGATGAAGGTTTTTTAGCTTGAGCCTCTAAAACTCAAATACTTAGCATTACCTTAGATTCAAAAAATGCAGTTATTTTATATGATCATTTTTATAAATTACTAGTAAATTTACAAAATCACGAAAATCCATATGAATTATTACAAATTGAATTTATTTCATTAATGGATAATTTAAATCCAAGCACAACTATAATTCCAGAAGTCGCCCCTAAAACTGATCTACCGCCTAAAGAAGTAATAAAACCAAAATTAGAGCCTGTTATAGAACATAATACAAAATCTGACCACCAAGACTTTTTTGCACAAGTGAGTGGTGATAATTACTTTAACGACAAATTTATTTTTAGGAAACTAGACTTAGGACAAGAAACAAAAACAATCACTCCTGAATCACAAGCCATAATCAATGATGTTTTAGAAGAACTCAATAATCAAAAAAATAATTCAACAAATTTCAAACCTTCAAATCCAATAATCTATGATGAGACAACTTATAATGATATTGTTAATGTTTTTCTGTATGCTCAATTTGAAAAACATCAACAAAAACAGGATTACACACAAAAATATACTAAATTAAAACAAGATGCAGAAATGATCTCTACAGTAGTAAATCAAGAGTTTTACGAACAAAAAAACTTACTTAAAAATGCGACTATTTGGATTGCTAGTAAAAATGCAATTGTCTTTTTTGTTCAAGATGAATTATCTTACCTTGAGAAACTACGTTTACAAAGCAAAGACCATAATATGCAATATTACATTTCTGAAATATTACAAGACACATTTAAAAAACTATATTTCTTAAATGCATCAGATAAAAGTATTATAATTAAAAAAATTAATGCACTAAAAGGGGCTGATGGCAAAATTAAATTGCCAGCTAGTTTAAAAGAGCCTCAACCAGAAATTTATATTAACCCAAGGAAATAAAAAGGAATAAATATGAACCCAGAATTATTAAAGAAATTTAAAAACTTACAAAAAGAATTAGAAGACAAACAAGCACAGTTAGCAGCAAAAGAGTTTGTTATTGAAAAACAAGGAATTAAAATAACTGCATTTGGAAATAACGAAATTAAAAATATTGAATTAGATGATATGTTAATTGATCCAGATGACAAGGAACTACTTCAAGATCTTCTTGTTGTTGCACTTAATGAATTAATGGATGAAATTAAAAAACAACAAGATGATATGACTCCTGCAATGCCTGGTGGCTTTCCATTTTAATAATGTTTCATTCAGAAAAAATTACTGATACACTTCTTAAATTAACAAAACTTCCTGGAATTAGTAAAAAAACTGCAGAAAGAATTATTTACTGAATTTTAGAATCTTCTGAACAAGATGTTAATTTATTAGCAAACTCATTAAAATCATTAAAATATGATGTTGTTTATTGCAAAATGTGCACTGCACCATTATTTGATAAACAATCTTGCGAAATTTGTAATAGTTATGATAGAGAAAATAAATTACTAATTGTTGAATCATTGCAAATTATGCAAAAAATTGAAAAAGCAAAGTTTTATAAAGGCAAATATTTTGTATTTCGTAAAAAGTTGCTTTCAGAATACATTATTAAAAAAGAACAAAATTTAATTAATGAATTAGTCGAATACTCACAAAACTTTGATGAAATCATCCTTGGGCTTTCTCCCAATATGGATGGTGAAATCACCAAACATGTGCTAAAGAACTTTATTGAAACTGTGAATCAAAAAATAACTGAACTAGCTGTGGGTTTACCAGTTGGTTCTTCAGTTGATTATATTGATGAATTAACCTTGAAATTATCTTTAGCAAATCGTAAAAAAACAATTGAATAAAGGAATAAGATATGTTTATTACATTTGAAGGTTTAGATGGTAGTGGTAAAACTACAGTACTTAAAGAATTCTCTAAAAAACTTAGAGAATTCTTTCCAACTAAAGAAATAATAGAAACAAGGGAACCAGGTGGCAAAGATCTTGTAGTTGCAGAAAAACTCCGTGAAATTATATTAGATCCAAGTAGCGATCTATCTCCTGTGGTTGAGGCTATGCTTTATTCAACAAGTCGCAGAATTCACTTAGAAAAAGTGGTTTGGCCGTCTTTAGAACAAGGTAAAATAGTTGTTTGTGACCGTTACATTGATAGTTTTTATGCATATCAAGGTTTTGCACGTGATTTAGGGTATCAATTTACCAAGGATTTAACAAATCTTATAATCAATAAGTCAATTCCTGATATTACAATTTTTTTAGATATAACTCCTGAGGACGCTAAAAAACGGAGAGATAGCTCAAGACTTTTTGAAGATCGCTTGGAAAATGAAAAACTGGAATTTCATCATAAAGTTGATCAAGGATTTAAACACTTAATTAATGAAGAGCCAAAGCGTTTTATAGTGGTAAATGGGTTGAACTCTCCTGAAGAAGTTTGTGATGAAATTTTTGAAAAACTTAACAAGAATCAAAAGTTCCTTGATTTTATCAATAATTAATTATGCAAAATATTTATCAAAAAATTAATAAACTTATAGCACAAAATAAACTAGCACACTTATACATATTTGATACTAAGAAAATCTTTAATACAAAAGTGCAAATTGCAAAGCTTATTTTTATATTAAATGACCAGGAATTACCTGATACAAATCTAGAAAACTTGGATCTACAGTCTTTATTCCCAAATATTTACTATTTAGATGGAAGTATTGACAAACTAAAAAAAGATACAATAGAATCTTTTTTTAATAATTTGATACTTAATAACATTGATTCAAAATATAAATATAAAATAGCTATTATTGAAAACTTAGAAAATACTCAAAAAGAGTCATTAAATAAGATTTTAAAAGAAATTGAAGAGCCTTCTGACAATATTGTTTTTTTTCTTTTTTCCAAAAAACCAAAAGAACTATTACCAACAATTTTATCAAGGGCACAATTACTTCAATTAGAAACTGACAATGATGAAATATATACTAATGATGGTTTTAGTGTAATTGCAAAATCTTTTTCAAATTATGATCAAAAATTAATCCATGAATATAGTTCACAAGACTATGAAGATTTATTTTTAAAATACACTAAAACACTTAAAAATATTATTAAAAATAAATCTAAATTTAGTTTGCTATATTTAGATTTAAATGAAGATTTATCCAAAGAAAACCATAATAAAAATAAATTTATTTTAAATATTTTAAAGTATGCAATTTTAGGAACTCAAGACAACTCTAACTTTAATAAAAACAAATATATTATGCAACTAAACAATTTAAAAAAAGATTTGTGAAATTCATATCCAAGGGTTGGTAATTGAATTAAAGATATAAATAACTTCTTTCAATCTTTAAAACTAAATGCTAATTTTAAAATTCAGAAACAAGTTTTATTATTAAAATTAGGAGAAGTAAATGACTAAGATTTATATTGTGGGCACCCCCATTGGTAATTTAAATGACATAACATTAAGGGCGCTTGAGACATTAAAATTTGTTGATGTAATTGCTTGCGAAGATACTAGAGTTACACAGAAATTACTTGATAAGTTTCAAATAACTAATAAAAAATTAATTATCAATAATGCTTTTACAGAATCCAAATCTGTAACAAAAATAGTTGAATTAGTTCAAGATGGAAAAAATGTAGCAATTGTTTCTGATGCAGGAATGCCAGCAGTTTCTGACCCAGGTTTTAGTATTATTACATTTGCAAGAGATGAAAATATTCCTGTAGAATTTATTCCAGGTGTAAGTGCTCCAATCTTAGCTTTTGTCGGTTCAGGTTTTAGTAATACTTTTACTTTTTTAGGTTTTGTCAAAGATAAAACCGCCCAAAGAATTAAGGATTTTCAAACTTTAATTAAAGAGTTTAATCATACCTATATTTACTTTGTTTCGCCTCATAAATTATTAAACGTATTACAAGATCTTTATGCTGTCTTTAACGATTCAATTAAAGTATCCTTAGTTAAAGAATTAACAAAAATTCATGAAAATTGATTTATTGATAACCCCTCTAATTTAATTAAATATTTATCTAGTCTAGAGACAATTAAAGGTGAATTTACTATGTGCATAATGTTACCCAAAGATAAACATAAAAAAATAAATAAGTATCAACACTTTTCAAAACACAAAAATTAATTAAACTAGGAAAAATATTTAGATAATTTAAAACCTAGCAGAAAATCCTTTTCTGCTAGGTTTTATTATTTGTAAAATTTAAATACTATTTAATAATAAATATTTTTTTTACTTTTCTTGTTTTTTGTCTTGGAAGATAATATATTTTTCAAAAGTAGGAATAAAAGCGTTGTTTTGTTCTTTTAATAATTTATGCGCTAATTTTTTCATTAACACAGCATCAGCTGCACGCCTCACATCAACTTGATTATTATTTGGATTATTTAAAAATGATTGCACTCTCTTAATCTCATAATCTAATTCTTCATTCGTGATGCTCATTTCAAACACTTTTGCAACATAATTAAACCAAAAGTAATTTAAAATTGAATTTTTAACAATTTCGTATTTGTTACCCGTAAAATCTGGAGCAAAATTAAATGCTTCAATATCACTTTGAATTAATTCTTCAGGTAATTCAATTTCTTTGTTAGCTTGACGAATGCTATCAATTACTCTTCAACCATATTCAAATAAAGCTTCACTAACAATTTGTTCCATTAATGAATCATGGATAAATTCTTTAACATCTTTTAAGGTATTGATATTCTCAATCCCTATTTTTGATGCATTTAAGTCTGTAATTGGCTCTTGAACCATTTTAAATACTTGTTTAACATTAATTTCTAAGTTGAATTCGGGGTTAGGTGCAAAAGTAAATGTTTCACCATTTTTCTTAGTTAAAATAACATATTCAAGGTTTTCTTGCGGAACATCTTTTGAAGCAATAATTTCAAAATGTTGAGTTGAATTATTTTTAACGTCTTTCACCTCCAACACAACCACATCGCTATGTTCAATTTCTGACCCATCATCTTTTGGTTTTCTAAATTTAAAGTTGGTAATATATTGCTCAGTAAATGATGCAATTTCTAGTTGATAATTTGGTCTTAAATTAAACGGAAGCATTTTGTATGCATCATTTGTAAAGTCTTTTAGGTCATCTTTATCTATATAATATGATTTAAAGTCAAAGCTAAGTTTGTTGATATCAACAGTTTTGTTAATAACCATTGGTCTAAAATAAAATACATAATCATTAACTTTTTGAGATAAAGCATGAAATTCGTTATTAATAGCAACTTGAATATATCCATTTGATGCAAAGTCTAAAATTGCTTGTTGGTTAACTTTTTGCTTTTGATTTTCTAAAAACTTTAATGATTCATTTTGAATCTTAATTCATTCATTACCTTCAACGGTAATATTTTTAATTGTATGTTTCATTATTCTCCTAATCTAATAATAATTATATAAAAACTATCCAAATTATATGGATAGTTTTTTTATTATATTTATTTTCTGTTAAGACCTTCCCATTTTCAGTATCTAACTTCATCAATATCAATACCAACTTCTTTAATATATTTATTGTGGTAAGCAACTTTTTGTTCCATTAAGTTAACAAAGTCTTTTGCAGCTTCACCATACACAGCTTGAGCAGCAGTTTGAGAAATGTGGAATCTGTCCATTTCTGACATTAAACGAATATCAAATGATGTTGTAATATCACCATGTTCTCTGTAACCATGAATAAATAAGTTGTGGTTTTGACGTGAGAAGAAGATATCTCTAATAAGTCCTTCAAATCCGTGGAATGCAAATACAATAGGTTTATTTGTTGTAAATACACTATTGAATTCAGCGTCAGATAATCCACGAGGATCGATGCTTTGGTGTCTTAATTTTAATAAATCAACTACATTAACAAATCTAATTTTAAGATCTGGGAAATGTTTGTTAAGAATTGAAATAGATGCTAAAGCTTCTAAGTTTGGTTCAGTACCTGATGCCACCACAACTAAATCTGGTTCTTCACCAGGTTTTGTAGTTGAAGCTCAATCAATAACTTTATAACCTCTTTCAACTAATTCTTTAGCTTCTGCAACTGAGTAAAATTGTTCACGAGGTTGTTTAGAAGCAACAATTAAGTTAATAACATCTCTTTCTCTAAATGCTTTATCTAGGACAGCTAATAAAGTATTAGAGTCAGCTGGTAAGTATTCACGAATTAATTCTGGACGTTTATCAGCTAAGTGTCCTAAGATACCAGGATCTTGGTGTGTATAACCATTATGATCTTGTTGGAATGCTGTTGAAGTGGCAATAATATTTAATGAAGGGTAATCTTTTCTTCAATCAATTTTACGAGCTTTAACAACTCATTTCATGTGTTGAGTAAGCATTGAGTCAACTACTCTTAAAAATGATTCATATGAAGCAAAGAATCCGTGACGTCCAGTTAATACATAACCTTCTAAGAATCCCTCTGCTTGGTGTTCAGATAATTGTGAATCAATTAATCTACCAGCAGGACTTAAAAATTCATCTAATTCTGGATCAATTTTTTCCATTCATTGTCTATTTGTTACTTTGAAAATATCAAATAGTCTGTTTGATTTAGTTTCATCAGGTCCAAAAGCACGGAAGTTAGTTGGGTTACGTTTGATCATGTCTGCAAATCATGTCCCAGCTGTAACCATGTCTTGTCCTTTAATTTCTCCTGGTTTTGAAAATTTAAGAGCAAAATCTTCTCAATTTCCAAAGTTAAGAAGTGTAGGATTAACACCACCATTTGCAACTGGGTGCATTCCCATTCTCTTCAAACCTTTAGGAGCAATTTCGGCAAATTCTTGTTTAAATGAACCATCTTTATTAAATAATTCATGTGGATGATATGACATTAATCATGTCTTTAATTCATCCATCATTTTTGGGTTTTCTGATGTAACAGGCAAGGGAACTTGGTGAGCTCTAAAACTTCCTTCATAAGTTAAGCCATTGATCTTGTTTGGTTGTGTTCAACCTTTAGGTGTTCTTACAATAAGAGCAGGTCAAATCGGTTTTTTAGCTTCTTCAGCTGGTTTTAATCTAGCTTCTGCTTGAATTTTTTTAATTTTTTCAATAGCTAAGTCAAATTTCTTAGCCATTTGCTCGTGAATGCTGACTTGATCATTAACATCAGCTTCTACAAAAATAGCTTCCCAACCATACCCGGCTAACATGCTTTCAATTTCTTTGTTAGATTTTCTTGCAAAAATAGTTGGGTTTGAAATTTTACCACCATTTATGTGTAAAATTGGTAATACAGCACCATCGTTAACTGGGTTGATAAATGATGTTGCAAATCATCCTGCAGCTAATGGACCAGTTTCAGCTTCTCCATCTCCAATAACAGTAGCCGCAATAATATCTGGGTTGTCCAAAATAGCTCCTGTAGCATGTGAAAGTGCATATCCTAATTCACCACCTTCGTGAATTGAACCTGGAGTTTCTGGTGCCGCATGTGATGCTGTTCCACCAGGGAATGAGAATCTTTTGAACATTTTAGTAAGACCATCTAAGTCCTTTGTGATTTCTGGGAATAATTCTGTATAACTTCCATCTAAGTATGAGTTAGAAATCATAACTTGTCCACCATGTCCAGGACCTTCGATGTAAAACATTTCTAAGTCATATTTATTAATAACACGGTTTAAGTGTGCATAAATTAAGTTTTGTCCAGGAATTGTTCCTCAGTGCCCAATTGGGTACATTTTGATATCTTCTGGTTTTAGTTCTTCTAATAATAATGGGTTTTTTCTTAAGTACATTTGACCAACAGATAAATAGTTAGCTGCTCTCCATCAAGCGTGCAATTTGTCTAAATATTTTTTGTCGTCAAAATTTGATTTATTCATATTTTCTCCTTGAATTTTGTGATATAAAACAACATATAGATAACTTCAACTAAATCTATATGTATAAATATTTTACCGAATTTTAAAATATTAATAAATAAAAAAGCAATTAAAGACTAAAAATTTGCTAAGGTACAAATAATAAATTCATTTTTTTAATACTAAAAACTAGATATTTAAACCATTAAATTTTTAGTAATTTTTAGCTGTTTTTATTCTAATTTTTTTCTGGTATAATTACATATAACTTAATAAATACATTAAGCAATACTAGTATTAAAATTAACGCTAATAATAATATTTTAGTAAATCAATATACTAAAAATTATGGACAGGATCTAGGTGTAAGACTAGACTAAGGTTGGTTTTAGCGCTAAAACATACATTAATAAAAATTATATATAACAAAATAAATACAAATTTCAGAAAGGAATAAAAAATGGCAAAATTAGATTTTGACCGTAGTAAAGAACACGTTAACGTTGGTACTATTGGGCATGTTGACCACGGTAAAACAACATTAACTGCTGCTATTGCTACAGTTTTAGCTAAAAAAGGATTATCAGAAGCTCGTGATTATGCTTCTATTGATAATGCACCAGAAGAAAGAGCACGTGGGATTACAATTAACACCTCACACATCGAATATCAAACTGAAAAACGTCACTATGCTCACGTAGACTGTCCAGGTCACGCTGACTACGTTAAAAACATGATTACCGGTGCTGCTCAAATGGATGGGGCTATCTTAGTTGTTGCTGCAACAGATGGACCTATGCCTCAAACTCGTGAACACATTCTTTTATCTAAACAAGTTGGTGTTCCTCGTATCGTTGTTTTCTTAAACAAAGTTGATATGTTAGAAGGTGAAGAAGAAATGATCGAATTAGTTGAATTAGAAATTCGTGGTCTTCTTTCAGAATATGGATTTGATGGAGATAATGCTCCAATTATCCGTGGATCAGCTTCAGAAGCTTTAGCTGGAAATGCTAAATATGAAGAAAAAATTATGGAATTAATGGATGCTGTAGATACATACATAGAAACTCCAGTTAAAGAATTTGAAAAACCATTCTTAATGGCTGTTGAAGACGTTTTCACAATTACAGGACGTGGAACTGTTGCAACAGGACGTGTAGAACGTGGAACTTTAAAATTAAACGATGAAGTTGAAATCGTTGGACTTAAAGCTACTAAAAAAACAGTTGTTACAGGAATTGAAATGTTCCGTAAAAACCTTAAAGAAGCATTGGCTGGTGATAATGCAGGATTATTACTTCGTGGTGTAAACCGTGATGAAATTGAACGTGGTCAAGTTTTAGCAAAAACTGGTTCAATTATCCCTCACACAGAATTCGAAGCAGCTATTTATGTTCTTAAAAAAGAAGAAGGAGGGCGTCACACTCCATTCTTCAAAAACTATAAACCACAATTCTACTTCCGTACAACAGACGTTACTGGTGGAGTTGAATTCGAAGCTGGACGTGAAATGGTTATTCCAGGTGAAAACGTTAACTTAAAAGTTAAATTAATCGCTCCTATCGCAGTTGAAGAAGGAACAAAATTCTCAATTCGTGAAGGTGGACGTACAGTTGGTGCTGGTTCAGTAACAAAAATTATTAAATAATTTTGTTGCAAATTTATATCAAAAAACTACAAGTTTCCTTGTAGTTTTTTTCTTTTAGCTATTTTTAAATTTAAATTCTTCAGGAATTGTATTAAGTCCATTAGGGAATAGGTGTGTTTTAAGATTTGGATTTTCTTTTAATAATGCCTCACGGTATGATTTACCTACTTTTTGATCCTTCCCGCCTCCATAAATAACATCATACTGTGGCAAGTTGTATGAACCATAAAGTTCTTGGTAATTAAACCCTTCTGATCTAAAAGCTGCGGCAATTCCTGTTAATGCTGATTGATTTACACTATGGAAAATTCCAACGAGTTTATTTTCCTGGTTTCTAACTGAAGAACCTGATGCGCCACCACCGGGAGCAAAACGTCTTGGCATATATCCTAGATTCATAGCAACATATTCTTTACCATCATCCGAAGAACGATAAGCGCCAGCACCAGATAGTGGTGCATTTAAAAATTGATCCACAATGCCTGGTTTGTCAATAAAAGTACGATAACCTAGTGCATATGATAGTCCGTATCCTAATTCATAATTTAATTTAGATGCTTCATCATTAGTTGGGCCAGGCTTTTTGTAAAGATCGTATGAAGCATTAGTTCACAAGCTATAAGTATTTTTTGCATTTGCAATTAATACTTCATCTTCATATTTATCTAAAAAGAAGTCAAAAAATCCATTTGCTTGAGTTTGCGGATAACCAAGTGCAAACAAACTGTCATATTCACGTAATTTTTGTAATTCATTTTTATTTAATGATAAAGGTATGTCAATTTTTTTGTAGTTATGTAAATAATCATAATTAACAAAAGATATTTTTTTATCATTTTTATCTGCATAATTATTAGTAATACTTCTAATTTGTTCTTCGGTGAAGTTGGTTTTGCTAAAATCAACTTCGAATACTGCAAAGTCAATGAATTCTTTTTTATCAAATGTTTTATCGGCTAAAAAGTCAGATGGGTCTTTTTGTAAATAATCACGACCATCAAAAATACGTTTTAGTGAAAGTTTATTATTTCCAGCAAAATCTAATGATACATATCTATCATCATGAGGTACAGTTTCCAATTTTTGATAAAGTGATGGGTTGTTTTCATTTAAAACAGTTAATTGGAAATTTTCAAAATTATCTTTATCCATTCCGTCAAGTACGTGTAAATTAGTTGCAAAATAAAATTTCTTAGGATATTGACCTTGAGGGGCTAATTCATGGTCAATTATTCATGCCGTACCTGCACGAGGTGTAACACTACGGTATCAATTTTCCAAGTGTCTAAAGTTAGTTGTTTCTTTAACTCTTTTAGTAATATTTGCTTTTGTTTTTTCGCTTAATCCTGCGGTATTATTCATTTTGTCTAAAATAAGATTTTGGCGACCAATAATATATTCATCATACAAGGAAGAAGCTTGTTGATAATCTGAATTTTCAGCTAATATTTGATTTCAACCTTGGGAAATTAATTCATCGACAACACCAGGGGTCTTAATATTTCTGTCTAGTTTATCTTTTAGCTCTTGTTTTTTCGCAGAATCTTTTATTTTTTCAAATAAATTGTGAACTAATTTATCATCATTTTTTAAGATTTCTTTTGCTAAGTTTCTTTCTTGTTCATTAATAGAAACAGATCAATTGGTTAGTTTAAATTGATATGTTTGAGTTGCCATCGTTGCATATTGTTCATTAGTAATAGTTCTGGCTAAACCAATATTTTTAAATGTTTCCTTGTTGTATCCATCTACCCACGAATAAGTTTTTGGTGCCTCAGCTTTTTGCATATTTAAACCTATAAAATTTCCAGCCTCATCATATTCAGGAATTGTCATTCCTAAACGATTAGATCTATCATAAGTTGGCACTCCTACTTCATTAGCTTTAAGATCAAACTTTTGCTTATCGCTAGTTTTTATATTTGTTTCTCTTAATTGGGAATTTCTCGCAAGACCTTGGTCGTATTGTTCCATGTCCTTTTCATATCTTTGTTTTTGTGTAGAACTAACATATTTACCTCACTCAGATTGTGAGGCGCTTCGCTGTTGAATTATAAAATTATTTTCAGCTTTAAAACCAGATACTTCAAAATTAAAATATTCTTCAGTATCTCTATAACTAAAGATTAATCTAACTGTATTTTGTTCAAGCGACACTGCATTTACAAAGAAAAACTTGTCTGAATGAGCTTCTTTAAGCGAAACTTCAAGTTCATTAGAAGCAAGTTGATCACTAAATTGTTTGCTTGTTAATTGTTGTTTAAAATTACTTGAATCAATAAAAGAACCATTAACTTTAAATAATTCTTCAAAACTTTTCCCATTTACATATTCTTTTACAGATTGTAATGTAGGGAGTTGTGTTTTAAAAATATTTGGATCAACTTCTCGAAGATTAGATCCACCACCATTATCAGGAGGATTAGGTGTATCATTATTTGGCGGTACTAATGGTTCACTTGTACAACTTGTTAAAACAAGAAAACCAAATGCACTTAAAACAGCGCTATTCATTAATAGAAATTTTTTATTTATTTTTTTCATTTATTCTCCTTATTAATATAAATTCAAATTCATACTATTATATATATTATTATATATGATTAATGGTATAATAATACAAAAGGATACAAATTTATGTTAAAAGTTATAAACCATCCTATTATTAATATTAAAATAGATCAACTAAGAAACATAGAAACAAATCATACACATTTTAGATCAATTATGCATGATTTGTCACGTTTGCTTGTATACCCAGTTATGCAAGATTATATAACAACTAAAACTCAAAAAATTAGTGGAACAAATACTGAATTTGAAGCTAATTCATATCATCAACCTATTTTATTAATTCCAATATTACGGGCAGGCCTTGGTATGGTTCAGGGCTTTAGTGAACTATTACCTCATGCTAAAATTGGTCATATAGGTTTATACCGCAACACTAATGGAAATATTAAAGAATATTTATACAAATTACCAGAAATAAGCAAAAATGCAAAAGTTATTTTACTTGATCCAATGCTTGCTACAGGGGCATCTTTAGAAATAGCGATTCAAAAATTAAAAGATGATGGATTTAGAGATATCATTGTTGTTAATTTAATAGCATCTAAATGTGGAACAGATGTTATTCACAACAAACATAAAGATGTTAAGATATTTGTTGCAGCACTTGACAAAGAATTAAATAACAAAGGATATATAATCCCTGGACTTGGAGATGCTGGGGATCGTTTATTTGGGACAAAATAATCCTATTCACTTTTGAATAGGATTATTTTATAAAATTAAAGTATTATTATATAAAAATATTTCTAAGAAAATATGAAATTATGTATAATTTAAGTAGTGTTTTTTGGAAAAGTCACTTGCGAGATATTAACAAAATAATTGCGTTTTAATTTTAACATAAATTTTACATAAAAAATGTATGCGAAAACAGAAAACACGGCAGTGTTTTCTCGTCGGTTTTGCTTACTTTTGTCAAAAGTAAAGGCTCCTTTGATTGCAATCAAAGGCGGGGGATTAAAAAAATTTTAGGTTATCTTATATTGCCGGACAACTTGTCGATAGTTATTTATTTTTTTCATCATATAATCAATTTCTTGCTGAGAGTATTTATCTAGACTTTTTCCTTTGGGAATGTAATACCTAATTAAGCGGTGCATATTTTCTATTGAACCTTTTTGTCATGAACTATATGGTTGGCATTTAAATAATCTTTCAGTTGGAATGACCTGGTGCAATAAGACATTTTCACTACCATTATCAACTGTTAAAGTTTTAATGTCTAAGTTATGTTTCTTGATTAGTTTGATAAGAGTTTGTTTTGTAGCTTTGGAGTTGCGTTTTGAAAGCATAGCATAAGACTTTCTGCTTTGCCGTTCAATTATGGTTACAATACAATATGCGTCATTGATTTTGCCAATAACGGTGTCTAATTCAAAATGGCCGTGTTCAAAATAAATCCGGACAGAAAAGTTAACATGTAAATGTTAGCTTTTCTGTTACCATTCGTTGGTACCAACGAAGAATTTTTTTGAAAGGATAAATTATGTCAAGACATTTAAAGAAAGAAGAATTTGCAAAAATATATGAAGAATATCAAAAGTCAGGTTTCCCAGGTGCTTTTCGGGCTATTTACCAAATATCACCAGAAACAAAAAACTTACAAAGAAATAGTGTAAAAGTTAGAATTAATAAAATAATTAAGTATTATAATTTAGGTATGGAAGACTTATTGCAGACAAAGAAAGGTGAAAACCGTAAAAAAGGAAGCGGCAAACCTAAGACGAAAAGAGAACCAAATTGAGATATTTTTGATCGTGATGATTTGTTACAAATAGCTAAAAGATATTATGAAATTAC
Source organism: Mycoplasma sp. 6934 (assembly GCF_055523595.1). Lineage (NCBI taxonomy): Bacteria > Bacillati > Mycoplasmatota > Mollicutes > Mycoplasmatales > Mycoplasmataceae > Mycoplasma > Mycoplasma sp. 6934. The sequence goes on along the minus strand of NZ_JBVFVE010000001.1, from coordinate 37,627 downwards.
CAACGAATTACCTAAAAGTAAGAAAGTTATTGAATCTAAAAGTTTTAGTATAAGTTATGTTAAGCTTGCAGAAGTTTTTGGCATTTCTAGACAAACAATTTCTAAAACTCAAAATATTAAAATTGCACAAAAACTCCCTAAATATAGTGATGTAATCGAAAAATCGTTCGCAGAAACAAAGTCAAGATATGGAAGGTTAAAACTAAGTGTTTACATATCTAAAAAATACAAAATAGATATAAACGAACGTTCTTTAGGGAGATATATGAACCTTTTAGGCCTAAAATGTAAGCTTAGACAAAAATCAAAACGAAAAGAAATTAAAAATCTATCTACTCAGATTGATAACTTCGTAAATCGTGATTATAATGATCAAAACAATCGAAATATTTATGCAACTGATGTTTCATATATAAAAGCGCCAAAAGATGTGTTAGAATCACACGTTTATTTGTCTGCAATTTTGTCTCATAAAACTAAACAAATTATTGGTTTTAAATTATCAAAAAGTAATAATCTAGAACTAGTTTTAGACAATTTAAATTCATTAAAGCAATACAAATCCAAAAATTTTATCATTCACTCAGATCATGGCTTTCAATATACACATCATCAATATATTAAAGAAGTTAAAAATCTTGGTGGGATTATTTCGTTATCAAGAGTGGGAAATTCTCTTGATAATCGAGAAATTGAATATTGGTTTGGAATCATTAAAACTGAATTATTAAATGATTTAGATTATTCAAAAATAACATTTAATGAACTTAATGATATGATACAAGAATATGTAATTTGGTACAACAATGACCGAATTCAATCAAACTTAAACTGAAAAACTCCACAGCAATTTGCTATGGAATTATAAATAACTAAAATGTTAAATTTTGCTGTCCATGTTTAAAATCCGAATATTTTTAATATAGAGAAAAAGAGGTATTTATGAGACATTTAACGACTAAAGAATGAGTTAAAATTTTTGACTTATATGATAAATACTTGAACCTGGGAATAACCAAAGCAGAATTTGAAAATTTCTGTTTTGACATCAGAAAAGCATACTGAAATAAAGAATCAATGAAAAATATGTTAAAGAAAAGAAAACTGTATAATTTAAATATGAACATAGAATCACAAAGCGGTAAATCACCCAAGAAAGATAAAGGTGTTGGGAGAAAGAAAAAGAAAGTTCTCGATTATACATGAATTAATACTCTTAAAGATGATGAAAAAGATGCAGTTATAAAATACTACTATCGAATTTTTAATGAAAATAATATTGATGCAGATATTAAAAATATTAAAGAAATTGAAAATCTTTCATCAAAATACAAGGCAAAAATTTTTTTAATAGCAAGATCCACATATTATGAGAAATTGAAAGATAACAACAAAGCTAAAGAGATAAATGTCAAACACAAAGAAATAATTTTTAAAAGTTTTGTCGAAAATAAAGAAAGGTATGGACGAAGGAGGCTTGCTAAATATATTTTCCAAGAATATAATATTCAAATAAATCCTAGAACCCTTGGGAATTATATGAAAAAACTTAATTTAAAAACATTTGTTAGACAAAAACGTAAAAACAAAGAATCTAAAAATACTTGTGTTAAAGTGCCTGATTTAGTAAAACGAGATTATAATTCAATCAACAATAATATATATGCAACAGACGTGACCTACATACCAGCACCAAAAGACATTGAGCAAAATCATATTTATTTATCCGCAATTATCGACCATAAAACTAAGTTTGTGACCTATGAATTATCTCTTAGAAATGATACTGAACTAATTTTAAATAATATCAGTAATACAAAATTCAAAAAAAATTTTATTTTACATTCTGACCATGGATCTGCTTATTCGTCTGTTGAATATACTAAAAAAATAGAATTGCTAAAAGGTAAAATATCAATGTCAAGAATTGGCAACAGTCTAGACAACCGTGAAATTGAATATTTCTTTTCAATTCTTAAAAGCGAGATTTTTCCAAATTTTGATCAAACCTGTAAAAGGCTTACTTTTATTGAATTATCACAAAAAATCAAAGAATTTATAAACTGATATAATTATAAAAGAATAAGATAAAAAACCTTCCAAAAGCATTCCGTTTGGCTTAGCCAAATGGTATGGTTGGGGAAGGTAAAACCGTCCGAAAAAAATTTCCCAGTTTAGGTTTGGTTTGTTTTTTCTTCCTAATGCCATATTTGCCTTCAGATTTTTTAACAATATGGTCAAAATCAAGGAAATAAGGGTATTTTTTAATTATTTTATAAATTGTACTAGGTGAGGGAGCAAATTCATCAGGGGATAATTTTTTAAAAGAATTCACAAGATAGGTAACTGATTTCTTAACTTCTTTTTGCTGCAAATTCTTTTTATTTCTATTTTTATTGTATGTATTAAGCTCACTATACCAATATTTTCTGTAGGCCTTTCATTTCTCTTTAATTGTATCACTTACAAAAAAGAGTCGCGAAAACGAATAGCCTGATAAATGTTCGTATAGCTTGGTAAAATTAAGGGTTTTAACCCGCATTACTCTTTTTGAACACTTAGGACAAACATAGCGATTTTGTTTATCTAAACTAAGTGGTCTGCGATTTGTAATAATTTGGATTTTACTTTTTATACTTCGAATGTCTCTATCAAAAATCTTGGCTACTTCTTGGATTGAGAAGCCTTCATAAAGTTCTTGTAAAATATTATAAAGTTGTTCTAGATCGATTTGGTTTGCTCGTAATTTTCGATGCGACTCAAGAGCTCCTTGCATCTTCAAGATAGTGTTGTAATTCTCTTCGATTTTAAAATGTTGATATTTATTTTCTTTTCGATATTTGTCAAAAACACAAATATATTTTTCTAAATTTTTCATATAATTTTAAAGTCTCCTTTCATTTTTTAAAAATTATTAATACAACTATTTTATTACAAGGCAGACAAAAACAATGTCACATGCAAAAAACTTGCATGTGACATTAAACACGGACAGCAAAATTTAACATTTTAGTTATTTATAATTCCATAGCAAATTGCTGTGGAGTTTTTCAGTTTAAGTTTGATTGAATTCGGTCATTGTTGTACCAAATTACATATTCTTGTATCATATCATTAAGTTCATTAAATGTTATTTTTGAATAATCTAAATCATTTAATAATTCAGTTTTAATGATTCCAAACCAATATTCAATTTCTCTATTATCAAGCGAATTACCCACTCTTGATAAGGAAATAATTCCACCCATATTTTGAACTTTTTTAATATATTGATGATGTGTATATTGAAAGCCATGATCTGAGTGAATGATAAAATTTTTGGATTTGTATTGTTTTAATGAATTTAAATTGTCTAAAACTAGTTCTAGATTATTACTTTTTGATAATTTAAAACCAATAATTTGTTTAGTTTTATGAGACAAAATTGCAGACAAATAAACGTGTGATTCTAACACATCTTTTGGCGCTTTTATATATGAAACATCAGTTGCATAAATATTTCGATTGTTTTGATCATTATAATCACGATTTACGAAGTTATCAATTTGTGAAGATACATTTTTAATTTCTTTTCGTTTTGATTTTTGTCTAAGCTTACATTTTAGGCCTAAAAGGTTCATATATCTCCCTAAAGAACGTTCGTTTATATCTATTTTGTATTTTTGAGATATGTAAACACTTAACTTTAGCCTTCCATATCTTGACTTTGTTTCTATGAACGATTTTTCGATTACATCACTATATTTAGGGAGTTTTTGTGCAATTTTAATATTTTGAATTTTAGAAATTGTTTGTCTAGAAATGCCAAAAACTTCTGCAAGCTTAACATAACTTATACTAAAACTTTTAGATTCAATAACTTTCTTACTTTTAGGTAATTCGTTGGTAATTTCATAATATCTTTTAGCTATTTGTAACAAATCATCACGATCAAAAATATCTCAATTTGGTTCTCTTTTCGTCTTAGGTTTGCCGCTTCCTTTTTTACGGCTTTCACCTTTCTTTGTCTGCAATAAGTCTTCCATACCTAAATTATAATACTTAATTATTTTATTAATTCTAACTTTTACACTATTTCTTTGTAAGTTTTTTGTTTCTGGTGATATTTGGTAAATGGCTTGGAAAGCACCTGGGAAACCTGATTTTTGATATTCTTCATATATTTTTGCAAATTCTTCTTTCTTTAAATGTCTTGACATAATTTATCCTTTCAAAAAAATTCTTCGTTGGTACCAACGAATGGTAACAGAAAAGCTAACATTTACATGTTAACTTTTCTGTCCGGCTTTACATTTCCAATTAATAATAATTTAAGTAGACAAAAAAGCAATAATTAATATTTTAATTAAAATTTAAAATATAACTAATACTTTGTTTTGTGTCTGTTTAAAAAATTAAGAAAGGAATTTATGTGAAAAAAAATACACATTAAGAGGAAATTTTTGTTGCCAATTTTATCAATGATAGCTATAACATCCTTGATTTTTGTTATTCCGGATAGTTACAAAATACAAAAATCAAATTTATGATATCAAGATTTAACTAATGGTAAATTTGAAGTTAGAGATCAATTTTTCATAAAGTCCACTGAAGATAACTCTACAACCGACCAAGTTTTTATTAACAATAATTATGAACTTAAACTTTTATTAAATGTTAACCAAATTACAGATAATGAAAATATTATTTTAAGCTACAATGAAAGTTTTTTAAAGAAAATCCAGAATTTAAGTTTAAACTACTCATCTAGTGACACAAGTAGCATTATGCCGGTAGCATGATTCTATTTTAACAATGAAAATGATCGTGAAATTTTTGTTAATACTATAAAAGATTGGCCTGAAATTCACAAATTTATAATATATAAAAATGAAAATATTGCACCGCAAAGATCAACATTTGATATAGATTATCCAGATTTATACAATCCAGAAAGTCCAGATGGCCCTTATTTAAATATATTGCATAATAACTTAAGGCATTTTAAAAATTCAGTTATTAAAAATGCTGAAATCGTGGGCGTAAATAATTCGAACACCTCAAACATAGGTACAAACAACTCTAAAATTGGAATATTAGAATTTTCTAAGGGTTATAATGATAAAAGATTTTACAAATATTTTCCAAAAGGAATTGAGATAAAAAACAATGCAACTATAAACAATATTCAAACACAAACACATGCAGCAATGGTATCTATGATAGCAGGTGGTGAATATGGAATTGATAAGAATTCTAAGATATATTTGAGTACATTTAACTCAGATAATGAGTGAACTAAGTCAATTGAGCAAATGGTAATTAATGATGGTGTAAGGTTGATAAATCATAGTTATGGAACTAGTTATGGTGAAAATGGTGAATTTTATAAACAATACAGCGAAAACTCTTATTATTTAGATTATATTGCAAGAAAATATGGTGTTATTAATGTTTATTCCGCAGGAAATGATGGACACAAAGAAAATCATTTAATTGATAATCACAAATTATCATTTAATTCCATTATGGTCGGTGCACTTAGTGATTATGCTTCAAAAAATACATTAAAAACAAATAATTATGCTGCATATTCAAGTTTTAACTTAGAAACCCGTTATAAAGATCTACCAAAGCCTCTTGTTGTAGCACCAGGTTATTTTTACCAGTTATACTATAAGATGAAAGATGTTGGCGCATTTACACAATATGCTAATGGAACCAGTTTTTCAGCACCAACCGTCACAGCACTAATTTCATTATTGTTACAAAAAAGATCAGATATTAATAATAGTGAATTTAAAATTCCGATTATAAAATCAATATTATCAGCATCATCAATTAGCCCAAAACTATCATACACAAAATACAAAGGTAGTGGATATGAGGAGAAGTTTGGTGCGGGAACAGTTAATTTTCAGTCTATGTTAGAGGCTGCTAATAATTATTCTACAGTTAAAGTACACCCAACACAAGATCGTGGCACTATCTTGACAAGTAATGAAATTTTTTTAAATACTAACCAAACAATTAAGGTTTCAAGTTCATGAACCTTTAATGCAGGTCTATTAAAGAATGCTGAAAAATAAACCTAAATATAGTTTTACAAATAATTGATGAAATTCATTCCAAAACTTTTTTAATAGCAGAAGACGCCTTGAACAAGAACTAGAAAAAGAGAAAATAAATACACAATTAAAGAAATGAAACGAAACTCATAAAAACGAATTTCAATTAAAATCTGCTGAAACTTTTAAAAATCAGGATAATAAATTTTTTTCAGATTATGACTTATATTTAGAATATAAGAATCCAAATGGAACCTGACAAACAATTAAGAAAGTCACAGTGGCCAGCAGTAATGATGAATTAATTGACTATAAAGTAACAAAAAGTGGTATATATAGATACAGAATCTATAAATTTTCTATAAATTCATTTTGAAATTCTGTGGATGACTTAATTGCAGTAACACACATGGTTAAAAACGATGAAAATTAAAAAAGTATTTTTAGCAGCGCTTTCTTTTGTTTTACCTTTATCACTTATCTCTTGCGAACACAAACAATCCTCTGGCGAAGACAAGCCATTAATAGAAGACGAAAACACAATATACCAAAAAATTCAAGATATTTATGTGTCAATTGAACAAGATTTTTATAAATTTGTAAAAGTAGCAACATTTGTAACAAATAATACACCCTGGAGCTCTAATAATACAACTAATGGACGTCAACAACTTAATGCAGGTATTTTTAATGACGTTCCTGAGAGCAATAAACATAATGGATATATTAAAATATCTACAGCAGATGACTTTAATAATTTTATTATTAAGAAATATATAGAATGACATGATGTTAGTAATGTTGAAGGTATTGAATCTGAAATTAAAAAATACTTTGAAGACGTTTTTTTAGATGCAAAGGATGTTTATGAGACCTTAAATAAATATGATATATTTATTTATGATACAATAATATCTCGACAACTTGAACATAGTATTTTAATACCAAATGAAGATAGTAATAAATTTGAAATCCACAACCTTGGGAATGTAGGTTTTTCATACCCTATTACGGATGAACTAAGAAGATATAACTATTGGGGAGTCTTTAAGATTCCTAAAAGTAAAGAATTAGTATTTAAACGAGTAGGTTTTATTAGTCCTGGAGATGATAAAAAGACATACCTTAATAAAATAAAGTCATGATATAATAATGAATACAAAAATCAATAAAGAAAGAAGATTAATTTAATTAATCTTCTTTTAAATAATTAAAATATTAGTTTTTTTGTATACTAAACTACTAAAATGGTACTAATCTCTTATTTGTTAATTAATAAAAGCATTAGTATAATAAAAACACATTTTCCGTGCTATAATTAATACAAAGATTAAATAAATCGAGGAATTAAATGAAAACTAAAATCAACCAAACACTTGAAAAAATTATTGATGAAACATTAGAAAAAACATTATCAGAACGTTTTGAAAGATATGCTAAATATGTTATCCAGCAGCGAGCCTTGCCTGATGCACGTGATGGACTTAAACCAGTGCAGCGACGAATTATTTATTCAATGTTTTCACTTGGTTTAGACTTTGACAAGCCTTATAAAAAATCCGCTAGGGTTGTTGGTGATGTAATTGGTAAATATCACCCTCATGGAGATTCCTCAGTTTATGAAGCCATGGTTAATATGTCTCAATGGTGAAAAAATAATATTCCTTTGTTAGATATGCATGGTAATATTGGTTCAATTGATAACGATCCAGCTGCTCAAATGAGATATACTGAGGTAAGATTATCAAAAATAGCTAAATATATGATTGGAGATATAAAGAAAAAAACCACATTATTTGTCCCAAATTTTGATGATTCAGAAAAAGAACCCTTAGTACTCCCAACATTATTCCCTAATTTATTAGTTAATGGGGCTATGGGTATTGCAGTTGGTATGGCTACTAACATGTTGCCGCATAATTTAAATGAAATCATTGATGCAACAATTCATAAAATCAAAAATCCTACAGCATCTTTAAAATCAATTTTAAAATATATTAAAGGTCCAGATTTTCCAACTGGGGGGATTATTCATGGAACTAATGGAATCATTGAAGCTTTTGAATACGGTAATAATTCAACCAAAAATAAAATAAGACTCTTTAGTAAATATGATATTTATACTAAAGGAGAATATAAATTTGTTGAAATAACTGAAATCCCATATGGGGTTGTAAAATCAGCTTTGGTTTATTCAATTGACGAAATAATTCAAAATAAATCAATTGCTGGATTATTAGAAGTTAAAGACCAATCAGACCGATCAGGAATTAACATCTTATTAACCTTAGAAAAAGATTCTAACGATAAAAGCATTATGAGTTATTTATTTACCAAAACTAAATTACAAAATACATATAACTATAACCAAGTAGTTATTGTTAATGGTCGACCCAAATTAGCTTCTTTATTAGATCTTTTAGATAATTACATTTTACATGTCAAAGAGGTTAAAACAAAAACCATAACTTTTGATTTAGAAAAAAGTAATTTGAGATTAGAAATAATTTTGGGTCTTTTAAGAGTAAGTGAAATAACTGATGCTATCATATCTGTAATTAGAAATGCACAGGGGTCAAAAGCAGGTGTTATACAAGCCTTAATTGATAATTTTAAATTTACTCAAAATCAGGCAACCGCCATTGCTGAACTTAGATTATATAAATTAAGTAAAACAGACAAAGAAGCTTTAAACCAAGAAAAAGAGGAATTGCAAAAAAATATTGGTCTCTTTGAACTGTTGTTAAGTAATGAAGATAAATTTAATGGGTATATAATTAATGAACTAAAGGAAATTAAAAAACTCTTTGGTTATCCTAGAAAAACACAAATAATTGAAGAAGATTATATCTTTACATACCAAGAAACAGATTTAATCAAAGATGTGGATAGTTATGTAGCAATTACTAAACAAGGATATTTAAAAAAATTAAGTGATAAAACTGTGAGTTCTAATTCATTATCATCTTACCCCTTAAAAGAAAATGACTTCTTAAAATATTTCACTAAATTTAATTCAATGGATACTTTATTAATTTTTACAACTCATGGTAATTATATTCAATTGCCAGTCTATAAAATTAATGAATATAAATGACGCGAAGCTGGGCAAAAACTTAGTGAACTAGTTGATTGAAAACTAAACGAAGAGGTTGTTTCAGTTATTAAAGTCAATAATTGAAGCGAAAAGATTTTTTTAGTTATTGGTACAAAAAACGGTTTATTTAAAAAAGTAAAATTATCAGATTTTAAAGTACAAAAACTTAATAAAAGTTATACTGCAATTAATATTTCTAGTGGCGATGAAGTTGTAAACGTTACAATCAGTAATGGCTTACATGATATACTCATTTTAACAAATAATGGTTTATGCTCTTTATATAGTGAAACAGACTTAGCGATTTACTCACCTAAAGCAAAAGGAAATAAAGGAATTTATCTTTCGCTAAATGATAAGGTGGCCCAATTTATCATGGTTAAAAACCAGGATATCTTAAATATTCTTACCAGTAATGGCCAAATTAAGCATCTGCATGTTAGTAAGTTACAATATGTAACAAAACTAATCAAAGGTAAAAAAATAATTAATATTGATAATTTTAAGGTTGCAGATTTACAAACAGGTTATAATTTTAAAATTATTGGTCAAAATTCAAGCAATCAAAGTTTTATTGAAGAATCATTTATTCCAACCACTATTAAACATGGTTTTGAAACAGATTTAAAAATACAATCATTAATAGAAATAAAATTCCTTAAACTAGAAAATGAATCAGACTTTCAAACAAAGGATTTATTTTCAAAACAAACACTAAAAGATGAACAAGAAGATTTTATAAGAAGTGAAGCAAAAATTAATGAAAGTTCATTAAGATTAGAAGAACTTTTAAAAAAATTAAACAATGAAAAGTAGGTAACAATGCAAAAATATACAGAACAAGAACTTGTCAGACGTAATAAATTAAAAACTTATAAAGATCTCAATATTGAACCATTTGCCAAAGCAAATTGTTTAAAAGAACTACAATATTCAGATCATATTCTTAAAACTTATGAATCATATACTAAAGAAGAGTTACATGAGTCTAATCATGAAGTCGCAGTAGCGGGTAGAATTATGACTATGCGGGGCCCTTTTATCTTAATTCAAGACTATCATTCTAAGATCCAAGTTTACTTTAACAAAAAAGAACATGAATCTTTAGCATCATTAGTTAATACTTTTGATATAGGTGATATTATCTATGTTGAAGGTAAAGTTATGAAAACAAATACCGGTGCAGTATGTATAAAAACAACCAATATCAAACTTTTAACTAAAGCCCTTAAGCCTCTTCCAGATAAATTCCATGGACTAGTAGATGTTGAAGAAATCTACAGACATAGATATGTCGATTTAATTATGAACGAAGAATCAAAGAAGGTGTTTTGAACAAGAACTAAAATTATTTCAGAAATTAGACGATATTTTGATGATTTAGAATATATGGAAGTGGAAACTCCTTTTTTACATAACTACCTTTCGGGAGCTTCAGCAAAACCATTCACCACTCATCATAATGCCTTAAACCAAGATTTTGTTTTAAGGATTGCAACTGAAATTCCACTTAAAAAACTTTTAGTTGGTGGAATTGATCGAGTTTATGAAATAGGACGTATTTTCCGTAATGAGGGAATTGATACTACTCATAATCCAGAATTTACATCAATTGAATTTTACGAGGCTTATTCAAACCTTGAAGGTATGATGAATCGTACTGAAATCTTAATCAAACAAATCGCTAAAAAATTAGGTAAAACAAAGATTCTTAATAAAGGTGTTGAAATTGATTTAGAAACACCATTTAAGAGAATTGATATGGTAGATGCTGTTTCTAAAGCTACTAAAGTAGACTTTAGAAACATTAGTTTAGAAAAAGCTTTAGAAGTCGCCAAAAAGAATGGTGTTAAACTGCAAAAATACTTCCAATTAGGTCATATTATTAATGAACTTTTTGAACAATTAATTGAAAAAACATTAATTCAACCAACCTTTGTCTATGGACATCCTATCGAAATATCACCATTAACAGCTAAAGCAAATGATCCAAGATTTACAGAACGTGCTGAATTATTTATTAATACTAAAGAATATGCTAATATGTATACCGAACTTTCAGATCCTATTGATCAATTGGAACGTTTTGAAGCACAATTAGAAGAAAAAAACAATGGAAATGATGAAGCTAGCGATATTGATTGAGACTTTGTAGATTCATTAAATTATGGTATGCCTCCTGCTGGTGGCTGCGGTATTGGAATTGATCGTTTAACTATGCTTTTAACTGAAAAAGAATCTATACGTGATGTTCTTTTATTCCCCACATTAAAACATAAAAAATAATGTTAAAGCAAGTCTTACACCTTGCTTTTTCTATAACCTTTTTATGTGCTATAATTAAATAATATTTAATGTTATTTAAAGGGAGGTTTAATAGTGAACAAAATTGAGAAACTGATTAAAGAATTATGCCCTAATGGAGTAAAAATAGTAAAACTTAGGGAAGTTGCAAAATGTACACAAGGAAAACAACTATTAAAAAGCAAATTAAAAAATAATGGTTATCCAGTAATAAATGGAGGAACTTCTCCGGTTGGTTTTTCAGATTCATACAACTATAATGAAAATAAAATAACTATTGCAAGAGTAGGATCCGCTGGGTTTGTCTCTTGACAAAGTAAAAACTTCTGAGCTGGTGATTGTTTATTTGTTATAACTGATATTAACAATAATGTTAATCATAAATATCTTTACTATGTTTTAAAAAATAGTGAATTAAAACTACAAAAACAAGCTATTGGTGCTATACCTAACTTAAGAACTAATGATATTTATAATTTAGATATCCCAATCCCTCCCCGCGCGATCCAGGATGAAATCGTGAAAATTCTTGATAATTTCACAGAACTTACAACAGAACTTACAACAGAACTTAGATACCGTAAGCAGCAATATGAGTATTACAGAGATAAATTATTAACTTTTGATGATTCAAAAGTTAACGTTGAGTATAAAAGAATCGATGAATTATTCAAGTTAAGCAGGGGAATTGTTATCTCTAAGGATTATATTAGAGATAACCCAGGAGAATATCCAGTATATTCATCGCAAACTGAAAATAATGGTGAACTTGGCAAAATTAATACGTACCAATACGATGGAGAATATATTACCTGGACCACAGACGGAGCACATGCTGGAACAGTATTTTATCGTAATGGTAAATTTAATATTACTAATATTTGTGGATTATTAGACCTTAAAACTAATGATAATATAAAATACCTATATTATGCATTATCCATCCGTACAAAAGAACATGTAAATATCGGAATGGGTAATGCCAAACTAATGAGCAATGTTATGGCTGGAATTAAAATTCCCCTTCCACCTCTTCCAGTCCAAAACCGCATTGCAGAAGTATTGGATAACTTTGAGAAAATTTGTCATGATCTCAAAATTGGCTTACCTTCTGAAATATCTTTAAGACAAAAACAATATGAATATTATAGAGATCTCTTATTATCATTTAATATTAATGATATCGAGAGAGAGAGAGAAGATAATCCGGGATTAGCCAAATTATTTGAATATGTCTTTGGTTTTGAACTAGTTAACTTTGGGTATGAGGTTAAATATAAACCTTTATGAGAAATAACTACTTGAAACAAAAAGTTTCAAGATGTTGCTTCTCATAAACAACAAGATATTTATAAATACAAAAAATATTTTAGTGCTAAAGAACTAAAAGATTTAGCAGATGATAAAGGTACAATTAAAATCTTAACTACTAATAAAACCAACATATTTGCTAACGAATCAAAAGTTAGCAAATATGTTGATGAGCAAGAAGTAATTTACCTTCCAACGGGTGGCAATGCCATAGTGCAATATTATAAAGGTAAATTCATTACTGGGGGTAATGTAATTGCATTACCTAGAGACAGTAATGAACTAAACATAAAATATTTATATTATGTATTAAATAATAAATTAGATTTAATTGAATCTTATTACAGGGGTGCAGGAATCCAGCATCCACATATGCCTGATATTTTGGAAATTCTTATACCTCTCCCTCCCCTTCAAATTCAAAACAAAATAGTTGAAATCCTAGATAATTTCTCCGACTTAACAAACGATTTAACTAAAGGCTTACCAGCTGAAATAAATCTTAGACAAAAACAATATGAATATTATAGGGATAGATTGTTAAACTTTGATAAAGTTAATTAAAACAAATATAAAAAACGTTTATGCTTGTAAACTATGCATAAACGTTTTATTTTTCTAATTCTTGATATAAATTTAATATTTTTTCTATTTCTAATTCTTGAATTCTTGTATTATCATTTAAATTAAGCTTTAAATATGCATTATTGATCTTCTCAAATGAATATTTAGATTTTAAACTAAAACTAAGTTTTTTTCTTCTATTAGCAAAACATAGTTTAAAAAATTCTTGTAGTTCTAGCCAAGATTCTTTTGTGATATTTGGATAAAATTCAAATAAAACAATAGCAGAATCTACTTTCGGGGCAGGTATAAAACAACCAGCAGGTACTATAAATTCTAAATTAACCTTAGCTAAATATTGAGCACTAACAGTTAATTTAGAATAATCATAAGCTTTATATTTAGCTATTAATCTTTGTGCTACTTCTTTTTGAACCATTAAAATAGCCTTTGAAAATTTATCTCGGTGTTCAAAGATTTTAAATAAAATATCTGTTGTAATATAGTATGGTATGTTGGCAATAACTATTGAATTTGGTAAATTTGATAAATCTGATTTTAAAAAGTCTTGATGTCTCAAATCAAGGTTATTAAGATTAATATTTTTATTTAAGACATCAACCATATCTTTATCAATTTCAAAGGCAATAACTTGTTTTGCTTTTCTAACTAATTCTTTAGTTAAAGCCCCTCTACCAGGTCCTATTTCAACTATAACTTGATCATTAATATCAAATAATGAAACTATTTTATTAATAATATTTGAATCATGTAAGAAGTTTTGCCCAAACTTTTTTTTGGCAAAAACGTGTTTCTTATCTTTCATTATAAATTAAATAACTTTCTAACATTTTTATTAATACGATCTACATATTTATCTAAACCTACTTGTTTTATGCCTGCAATATAATAATAAACATATAAAACGGTATTAGGTTCATTCTTTTGCCCAGTATACGGATGTACCCTTAAAAATGGTGCATCCGTTTCATTTAAAATTCTTTCTAAAGGTAAAAATTCGATAACTTCCCTAGCAGTTATCGAAGATCCAAAAGTAACCACCCCGCTAAAAGAAAAATATAAATTTGGGAATTCCAAAAACTTTTTGGCTCATTCTAAGTTTCCGGCGAATGTGTGTAACATACATTTAATTTTAGGATATTTTACTAAAATGTTATATACATCTTGGTATGCTAAATACTCATTATCTTTATCTCTAATATGAATTACACATGGTAAATTATTACCATATGCCAATTTAACCTGATTTTCAAAACTTGCTATTTGATTTTCTCTAGTTGGTGAGTCTTCATAATAATAGTCTAAGCCTATTTCACCAATTGCAATAATATGCTCTTTATTTAACTCCAATAACTCTTTAACTTGGAGATAGTCATCTCCATCCTTGCCAGCTTCTGGGTGAATTCCAATACATGCTTTAAATAAAGGGTATTTTTTAGCTAATTCAATGACCTCTATATTTTCTTGTGGGTGTCCACCATTATTAACAAAAAATTCAATGTTATTGTATTCAGCTGCTTCCATAATTTCTTGAATGTGAAATTCTTGGTATGACCTAGTTGAAACGTGGCAATGTGCATCAATAAATTTATTTCTTTTTTTACTCATATTACTTACCTAAACAAAAATTCTTGAACATAACATCAAGCAAATCTTCGCGATTTACTTGACCTTTAATATTTTGCAGTGAATCCCAGGCATCATATAAATCAACAATAATTACATCAAAAGTAGCATTATCTAAAATGGATTTCTCAGCTTGAATTAATGAATTATGTGCTTTTTGAATTAAAGATAGCTGCCTGGTATTAGATAAAATACGTTTATCCATAATATCTAAATTTTCGAAGTTTTTTACTAATGCATTTTCAAGTTCTTTTATATCATTATTTAAAGCACTAACAGAAATTAAATCTTGCTTTTGATTATCAACTAAATCTGACTTATTTTGAATTTTTAAATAAAACTTACCTTGCTTTTTGCTTTCTTCCTTAATCACTTTATCAAAATCATTCTCATCTTGAATTGGATCAACAACATGAATTATTAAATCAGATTCTTCAATTTGCTTTAATGATCGTTCAATTCCTATTTGTTCAATTATATTATCAGTTTTTCGTAATCCAGCAGTATCTACTAATTTAAATAAAATACCATTAATTTGATATGAAGCTTCTACTAAATCCCTTGTTGTTCCTGCAATATCTGTCACAATTGCTTTTTCTTCCGAAAGCAATGCATTAAGTATACTACTCTTACCTACATTTGGTTTACCTAAGATCGAAACTTTAACCCCTTCAAACATATAGCGGCTATCATTAGACACTTTTATAATTTCTTCAAATTTAGTTTTTAAAACTTTAAGTTTTTCGAGCATAATCTGGCTATCTAGTTGTTCTATATCATCATATTCAGGGTAATCAATATTAACTTCAGACATCCCAATTAAAAGAGCGATATCGTTCGATAAACTATCTATTAAGTTAGAAGTTTGACCAGTAAAACGGTGAACACTAGCTTTAGCTTGTGTTAATGTTTTAGCCATAATTAAATCATGTATTGCTTCAGCTTTTATTAAGTCTAATTTACCATTTAAAAAAGCACGGCGAGTAAATTCTCCTGGTTCAGCCATTCTTGCTCCATTTGATAATAAAAGCTCTAAAACTTTATTGGTAACAACAATTCCGCCATGACAATTTATTTCTACAATTGGTTCACCAACATAATTATTATAAATAATCTTTCCATTTTTTTCTTTGCCCAAAAATCACATAACCAAAACTTCGTCAATTAATGTTTGTTCATCATAAATATTACCATAAGTAATATCATGATCTGTCCCTATTTTCCCTTTAAATATTTTTTTAATAATATTTAAAGTATCAGGACCCGCTAAACGTATTATTGAAATTGGTTGATTGATTCTTGATCCTGAACTAATTGCTGCGATTGTATCATTCATAAAATAAATTATATATATTTATTTAAAAAATTTTCACATTTAATCATATGGATAGGTCTAATTAACCATCATGTTTGAAATGTGGTATAATTATACAATGCAATTAGCAATTACTATATTGGGGTACATTGGAGCTATTTTAGTGGCTTCGCTTAGTATCCCTCAACTATTCAAAATAATCAAAGACAAAAAAACTGGTGATGTAAATTTCTATTCTTTTTGGATTTTTCACACTGGTATTCTTTTATGGATTGTATGATCAGCGCTAAGTCCAAATTCGTTACATAATATCATAATCCCAAATACAATAACATTAATTATTGAAACAATAACACTGGGACTAATGTATTTATATAAAACAGAATTTAACAAAAAATTAAAAGTTAAGGCCTGAAGTGCTCTTGGTGCATATCTTATTATTGGCTTAATTTTTGTTGTTTTACATATAATTATTTATGCTGGTGGGGTATGAACATCATTATTAATTCCTTCTACAGTTGAAGCAATTATGGGATTTGTTTTCCCTGCTTTTACAACTTTAGCATTTTTACCACAATTCATACAATCATTAAAAACACACAAATGAGGAGGATTGTCATATGGAATGTTTGTTATTTATATAACAAACAATTTTGTTTGAATTATTTGATGAATTTTACAAATTATTGAAGCCTCAGCCGCAAATGCTCCAATAGGATCTTTTGTTGGAGGACTTATTTGACAAATAATTTCAATTTCACTTTTTAGCGCTCAATTTACATTGACTATAAAACACCAAAAATAGTTATTTTTTATAACTATTTTTTTAATATAATAAACACATGAAAAAAGAATTATTTATAGCAGGTGGTTGCTTTTGAGGTGTAGAGGCTTTCTTTTCAAGAATCAAAGGTATTTTAAGTGCACAATCATATTATATTAACGGAGGTTTTGAAGGTGTATCATACAAAGAGGTGTGTACAACATCAAAGCACGTTGAAGCAGTTTGCATAGAATATGATGATTCAATCATAAGCGAAGAAACAATTTGAGATTTTTATTTAAAGATAATTGATCCTTATTCTTTAAATAAACAAGGGGGAGATCAAGGAACACAATACCGAGTTGGTATTTATACAAATAATGAGGAATTACTTAATAAATTTAAAGAATTAAATAATCATTTTGTTAAAAAAGAAGGTAAGAAAAATTACTTAGAATTCTTGCCAGTAAGTGACCAAACCTTAGCTGAAGAATATCACCAGCAATATTTGGTGAAAAATCCAATGGGTTATTGCCATATTAACCTGAATACATTACCTGATAAATATTTAAAAGAAGAGTTCAAAAACCAATAACTAAATTAGTTATTGGTTTTGTTTTTTTCATTAATAAGGTCTTCATGTCTTTGGTTAATAATTTAAAAATAGCGAAAATTCTCCATAAAATCTTTATTTCTGCATTTATCTTTTGAAATATTGCATTTTCCTCTGAATATCTTATATTACAGTAAAAATACGGCACCTTTCTTGGCACCGTATTTTATGAGATTTAAACATAACTGTTTAAGAAATATATTATACACTAAATCGCAAAATACATAAAAATCTATTATAATATTTATATGTATTTTGACATTTGAATAACCAAGCAAGTTATCTTCAAGACAACATACTAAAGAATTAAATATTTATATGCAAATAATACAAAAATATTAAGGAGTTATTAGTAAATGCATTTTCGAATCAATAAATGAAAAACAACAATTTTTAATTCTATTACCTCTGTAGTAATTGCTGCACCTTTAACATTACTTGCTAGTGTGCCTACACAGCAACAACAATTTCAAGGAGAAATTACAATCGACTACAAAAATCACCCTCAACAATATTTAAGAGATTCTTTAATTAAAATTGTTTTTGAAGGCAACGAAAATAATAAAAATTATATAAATAACATAGAAACTCAAGTTAAACATATTGTTCAACAGCAATTAAAAAATAAGTTAACAGAAAAAGAAATAAAGTCAATTGCACTTAATTTGATTAAATCTACAAAAGATAACTTTCAAAATAAAGAACTTTTAGAAGAGGCTTGATATCATTGATTTCCAAGGGCCTTTTGATGATCAGTTTATATAGCTCTAGAGGCGGTTGATTTTATTGTAAAAGGTTTTGGAGAATTATTTCAAATGTTGCCACTTGGTTTAGATTTTCTTGAACTTTATCTTAATTATTTGAGTCTTAACATTCCTGCTGCCCAGGCCAAAAAAGGTTGAATTATAGCTAAAATATTAATGGCAATGACTACTAATGATGATAGTGTGATCGTTGGGATATCAACTGGTGTAGTGTTGGATATTTTAGAAAAGTGATCAAATACACTTAGCAGGACCGCACTTTTAACTTCTTTTTTAAAAAGTCTTGTTATTAATGGTCCCTTTACCTACTTAGTTCCAAAAGTAAAAGAACTAACACAAAAAGCCAGTTCCTATCTTGAAGATAAAAAAACAGAGGCATGGGGTAAATATTTGTATTATAAGAAATTAACTGATGGTCAATAATTATGTTATGGCGCAAGTATTTATTTAAAATGTTTTTAACAGGATTATCAATATCAACAATATTCCCTATTGCTGTTTCTTGTGGTGATGTTCCAGAAATAAGACTTAAAAAAGAGTTGGCAAATGAAAATAAAGAAAAACAAAATTTTATATTAGAAACTATTGTTAAGTTTCAGGATGCTCAAAACAAACAAGACACATATAAAACTTTTACTTCTACTTACTTAGCAACAAATAATGATAAATATTATTTTTTAACAAGCCGTGGAGATTTAAAAAATTTAAATCAAAAAACAATTGATATCAGCCTAACAAATACAAATTTGGAAAATAACTATCCTTTATATTTTTTTAGTGGCGAGGTTATCTTTGACATAGTTCTTAATCACGAAAATTATATAGTCTATGCAATAGAAAAATCTAAATTATCTTCAAGTTGAGGAGATAGACTTATTCAGGCTCCAAATCACGGTGGTGAACCTATAAGAAATGAATTTTCAAATAATCATAATGTAATTGAACAAATTAGTTCAGCTAAAAGTTTAGACCTTAACATAGATGAAGTTATATCATACACCCCTATACAGCCAACATCAATACTATATAAACAAATTTACTTTGGCATGTTTAAGTCTATTCATTCTTCTATAACTGCTTTATCTTCGGAAATAAAAAAAACAGATCAAACCGTAACTTATAATCATCCAGCACATATTAATAATCAATTCTTCGGTAGCCCTTTGTTTCATAATTCTAAAATTGTCGGTATTTTAAACAAATACCAAAATTATTTAATTAATTCTAAGGATTATTATAAAGTAACTTTTTACATTTTTAATCTTGACGATATTCAAAAAATAAGGCAAGTAGTAACTACCTAAAAATCCTGTCCGTATTTTTTAGTTATTTTTATGTAATAAACATTTAAATTTTTGTATAAAAAAGATGAGGCTTTTTCAAGCCTCACTTATATTAAAATTTACGTTATAAAATAATTTAAGGAACTATATTATAACATAAAATTATCTAAATATAAAGAAAAAAATTTGTTTGTTTTTTGGTGTTTTTTGGAAAAGTCACTTGCGAGATATTAACAAAATAATTGGTATTTTAAATTTATATAAAAATACACAAAATAGCGGAATTAAATCTGATAAATATTTACATTTTTATAAAAACAGAAGTTAATAATATAAATAACGTAATTAATGAGGTATGTAACTAATGTATAGAAAATTAAAATTTAAAAAACTTATATTAAATGATAAAAACTATATAGTGCTTTGGTTTTTATCTTTTCTTATTTTTTTAAAAATAATGGCTTTTATACTATTATTTACACTTGACAATAAATTGAGCCAATCTTTAATCTACAACAACCCAAGGGGTATAATCTTGGAAAATCCTGAGGGTTATATTTCATTTTTGCCAAATGATAATGTTAATAATTCTTCATTTACTCTGAATAAAGATTTAATTGCTTTGATATTTTTTGTTTCATTTTGTTTTGCATTTATAACCAGAATCCATTTAATTTTAGTTCTAAAAAATGATCAAAAATTCATAATGTCAGGTCTTAATCTAAAAATATACAGAATATTGTTATTCTTTTGGCCTTCAAGTTTTGTAATTAAAATAATTACAAAGTCTTATCATAAACAACACAGTTTCACAACTAGACAATTAATTATCAAGTGGAAGATTGTTAATTTGTTTAGGGATTTATTTAGCATTGGTGTTTTAATAGGAATGATAGTTGCACTTTATTATTTATTTCCTAGTATTTCACAGATAATTAATAATGCATTTAAAGACTTTACAAATTATATTGTGTATATTGTGTTGGTAGTTATTTTAAGTCCACTAATTGGGTTTAGTATAATAGCATATCCTACATCTTTTATTTCTTTATATTCTGCTGAAATATATAATGAAATACTACAAAAGGAAGGCAAACAATGGAAGAAGGGTGGCTTTATATTTTTTGTTGTTTTTATTTATTTTAAGGGTTGATATAACATTTTGGATTTAGAAAAAGATATAAAAAACCAAAACGTTAAAGAAAAACAAGATATAGGATATCTATATAATATATTAAATAAAGAAACAATAATTAAGTTTATTTGGCATACTTCAGCCATACTCTCTTTTGCTTCTGCACTGACTTTAGCAATTAAAAGAATTAATTTTATTGGTGGTTTAGACATCAATACAATTGTAGGTTTTTGGTTATTTCTTGGGTGTTTTATTTATATAGTCTATTTTGCACCTCGTTATATTGCAAATATCATGTTATTAAAAACATCAACTAAGCATATAAAAATTATGTATATAATTGATTTAATTGTTCCCATCCTATCAGTTTATAATATTATAAATTATCGTAAAAAGAAAGAGATTTATAGTGGAATAAATTAAAAATAATTTTTGCCAAAAAACAAAACAACATTCGGATAAATTAACCGAATGTTGTTTTGTTTATCTAATAATTTTATATGTTACTTATTCATTAATTCTGATTCTTTTTCTTTTGTTAACATATTGATTTTTTCAATATATTCATCAACTAATTTTTGAATTTTATCTAAGTATTGCTTTTGTTGATCTTCGGATAACTCTGCATCTGATTTAATATTTTTATTTATATTTTGGCGAGCATTACGAACTCCAACTTTAGCTGCTTCAGAAATTTTGCCGAGGCTTTTAATTAGTTCTTTCCTACGTTCTGTTGTTAAAGTTGGAAAATTTAAACGTACTTGGTGGCCTTCATCAATAGGCATAACCCCTAAATTAGCTTTTTCTAAGGCTTTATAAATATCTTTAGTAGTTGTTTGATCATAAGGTTTAATTAGCAGTTGTTGTGGTTCAGGAACACTTATATGAGATAATTCTTCAAGCGGTGTTAAAGTATCATAATAATTAATCTTTATACCCTTAATTATTTGTGGATTTGCTCGCCCTGTTGAAATCTTAGACATTTCAAATCTTAAATGACTAATTGGTTTTTCTGCAGTATCTTCAAACTCTAATATATATAAATCAAGTTCCATTATTTTGTTACCTCTGTATGTTTAATAGATGAATCAAGTACTCTTAAAATTGAGTTATCTTCTAATAAGTTAAAAATTATTAAGTCAATATTGTTATCGCGTGCCATACTAGTGGCTGTTAGGTCCATAACTTGTAATTTATTTTCTAAAATTTGGTCATAAGTTATTTTGTCATAACGTTTTGCACTTGGGTTTTTTTTAGGATCACTATCATAAACTCCATCAGTTCCATTTTTCCCCATTAAAATAACTTCAGCACCTATTTCAGCCGCATAAAGAGTTGAAGCTGTATCGGTTGTGAAAAATGGTCTACCGGTTCCCCCAACAAAAATAACAACTTCCCCATCTTTTAAATATTTAATTGTTTTTTCATTTACATAGTTTTCGGCTATCTTAGGATCTAAACTTAATGAGCTTTGAACTCTTGATTTCAAACCCACAAGTTCAAACCCACTACGAAGAGCTAAACCATTCATAATAGTTGCTAACATTCCAATATAGTCCGCTCTATTGCGCGGGATCCCGTTTTTTTCCGCAGAAGCTCCTCTTCAAAAATTACCACCACCAATTACAATTGATACCTGGATGCCTTTATTTACTATTTCTTTTAATTGTAAAGCTATTTTCTTAACTAATTCATTATCAATAGCTAAATGTTTTTCTTTATTTGCAAAACCTTCACCAGAAAGTTTAATTAAAATCCGTTTGTATTGTTTCATAATCTTCCTAAAGATAATTAAATTTTATATTTAATCTATAATATTTTATAAAAAAATATAAATTATTTTAATTTTGCCCGAATTTTCTTTCTTGATGTTTAAGCAGTCTTTGAATATTAGCTTTATGAGCAAAAATAACAATTCCAGCATTAAAAATATAAAAACATATAGTAATGATATTTGTGTTATACTCAACGCCAGAAACTCATGATAATGGCCCTGAATTAACTCAAGGAATTGCTATAAAAACAATCATAACTAAAGATGTTAACACACTTGCTAATGAAACATATCTTTTTCAAAACATAAGGCCAAAGAAGAAAATTGCTGCAATTGGTAATAAAATAATGTTAATTGAAATTAATAAGCCAACTGAACCAGCAACACCTTTGCCACCTTTAAATTTATAAAATACCGGATATACATTACCAAGTAAAACACCAATTCCGCCTAAAAGAGGAATTAAATATAGTTTTGAATATAATAAACTTACGTCTTTAGTTTTACGTATAAATTCTTCAGTTATTGCATCATTTACTGATTGGCTAACTAAACGACATAATAAGACAACAATGAATGTTTTAAAGATATCTATTAATAAAATAATAATAGCTGATTTTTTGCCATAAACTCTAAGAGAATTTGTAGCACCAGCATTTTCTGAATAATACAATCTTAAATCTGGCTTTTTAGTGAGTTTCCCAAATAAAATTGAAGTATTTAAAGAACCCAATAAATACCCAAATAAGAAGAATGTTAAATTAAGTAACATGGTTAGAAATATTTGCATTTTTAAACTCCTTTAAAATTTTAACCTAAAATATTATATAATTTATTTTAAGATGCAAAATAAAGAAAAATATAATATAAAAATTGTAGAATTGCCTGAAAATGTTCTGCGTAAGCGATCATTAGATGTAACATTACCATTATCTAATGAAAATATTGATCTTGCTAAACAAATGATTTATCATATCGATACGTCACAAAGTGGCGAATCTGAATTTCGCCCTGGTGTTGGTGTTGCAGCCGTACAATATGGAATTTTAAAAAATGTCTTTTATGTTTATTTAACTGATTCACAAAACAATATTATATTCAAAGATGTACTTTTTAATCCAAAAATTATATTTCAAAGCAAATCTTTGGTTGCTTTAAGTGATGGCGAAGGTTGTTTGAGTGTTCCTGAAGAACACCCAAATCAAGAAGGTTATGTACACCGCAGCAAAAGAATAATTGTTGATGCTTTTAGTTATTTAGAAAATAAACATATGAGATATGAAGTTACTGATTATTTAGCAATAGTATTTCAACATGAATTAGATCATTTAAATGGTAAATTATTTATCGACAGAATAAATCAAAAAAATCCATGAAAAAAACAAACAAAGGCAAAATATTTATAAAGAAAGGAAAAAATGTCAGAAACATTAAAAAATTTATTAATAAAATTATCAGAGTTATTTAATAACCAAAGCTCAACAACATATGTTTTGCTTATATTTATAGCAGCATTGTTAATTAGTTTTGGATTTGGTTTTTTATATGGTTTTAAGTGAACCATATTTAAAATTTCCGCAATTGTAATAACAATTGTAGCATCAATTATTATATACGGATCTTTATCAAGTTATATTAATAATTCGGAAGATAGTGATATAAGATCATTAAAAGGAGTGATTCCATTGCTAGTTTCTTTACTATCAATCATTATCTATCTCTCTGCAAGAAGTTTATTTTTTGTAGTTAACAATATTTTACACTTCATCCCTAAATTTAGACGCAAAAGAAAAACAGCAAAACATAAATGATTAAAGAGAGTTTCTTTTGGTATAACTAATGCTATTTCAACAATACCAGCTGGTTTATTAATGGCTAATGTTATGCTTGTTTCTTCAAAAAATGAAGACAGTTCAACAAACACAGTATCAAATATTGGAGTAAAAATAATGACTGGAGGTAAAGGAGAATCATTTGCTTCATTATTCTCAAAAGTAGATGATTTTCAAAAAGTAGTTGAAGGATTATCAGACTCAACACTTTGAAGTAAAAACTATTCAACACTAAGCAAAGAAGAAAAGGAAAGGGTTGATAAAGCACTTAGTGAAATTTCAAAAGTTATTAATAATGATCGTATCTTCGATATTGTGATTCCTGTCTTGCAGGAAAAATCAAAAGAATTAAAAATTGAAAAGAATTTAGAAGACATTGTTGATAAAGCAATTTCTAGAATGTCTGCAGAAAGACCTGATTATCTTGCAGCTAATTCAGACGAGAAAAAAAGGGAAATCTTAACTGATTATTTAACTCAAAATATAGATAAATTATACAACGAAGCTAAAACACTAGATTCTAAACTTGATGATAAAATTTACATTATTAAAAATGTTGCTGCTAATTTAGAAGATAAAACTCAAAATAATTTAGTTAAAAAACTAGATGAAATAGTAGAAAGCGAAAGTTTAAGAAAAAAAGCAGATGTTGGTAAATCATTAGATATCTTTATTAAGTTTTTAAAAGATAAAGCTAAAAGCAAAAGACCACAAAATTCATCAAGTAATAAAGATGAAGATCAAGATTAATATTTAAATACATATGTTTAAACCAAAACAACAAGATTTACCCATAAACAATGAACAAACGATTAAAAATCCTCATATAAAGAAAGACTTCAATCCAACAACCTTTAAAATAATAAAAAACGAGACAAAAACAAGGATTGTATCACTATTATTTTGATTATCTGTTTTAACGGTTTGTTTAATTGGAATTGGTTATAACGCCCTAACACATTTAAACACAGAATCGCTCGGAATTGGTCTTTACATCCTTATTTCGATTCCTGGATTTATTTCGTTATTCTATATAACCAAAAATACAATTAAAATCTTGCAATGAAAAAAAATCAACAAGAAGTACAAAGACAATTTTTCAAGCAATGATATTTCTTCAAGTCCTGTTTTTGCAGAATTATACCGTTCGCTAATTTTAAAAAGGCTTCGTATAACTTGGTTAATAATCTTCTTTTTCACATATTTTGGATTGTTTAATATTTTAATTTTTTCATTAAAGGATCAAATTATTGAAATCGGTAGCCAATTTTCGCCACAAGAAAATACAAGTTTTAATATACACTTTATTCTTGATTTTAAACAAGTATTTAATCAATGATTTAAAAATACAAATTTACTGTTAATAATAAATTTATCAATTATGATTAGTGCCCTTGCATTTTATATTTTTAGCTTGTTTTATGATAAAAAAAGAGCTGATGATATAATAAATAACTTTAATTCAAATGAAGCAGCAGTGCAATTACAAAATGTAGTATACGAACAAAAAACTCAAGAAAATAAAATTTGAATTAAATCATACGTAATAATTTTTGTTTTAACTATTTTATTGCCATTTGTTTTAATAATCTATTTAGTTTATCGTGGTATAGTAAGGAGAAAAAAATAATGAAATTATTAGTAATCATCGAAGATAAATTTAAAGATGTAGAATTAGTTACCCCTTTAACTATCTTTAAAACATCACAAAAATTCACTCAAATTTACTTTTATAATCCAAATCTTAAGGAAGTACATGGGAAAGATAATCTTGCACATATAAATAACATTTGTAACAATATCAATATAGAAGATTATGATGTTATCTTTGTTCCTGGAGGGCCTGGTGCACAAACTTTAAGAAAAAATGTTGTATCGCTAAATTTAATTCGTAAACACCACGAATTAGGAAAACCCATTATAGCTATTTGTGATGCTCCAAACGTCTTAAAAGAAGCAAATATAATTAAAAATAATGCCTTTGCTTCATATCCTTCAGATTGAAGCAAAGAATTAAGAAAACAAAATTGAATTGATTCCTTTACAAATTATAATGAACATAAATTTACAACTGGAAATTCACCATATGCATCAGCTCGATTAGCATTCATTGCACTAATTAAATTATTTGGATACGAAGTTGCTTTAGAAACATATAAAATTTATGCGGGTAAGCCAAATGCATCAAAAATTGTTTTATAAAAAACATATGAACAAAAAAAGTTAACATAGTTTTATGTTAACTTTTTATATATTTATTTTTATTTAAAAATTTCTAATAAATAAATTTTCTTTTTTCCAACGTGTAGTAATGAATACTTATTATCTCAAAAATTGCTATACATTAAAAACTCTTCAGAAATAGGAATTAAATTTACTTTAAGAGAGTTATTAGTAATAAACTCCCTTGCTTCTCTTTTTGATTTAAGAACATTAAATTTTATTAATTCTTCTACTAAATTAGTATTTTCTTTAATAGATAAACAATTTAAATCTTTTTTTAATAAAGATATTTGATGTGTTGTTATGCTATTTAAATCTAAGTCTTTATTAAATAAAATTTCAGAAAGTGTTTTACATTTTGTTGCGTCTTCAATATTGTGAACATCTTTAATAACTTCAAATGCCAAAGTTTTTTGAGCCATTCGTAACTTTGGATTTTCTGTGTGTTGTTGTAAAATATCTTCAATTTTATTTAGTGGTATGAAGGTTAATCATTTTAATAACTTTTCAATTTCTGAGTCTGGCTGGTTTAATAAAAATTGGTACATATCATATGGTTTGGTCATTTCAGGATCTAGCCATAAGCTACCACCACCTGTGGATTTACCAAATTTATTACCACTTGCATCTGTAAGCAAATTACATGTAAAAGCAAAAGCTTTATGGTCAATACCTTCCTTACGAGATATAATCTCAAGCCCCGTAGTGATATTTCCCCATTGATCAGATCCACCAAATTGACCATGAACATTTTTATCGACATAAAGTTTATAAAAATCCCATCCTTGTATTAAGGTATAGCTAAATTCAGTAAAACTTAATCCATTTTCTAACCTTGTTGCAATCGAATCTTTAGCTAGCATATAAGTGATATTAATTGATGAACCTACATCTCTTAAAAAATCAAAAACATTCATGTTTTTATATAATTCCAAATTATCAAAAACTTCTAAACCGAATTTTTGCAATTGTTTTACAATAAATGATTTATTTTGATTAATACTATCTTGGTCTAATAAAACTCTTTCTTTCGAACGAAAGGTGGGGTCACCAATCATTCCGGTTGCTCCACCTACAACAGCTAAAACATTAATACCAGCTTGTTTTAAACGTAACATTGTTGCGATTTGAATATAATTTCCTAAATGAAGGCTTTGTGCAGTTGGATCAAACCCCGCATACACATAAGCATCTTTTTCGATATTTTTAAATTTATCCAAATTAGTTACATCTTTTAGAATTCCTCTATTTTTTAATTCATTAATTATCATGTTTTATAATAAATTCCTTCCCAATATCTTCAATATCTCCAAAAATCAATCCTTGCTTATTAATTGATAAAGTTTGATACCCTGCTAGCATACCATTACTTTCAACATCCATTACCTTTCCAGGTGAAACGTTTAACCCTGAATATGTGGTAGAGCCTGGCAAAGCACAAACCAAAACACAACCTTCAAGGGAGTCAACGGTATTTGTAACAATTTGAAACTCCTTTTTAGAATCACTTACAGTCAACACAAAAAGTTTTTCAGATTTAGGGTGAACTACACGTTTAATAACTTTAACATAAACAAATTGAGGTTTGTCATTAATAATTAAATTATTTTCTAATGCTATCTTATTAATCGCCACTAACGCGCTTAATTTAGTAGTATAAAATTTATCATTTTTAATGTTATATTTTAAATTATTTAACACATTTATGCTTTTAACGTTGTTGTTTTTATCTATATTGAAAATTAAATCATCAACAATAATTCTTTTTGTATAAACCAATCTAGAATCAATAAAAATTATTGAGTTATTTTCAAAATGTTTGTTTATATTATTAATAATAATCATGTTTAAAATTATAACAAATTTTATATAATAGATTTTATGAAAGATATAGCAATAGTTGTCGATTCAGCTTGTGGCCTAGATAAACATCAAGCAGAAAAACTTGGATTCTATTTTTTGCCACTTCAGATCGAAATGAATGATGTTGTTTATAATGATGGTATTGATTTAAATACTAAAACATTTTTTGATAAATTCAACTTAAAAACTAAAGGAGTAAAAACATCTGCTACGCCAATAGGATATTCTGAAAACTTAATTAAGTCTTTAGTAAATGAATATAAACATGTGGTTGTTTTTCCAATCTCAGAGCATTTATCAAGTCAATATAGTTTTCTTAAAATTGTTTCAGAAAAATATCCAAACGTGCACATAGTTAAATCAGTAGACGTTGCACAAACAATTTTATTTAGAGTTAATAAGTTTTTAAGTTATCTTGATAAATTAGGCCTTGATAATTCTATAAAAAATGCTAGCATATGGAATGATTATGAATTAGATATTACGCTTGTCCCTAAGTATAATGATTATTTAGTAAAAGGTGGTAGGCTATCAAAACCAGTGGCAACTTTGGCAAAATTACTTAAAATTGTGCCACTAATTAAATTTAGTGATGGTATATTAAAAAAACAAGGCAAAGGCCGCCTCTTCTTAAGATCATTACAAAATGCCATAGATGAAAAAATGGAAACATTCAACAATGATGACGAAGTGATTTTATTAGGAGAAAAAACAGAAGAAGCAAATTATTTACTAAATTATTTGGATGAAAAATACAATATAAAAACTAATATAATTCCGATTCCAAACGTTATCTCAATTCATACAGGTCCTGAAGCAATTGTGGTTATTAAAGGCACCAAAATCAAAACAACACTAGAAAAATACTTTAATAATGAAAATTTATAATTTAACTGATGAGACACAACTTGATAAAGTTGTTTCTTTTTGACTACCTATAATTCAACAAAAAAAATATTTATTGTTAAATGGTGACTTAGGGTCGGGTAAAACTACATTCGTAAAATATTTAGCAAAACATCTAGGTATAAAAGAAAAAATTAATTCACCTTCGTTTAATTATATAAAAATGTACACTGGCTTAATTCATATTGATTTATACAACTTTAAAGGTGATATTGAAGAATTCGAGGATTATTTTGAAAATAATATCGTTGCAATAGAATGATCAAATTTACATGATTTAAAATTTAAAGAATATGTTATGGTTAATGCAATATTGAACCATGGCGGATCTCACACATATCAAATCGAGGCTAAATAATGAATTTATATTTAGATACTGCAACAAGTGATTTTTTAATAATTTTATTTAACAATAATATAAAAATAATTGATCAAATTTATATTAAGGATGTCCCTAAAAAAGTTAATTTATTAGTTGAAAATTTTGAACTTATTTTAAAGAGAAACTCACTAAATACTTATGATATAAAGAGTTTTTATTTAAATTTAGGTCCTGGTTTTTTTACTGGAATTCGTATTTCCTTGATTTTTTTAAGAACAGTCGCATTAATTCATGACCAAAAAATCTTTACTACATCTACTTTTAAAATTCTAAATTTTATTAATCCAAATTTAAATGAAATGTTTTTAGATGCGCAAGGTGACAAAGTATTTTATTTAAATAAAGCAAATTTTAGTAAAGAAAATTATATAGATAATATTGAGATTATACCAAAAGATAATCAACTCATTAATAAAGTTAATTATAATAAATTCATTAATGAGTTTTCTAATTCTATGACAATTTTCCAAGAAGAGTCAGATTTATTAAATATAAATCCATATTACATAAAAAAACCACAAATAGGTAATAAAAAATAATGAGAATATTAGGTATTGAAACATCTCACGATGATACATCTTTGGCAATATTAGAAGACGGAAAAATATTAGATATGTGGACTATCTCACAAATTGATATATTTAAAGAATTTGGAGGAACTATTCCCGAATTAGCTTCTCGAGAACATATTAAAAATATTTCAATTATCCAAAAACTTATTCAAAATAAATATGACTTAAATACTGTAGACTATATTGCATATACCAAAGAACCCGGCTTAATTGGTTCTTTACAAGTTGGATATTTATTTGCAAGTGCATTATCAATAAGCTTAAACAAGCCAACCATAGCAATAAACCATTTAGATGGTCATTTTCTTTCAGCAACAATTGACCATAAAGTTACGTTTCCTGCTCTTTGTTTATTAGTTTCTGGTGGCCATACTCAAATATTATATGCCAATGATATTGATGATATTAATATCATTGGGGAAACCCTAGATGATGCTGTTGGGGAAACTTTTGATAAAGTTGCAAATAAATTAAATTTAGGATTTCCTGGCGGCCCAATCATTGACAAAATACACCAATCTTATAATGGTGAATATATTAGTTTTTCAAAACCAAAAACACAAGATGAATTTGATTTTTCATTTAGTGGATTAAAAACACAAGTGCTTAATTTTATTAATCAATGTCAAATGCGAAACGAAATTATAAATAAAGAAAAAATAGCAGCAAGTTTTCAACAAACAGCAATTGAGTATTTAATACAAAAAACAGTTAAAGCACTACAAAAATACCCAATAAAAACTTTAATGTTAGGTGGGGGAGTTAGCGCTAACAAATACTTAAGGTCACAATTTAGTAAATTACATCCTAATACAATTATGCCAAATTTAAAATATGCAACAGATAATGGTGCAATGATAGCACAAACTGCTTATTTAAAAATACTTAAAACTAAAAAATAGACACATTTTCAATAAATAAATGTGTCTATTTTTATGAAACTTATATGTATGGTAAAATAGTTTTATGAATTCAAAAAATGATATTTTAAAAAAAATTATAGAATTAACTAGAAATATTAACAAATGAAATAACGAATATTATAACTTATCAGATCCAAGAATTTCTGATGCTAAATATGATTTAGAGTTAATCAAATTACAAACTCTTGAAAAGCAATACCCCCAATATATCCAACCTGACTCTCCAACACAAAAAGTGGGCGGAAACTCATTAAATAAATTTAATGAGTTTATACATAATAAACCAATGTTATCTTTAAATAAAGCTCACTCAAAAGAAGATATTTTAAAATTTATAGAAAATACAACTAAAAATAAAAATCAAAGTATTACATATAGTTTAGAGCCAAAAGTAGATGGTGTTTCAATTGCATTACATTATAAAGGTGGTAACTTAGTTAAAGCAGTTACTAGAGGAACTGGTTTAGTAGGTAGTGATGTCACAAATAACGTTAAAGAAATTAGTGACATTCCTAAAAAAATTAATTTTTATGATGATTTAGAAGTAAGGGGCGAGATCTACCTACCAAAAAGTGAATTTGAAAGATTAAACAACCTAAGATTAAAAAATAATGAAAAATTATTTGCTAACCCCCGTAATGTTGCTTCTGGTTCAATTCAACAAATTAACAATAGTAATATCAAAGAAAGGAATCTTGCTTCAATTATTTATGATGTGGTTGATTGTGACAAATTAAATTTAAAGTTACAAACACAAGTAATAAGAAAGTTAAAAAATTTAGGTTTTAAAACTAATCCATATGTTAAAGAAAAAGGTAATTTTGACGAAGTTTGAGATTCTATATTAAAATTCCAAAACATAAAAGATAATTTAGAATTTGAATGCGATGGTTTTGTTTTAAAAGTTAATCAAATTGACCTTTGAGATAGTTATGGCCAAACCTCTAAATTCCCAAAACATGCAATAGCATACAAATTTGAAACAGAAGTAAAGCATTCAATTATAAAAAATATAATTCCTGCAGTTGGACGCACTGGAAAAATAAGTTATGTTGCAGATATAGAACCAATTAATTTATTAAAAACAATAGTAAAAAGAGCTACATTACATAATTTAGATTTTATTAAAAATATGAATATAAATATAGGTGATGAAGTAAGCATAATAAAATCAGGCGAAATAATACCTAAAATTATTGGTGTAAAAGCAAAAAATGTCAAAGATTACTATAAAGGTATAAATAATTGTCCTTCTTGTAATTCACAATTAATTAATTTAAATAATTTGGTTGATCAGTTTTGTTTAAACTATTTGTGCAAAGAAAAGCAAAAAAAACAATTAATTCATTTTGTTAGCAAACATGCTTTAGATATTCAAACTCTCGGTGATAAAATAATTGATATTTTTTTCGAAAAAGGTATTTTAAATAGTTTTATTGATTTATTTAATTTATATACTTACAGAAGTGTAATTTTAACCTATGAAGGGTTTAAAGAAACTAAAATAGACAAAATAATAAATGCTATTAATGAAAGCAAACAAAAAACACCATTTTATAAAGTTTTATATGGTTTAGGAATTAAACATGTTGGTTTACGAGCGGCTCAACTTTTAAGTTCTAAAATAAATAATTTTCAAGAATTAATAGATATAGATTTAAATGAATTTCAATTAATTGACACAATTGGGCCATCAATTTTAGAAGAAATAGAAAAATATCGCACAGACCACAAAGAATTACTGCTAAACCTTGATAAAATTTTTACTTATAATAAAGCAAGCGATAAACAAACAAAGAAATTATCAAACTTATCTTTTGCTATAACAGGAAAATTATCAAACCCCAGAAGTTACTATGAAAAATTAATTATAAATAATGGAGGAAAATATTCAAATTCAATTTCCAAAGAACTTTCGTATCTTATAACAAATGATTTAGACATAAATAGTTCTAAATTTAAAAAAACAAAAGAATTAAATATAAAAATAATTAATGAAAATGAGTTCTTAGATTTAATAAAATAAAAATATTTGCTTAAATTAGCAAATATTTTTTTCTTTAAACTATTTATTTCGTGGAAAATTATCTTTTTATTTCTTTTAAACGAGCGCTCTTACCTTTTCGGTCTCTCATATAGTACAATCTTTTTCTGCGAACTTTGTTTGAACGAACAACTTCAATATGAGCTATTAAAGGTGAATTAGTAGGAAATGTTCTTTCAATACCAACACCGTAAGAAATTTTTCTTACGGTAAAACTTTCTCTAGTTCCTGATTCTTTTTTAGAAATTACTAAACCTTCAAAAATTTGAATACGTTCTTTTTCTCCTTCGCGAATACGAACATGAACTTTAACGTTATCTCCTGTTTGGAATACAGGTAAATCAGTACGTAATTGTGACTTTTCTACTAGTTCTAAGAAATTATTTCTCATTATTAATCCTTTCGATAATATCTGGTCGATTCTTCTTTGTTTTTAATATTTGTGCTTCCTTTTTTCATAAATTAATTTCTTTGTGATTCCCGCTGAATAATACTTCTGGAACTTTCATTCCTTTATAGTCTCTTGGCCTTGTGTATTGTGGATAATCTAATAATCCTTCGTTTTGAAATGAATCATTTATATGAGATTCTTCTTTAATAACACCTGGCAAAAGCCTTAAGATCGAATCAGCCATTACCATAGCAGGTAATTCACCACCAGTTAATACATAATTACCAATAGATAATTCTATATCAACTAAATCTGTAATTCTTTCATCAAAACCCTCGTAACGTCCGCAAATAAACGTTATTTCTTCTTTTAAAGATAAATCATTTGCAATTTGTTGATTAAAAACCTTTCCTTGTGGAGTTACTAAAACTTTGTAACCTCCGCGGTTTTTTAAACTATCTAGCGCTAAATCAATTGGTTCTATTTGCAGTAAAAGGCCGTGTCCCCCACCGTAAATTTCATCATCAACTTTTCTATGTTTATTTTTAGAAAAGTTTCTAAAATCTATAGTTTCGATTTGGATTAAGTTTTTTTGTATAGCTTTATTTATAACACTTTCGTCGCTAAGTGGTTTTATGTAGTTTGGGAATATTGTTAAGAAATTAATTTTCATAGCAAAATATTATTTTTGTTTTTTTAGTAAACTAGCAACTGTATCAGTTGGTTTTGCACCTAAAGAAAGTCATTTTGTAACTAATTCATTGTTTAGAACAAGTTCTTTTGTTTTTGGATTGTAATACCCAAGTGCTTCGATAATTTTACCGTCTCTGGGAGCTCTTGCATCAGCTGCTACGATTTTGTAAACTGGTCTAAATTTGCTTCCCATTCTTTTTAATCTAATTTTTACCATTAGTGATAATCCTCCTTGTCAAGTAAAACTGCTTTACAGTTTGTTTACATATTATACACATAAATGCTAAAATTTATTTAAAATTTTAATAAAAAAAGCAAAAAATTTATTTGCTTTTTACTCTACTTCGAGTATTTTTGTATTGTTTATTCATATTATATCGCCAGCCCTTGCTTTTGTGTTTTTTGAAATAACTTTTTCTCCGTTTATTGTCACTTCATTATCTTCTAAAAAGAATTTAGCTTGGCCTCCTGTGTCTATTAGTTTTGTATATTTTAGTAATTGCCCGATTTTTATAAATTCTTTTGTAATAGGGATTTTCATTAATACCTCCTAATAGGGGTAATTAATTGTATGTTTCCGTTGTTTTTATCACCAACCATATATACTCTTTTTTCGTCACTTGTTACACATAAATATATATTTTCTTCGTTAAATGCTCCAAGAGCATCCTTTATATAATGTCAGTCGATATCTATATCAAATGATCTTCCATTGTATTCAAAATTAGTTGTTGAGTGTTGTGAAATTCCTACTTCAGCAACTTCAAAGCTAGTTTTTATTTTTTCAGTGGAAACAGAAAATTCAAGTCTTTTTGTTTTTTCAGCATTATAAAATACAGTTTTATTTATTATTTTTAATAATTCTTCTTTTTTGATTTTTATATTTTTGGTATTGGAAAATTTTATTAATTTTTCAATATCATGGTATTTTAAATTCACAAGGTGTGTGAAAATTTTAGTATTATTATAAATGATTCCGATTTTATTTTTATTTATAAATAAAGTTATATTTGTAGGCATTTCTTTGTGGTATAACTTTTTGAAGTTTTTGGAATCAACATTTATGTTTAAATTTGATTCTTTGTTAATTTCTAATAAATGGGTTGACAACCTGAAACTATCTGAAGCAGTAATTCTTAGTTTTGTGTTTTCCGATTTAATGTTTATAACTTTTGTGGTAGGGTTTGATGTTATGTTATTTCCTTTTTCTTGGTTTAAATTAGATGATATATAAACATTATTTATTGTTGTTAATAACTCATTTGAGTTTATTTTGTAAGTAGATTCAACTAATGAAAAATCAAAATCAGGGTATAGTTTTTCATTTAAGAATACCAAAGTATAGTGCGTATTATTTTCAAAAACCTCTAAATTATTTTCTGATTTAAAGAATGTAATATTTTTTTCAAATTTTTTTATTAAGTTTTTTAAAATAGTTGCATTTATCAATAGTTTTCCTGTTGTTTCTACTTTCAAATTTTTTTCGTCTATTTTAATTGTTTTTTGAGCAGCTATATTTGTATTCCCAGCTGTAAAAATTAATTTGTCAAAATAAAGTTCAATTAAAATACCTCTAAATGGCAAAAATGTATCTAAAGGTTCCACGTACGCTGATAAAAAATCTATTGTATCTTCTATTAATTTTTTTGAAATTGTGAATTTCATTTTAACCTCCAATATTAATATTATTATATTTTGTGCTTTTTTGGGGTAAATACAAAAAAATATCAAAAATACATATTTATTTTGTAAAAAAAACACTTTTTTGCAAAACTAAAATTGTGAATAACTTTTATTTAGTTGTGTATATCTCGCTTTTTATTTGGTTTAAGACAAGTTTAATAGAAGAATATATTTCTTCATTTTTCTTTTTTTTCAAAGCATTCAAAATTGTAGTATGATCTTTATTTAAGTAGCGTCCAATTTCAGTTGAAGACATATTCAACATATCATCCATTAAAATAATAGCAATATGCCTGGCAATAACAATCTCTTTCTTTCTAGTTTTCCCCATAATTTCTTTAACACTGATCTTATAGTATGCTGAAACTTTCTTGATAATCACTTCGGGTGTTAGTTCCGCTATTTCCTTAAACCTCTCTTTAAAGATTTTTTTAATAACGCTAAATACATAATCAGTTTTTATAAGATCATCATTGTAATATTTTATCTTTGTTATAGCGCCCAACAAAGATCTTATTGAACCCCCGAATTCTTTAACAACAAATAATTTAGACTCTTTATCAATTATTTTTGGATCAATGTTGTTTTTTTCTAATAAAAAATTTAATATATTATCAATTTCATTTTCGGCGGGCTTGCTGATTTTACTTATAAAACCTGATTCAAGTCTAGTATACAAGCGATCTTCAAACTGAAGCTTCAATTCTTTTAATTCTTTTTCTGATGAAATAATTGTAGGAACATCTTTTTGCATACGGGCTTCGATTATTTGGTAAATAAAATTCTTGGTTTGTTTTTTTTGACCTTCTCCAAAGATATGAAAATCATCAAAAAGAACAATATCAGCATTAGTTATATAGTTAATTAATTTAGTTATATTATTCGTTTTATTATCCTGGATAGCGGTAAGTATTTTTTTATTAAAAATTAAAGGAGTTATATATATTGATTTTTTACCACTTTCTTCTATTTTTTTGCCGATAGCTTGTAATAAATGGGTTTTTCCACCACCTGAAGGTCCAGATAAAAAAAAGATATTAAAATCTACAGTAAGTTTTGATATGCTTGTTCCAATATCAACAGCTTCTTTATTAAATCCGCCCTTTAAATAATTCTCGAACGTTGATTTATCTGAATAATCATTTTGAAAATAGTTTTTAGTTTGCTTTGGTTGCTCAATTATTTGGTTTAATGCTTGTTCAGTTTTTTTATGGTCTTTTTCTGTAACAATTTTATATTTTATAAATTTGCCAAATACTTGCTCTACTGACTTATCAAGACTTTCTTTATAAATATTCAAATAAATTTGCTCTGAATTTTTATTGTAATTTTTGAAACTTAGTAATAGTTCTTGCGATTGTATATCTAAAATTTCTACATCACTAAAAAAAGTTTTATAAATCATATTGTCTTTTACTTCGTTTGACAAAAATTCTCTTAATTGTTTCGTCCTAATATTTTTATCAACATCTCAGTTTGTTTCATTGACTCCTATCAT